>NZ_MVHD01000003.1 GCF_002086635.1 Mycobacterium alsense | reverse complement strand
CTCCCCCCGGCGCCCCCGGCCGACGCCCTGCCGCCCGCGCCGCCGCAGACGGCGAACGTCGGCTACACCCAGCAGCTGTGGGAAGAGATCCGGGGCGCGAACATCCACGGCAACGACGCGCTCGACGCGCTCGTGCAGCCGTCGTGATCACTGCGGCCCGCTAGGCCGAGCCCACCCACTCTTCGGTTCCGTCGTCGAAGAACTGGTGCTTCCACACCGGTAGTCGCGCCTTGATGCTGTCGACCAGGCGGGCGCACGTGTCGAACGCCGCCCGTCGATGGTCGGCGGCGACCGCGGCCACCAGCGCCGCCTCGCCGATGCGCAGGACGCCGACGCGGTGGCTGGCCGCGACGGCGCGCACCCCGGCAGCCTCCTCGGCGACCTCCGCCACCACCTGGGCGAGGACGTCGGCGGCCGACGGGTGCGCCGAATATTCCAGCCGCACCACCCGGCGGCCGGCGTCGTGATCGCGAATCATGCCGACGAATCCGACGATGGCCCCGGCAGACTGATGGCCCACCAGCTCTTCGTGCTCCGCCAAAACGATCGGCTCTTCGGTCATGGCGGCGCGCAAGACGCGCGTCATCGTTGGTGATCCCCGCCCGCGAGTTGGTCGAGCGCGTGGTCGAGCACGTCGGCGAGCACCCCGAGGCCGTCGCGGACGCCCCCGGGCGAGCCCGGCAGGTTGACGATCAGCGTCCGGCCGGCCACGCCGCAGACCCCGCGCGACAGCACAGACGTCGGCACCTTCGGCAGCCCCGAGCGGCGGATGGCGTCGGCCAGCCCCGGGATCATGTAGTCCAGCACCGCCACGGTCTGGTCCGGGGTGCCGTCGGTGGGTGAGATGCCGGTGCCGCCCGACGTGATGATCACGTCGACGTTGGCGTCGAGCGCCTCGCGCAGCGCCTTGCCGACGGCACCACCGTCGGCCACCACGTCGGTCTGTACCGGCGAAAAGCCTTGCTGCTCAAGCCATTCCGTGATGATCGGCCCGCATCGATCCTCGTACACGCCGGCCGCGGCGCGGGTCGACGCAATGATCACTCGTGCGGATCGCGCGCTCATCACCGCTCCCAATTTCCGGTTTTGCCGCCCTGCTTGCGCAGCACCCGGATGTCGTCGATACGCGCGGCGGGGTCGACGGCCTTTATCATGTCGTAGAGCGTGAGCCCCGCCACGGAGACGGCGGTCAGCGCCTCCATCTCCACGCCCGTGCGATCGGTGCTGCGCACGGTCGCGGTGATCTCGATGTCCGACTCGCCGACGGCGAAGTCGACGTCGACCCCGGTGAGCGCGAGCTGGTGGCACAGCGGGACGAGGTCGCTGGTGCGCTTGGCGGCCAGGATGCCGGCCACCCGCGCCGTGGCCAGCGCGTCGCCCTTGGGCATGCCGCCGGACGAGATCAGCGCCACGACCTCGGGCGAGGTGCGCAGTGCGCCCGCCGCGACGGCGGTGCGCTTGGTGGCGCCCTTTTCCGTGACGTCGACCATGTGCGCGGCCCCCCGCTCGTCCAGGTGCGAAAGCTTGCCGGACCGGGATTCGGGCGATGCCCAGGTCGCGGGCGGCTTGGCTGCCTCTGAGGCCTTAGCCATCCGGCGACCTACCGGTTGACGACGGTAACCGGGTGGAGGTAGGGCAGGTCGGTTGCGGGCAGCGGGAAGACCAACTCGCCGAACGGTGACAGCGCACCCGTCCGATCCGTCACCAGTTCGCTCACGGCGTGGTCGTCCGGGTCCGTCGTCGGCCAACCGTTGTCGACGTACTTGGTCTTGCGCGCCTTGCCCTCAGCAGTGTTAGCCACGGGTCCATTCTGACAGGTCGCACGGGTCCGGGTGACGCAAGGCCGCCCGCGGGCGTCCTGACCGTGGCGTTTGCGCCGGCCGACTGCTTTACGCTGGTCAGCAATGACCGACAACACCCCGGATATCCCGCTGGGGTCCTGGCTGGCCGATTTGCCCGACGAGCGGCTGATCCGACTGCTGGAACTACGGCCGGACCTCGCCCAGCCCCCGCCCGGCAGCATCGCGGCGCTGGCCGCGCGCGCCCAGGCGCGGCAGTCGGTCAAGGCCGCCACCGACGATCTCGACTTCCTGCGGCTGGCCGTGCTCGACGCCCTGCTGGTGCTGCAGGCCGACTCCGCCCCGGTGCCCACCGCCAAGCTGGTCGCGCTCATCGGTGACCGCGCTCCCGAGGCCGACGTCGTCGGCGCGCTGGACGACCTGCGACAGCGCGCCCTGGTGTGGGGCGAGGCAGCGGTCCGGGTCGCCGCCGATGCCGGCACCGCGTTGCCCTGGCATCCCGGGCAGGTCACGCTCGAGGACGGCTCACGCACGGGCGAGGAGATCGCCGGTCTCGTCGACGGCCTCGACGACGCGCAGCTCGCCGTGCTGGACAAACTGCTCGAGGGTTCGCCGATGGGCCGCACCCGCGACGCCGCGCCCGGCGCCCCGGCGGACCGCCCCGTGCCGCAGTTGCTGGCGATGGGGCTGCTGCGGCGCATCGATGCCGAGAGGGTGATCCTGCCCCGCCACGTCGGGCAGGTGCTGCGCGGGGAGGACCCCGGGCCCATGAGCCTGACCTCCCCCGACCCGGTCGTGTCGACCACGACGGCCGTCGACGTCGACGCGGTGGCCGCTGGCGCCGTCATCGACCTGCTTCGAGAGATCGACGTGCTGCTCCAAACCCTCGGCGCCGCACCGGTTTCCGAGCTGCGCAGCGGCGGACTGGGGATTCGCGACGTCAAGCGGCTGGCAAAGACGACCGGTGTCGAGGAGCGGCGGCTCGGCCTGATCCTCGAGGTCGCGGCGGCAGCCGGATTGATCGCCAGCGGCACGCCCGACCCGGAACCGGCCCACGGTGACGGGCCGTATTGGGCGCCGACGATGGCCATCGAACGGTACTCCGGGATGTCGCCGGCCGAGCGCTGGCACCTGCTCGCCCACACCTGGCTCGACCTGCCGGTCCGGCCGGCGTTGATCGGCACCCGCAGTCCTGACGCCAAACCCTATGGCGCCCTGACGGATTCGCTGTATTCAACCGCCGCGCCACTGGACCGCCGGCTGTTGCTGAGCATGCTCTCCGAGCTGCCACCCGGCGCCGGTGTCGACGCGGCCACCGCCTCGGCGGCGCTGATCTGGCGGCGTCCGCGCTGGGCCAGGCGGCTGCAGCCCCAACCCGTGGCCGACCTGCTGGCCGAAAGCCATGCGCTGGGATTGGTGGGCCGCGGAGCGATCAGCACGCCCGGCCGGGCGCTGCTCGACGCCGACCCGGGGAACGCGGTACAGGCGATGACGCGGGCGATGCCCGCGCCCATCGACCACTTCCTGGTGCAGGGCGACCTGACGGTCGTGGTGCCCGGACCGCTGCGACGCGAGCTGGCCGACGACCTCGCCACGGTCGCCACCGTCGAATCGGCGGGCACGGCGATGGTCTACCGCATCAGCGAACAGTCGATCCGCCACGCACTCGACGTCGGCAAGACCCGCGACTGGATGCAAGAGTTTTTCGCCAAGCACTCGAAAACTCCGGTGCCGCAAGGCCTTACCTACCTCATCGACGATGTCGCCCGCCGGCACGGCCAGCTGCGGATCGGCATGGCCGCGTCGTTCGTGCGCTGTGAGGACCCGGCCCTGCTGGCACAGGCGGTGGCGGCCGCCGACCAGCTGCGGCTGCGCGCCCTGGCGCCGACGGTCGCGGTGTCGCCCGCGCCGATCGCCGAGGTGCTCGTCGCGTTGCGCGCCGCCGGCTTTGCGCCGGCCGCCGAGGATTCGTCCGGCGCCATCGTCGATGTCCGGCCCCGCGGGGCCCGGGTGCCCACACCGCAGGAGCGCAGGCCGTACCGCCCCCTGCCGCGGCCCACCGGCGAGACGCTGAACGCGGTCGTCTCGGTGCTGCGGAAGGTGACCGCCGCACCCTTCGGCAACACCCGCGTCGACCCCGCGGTCACCATGTCGCTGTTGCAGCGCGCGGCCAAGGACCAGGCCACCCTGGTGATCGGCTACCTCGACGCCGCGGGGGTGGCCACCCAGCGGGTGGTGTCGCCGATCACGATTCGGGGCGGACAGCTGGTGGCCTGGGATTCGGGGTCCGCGCGGATGCGCGACTTCGCCATCCACCGCATCACCTCGGTGGTGTCGGCGGGCGACTGAATAATGGGGGGCATGACCGAGGGGCCGTTGATCGTGCAGTCCGACAAGACGGTGCTGCTCGAGGTCGATCACGAGCTGGCCGGCAACGCGCGCGCCGCCATCGCGCCGTTCGCCGAGCTGGAACGCGCGCCCGAGCACGTGCACACGTACCGGATCACGCCCCTGGCGCTGTGGAACGCGCGCGCCGCCGGTCACGACGCCGAACAGGTCGTCGACGCGTTGGTGTCGTTCTCCCGCTACGCGGTGCCCCAGCCGCTGCTGGTCGACATCGTCGACACCATGGCCCGCTACGGCCGGCTGCAGCTGGTCAAGCACCCCGCGCACGGCCTGACCCTGGTGAGCCTGGACCGCGCGGTGCTCGCGGAGGTGCTGCGCAACAAGAAGATCGCGCCGATGCTGGGCGCCCGCATCGATGAGGACACCGTCGTCGTCCACCCCAGCGAGCGGGGCCGCGTCAAGCAGATGCTGCTGAAGATCGGCTGGCCCGCCGAGGACCTCGCCGGTTACGTCGACGGTGAGGCGCACCCGATCAGCCTGGAGCAGGACGGCTGGCACCTGCGCGATTACCAGCAGCTGGCCGCGGACTCGTTCTGGTCCGGCGGCTCCGGGGTGGTGGTGCTCCCGTGCGGCGCCGGTAAGACGCTGGTCGGCGCCGCCGCGATGGCGAAAGCCGGTGCGACGACGCTGATCCTGGTCACCAACATCGTCGCCGCGCGGCAGTGGAAGCGCGAGCTGGTCGCGCGCACCTCGCTGACCGAGGACGAGATCGGCGAATACTCCGGCGAGCGCAAGGAGATTCGGCCGGTCACCATCTCGACGTACCAGATGATCACCCGCCGCACCAAGGGTGAGTACCGGCATCTGGAACTCTTCGATAGCCGCGACTGGGGGCTGATCATCTACGACGAGGTGCACCTGCTGCCGGCGCCGGTGTTTCGGATGACCGCCGACCTGCAGTCCAAGCGGCGCCTCGGGCTGACCGCCACGCTGATCCGCGAGGACGGCCGCGAGGGCGACGTGTTCTCCCTGATCGGCCCGAAGCGTTACGACGCGCCGTGGAAGGACATCGAGGCACAGGGCTGGATCGCGCCGGCCGAGTGCATCGAGGTGCGCGTGACCATGACCGACAACGAGCGCATGATGTACGCCACCGCCGAACCGGAGGAACGCTACCGGCTGTGCTCGACGGTGCACACCAAAATCGCTGTGGTGAAGTCGATCCTGGAGAAACACCCCGGCGAGCAGACCCTGGTGATCGGCGCCTACCTCGATCAGCTCGACGAGCTCGGCGTCGAGTTGGATGCCCCGGTGATCCAGGGATCCACCCGCACCAAGGAACGCGAGGCGTTGTTCGACGCCTTCCGCCGCGGTGAGGTGTCGACGCTGGTGGTGTCCAAGGTCGCCAACTTCTCGATTGACTTGCCGGAAGCCTCGGTGGCGGTGCAGGTTTCGGGCACGTTCGGATCGCGCCAGGAGGAGGCCCAGCGGCTGGGCCGGTTGCTGCGGCCCAAGTCCGACGGCGGCGGCGCCATCTTCTATTCCGTGGTGGCCCGCGACAGCCTCGACGCCGACTACGCGGCGCACCGGCAGCGCTTCCTGGCCGAGCAGGGCTACGGCTACGTCATCCGCGACGCCGACGACCTGCTGGGCCCGGCGATCTAGCGCGGGCAGTCAAAAGCCCCCGAAACGCCGTTGTCTCGGGGGCTTTTGTGCTTGTGGAGGGGCGGAGCGCTAGAGCGACACGATGGTCGCGGACGCGGTGCCCGGGGCCCCGTACACCTGGGCCAGGCCGACCCGTGGGTTGCCGGGAACCTGACGCTCGCCCGCCTCGCCGCGCAGCTGGCGCACCAGCTCGTGCATCTGCCGCAGGCCCGACGCGCCGATGGGTTCGCCGTTGGCGATCAGTCCGCCGTCGGTGTTGACGGGCAACGAACCGTGGATCTCGGTGGCGCCGTCGGCCAGCAGCTTTTCCTGCTCACCGTCGGCGCACAGACCCGTCTCGGCCATGTGGATGACCTCGTTGCCGGCGTCGGTGTCCTGCAGCTGGGCGACGTCGACGTCCTCGGGCCCGATGCCCGCCGCCTCGTAGGCCGCCTTGGCCGCGTGCACCGTCGGCGAGGCGTCCTCGTCCAGCGGGGCGAAGGTGGCGTGCACCTCGTAGGCGCCGTAACGACGGGTCCGGATCTCGCAGGCCCGCACGTACACCGGCTTGTCGGTGTACTTGTGCGCGATGTCGGCGCGGCACATGATGACCGCCGCGGCGCCCTCGTCGGGCGCGCAGAACATGTACTGCGTCAGCGGGTAATTGAGCACGTTCGAGTTGAGGATCTCTTCCTCGGAAATCGGCTTGCGCCGGAACGCGTTCGGGTTCAGCGCACCATTGCGGAAGTTCTTGGCGGCCACCTTGGCCAGCGTCGCCTGCGAGATGTTGTGGTCGTGCAGGTACTTGTTGGCCTTCATCCCGAAGAACTTGGTGGTGACGAACTGGCCGTTCTGCGCGTACCACTGCGGGAGCGCGAGCTTGGCGGGGTCGTCGGTGAACGCGCCGCGCGGATGCTTGTCCAGCCCGATGGCGATGCCGATGTCGTACTTGCCCAGCCGGATGGTGTCGGCGGTCTGCTGGATCGCGCTGGCGGCGGTGGCGCAGGCGTTGAACACGTTGGTGAAGGTGATGCCGGTCAGCCCGACCAGCCGCGTCACCGCGTCGGGATTGGACACCTCGTGGCTGCCGCCGAAGCCGAACTGGATGTCCTTCCAGTCCAGGCCGGCGTCGCTCAGCGCGGCCTGGATGGCCTCGGCGCCCATCTGCATCGCGGTCTTCTCGAAGCGGCCGAACGGGTGCAGACCCACGCCGATGATTGCGACGTCATTGGTCATCTCAGGCTCCCTTGTCGATCGGCTGGAACGCGAACGTCATGATCTCGGCGCCCTCTTCGTCCGTGGTGAGCGGCACCATGGTCAGCTCGACCTCCTGGCCGAATTGCAGCTTCGCCGGGTCGTTTTCGGTCAACCGGCCCTCGACCCGGATGATGTCGCCGAGCTGGACGAGGCCCACGCCGAACGGCACGAAATCGTTGCCCGCCGGGCCGGCATAGGGCGCCCCCGGCGGGAAACCCTGCGTGGTCCACGCCACCAGGGTCCCGCGGCGGGGCAGCAAGACCTCGGTCATCTCGCCGCCGCTGCAGCGCGGGCACCACTGCTGCACCGGGAACGTCGTGGCACCGCAGGCGCCGCAGCGACTCCCGATCAGCTGGGGGTTCTCGTCGGGCCAGGTGGAGATTTCGGGGGCGAGTGCCTTCTGCATAGGGGATCCTCCCGCGGTCCGCAACACATCAACGCGCTCCCTGAAAGGTACAACAGCGTTCGACAAAAGTGGAAATTGCGTTCTCGCTGCCTGCGGCCTCGCGCTGCCCCTCGGCTGGGGCGGCTATGTTGGGGACGCCGCCGCAACACGAGGAGACGAGCATGCCCGTCACGGTGCTACTGGAACTGAAATTCAAGCCCGAATCCGTGCCGGCGGCGCGCGACGTGATGGGTCGCGCCCTGCAAGTCACCCGCGCGTTCGACGGGAACCTGCGAACCGACGTGCTCGTCGACGGGGCCGACGAGGCGCACTGGATCGTCTACGAACTGTGGGACACGGTCGAGCACGACGAGGCCTACCGCGCATTTCGGGCCGGCGAGGGAAAACTGACCGAGCTGCCGCCCCTGTTGTCCGCGCCCCCGGTCAAGACGCGGTACGTCACCTCCGACGTCTAGGTCAGCGCGGGAATGACTTCCCGCTCGAAAACCTCGATGCCGGAACGGTCGTAGGCGGCCTCCGGGAAATAGCAGATCGCGTACTCGCACCCGAGATCGCGCACCTTCGCGATCCGTTCGATCACCTGTTCCGGTGTCCCGCTCGCCGCGTCCGGAATGCCGGTGACCATCGAATCCGCCACCGCCTCAGGCACATAGCCGGCCAGCCGGTCGCGCACCCGCCGCAGCCGGTCTTTGACGTCGGTCTCGGACCGACCGACGACGGCGGTGAAGTTGGCCGAGCGCACGATCGCGTCGAAGTCGGTGCCCACGTCGCGGCAATGCCGCGCCAGCACCTCCGACTTGTGGGCGAACGCCTCGGGTTCGGGCGTGAAGTTGGTGTACTGCGCGTATTTCGCGGCGATGCGCAAGGTCACTTTCTCCCCACCCCCGGCGATCCACAGCGGTATGCCGTTGGGTTGCAACGGCTTCGGCGCGACGATGGCGCCGTCGGCCTGGTAGTGCTCGCCGTCGAAGCTGACCTTGCCGTCGCGCCAGGCCTCGCGCATGATCTGCACGCCCTCGTCCAGGCGCGCCAACCGCACCTTGGCCGACGGAAACCCGTAACCGTAAGCGCGCCACTCGTGTTCGTACCAGCCGCCGCCGATGCCCATCTGGATCCGGCCTCCGGAGATGATGTCGGCGGTCGCGGCCACCTTGGCCAGGTACACCGGATTGCGGTAGCTCATCGCCGTGCACATCTGCCCGAGCTTGATGCGCGACGTGGTCGCCGCGTACGCCGCCATCAGCGACCATGCCTCGTGGGTGGCTTCGCCCGTCGGCAATGGGACGGTGTGGAAATGGTCGTAGACCCACAGCGAGTCCCACGCGCCGTTGTCGGCGTGGGCGGCCAAATCGCGCATCACCGCCCAGTGCTTCTCGGGGTCGATGCCGACCAGGTCCAGCCGCCAGCCCTGTGGAATGAAGAGACCGAAGCGCATAGCTTGGGACTCTAACCCGAGGAGGCCGTCATGCGGATACTCGTCTCCGGCGCCAGCATCGCCGGCCCCGTGCTGGCGTACTGGCTGGCCCGACGCGGCTTCGAGGTCACCGTCGTCGAGCGCGCGCCGGGATTGCGCAAGACGGGCGGCCACGCCGTCGATTTGTTCCGCCCGGCGATGGAAATCTCGGCGAAGATGGGCGTCTTGCCCCGCATCGAGGAGCTCGCCACCGGAACCGACCGCCTCACGATGCACCGGGAAGGCCGGCCGCGCCCCACCGAAATCGACCTCACCAAGCTCGTCGGCATCGCGTCGGACCGGCACGTCGAGATCATGCGCGACGACCTCAGCGAGATCTACTACGACGCCGCCCGTGACGACGTCGAGTACGTCTTCGGCGACTCCATCACCGCGATCGAGTACGACGGACAGGTGACGTTCGAGCACTCTCCGGCCCGCCGGTTCGACGTCATCGTCGGCGCCGACGGGCTGCACTCCAACGTCCGGCGCCTGACGTTCGGTCCGGAGGCGGACCTGACCCGGTTCCTGGGCGGCTACCTGGCGGTGGTGTCGGCGCCGCAGGGGCTGGCCAACCCGGGCGAGGTGACCGGCCACATCGGCGTCGGCCGCATCGCGGCGATCTACACCGCGGACCATTTGGACGACGCGCGCGCGGTGTTCATGTTCCGCAGCAACGAGCCGCTCGACTACGACCATCGAGACACGGTGCGGCAGAAGGAATTACTGCGCGGCACGTTCGCGGGCATGCACTCGCAGGTGGACCGTTGGCTCGAGGAAATCGCCGACACGCGCGCGTTCTACTTCGACGCGATCAGTCAGCTGCGGATGGACCGCTGGTCGCGGCGACGGGTCACCCTCGTCGGCGACGCCGGGTACTGCCCGGGCCCCGCGGTCGGCGGCAGCACCAGCCTTGCGGTGCTGGGCGCCTATGTGCTGGCCGGCGAGCTGGCCCGGGCGGACGGGGACCACCTGCGGGCGTTCGCGGCCTACGAACTGCAGATGCGCGGTCCTGTACACCTCAGCCGGTCCTTCGCGCGCGGCGTCGCCAGGGGCCTCATCCCCGGCTCGCGGGCCGCCGTATGGGCCCTGACCCGCGGGGTCCGGCTAGTCTCATTGATGCCCGGCTCGCTCTCCCGGACGCTGGCGAAACTGAACACCAGGGGCGTGCGCATGCACGACTCGATGCCGGTGCCCGACTACAGCGCGGCCGAGGCCTGACAGCGTGCCGCGAAAGGACTGATCGCCGATGGATCTTGCCGGGGTGGGCATCTGGAGCAGTCAACTGCGCTACGGAGACGCGGCCGAAAGCGCAGACGCCGCGGCGGAACTGGACGAGTTGGGCTTCCCGGCGCTGTGGATTCCCGACGTGGGCGGCCCGGTGTTCGACGCGGTGGGTCGCCTGCTCGCCGCGACCAAGCGGACCGTGATCGCGACGGGAATCCTGAACCTGTGGATGCACGCCGCCGCCGATGTCGCCGCGTCCTATGCCGCGCTGACCGCTGAGCACGGCGACCGCTTCCTGCTGGGGATCGGCGTCAGCCACGCGCCGCTGATCGACGCCGGCCAGCCCGGGCGCTACCGCAAGCCGCTGGCGGCGACGGCGGCGTTCCTGGACGGGTTGGACACCGCGCCGCAACCCGTGCCCCGCGACGCGCGGGTGCTTGCCGCGCTCGGCCCGAAGATGCTGGCCTTGTCGGCGATGCGCGCCCGCGGCGCCCACCCTTACCTCGTCACGCCCGACCACACCGCCGGCGCCCGTTCGACTTTGGGCGAGGGACCGCTGCTGCTGCCCGAGCAGACCGTGATCCTGACCGACAGCGCCGACGAGGCGCGTCGCATCGGGACCGACTGGCTCCGGGCCTATCTCGCGCTGCCGAACTACGCCAACAACCTGCTGCGCACCGGATTCTCGAACGACGACCTGGCGCAGGTCAGCGACCGGCTGTTCGACGCGATCATCGCCTGGGGGGACGAGGGTGCGGTCATGCGCCGGGTCGCCGAGCACCGCGCGGCTGGCGCCGACCACGTCTGCGTCCAGGTGCTGACGGCCGACCCCAGGGAATTCCCGCGCGAGCAATGGCGCCGAATCGCCGCGGCCGCCAACGGATGACCGCCGGGACCTACGGTTAGGCCATGGCCTCCAAACACACGCTGTTCCGGATCCTTTACCGCATCGGCTTCACCCCGTGGGACGGGCACCCCATCGCGCAGAACCTGCGGGACTTGGTCGAGGGAACCGACGGCACACCCGCGCTGCCGCCGGGGACCGCCCTCGACCTGGGCTGCGGTACCGGGGACGCGTCGATCTACCTGGCACGACACGGCTGGAAGGTCACCGGCGTTGACTTCGTGCCCAAGGCCCTCGACCGGGCCCGCGCGAAGGCGGCCAACCTGCCGGTCGACTTCGTCCAGGCCGACGTCACGCGGCTGAGCCGGGCCGGTATCGGCACCGGCTTCTCGCTCATCGTCGACAACGGCTGCCTGCACAACATGAGCGACGACGACCGCGACGCGTACGTCCGCGAGGTCGGCGCGGTGGCCGCGCCCGACGCGCGGCTGCTGATCGTCGCGTTCCTGCCCGGCGGGAGGTTCGGCGTGCGCGGCGTCGAACCCGCCGAAATGGAACGGCGATTCACCTCCGGCTGGACGCTGTTGTCCGCCGGCCACGAGCGCGAGCTCGACCGCGACAAGACCCCGGTGCGCTACTACCTCTTTCAGCGCCGCACCTGAGTGGTGAGCAGACGCAGAATCGCACGCGTAGAGCCCGCGCAATGCGATTCTGCGTCTGCTCGCGGTAGTTAGGCGAGCGACTCCGGCGGCAGGAAGCGGTCGCCGTACTTGGCGGCCAGCTCGCGGGCGCGCGCCACGAAGGCTTCCTTGCCGACGCCGGCCGGCCCCTCGTAGCCGACGATGAACTGCGCGCTGCCGCCCGTCCACGGCGGGAAGCCGATGCCCATGATCGAGCCGATGTTGGCGTCGGCGGTCGACGTCAGCACGCCCTCGTCGAGGCACTTCTGCGTCTCGAGCGCCTCGGCGAACAGCATCCGGTCGATCATGTCCTGCAGCGGCGGCTGCGACGAACCGGACTTGAACGTCTCCCGCAGCCCCGGCCACAAACCGGACCGCTTGCCGTCGGGGTACTCGTAGAACCCGGCACCCTTGAGCCGGCCCGACCGGCCGAGCTCGATCATCTTCTCCACCACCGCTTCTGCCGGGTGCGGGTCGTAGGTGCCGCCCGCGTCCTCGACCCCCTTGCGGGTGGCGACGGCGATCTTGTGCATCAGCTCCAGGTTGAGCTCGTCGGAGAGCTGCAGCGGCGGCGCCGGGTAGCCGGCCTGCGACCCGGCCTGCTCGATCGAAGCCGGCTCGACGCCCTCGCCGAGCATCGCCAGCGCCTCGTTGACGAAGGTGCCGATGACCCGCGAGGTGAAGAAGCCGCGGCTGTCGTTGACCACGATCGGTGTCTTGCCGATGGCCAGGGTGTAGTCGAACACGCGGGCCAGCGTCTCGTCGGAGGTCTTCTCGCCCTTGATGATCTCGACCAGCGGCATCTTGTCCACCGGTGAGAAGAAGTGGATCCCGATGAAGTCCTCCTGGCGCTTCACGCCGGTGGCCAGGCCGGTGATCGGCAGCGTCGAGGTGTTGGACCCCAGCACCGCGTTGGGCTCGACGATGTCCTCGATCTCCTGGAACACCTGGTGCTTGAGGTCCTGGTTCTCGAACACCGCCTCGATCACGAAGTCCACACCCTTCAAATCGGCGGCGTCGGCCGTCGGGGTGATGCGGCCCAGCAGCGCCTTGGACTTCTCCTCGGTGGTGCGGCCGCGCTCCAGGGCCTTGGCCTCCAGCTTTTCGGAGTAGCCCTTGCCCTTTTGCGCCGCCTCGAGGCTCACATCCTTGAGCACCACTTCGTAGCCGGCCTTGGCCGAGACGTAGGCGATGCCGGCACCCATCATGCCCGCGCCGAGCACGCCGATCTTGTTGATCGTGACCGGCTCGATGCCCTCGGGCCGCGACCCGCCGTTGTTGATGGTCTGCAGGTCGAAGAAGAACGCCTGGATCATGTTCTTGGCGACCTGGCCGGTGACCAGCGAGGTGAAGTAGCGGCTCTCGATGCGGCTGGCGGTGTCGAAATCGACCTGCGCACCCTCGACCGCGGCGGCCAGGATGGCCTTGGGCGCCGGCATCGGCGCGCCCTTGAGCTGCTTGCGCAACAGCGACGGGAACGACGGCAGGATGGCCGCCAGCCCGGGCGAGGCCGGGGTGCCGCCGGGAATCTTGTAGCCCATCTTGTCCCACGGCTGCTCGTGTGAGTCCGGGTTCACCTTGATCCAGGCTTTGGCGGCGGGCACCAATTCCTCGACGGTGGGCAACAACTCATCGATCAGGCCGAGTTCCTTGGCCTTGGCCGGCTTGAAGCGCGTCCCCTGCGACAGGATGTTGACGAAGGCGTTCTGGATGCCGAACATCCGCACCGTGCGGGTGACGCCACCCGCGCCGGGCAGCAGGCCCAACGTCGCCTCGGGGAAGCCGAACTGTGACCCCTTGACGTCGGCCGCGATGCGGTGGTGACAGGCCAGCGCGATCTCCAGGCCGCCGCCGAGCGCGGCGCCGTTGAGCGCCGCCACCACCGGCTTGCCCAGGGTCTCGAGCGTGCGCAGCTGCTTCTTGACGTTCTCGACCAGATCGTAGGCCTCACCGGCGTTCTCCGGGCCGATCTGAATCATGCTCTTGACGTCGCCACCGGCGAAGAAGGTCTTCTTTGCGCTGGTGATCACCACCCCGGTGATCGAATCCTTTTCGGCGACAAGGCGATCCACGGCCTTGCCCATCGACTCGATGTAGGCCTCGTTCATCACGTTGGCCGAACCGGACGGGTCGTCCAGGGTCAGCGTGACGATGCCGTCGTCGTCCTTATCCCACTGAATGGTGTTGTCGGCCATTGCCTTAAACCCTCTCGATGATCGTCGCGACACCCATGCCGCCGCCAATACACAGCGTCACCACGGCGCGCCGGGCGTTGCGGCGCTCCAGCTCGTCGACCATGGTGCCGAGAATCATCGCGCCGGTGGCCCCCAGCGGGTGCCCCATCGCGATGGCGCCACCGTTGACGTTGAGCTTCTCGTCGGGGATGTTCAGGTCCTTCTGGAACTTCAGCACCACCGAGGCGAACGCTTCGTTGAGCTCGAACAGGTCGATGTCGTCGACCGTCAGGCCCGCGCGGTCGAGCACCTTGCGGGTGGCCGGCGTCGGACCGGTCAGCATGATGGTCGGCTCCGCCCCGGTGGTGGCGGTCGCGACAATGCGCGCCCGCGGGGTCAGGCCCTGTGACGTGCCGGCCGCTTCGTTGCCGATGAGCACCAGCGCGGCCCCGTCGACGATGCCGGAGCTGTTACCGCCGGTGTGGACGTGGTCGATCTTTTCGACCCAGTGGTACTTCTGCAGCGCCACGTCGTCGAAGCCACCCATGGCCGCCAGCCCCTCGAAGGCGGGCTTCAGCTTGGCCAGGCCCTCCATGGTGGTGTCGGGCCGCATGTGCTCGTCGTGGTCGAGGATCAGCAGGCCGTTCTGGTCGCGCACCGGCACGACCGACTTGGCGAAGTAGCCGCCCGACCACGCCTCGGCCGCGCGCTGCTGGCTGCGCAGCGCGTACGCGTCGACGTCCTCGCGGGAGAAGCCCTCGATGGTGGCGATCAGGTCGGCGCCGATGCCCTGCGGCACGAAGCCGACGTCGTAGTTGGTGGCCGGGTCCAGCGCCATCGCGCCGCCGTCGGATCCCATCGGCACCCGGCTCATCGACTCCACGCCGCCGGCCAGCACCAGGTCGTCCCAGCCGGAACGCACCTTCTGCGCGGCGGTGTTCACGGCCTCCAGGCCCGAGGCGCAGAACCGGTTGAGTTGCACGCCGCCGACGGTGTCGGGCATGCCGGCGGCCAGCACCGCGGCCCGGGCGATGTCGCCGCCCTGGTCGCCGACCGGCGAAACCACCCCCAGGATGACGTCGCTGATCAGGTTCTCGTCCAGGTCGGGAAAGCGTCGGCGCAGCTCGTCGATCAGGCCGACGACCAGGCTCAGCGGCTTGACCTCGTTGAGCGAGCCGTTCTTCTGCTTGCCGCGCGGGGTGCGGATGGCCTCATAAACATAGGCTTCTTCGGACATGTCGGCTTCCTCTTCACAAATGGGGTTTCGGATCCGTACCAGCACCCTAACAGGGCGCCCGTCCAACCTGTTGGTTGGGCAGGTTTCCGCAGCTCACAGCACCAAGGCCCGCACCATGGCGGGTCTCGCCACCCGACTTTGCGCCGGCGTGACGCTCGCGGGGAGCACGCGGCCTTAAGCTCGACGACCATGACGGTGTCGCGACTGCGGCCCTACGCCACGACGGTGTTCGCCGAGATGTCGGCGCTGGCCGCGCGGATCGGCGCGGTGAACCTCGGCCAGGGTTTTCCCGACGAGGACGGGCCCCCCGCGCTGCTGAAGGCCGCCCAAGACGCCATCGCCCACGGCGCCAACCAGTATCCGCCGGGGCTGGGCATCGAACCGCTGCGCCAGGCCATCGCCGCGCACCGCCGCCGCCATTTCGGCATCGAGTACGACCCCGACACCGAGGTGCTGGTGACGGTCGGCGCCACCGAAGCCATCGCCGCGGCGGTGATCGGGCTGGTCGAGCCCGGCTCCGAGGTGGTCCTCATCGAACCCTTCTACGACTCCTACTCCCCGGTGGTGGCGATGGCCGGCGCGCAGCGGGTCGCGGTGCCGCTGGTCCCGGACGGGCGCGGCTTCGCCCTCGACGCCGACGCGCTGCGCCGGGCGGTGACGCCCCGGACCCGCGCGCTCATCGTCAACTCGCCACACAACCCGACCGGCACGGTGCTGAGCGCGGCGGAGCTGGCCGCCATCGCGGAGATCGCGGCGGCCGCCGACCTCTTGGTGATCACCGACGAGGTCTACGAGCATCTGGTGTT
The DNA here is from genome assembly GCF_002086635.1 of Mycobacterium alsense. Classification (GTDB taxonomy): domain Bacteria; phylum Actinomycetota; class Actinomycetes; order Mycobacteriales; family Mycobacteriaceae; genus Mycobacterium; species Mycobacterium alsense. Next base: position 233,104 of record NZ_MVHD01000003.1, on the reverse strand, counting down.
CGACGGCCCGGGCCGCAGAAAGCATCTGCCGCTGGCCGGCTTCGACGGCATGGCCGAGCGCACGATCACCATTTCCAGCGCGGCCAAGATGTTCAACTGCACCGGATGGAAGATCGGATGGGCTTGCGGCCCAGCGCAACTCGTCGCGGGGATCCGTGCGGCCAAGCAGTATCTCAGCTACGTCGGCGGCGCGCCGTTCCAGCCCGCCGTGGCCCTCGCGCTGGATACCGAGGATGCCTGGGTGGCCGACCTGCGCCGCACATTGCAGGCCAGGCGCGACCGGCTGGCCGCGGGACTGGCCGAGATCGGCTTCGCGGTGCACGACAGCGACGGCAGTTACTTCCTGTGTGCCGACCCGCGCCCGCTGGGCTACGACGACAGCACCGCATTCTGCGCGGCGCTGCCGGAAAAGGTCGGCGTGGCGGCGATCCCGATGTCGGCGTTCTGCGACCCCGCCGCGCCCTACCTCGACGTGTGGAATCACTTGGTGCGCTTTACTTTCTGCAAGCGCGACGACACCCTCGACGAGGCGATCCGGCGGTTGGGCGCGCTGCGGGACGGGGCGATTACCCGGCCGGACCCGCGTCACGCATAACGCGCTCGCGCAGTCCCTCGAGCGCGGCGTGCAGGATCTTCTTGCGGGCCCGCTTGACCCAGAACTCGGGCAGCGGCGCCGAGGGCTCGACGGTGATGGCAAATCTCACCCGGGTCCTGTCCTCACCCTCCCGCTCCAGGGTGTACTCGCCGTGCTGGCCGCGCTGCTGCGCGGTCTTGTGCGCATCCCACACCATCCAGTCGGGGCCCCAGTGGTATTCGAGCAGCTCCGTGTCGTGAATGCCGGTCACCGCGATGGTGACCCGCACGTGGTGCGGTCGCCCATCGGGATGCTTGTCGACGACCTCGACCCGTTTGTGCACCGGGGACCACGACGGCACCGCGTCCATGTCGGCGAGCGCCTCCATGATCGCTTCCGGGGGCGCTTCGATGACGATCTCCGACGTCGCTTGTACGGCCACTGCTACAAAATTAGCAATCGCGGTCGCGCCAGGAACCCCTTGCGGCCAACTAAGCCGGCGGGCCCGAATCCCCGCCGCCCACCACGAGGTCGGTCAGCCCCTTCACCGACGCGTCGAGAACCTTCTCGGTCGCCCGCTTGACGACGAAACCCGGGATCGGCCCGGCCGGTTCGACGGTGATGTCGAACCGCACGCGCGTCTGGTCGACCCCCTCGGGTTTGATGTTGTACTCGATGTGCTGGCCATGCTGCTGGGCAGTTCTCTTGGCGTCGTAGACCACCCAGTCGGGGCCCCAGTGATATTCCAGGACCTCTTTGTCGACGAGCCCGAGAATCTTGATCGTGGCCTTCACGTGGTGCGGCAGGCCGTCGGGATAACGGTCGACCACTTCGACCTGTCGGTGCAGCGGCGACCACGACGAGAGCAGGCCGACATCTGTCAGCGCCTCCATCACCACGTCTGGCGGCGCGTCTACGACAAATTCTCGCGATGCTTTTACGGCCACTGCAAACAAACTAACCCCAACGGCCTGCGCGCGGGTGGCATTTCCCCGTATATTCTTAACTACCAGCCGATTTCGCTGAGCGACGTAGTCGTCGCCGGCGGCGGTCCGACCGGGCCGGCCGGCGTGCGGGAAAAGCGCGGCGCGGGCGCGGCTTGTTCGACGCCGTGGGCCGTCATCACCGTGGACCGCGCGTTCAGGTGCTCGTCGGTGGCGGCTTCACCCCAGGTCAGCACCGGGGTGACGCACGCATCGGTGCCCGCGAAGATTTCGGTCCACTCGTCGCGGGTCCGGCTGGCGAACCGGGCCGCGAAGATGTCGTACATCTTCGGGTAGGAACCGATGTCCAGCTGCCCGGGCACCTCATCGGGTGCCAGGCCGAGCCCGGCCAGCAGCGCCGCGAAGAACTGCGGTTCGATGGCGCCGACGGCCATGTACTTGCCGTCGGCCGTCTCGTAGCACCGGTAGAACGGGGCGCCGCCGTCGAGCAGGAACGATTCGCGCTCGTCGCGCAGCGCGCCGGTCGACTTCATGGTCCACATCATCTGGGCCAGCAGGCTCACCCCGTCGACCATCGCGGCGTCGATGACCTGACCCTTGCCCGAGCGCTCGCGTTCGTACAGCGCGACCGCGATTCCCAGGAGCACCAGCATCGAACCGCCGCCGAAGTCCGCGACCAGGTTCAGCGGCGGCATGGGCGGCCGGTCCCGGAAGCCCAACGCCGAGAGCGCCCCGGTCCGCGACAGGTAGTTGATGTCGTGGCCCGCCGTGTGGGCCGCCGGACCCTCCTGCCCCCAGCCGGTGATCCGGGCGAAGATCAGCCGCGGATTGACCGCCGCGCAGTCGTCGGGGCCGATGCCCAGCCGCTCGCAGGTGCCGGGCCGGAAGCAGTCGAGCAGCACGTCGGCCTTGGCGGCCAGGTCCAGCAGGGCCTGGGGCTGCGTCTTGACGTCCAGGTCGACGATCCGCTTGCCGCGATGCAGCAAGTCGCGGTCCTCGGGCGGCATGGTCAGCCCGCCGGGCCGCCGCACCCGCACCACGTCGGCGCCCAGGTCGGCGAGCACCATTCCGGCGTGCGGGCCCGGCCCGATGCCGCCGAGTTCGATCACCCTGACCCCCGCCAGCGGTCCCGCGCCCGCCACCGCGTCAGTTGCCCTTCTTCACCTGAAGCACGCGCTCGCGCAGCGCCTTGGTGGCCGAGTCGATCGTCCCCTTGACGGCACGCTTCAGCACGAAGCCGGGCAGCGGAACGTTCGGGTCGACGCTGATCTCCATCTTGACCAGCGTCGAGTCCCCTTGGGGCACCAGGGTGTACTTGCCGTCCTGCGACTTCTGCTGGCCGGAGCTGACCAGCGTCCAGCTGACGTCGTTGCCGCTCCACGTGTAGGCCACCACCTGCTCGTCGGTGATGCCCGCGGTTTTGACCTTCATCTTGACCTTGCTGGGCCGGCCGTCCGCCCCGGTCTCGAGGATCTCGGCGCTCTGGTGCGGGTCCGACCATTCGGGCATCGCTTCGAAGTCGGCGATGACGCCCAAGATCTCCTCGGTGCTGGCTTCGATGACGATGTCGCGCGATTCTTTGATAGCCATGGCCCGCACGATACTTAAGCGGCGTGCCGACCGGAACGGTTTCGTCGAGCGTACCGTCGTGTCTGTGACTGATCCCGTCTACACCGTCGGTGACTACCTGCTGGACCGCCTCGCCGAACTCGGCGTCTCGGAGATCTTCGGCGTCCCCGGCGATTACAACCTGGCGTTTCTGGACCACATCGTCGCCCACCCCACGATCCGATGGGTGGGCAGCGCCAACGAGCTCAACGCCGGCTACGCCGCCGACGGGTACGGGCGGCTGCGCGGAATGTCCGCCGTGGTAACAACATTCGGGGTCGGCGAGCTCTCGGCCGCCAACGCGATCGCGGGCAGCTACGCCGAGCACGTGCCCGTCGTGCACATCGTCGGGGGGCCGTCGAAGGACGCGCAAGCGACCAGGCGCGCGCTGCATCACTCGCTCGGCGACGGGGATTTCGAGCACTTCCTCCGGATCAGCCGCGAAATCACCTGCGCCCAGGCCAATCTCATGCCGGCAACGGCGTGCCGGGAAATCGATCGGGTGCTATCCGAGGTGCGCGAGCAGAAGCGGCCCGGCTACATCCTGCTGTCTACCGACGTGGCGCGCTTCCCCACCGAGCGGCCCGACGCGCCGCTGCCCCGATACGGCGGCGGCACCAGCCCCCGAGCGCTGTCGCTGTTCGCCGAGGCCGCCGCCGAGCTGATCGGCGAACACCAGTTGACCGTGCTGGCCGACCTGCTGGTGCATCGCCTGCAGGCCGTCAAGGAGCTCGAGGCGCTGCTCGCGGCCGACGTGGTGCCGCACGCCACGTTGATGTGGGGCAAGAGCCTGCTCGACGAGAGCTCGCCGAACTTCCTGGGGATCTACGCGGGCGCGGCGAGCGCCGATCGGGTGCGCACCGCGATCGAGGAGGCGCCGGTGCTCGTGACGGCGGGGGTGGTGTTCACCGACATGGTCAGCGGCTTCTTCAGCCAGCGGATCGACCCCGCGCGGACGATCGACGTCGGCCAGTACCAAAGCAGCGTGGCCGGCGAGGTTTTCGCGCCGCTGGAGATGGGCGCCGCCCTGGAGGCGCTGGCCACGATCCTGGTCCGGCGCGGAATCACGTCGCCACCGGTGGCGACGCCGCCGGCCGCACCCCTGCCGCCGGCACCGGCGCGCGACACGCCCCTTACCCAACGAATGGTGTGGGACCGGCTATGCGTGGCGCTCACCCCGGGCAACGTGGTCCTCGCCGATCAGGGCACCTGCTTCTACGGCATGGCGGATCACCGGCTGCCGCAGGGCGTGACCTTCATCGGCCAACCCCTTTGGGGCTCAATCGGTTACACGCTGCCGGCGGCGGTCGGAGCGGCGGTGGCGCAGCCGGATCGCAGAACGGTGCTGCTGATCGGCGACGGGGCCGCGCAATTGACCGTCCAGGAGCTCGGCATCTTTTCCCGCGAAGGGTTGTCGCCAGTCATCGTGGTGGTCAACAACGACGGCTACACCGTGGAGCGGGCGATCCACGGAGAAACGGCCTCCTACAACGACATCGTGAGCTGGAAGTGGATTGAGGTTCCCAACGCACTTGGGGTGACCGATCACCTGGCGTTCCGGGCGCAGACCTACGGCGAGCTCGATGACGCGTTCACCGCCGCGGCCGAGCACCGGGACCGCATGGTATTCGTCGAGGTGGTGTTGCCGCGGCTGGAGATCCCGCATTTGTTGGGGCAGCTCGTCGGATCGATGTCACCGGGAGCCGACGCCCGACGCTGACGGGCCTATGCCTCGATGCGCATCATGTCGAAGAACCGGCCGACGAACAGCGGCGGGTAGGCGCCGACGCCGCCCCCCGACATCCAGGGCGCCGCGGTGTCGGGATGCTCGATCCACCGCCGTGCGGCGTCCTCGTCGGGAAACTCCTGCAGAATCAGGACCTCGTGCTCATCGTCGAAAGCCTGGAAAACCCAGGTCTTTCGGATGCCGGCCACGGTGAACCTCCCCATCGCCGCACGGACCTCCGCGGTCAGGGTCGACACGTCGTCGACCGACGCGATCGCGGATACCACGACGCCGGGCGCCGCCGGTGGCGAGGGCGGGTGCGGAACGAACCGGTCGATGATCTCGCCGGCGAAGACGGCGGGGATGTCCTCCACGCCCGCGGCGTCGAACCAGTCGAAGAATACCCGCGAGCGCAGCAGCTCCACGATCGGCTCGCGGCTGTGCACCCCGATCATCACGAGCACGCGCCCGTAGTCGTGGGTGGATGTGTACACCAGGACATGGTGTGCGCCGATGTCGGCGAGCGCGGCCTTGTTGCGCTCGAGCAGCGGCCACACCCGGGTCGGGTCGGGGACGCGATAATCCGACGCGATCACCATCGAGTGGATATCGCCGGTGCTCAACGCGGTGACCCTATACCGGATTGAATGACGAAATCAGCCATTTGCCATTAGCTTTCGTCAGCTTGACCGACACGCTGCTGTTGGTGAAGGTCGGCTCGGGCCGGTCTTTGCTCTGGGTGCTCTGGTTGACGAACAACAGGACTTCGGCCGAATCGGGCCGCAGGTCCGCCATGGCCGCGCGCAGCACCACCGCGGTAGTCTTCACGGACTTCTGTTTGGCGGCCGGGGCGACGATCTGCTGGGTGAATTGGTCGTAGTACGACAGGAAGTCGCCGGTCAAGTGCGACTTCGCGGACGAGAAGTCGCGGTCAAGGGTGTCGGGGGAATACGACAGGACCGCTACCGTTCCCTCGCTGGCGGCCGCGATCGCCGCCTTGGCCGCGGCCGCATCGGTCGCCCGGTCCGGTCGGTAGGAGAACCAGTACAGGGCCCCGAACAACGCCAGCGACGCAATCATGAGCAAGGCCAGCACCGAAGCCGCCACTTTTCCGGACGACCGCGTCTTCACCGTGGCGGCGACGCGCTTGAGCCGACCGGGTTTCGCGCCGTCGCCGGCCGCGCCGGCCTCGTCGGCCGCCAACGTCTCCTCGACGCCCGCCGACTCCGTGATTTCGATGTCTTTGGTGGTCTCTTCGACCGATGTCTCGTCTGGGGTCACGGCACGAACTCGACTTTCGAAATCTTGAGCTGTCCACCGTCGCGGGCGACCGTCACAATGAGCCGGTAGTTACGTGGATCCTGCTTGGCGCCAGCCGCATTCGTGACCTCCGACGTGGAGGCGACCAGCACCACCGCCGAGTCGGCCGTCATCGAGTCCAGCTCCACCGCCGCTTGCTGAACGGAACCTTGCGAAACCACCTTCGACTGCTCCACCACTTTGGTGAAATCGTCGGCCATCTTGAGGAAATCGTCCTTGAACGTGCCGGTGGAGTTCTCGACGATGCGCTGCACTCCCTCCTTGGCGTGGTTGAAGTCCAGCGACGTCAACGTCACAACGCCCTGCTTCGCCGCCGCCTCGAACTCGGCCGCACGCCGATGCTGACGGACGGCGTCGCGATGGTCCTTGACCATGTAGCCGCTGCCCGCCAGGGCGGCAATGGTGACGAGGATCGCCAGGTACGCGGCGAGGGTGGACCACTTGGGGCGGCGAAGGCGCCCGGACAGCCGACGCAACCGGGAGCGGCGTGCCGCCGGTTCCGTGGCGTCGGCGGGAGCCTCGGTCTCGGCTTCCGCGGTGGCGTCCTCCGGATACTCCTCGGCCCCGGGGGCGTCGGAAGGCGCCTCGGCCGTGGCGGATTCCGTCGCGTCCGGTTCCTGTTCAATCGCGGGCTCCGCCGCGCGCTCCGCTGGGGCTTCGGGGACTACCGCGCTGGTTTGTTTGGCTTGGTTGGCCTCGGCGAGTTCTGCCTCGCGACGCAATTGGATGGCGCGGGCGCGGGCGCGGGCGGCGGCGGCGAGGGCTTCCGCCTCTTGGGCCTCCGCCTCGGCCTGTTCGGCCAGCGCGCGGATTTCGGCGGCGGTGCCCGGGGTCTCGTCCTCGTTCACCGAAACCGATTTCGTGTCAGCGGCATTCTGGCGGGCGCCGCCACTCACTGCTCACCAGCCCGAAAAATAGGCTGCTCGTGACTCAATGCCAAACTCCTCTACCCGCTTGCCCGTCGTGGCAAGTCCGCTCGTAGCCGCCGACGGTCGGCGGACCGCATCCCGGCATGGGCGTCGCCGCCGCCGTTGGGCAACCCTACTCGGGCCGCGCGCCAGGGCGCGAGCACCTGCGCCGATATTCTTCCGCCCCGCATATCGTGACGACTAAGAGAGCCACGTTATCACCCTCTCCCGCCCGTCCCCTCGCCTTCGGCGAGCGGCGCCCCGGCAAACGCCTGACATGCAGGGGAAATGCGGTTCTCCGATCGAGCATACGGACCACGGGCGCTAGCGCAGCAGATCCTTGACCACCTTGCCGGTTGCGTTGAGCGGGAGCTCCTCGAGGAACTGCACCGACCGCGGCACCTTGAAGCCCGCCATGCGGTCCCGGCACCAGGCGATCAATTCGTCGGCGCTGACGGTGTCGGCCCCCTTACGGACCACGAAAGCCTTGCCCACCTCCCCCAGCCGCTCGTCGGAAACGCCGATGACCGCCGCCTGCGCGACCGCGGGGTGGCTCATCAGGAAGCCCTCGATCTCGGCCGGATACGCGTTGAATCCGCCGACGATGAACATGTCCTTCTTGCGGCCGACCACCCGGAGGCGACCCGAGTCGTCCAGGTTGCCGAGGTCTCCGGTGTGCAGCCAGCCATCGGCGTCGACCGCCTCGGCGGTGGCGACGGGGTCGTCGAGGTAGCCCTGCATGACCCCGTAGCCGCGAACCAGCACCTCGCCGTCGTCGGCGATGCGCACCTCGACGCCATCACACGGCAGGCCCGCGGTGGTGGCGACGTCCTCGAAGGAGTCGCCGGGCCGGGACAGGGTCACGTTGCCGGCCTCGGTGAGCCCGTAGCCGGTCATCAGCGTCTGGAACGGCAATTCGCTGTGTATGCGACGGACCAGTTCGACGGGGATGTCGGCGGCGCCGGTCACCCCCGCGCGCAACGTCGAAAGCTTGGTCTTGTCGCGGACCGTCAGCAACGAGTGGTACAGCGTCGGCGGGCCGGGCAGCATCGTGATGCGTTCCCGGCCAATGAGATCCACCACGGTGTCGACGTCGAAAACCGCGACCGGCAGCATCGTCGCGCCGCGCAGAAAGGACGTGATGAGACCCGCCTTCAGGCCGAAGGTGTGGAAGTAGGGGTTGATCTGCAAGTAGCGGTCGCCCTCCCGTAGGTCGGCGAGCGTCGCCCACTCCTCATACATCCGCAGCGTCTGCAGGTGGTTCATCATCGCGCCCTTGGGGCGGCCGGTCGTGCCCGAGGTGAAGATGACGTCCGAGACGTCCACGCCGCTCACCGGCCGCTCGAACGGCGAACCGCCGGAAAGGAAGTCGGACTTCAGATCGATGATCGGCAGAAGGCCGGTGGGCTTCGAAGAGGGCAGAGTGTAATCCTGACCCAGGAAGCCCTTCTGCACCAGGACGGCCTTCGCCCCGCTGCGCGCGATGATGTCGCCGGCCTCCTCGGTCTTGAAGCGGGTGTTCACCGGCACCAGCACACCCCCGGCGGTGAGCAGCCCGAACGCCGCGATTATCCACTCCGCGGAGTTGGGCGCCCAGATCGCGACCCGATCGCCCTTGTCAATCCCCAGGTCCGCGAAAGCCCCGGCGGCGCAACGTATTCGCCGGGCAGTCTGGGCGAAGGTGAGGCGCAGCGGACCGTCGACTATCGCTTCCGCGTCGCCGAAGCGGTCCGCCGCGCTCAAGACCATCTCGGGGATGGTCCGCCATGCGTGACCGGCCTCGGTCATCTCGCGCTGTTCCTCATCGGGCGCTTCGCGCCCTTGCTCGTCGCAGCGCGGGTCACACCGTGACGAGCCGACCGAGGTTGCCGCCCATGATCTTCGCCTGGTCGTCGACGGACAGGTGCGACAGCGCGTTGACGTAATACGTCGGCTCCGCCAGTCCCTCCGGGTGCGGCCAGTCCGAGCCGTACAGGACCTGGTCCACCCCGACGAGGCTGATCAGGTCGTCGATGCCGTCCTCGAAGAACGGGCTGACGTGGATGCGGTTCTTGACCATCTCGACGGGGTCGCTCGGGAAAGCCTCCGGCGCCTTACGGAAGACCTCCGCCAGGCCGTCGAGCAGCGGGGTCATCCACTTCGACCCGGCCTCGACGATCGCGACCTTCAGCTTCGGGTGGCGGTAGAGCGCGCCGTGGATCACCCACGACCCCACCGCGTCCTGGATCGGCCGCCACTCGTTGAGGATGCCCATCGCATTGGTTTGGAACGGCAGCATCTCCTGTTCGGCGCCGTCCCACTCGGAGGTGTACCGGGAGTAGCCGCTGTCGCTGGAGTGCATGCCGACCAGCACGTCGTGCTCGACGACCCGCTCCCAGAACGGGTCGAACTCGGGCACCGCGAACGACCGCGGGCCGCGGAAGCCGGGAACGGGAGCCGGGCGGATCAGGATGCAGCGGGCACCGCGCTTGACCGCCCACTCCAGCTCCTCAATCGCCTTCTCGACGATCGGCAGGGTGATGACCGGCGTGGTGAAGATACGGTTCTGGTAGTTGAAGCCCCAGACCTCGTCGAGCCACTCGTTCAGCGCGTGGATCAGGACGTGGATCGCGACCGGGTCGTCGCGCAGCCGCTCCTCGAGCAGGCTGGCCAGCGTCGGGAACATCAGGGTGCGGTCCAGGCCCAGCTCGTTCATCTTCTCCAGGCGCGGGCCGGGCTCGAAGAACGCCGGGATCGCGCGCATCGGCTCGCCGAACAGCTCGCGCTTTGTCTTCCCCTCGGGGTTGCCGTACTTGAAGTACTCCTCCCACGCGCCCGGCCGGGCGACGACCTCGAAGGTCGGGTTGGGGATGTAGTTGCTGATGTGACCGCGGATGGCGATCTTGGTGCGACCGTTGATCTGCACGTACTGGACGTAGTCCTTGTACTCCTTGGGCAGAAACTTTGTCAGCGCCTCCGGCGGTTCATACAGGTGATTGTCCGCGTCAAAGATCGGGAACGGGACGTCCTCCCGATGCGACAACTGGCCCATGGAATCCTCCTTCGCAATTTCAGAGAATACTATTCTCTACGAGCAGCCGGGCGCAACGGGCCCGCCTCACCCGGTGCGGGCCAGTGCTCCTCAGCAGGTCGCCACGATCTTGAAGCTGGCCGACGCCGCGTCGCCCGGCTTGTCGGTCTTGTAGCCGTTCGCGGTGCCGGTGATCGTGAACCGGTCGCCGCTCAGGCTCATGTCCGCGTTGCCCCCGTCGTGCGCCGAGTACATCCCGGTGAAGCCGCCCAGATTCTGGATCCGCACCGACTCGGCGGTCAGCGGCTCGGCTCGTTGATCGATGACGACCGTGGCCCCGGCGAAGTCGCCGCCGATGGCGATCGTCCGGTACCACTCCAACTGGCTGCACTTGACGACGTGGATCTTCGCGTCGTGGCCGTCCACGGTCACCGACGCCGTGCTGGAGATCTGCGTCTGGGGCTTGGGACTACAGGCGCCGAGGCCGGCCACGGCGACCGTCGCGACCGCCAGCACCACGATCCGGTTACGCACTGGGCCACCTCGATCCCTGGCTGGACGAAACTTCTGGGCCTGCTGCGATGATGTTATTCTCCCCGAAAGAGAATGCCAATATCGGCGGTTCTCGTTTTAGGAGCAAACACCCATGGTGGACCTGGAGTTCGGGGACGGGTTGGCGGTGCTCACCATCGACCGCCCCCACGCCCGCAACGCCATCGCGCTGGACACCATGGAACAACTGGAGAAGGCCATCGATGCCGCGGCCGGTGCGCAAACGCTGGTCATCAAGGGCGCGGGCGACAAGGCTTTCGTCTCGGGCGGGGACCTCAAGGAATTGAGCGCGCTGCGCACCGAGGAAGGCGCCGCGGCAATGGCCAAGCGGATGCGGTCCATCTGCGACCAGCTGGCGGCGTTCCCGGCTCCGGTCGTCGCGGCGCTCAACGGCCACGCCTTCGGCGGCGGTGCCGAATTCGCCGTCGCCGCCGACATCCGGGTGGCCGCCGACGACATCAAGATCGCCTTCAATCAGGTGGCGCTGGAGATCATGCCGGCCTGGGGCGGCGCCGAACGGCTGGCCGCGATCGTCGGCAAGAGCAAGGCGCTGCTCCTCGCCGGCAGCGGAACGGTCCTCGACGCGGCCGAGGCCGAGCGGATTGGGTTGGTGGACGTGGTGTTTCCCCGCGCCTCTTTCGACGACGGGTGGCGATCGGTCGCCACGTCGCTGGCCCGCCGCCCGGCGGCCGAGATAAAGCGGGTAATCAGCGGCGTTTCCGCTGATGAAGCGATAGCATCCTTTGCACGGCTGTGGGTTGCCGACGCCCACTGGCAGGCCGCAGAGCGGGTGATGAACCGCACCGCCAGTCCGCGCCCGGCAGCCGGAGGAGCGACATGAGCACCACCGCAAGCACCGCGAAGAAACCGCTGGGCGTCGTCTCGGCGCTGGCGTTGGGACTGACGGGCCTGTTGGTCAGCCCCGGACCGGCGCACGCCGACCCGGTGTGGCACCAGGTCGTCTACATCGTTTCGTCCCGCAACCCGGCCTACGTCGACATCTTCTACCAGGATCAGGACCCGACCCTGTTCTCCGACTACAGCCACAACCCGTATCAATTCACCCCGCAGGTCCACGCCGACATCGCCCCCGGCAAGCCATGGGTGCAGCCGGTGAACCTGCTGAATCCCGATCAGTGGGCGATGGTGACGGTGACCACGGGGCGGGAACCCGGGACGCCCGGCATTCAGTGCGACCTGTCGGTCGACGGCAAGGTCGTGGTTTCCAAGGTCGGCCCCAAGGGCGCGCTCTGTTCGCTGCGAACCTGGTGAACCACCCACTCCTCCGGCACGCCCGCAACGGGCTGCGGCTCGCCCTCGAGGCGGCGCAGGTAACTTTCCACCAGCTCCAGCGTTTCGGCGTGACCGCCGGAGATGCCGACCGCCCGCTCGAGCACCAGAAACCGCGAGAGGCTGGTCATCAGGACCGTCCAGACGACCGGTGGCATGTCCGGGTTGGCGCTTGGGTTGTTCAAGCCGTAGCGTTCCAGCGCAGCCGCCACGGCTTGGCGTTGTTCGTCGCGGAAACGTTCGGCGTAGTAAGCGATTTCGGCCCGCATCTCTTTGCGGTGGTTCGCCAGCGCCATGAATTCCATGGAGATTCGGGTGAACCCGGGATCGGTGCCGAATCTCCAGAGCGCCCACAAGGGTTGCGGCGATTGCAGCGCTCGCGCCTGCACTTGCAGGCCCTCTTCGGCGCGGCGGCGGAATACTTCGAGGAACAGCTCGTCCATGGTCCGGAAGTAGTAGTGCACGAGTTGGGGTTTCAGCCCCGCCCGGCTGGCGAGCCGGCGCGACGTCACGGCGGCGTAGCCCTCCTCGAGCATCAGCTGCTCGGCCGCGTCGAGAAGCAGGCCGCGATTCTTCGCGTCCGGCGCCCCGATCCTGCGGGCGACGGAAGGCGGTGTCATGGCTTCACCCCACACTCTCTGCGCACCCGTGCCGACCACACGGATCGTATCGTGACACGGTCCCGCGGCCTTGACCACGACATTACCGCCATGCTAAGCAGGTGCTCAGCAGGTTCCTCGATCTTGCCATCGGGCGGCGATACCGCTTGCCGTCGAACACCACCGGTACACCCAGCCCAGGGAGACGCAATCCGATGAACGACTACGAGTCGATCGACTTTTTCACCGATCAGTCTCTGGTCCCCGACCCGCACCCGTACTTCGACTACCTGCGCAGCCAAAACCCGGTGCTGCGACTGCCGCATTACGGGGTCGTCGCCGTCACCGGCTACGAGGAGGCCACGGAGGTCTACAAGGACTCCGACACGTTCTCGAATATCGTGTGCCTCGGGGGGCCGTTCCCCCCGTTGCCGTTCCAGCCCGAGGGCGACGACATCAGCGCGCAGATCGATGCGCACCGCAGCCAGTTTCCGATGAACGAGCACATGGTCACCATGGACCCACCGGACCACACCCGGGCCCGTTCCGTGCTGAGCAAGCTACTCACCCCGAGCCGGCTGAAGCACAACGAGGAGTTCATGTGGCGCCTCGCCGACCGCCAGCTCGACGAGTTCCTGCACAACGGCGAGTGCGAGTTCATCGCCGAATACTCAAAGCCGTTCGCCACGTTGGTGATCGCCGACCTGCTCGGTGTCCCCGAGGACGACCACAAGGAGTTCCGCGTCGTCCTGGGCGCCGACCGCCCCGACTCGCGGGTGGGCGCCCTGGACCACGAGTCGGTCGGCATCAACCCGCTGGAGTGGCTCGACGACAAGTTCTGCGCCTACATCGAGGACCGGCGCCGCGGACCGCGCAAGGACGTGCTGACCGACCTGGCGAGCGCGAAGTATCCGGACGGGTCGACCCCCCCGGTCATCGAGGTGGTCCGCTCGGCGACGTTCCTCTTTGCCGCCGGGCAGGAGACCACCGCCAAGCTGCTCAGCGCGGCCCTTCAGGTCATCGGCGAGCGGCCCGATATCCAGCAGCAGCTGCGTGACGACCGCAGCCTGATCCCGAACTTCATCGAGGAATCGCTGCGCATGGAGAGCCCGGTGAAAAGCGATTCCCGCCTGGCCCGCAGGGCAACCCGCATCGGCGGCGTCGACATACCGGCCGGCACCGTGGTGATGGTGCTTCCGGGGGCCGCCAATCGCGACCCGCGCCGGTTCGAGAACCCGCACGAGTTCAACCTGCACCGCAAGAATGTCCGCGAGCACATGGCCTTCGCGCGCGGCGTGCACTCGTGCCCGGGCGGGCCGTTGGCCCGGGTGGAGGGCCGTGTCTCGATCGAGCGCCTGCTGGACCGCATGTCGCACATCGAGATCGACGAGGCCCACCACGGGCCGAGCGCCGAGCGCCGCTACACCTATGAGCCGACCTACATCCTGCGCGGTCTGAGCGAACTGCATCTGACGTTCACGACCGCGGACTCGGTTGCGCCCGTGGGCTGAAACCCTCCGGGTCGCTTAGTGAATCTGCGAGCCGATGAAGTAGCAGGCCAGCAGGCTCACCGCGATGAGTATCACCCAGGCGTCGGTCAGCCGGCACAGAAGGGCCGGGGCCTGCCTGACTTCCATGAACTCGCGAAAAATGATGCGCACCTTGATCACTGCGATCACGATGACGCTCGAGGTCACCACGGCACTGGGCCGGAGGGACCCGTCCGCCGCGTGGTCTATCCAGAGATAGGCCAGCGTGAGCGCCGCGAGCACGGCCCACACGATGAGCAACCTCTTGTTGAATTTGATCACGGTCACCTCACCACGTACAGCAGCGCGAAGATGAGCACCCAGAGGTAGTCGACGGTGTGCCAGTACGTCGCACACGTCTCAATGATTTGCTGGTTTTCCTGGTTGTCCCGGCTTTCCTTGCCTTGCTGGAACTTTCGCTCCCGCCCGGCCGGGCCCCGAAGCCGGTACACAATCACACCGAGCGCAACGAAGCCGATCAGCAGGTGTACGAAATGGATTCCGGTGAGAAAGAAGTAGTAGGAGAAGAAGTCGTTGCTGTCGAACCCATTTCCCATCCGGACCAGCCGGGTCCACTCGAATACCTTGAAAAACAAGAAAACCGCGGCGAACGCGGCAGTGATGGCAACGTCGCGGAGCGCCGCGCGAAAGGCGCCCGCGCGGGCCGACTGGACACACCGCGCGACCGACCAGGAGCTCAGCAACAAGACAAGGGTGTTGAAAACCCCGATGCGGAGGTCGAGTTGCGCCTGTGAGTGCAGGAAAAGCTCGGGGTTGCGCGCGCGGTAGAACAGGTAGAAGCCGAAATACGCTGTGAAAATCAGGGTCTCGAACAACACGAAGGCCCACATGTCGGGCTGCCCGGGCACGAATTTGGCGCGACGGCCCTTTTGGGCCACGTCGGTCACTGCGCAACCGCCTTCCCCCGTGCGAGGTCGGGCAGCGGCCCGGTGCCGAAATCCTCGCGACGGATCATGTGAAACAGCATCACGATGAAGGTGACCTGGTAGATGCCGAACACGACCATGTCCAGCCACCAAGCGATCTGCCCGTTCCACGCCAACACGCCACGGCGGAAGATCCAGCACGGCGCCACGACCACTTCCGTCAGCGCGTTGCACAGGTTGAGATAGCCGAACCACTTGGGGAACACGCGATTCTTGTCGAGCAGAATCGCGACCATCCAGATCAGCGAGCCGATCAGGAACACTCCCATCGTTCCATCGAAAGACAGGAAGGCAAAGTCGTACAGCCAACCGATCGCTTCGGGGTCCCGCTCTGGTCGCAGGGTCCCGACGATCAGTGCGATGCAGAGCAGGTACAGGCCGGGAATCGCGCTGAGCGAGTAGATGATCAGATACGAGTAGGCGAACGCGCGGCTGACCGACATCCGTCGCATCGAATACGCGATGAGTGCGTTGTTGATCGCGTTCATGCCGCCGATGGCGAAAACGATGCCGAGGCCGACAGGTATCCCGAGATGGCGCTGCTCAAACCAATGCACCTGGGTCGCCAGGTCCCAGGTGGGCTGCGGCGGCGGCTGGACCCGCGCGACAACGAAGAACATCGGGAAGAACATGTTGTAGAAGACCACAAGCGTCCACCAGGCCAGCCACAGCTCGCGCTTGGGGTTGTTGCGCGCGTGCCAGGCGATCCGCCGATGCAGCGGCCCGCTGGAGCGGTTCATGCAGCCACCCGTTCCTCGGTGCCCAGCCGGCATTCGGCGCGCTCACGAAAGACGGCCCGGCTCAACACAACCCCCATGACGACGATCCATACGCCGATGGCGATGTTCTTCAGCCAGAACGACAACGCCCCATCCCACGCCAACGGCCCGGACAGCGACAGTCCAACGAAGGCCGCGGGCACCAGCGCGGCCGCCACGAGAAGGTTGAAGTGGGCCACCCAGTGGCCGAATATCGGCCGCGGCTGGTCGTCGAGATAGATTGCCAGGGCAACGATCACGCTTTGTCCGATCAAATAGGGGACCAGAATGGTGAAGGTGATCCAGGCGAAATCGTTGAGCAGCTGAGTCAGCTCCGGGCTCCGTTCCGGGCGGAAGGCGGCCAGCAGCCAGCAGACGTCGGCGATGAGGAAAAGCGTGGGGCCGCTGGCGGCGCAGCCCAGCATCGCGTAGGAGAAGATCGGTGTGCGATGCGCCATCCTGCGGATCTGCAGCGCGATCAGCGTCAGGATCGGGACCAGGCACACGCCGAACCAGTTGAAGAGGATCATGCTGTAGCGGATCTGGGGAGCATGGGAAGGATCGCGATAGAACGCGGCGACCTGGTCCGCGGTCATCGCGGGCGACATCGGCGGATTGAAGCCGGGGAACAGGAAATAGCCGGCGACCCAGATGGCCAGCAGCACGGGCAGTGTCCATAGCAGGATCAGTTCACCGTCGGTGCGCCGCAACGCGGTTCGCGGGGGGCCTGAACTGTCGTTCGCGCCGATGTCGGTCATCGCTGACTCCTTCCCCCGCGCCAGACCCTCTGGTTCGCGCTCGGCTAGTCAGCGAAACTAGCCGATCGGCTAGCCGCGGTCAATAGCCGATCGGCTACGCTTCCGGTGTGGTTGACCCCCAGACCAGGAGCCGATTTCGCTTCATCACGCGAAGCGCCGCGCAGACGCGCATCCTCGATGCCGCACTGCAGCTCATCGCCGAACACGGTGTCGGCGGGACCTCGCTGCAGATGATCGCCGACGCCGTCGGGGTCACCAAGGCCGCGGTCTACCACCAGTTCAAAACCAAGGAGCAGATCGTCATCGCGCTCACGGAGCGCGAGCTCGGGGGCCTCGAGGAGGCCCTCGAGGCGGCGGAGGCGGATGACCACCGGAGCAGGGCCCGGGAGGTCCTGCTGGACCGGGTCATCGACGTTGCCGTCGAGCGTCGCGGCGCGGCGAGCACCCTGCAGTTCGATCCCGTCGTCGTGCGACTGTTGGGCGAGCACGCGCCCTTCCAACAATTCATTCAGCGGCTCTACGGCGTGCTGCTCGATGACACCGCCGAGGACGCGCGGGTGTCGGCGGCGGTGCTGTCGGGCGCGATCGCGGTCGGGGTGGTGTCGCCTCTCGTGGCCGACATCGACGACGACGCCCTGCGTTCCCAGTTGGGGCGCATCACCCGCCGGCTGATCGCCGGGCTCGATTGAGCCGCAAATTTTTTGGTCCGGTTCGCCGCTGGCTCAGGTACGGTTTTCCCATGAACACAGCCGCGCGTTTTGCTGCCGCAGCGATCATGGCCGCCACCGGTTTCGGACTGGCGAGTGCCGGCACCGCTCGCGCCGACGATCCGCCATTCCCGTTCGTGGGATACCACTGGTGCCCGGGACTGCCGTTCAATCCGGCGTGGGGACCCCAGTGGGATCCGACGACCTGTCACGACGCGCACCATCGCGATGTGGACGGCACGATTCACGCCAACGACTACTACGGACCCAGCCCGTTCCAGGATCAACCCGAAAGACCGTTCCTGGGGCCGTGAATCCGGCCGGCGATCGGGTGTCGACCAGCGGCCGGCTAGGTGTCGCCGCGCTCCCAGTTCTGCACGCCGTCATGCGCATTGCAGACCAGGAATAGGCCGTCCGGCGCCTGCGCGACGTAGTACTCCGGATAGTCCGAGCACGACGAGCCCTCGTCCTTGACGCCTACCATCGGCGGCGACCGGAACCAGCGGGGCTCGTACCTTCTGGGCGAACCGCAGAACATCAGCCGCCCCGGCTGCGTCGCGAAGGACACGTAGTAGTCGGCAGTGCCGAACACGTAGTAGGTGGTGTTGTCACACGGCGCGCCGAGCACGCGGTGCGGCATGATGCCGGGCGTGCAATCCGGGTAGTCGCAGATGGTTGGCGCGGCGGCGGCTTGCGGCGCGGCCTGCAAACCCAGGCCTTGAAAGAGGCTCAGAAATACGGCGACCGCTGCCACGATGAATCGCACGAGGATACTTTAAATTACCGGGCCCATTGGTGGGAATAGAATTCTCCCTCTTTGAGAAGACGCACCTCCGATGCGCCCATCACCAGCGCCGACGCCCCTGTCTGGCAGTGATAATGTGGCTCTCTTGTAGGCCGCGGACGGGGAGGTGATCCATGCCGCCACGCGAGCTGCCAACCGAGGCGCTCGACGTCTCGGGCGGACTTGCGCAGGCGCAAGCACGCGCCGAGGCCGCGCGTGCCCGCGCGGACCTGCTGCGGCGGCAGGCCGAGGCGGCGTCAACCGACCGGCACGCCCGAGTCGGTGGTGGTCAGACCGAGAAAGAGACCGCGCCAGCGCGCCGGTGGCGAGCGCGCCGCCCGGGCCGCAAGGCCCTGGCCGTGACCGGCGCGGTTGTGGTCATCTGCGCCTCGCTGGCCGGCAGCGGCTATCTGGTTTGGCATCACCGTGGTGTCGAACAGCAAAGGCAGCGCACTGCGGAATTCACCGCGGCGGCGCGCAACGGGATCGTGGCGATGATGTCGATCGATCCGGCCAGGGCGAGGGAAGACTTGCAGCGCTTCGCCGATGACACCACCGGGATATTCAAGGCCAGCTTCCTGATGGGCGCCGAGGATCTCGTCAAGGCGATCGAGCAATCGAAAATCAGCAGCAAGGCGACCGTGCAGGCCGCGGCCGTACAATCCATGACCCAGGATGCGGCGGTGGTGCTCGTCGCGGCTAAGACCGAGGTCACCAAACCCGGTGACGCCAAACCGGATACACGAAACCTGCGGGCCGTCGTCTCCATCCAAAGAGACGGCGGGCAATTAAAGGTTTCCAGGGTCGAGTTCGTCCCGTGACGGTCGACAGCGCCCAGCCCGCCGAGACGGTCGAGGACCCGGCACGGCGGCGCCGCATCGGTGTGATCGGCCGCTGGGCGCGTCGATGCGCGGCACGGTGGCGGTCAATCCTGGTGACGCTGCTACTTATTGGCGCGTGCGGGTACGCGGCCGGCTACTTCTACTTCGTGTACCGGCCGGACCTGCAGACCGACAACACCGTGGCGCACCAAGCCGTCCAAGCGGCAAGCGAGGGCGCGGTGGCGCTGCTGTCCTACTCGCCGGAAACCCTCAATCGCGATTTCGCCAACGCCAAATCCCGGCTCACCGAAGGCTATCTCGCCTACTACCAGCGCTTCGCCGAGCAGATCGTCGGGCCGTCGGCACAGCGGGGCCATGTCACGACGTCCGCCACCGTTGTCAAAGCCGCCGTTTCGGAGCTGCACCCGAATTCCGCCGTCGTACTCGTCTTCGTCAGGCAGAAGACCGCGAGTACGGAAAAGCCGGAACCGGTGGTGACATCGAGCAGCCTTCGCGTGGCGCTGACAAAGGTCAACGGTGACTGGCTCATTGAAAAATTCGATGCGTTGTGAGCATCCGTGGGCTTTGCGCTAAACGAGATTGTGTTATGCGGAGGCGGTGTTAGTCTGTGAATTCAGCTGCATTTCCGACTGGCGGCAGTTGCGCGTCAAGGAGCACGCGATGCGTTTGATGAATTTGACGGCGAGTGCGGCACTGGTGGCCGCCGGTGCAATCGCCGGTGTGGGCACGGCCCCTTCGGCGCGGGCCTACGATGCGTCCATCAACGGCAAATACACGGCCACGTGGGTCGGCGACTGGGCCAGAACGAACGACGTGTATCACCGGGAGGCCACGGTGCGAGAGACGTGGACCATCACCACGTCGTGTGTGACCGCGCAGGACTGTACCGGCCAGGTGGTCAGCGACGCGGGTTGGTCCGCGCCGATCAACATGCATGACGGCAGCACCTGGTTCGTCAGTCGCGACATCCCCAACTGGACCACCTGCCCCGACGGCACCTCATACACCGGTCACGAACGGATCCACTTCTATCCCGCTGACCCGGAGACCGGTGAAAAGTTGGCCGGATCGACGGTTTTCGCCGGACGGGAACACACGACGGGCCAGCCCGGCGCATGCGGGACCAACCTGCCGCTGTATATCGACCAGCCATTCCGGCTGGACAAAATCGGCTGACCCCGGCGCGTCGCGTTTAAAGACCTTCCAAAGCCCTTGTCGGCCCGCGGATCTGACGCGGCGCTCTACGTGGCGAACATGTCCTTCCACGTTTTGGGCGCCTTGTTCGTGGCCAAGTCGGCTTGGCGATAAACCTGGCCGTCCGGCGCGACGTAGGTGCCCGTGCGCGGGTCGTACTGGGCAACCCCTACGGACGGGCCCGGCTGGGCGGCATCGCGCCCGAACGCGCTCGGCGCCACCGACGGCGCCGGCGGCGGCGCCCCCGGTGTCTCGCCGCCCGTCGCACTGGCGAGGGAGCCATTCGCGGGGGAAGGCACGTCGATGGGCGCTATCGGCGACACCGCGCCCATCATCGCCGGGTTGAGTGGCGCCGGGGGTATCGGTGGCGCCGGTGGCGTTCCCCGCGGGACAGCTCCCGGGGGCAGCGGCGTCCCCTCCACCGGCCCGAAGATTCTTTCGCGGTTGAAGTTCATCCGGTCGTCCGGCGGGATGCCCTGGGCGATCAGGTTGGGGTCCAGCGGGTAGGTGCCGAACACGTGCTGCCGCATGGCCAGCGGCTGGAATGGCTTGTCGCTCTCGCATATTTCGACGGTCGGCGCGCGCTTTCCGGGCTGCCCCATACACGGGTAGTTGCGGGCGCCGCGCACCCCGATGGGTGAGTCCTGCGGGAGCTTGCAGTACAGGCCGTCCGGTGTGTCGACGACACGGGTATCGGCCGGGGAACGCCATTGGCTGGGCGGCAAGAAGCCCACCGTGCACGCCGGCGGGTCACTGACGATGAGGTTGAAGGCGCCCTTGGCCAGCCCGTCGGGCGCCTTCGTGCCGAGGAACGACTGAATCGCCGCGGTGAACGGCGGCAGCAATACCAAAACCTGCTCTAGGGAGGCGTGATAGGTGACGCCGATCTGCCCCACGGTGGTGAGGTTGGCGAGCAGCACGGGCAGCGTCGGCTTGATCTGGTCGAGCAGGCGGGACGCCTCGTCGAGCGCTCCCGGCCCCTGTTGCAGCAGGGTGCGGATCTGCGGATCGTTTTGGGCCAGCTGCCCGGTCACTCCGGCAAGGCTCTTGGCCCACAGTCGGATCGAGTCCGCCGTCTGCGCCTGCGCATCCAGGAAGGGACCGGTCTCGTCGGTCAGGGTGCGCGTGCGGTCGGCGGCGCCGTTGAGGTCCCCTGAGACTCGGGCCGAAGAGTCGAACAGCGATCCGAAGTCGTAGCCTTCGCCGTTGAAGGCCGTGAAGGACTCGTCGAGCAGCGTGCCGAGCTTGCCCTTGGGGATGCTGTTGATCAGGGCACTGGTCTGGTCGAGCACGGGACCGATCGGCACCGGGAGATCCTGCGCACCGGCGGTGATCTTATCCCCGTCGTGGAGGTAGGGCCCAGAATTGGTTTTCGGCCGCAGATCCACGTAATACTCGCCCACCGCGGACACGCTGAGCACCTTGGCTTCGAGGTCGTGCGCCGGGATTTTCGGCGAAGTATCAAGCCGCATAACGGCTTCGGCACCGTTGGGGGTGAGGGCGATCGAGGTCACCTTACCCATCTGCACTCCGCGATAGGTCACGTTGCTGAAGCGGTACAGTCCCCCGGCGGCGGGCAGTTCCAGCCTGACCGTCATCTTGCCGATGCCGAGCAGCGTGGGCACCTGGATGTACCACAACACCATGAGGACCACACCGACGATGCCCACGATCGTGAAGATCGCCAATTGGATGCGCACGAAACGGGTTAGCACCTAGCGCCCCCCGTCCGTGACTGGAGTCGCCCCCGGCACCGCGGCCCCCTGATCCGCCACCGGCGGGCCGGGCGGCCCGGGCGCCATCGGTGGTTGCGGATCGGGCCTCGCGTTTGGGCCGAGCATGGTCAGACCGGCCTCTATCGGTGACACGGGCGTCGGCGGCGAGTCCGGTGTCGGTCCCGGGCGCGCCCACGGGGGCGGCGGGCCGAAGGGCGCCGGCTCCCCGACCGGTGCGGGCTTGGTCAGTCCCCCGGGCGCCCCGGGCGGCGCGCCGTACCGGAATTGCAGGTATTCCGGGTCCCCGGGTGCGGGGACGCCCTCCGCCCCGATCCGCTCCCAGTGGGTGCCCCGCAGGATGCTCTTGCGCATCCCGGCGTTCGTCAGGTCGATGATGAAATACCCGTTCATGTAGTCGCCCCGGATGTAGCGGTCGACGATGCTCTGGGTGAAGGGGAATGTCGGAGCATAGGAAAGGGCGGAACCGAGATCCGGCCCGACGTCGGCCAGCGCGCCGAGTGCCGGTCCGAGATTCTTCAAGTTACCGACCAGGTCGTCTCCGGCGTCGTTGACGAGTCTGGTAGCGGTGTCGCTGAACGTCCCCAGCTTCTCGAGGGCCGCGGTAAAGCGCGGCCGCTCCTTGATCAGCACCTCCAGCGCGGGCGGAATCTCGTACAGCGCCTGGGTGATCACGTCGCGTTGCCCGGCGAACGTACCGGCGAGGCGGTTCAGCGCCCGGATGGACTCAACGAGATTGTCGCGCTGCTGGTCCAGCGTGCCGACGAACCTGTCGAGGCGGTCGATCAGGTCGCGCGCCTCGCCCGCATGCCCGGACAAGCTGGCGTTGAAGTTATGGATGATGTCGCCGATCTGACCCAGCCCCCCCGCGTTGAGGATCACCGACAGCGACGAGAGCGTCTGCTCCGTCGACGGATAGGTCATCGACCGGTTCAACGGGATCGTGGCCCCCGGCTGCAGCCGTCCCGTCCCATGTTGACCGAGCGGCGGGTTCAGTTGCAGGTGCATGGATCCCAGCAGGCTGGTCTGGCCGACGCTGGCCACGGCGTTCGCGGGGATGACCGTCCCTGGGTTCACCGAAATCTCGACGTCGGCGTGCCAGCCTCCCGTCGTCGACACCCTCATCTTGCTGATGCTGCCGACGATCACGTCGTCGACCATCACCGGCGAATTCGCTTCCAGCGTACCGACGTTGGCGACCTCGACGTGGTAGTGGCTGGCGCCCGGCCCCCGCCCCACCGCGCCCGGCAGGGGCAGCGAATTCAGGCCGTTGAAGGCGCAGCCGGTCGCGGCGAGCATGATACCGCAGCCGATGCCGAGCCACCGTGCACTGGCGTGTATCACGGCTCGGCCGATCATGGTTGCGGCCCTTCGCCTGGAAGCAGCATGTCCGAGAGGTCCGCCGGGGCCGCCGGGGCGGCCGGAGGCGCCTGCGGTGGCGGCGCCGGCGCCGCCGCAGGCGGCGGCACCACCTGCAGGGGCGGCGGCTCGGGCATCGCCGCGCCCGGGATCCGTCCCGGCGGCGGTGGCGGCGGGGCGGCCGGTGGCACGTCGCCGGGCAGACCCGTGTACGCCGAGACCGCCGGCGGCAGCTCGGGCGGCGCCGGCTTCGGGCCCTCACCGCCGGGCGCCAGGCGCTGCTCGCTGTAAACGACGTTCTTCGGATCGAACGCCGGCGCCAAAAGCGGGTTGACCGGGATCGGTAAATAGTTGAAGTTGAAGTACATCAACGGGTTGAACACCTTCAGCGCGGGGCTTAGATACAGGCCGCACAGCTTGCCGGTCTCCACCGCGGTGGCGTTCTCGATGGCCCCGATGTTCGCGCAGTAGGCGAAGGTCGGGTTGCTGAAGTTCTGGAGCCCGACCCCGCCGCGGATGTTTCCGACGTCGGGGTCGTAGTCGTTGTAGGCGTTGGCCAGCGCGTTGGGCGCTACGTGCAGAACGTTTTTCAGCGCCATCTGGTTGTCGACGAGGATCTGCGTCAGGTCGGCCAGCCGCGAGATCTGCTCCGCGGTTTGATCACGACTGCCTTCGATGAACCTCTGGACGTCGCCGACGGCGCTCGACAGGTCAGTCAGTGCCGCGTCCAGCTCGGACTTATTGTCGTCGAGCACGCTGGTGAGCGTTGCCAGCCGGTTATCGAACTGGACGATCTGGACATTGCTGTCGCGCAGGGCCGAGACGAAAGTCTGCAGGTTTTTGATGATGTCGACGATGTTGCCGCTGCCGTTGGCCAGGACCCGCCCGACCCCCGAGAGCTGAGCCAGGGTCTGCCGCAACTTGTCCGCCCTGCCCTCGCCAAGCGCGTCGGCGGCCGTGTCGATGAACCGCCCCACCGACGTCGTCGACACCTTGCTGCTGGGACCCAAATCCGTTGCCAACTTCATCAATTGGATTTTGACCTGGTCCCATTCGACGGGCACCGCCGTGCGCTCGATCGGTATCACCGCACCGTCGCGCATGGTGGGGCCGCTGGACCGATAGGCGGGGGTGAGTTGGACATAGCGGGCGGCCACCAGGTTCTGGGCCACGATCACCGCTTTGGCGTCGGCGGGAATGCGGACGCCGCGATCGACGTGCAACACCAGCTTCGCCTGGGTGCCCTGCGGTTGGATCGATGCGATGGTGCCGACCTTCATGCCGGACACCCGCACGTCGTCGCCCGGATATATCGCCGTCGCCGTGGGGAAGTAGGCGGAGATCGTCGTGGGGCGGAAGAAGGTGTTGCGGATGGCGACCGCGGTGCCGAGCACCAGGAGCCCGGCCAGCGCGATCACCAACCAGACCTTGAGCTTGCCGCGCGGAATCGCCTGCAGCCGCGTCATGGCCGGCCTCCCGGATCCATGTTGAACGGCCATGGGAAGAACGCCCGCGGCCCAGCGGTGTCCGGCGGCTGACCGGGCGCGCCATAGGCGCGGAACCCGAAGGCGTAGTCGAACAGCCACTGGAAGAATTCCATCTGGAACAGGTTCGGGATGAACGGGTTGTAGTAGTAGCCGCTGGACACCGTCTCACCCTGCGTCAGCTCATATTTCGCCAGCCCGGGCAGCGCTTTGGCGATGTTGTCACGGTTCTTCTCCAGCATCGCCGTCACCGAGTTCAGCTTCTCCAGCGACGGCGCCAGCTTCGCCTCGTTGTCGTGCACCACGCCCTTCAGCTGCTTGGCCACCGCGGACGTGCTGGCCAGCAGCCGCACGATCGCCTGCCGCCGCTGCACCAGCATGCCCACCAGGTCGTTGGCGTTGAGGATCAGCGTGTTGAGTTGTGCGCTGCGTTGCGACAGGATGCCGGTGACGTCGGCGGCGCCCTTGAGCAGCTGGCCGAGGGTCTGGTTGCGCGCATTGAGGGCTTGGGAAAGCCGGGTGATCCCGTCGAACGCGGGACCGAGTTGCGGCGAAATCTGATTCAGCGTCGTCGACAGCGTGTCGAGGGAGTGGTTGAGCGCTTCGGTGTCGGTCCCCCCGACGTCGGTCGCGAGGTCACCGACGGCCTCGGACAGCGAATAGGGCGACGACGTGCGCGACGCCGGGATGACACTGAGCGGACGCATCGTGCCACTGCCCGCGGAGTCGACGGTGAGCACCCGCTGACCCAACAGCGAACCCGTCCGGATGTGTGCGGTACTGGCCGACCCCAGCAGGACGTTGCCCTTCACGGTGAACGTCACCAGGACGTCGCCGTTCTGCAGCGACATGCCCGTCACGCTGCCGACCTTGATCCCCGAGATGGTCACGTCATTGCCGGTTGCCAGGCCGCCGGCGTCGGAAAACAGCGCCTGATAGCGCACTGTGGTCGCCCGCTGGACCAGCTGGTCCGGATTAAGCCCGACGGCGATGACAAGCACGATCAACACGGCGCCGATGAATCCGGCCCGAATGAGGCCTGCCCCACGGTATTTGTTCATCAGCCGCCCCCGTCCGTGGGCTCCGCACACCGCCCGGTGACCTGGTGCTTGATGCCGACTTCCACCGTCCGGTACTGCAGATCGGAGACCCGCAGCGCCAGCCCGCACAGGTAGTAGGGGAACCAGGCGCCGTACGCGCCGAGCCTCGTCAGCTTGCGGTAGTCGTTGGGGAGCTTTTGCAGCGTGACGTCGAGGAGGTTCTTGTCCTTGTCCAGCAGCGGCGCCAGCCGACTCACCTGGTCCACCGTGCCCGCCAGCGGTGCACGCGCGCGGCCGAGCAGGTCCGCGATCGAGGCGGTCCCGTTGTCCAGCGCGCTGATCGCTGTTCCGATGGTGTCGCGGTCTTGCGACAGGCCGCTGATCAGCTTCTCCAGGCGGTCGATGGCTCCGGAGAACTTGGTGCCCTCCTTGTTGACGGTGTCCACCACGGTGTTCAGGTTGTCGATCAGCTCCTGCACCGTCTGGTTGTTGTCGGCCAACGCATTCGAGAACGACGACGTCTTGGACAGCAGCGACTGGATGTTCGGACCCTCGCCCTGGAAAACTTGAATGAGTGCCGCGCTCAGCGCGTTGACGTCCTGCGGATTGAGGCCCCGGGTCACGGGCTTCAGCCCGCCGAGCAGGAGGTCGAGATCGAGTGCGGGCGCCGTGCGGTCGAGCGGGATTTGCGCACCGGCCGGCAGCACCTTCGTGGATCCGGGACCGTCGACCAACTCGAGGTAGCGATCACCGACCAGGTTCAGATAGCGGACCACCGCGCGGGTGCCGGTGGTGAGCACCACGCCGCGGTCGGCGTCGAACTTCACCACGACCTTCTTGTCGGGACGCAGGCTGACGCTGTTGACCGTGCCCACGCGAATGCCGGCGACCCGCACCGTCTGGCCGGGCTTCAGCCGCGACACATCGGTGAAGAGCGCGGAATACCCGTTGGTCGAACCGGTCGTGTACTCCCCGAAGATGAAGAACAGGAACACGGTCAGCAGGACCATCACGGTGGCGAACGCCCCGAACTTCACGATCATTGCGCGTGAACCGCTCATCCGGGTTGTCCAACCTGGAAGCTGTTGCGCGGCGGGCCGGCGATCGGCCCGTACAGCATCTGCTTGAGCGCGTCGGAGTTGATCAACAGCTGCTGGTTGCTGTACTGCACGGGGTTGGAGCCGACGTCGGCCACCACGAACGGCGGCGCGGCGTCGAAGGGCACGTTGGGGAGGTCGTGGCACTGCGGCCCACCGGTCGCGGCCACCTTGGGCAAATTGTCCGGGTAGCGGTAGCGTTCGGTGCCGAATCCGACGTAGACCGTCACCTTGACCATCGGCTCGGGCAGGTCGGGCGCCTTGAGGTTCCCCATCGACCCTTTCAGGCCGCACCACAGCGCCTCGTGGTACGCGTTCAGCAGGTCGGTGGTCGGCAACAGGAGATGCAGCACGTCGGTGAGCGCCTGCCTGTTGCCACCGATCACATCGTTGCCCATGTTCGACAAGCCGATTGAGCTGATCAGGAACGCATCCAGGTTCTGCTGCTCGTCGACGATCGACTTGCTGAGCTTGATCGCGTGGTCGGTCGTCGCGAGCAGGTCCGGCGCCGCGTCGCCGTATGCCTTGCTCACCACGGGCAGCGCCTCGAGGTCGTGGCTCAGCGCGGGCAGGCTGGGTTCCTGGGTGGCCAGAAAGGAATCGAGGTCGGAAATCATCTGGCCGATCTTGTGACCGCGGCCGTTGACCGCCGACGCTATCGCACCGAGGGTTTCGCTGAGCTTGGCGGGATCGATGGTCTGCAACAGCGACCTGAGTTGCTCGAAAACCGTGTTGATCTCGACGGTCACCTGCTTGCCGCGCAGTTTTTGGCCGGCCTGCAGGTGCTGCGCCGAGGGCTCGTCGGGGGGGACCAGGTCGACGAACTTCGCGCCGAACGCCGTCGTCGATACGATGTTGACCTGCACATCGCTCGGGATGAGATGCATCTGCGACGGCTGCATCGCCAGGTGCAGGACGGCTTCGCCGTCGGGCTGCACGTCGATCGAGGCGACCTTTCCGACCTCGACACCGCGCATCTTCACCTTGGCGTCCGGATTCATCACCAGGCCGGCGCGCTTCGAGTACACGGTGACGGGCACGCTCTGGGTGAACGAACCCCGGAACAGGCCGATAGCAACGGCGAAGATGATGGCGATCAGGACGATGGTCGCCAACCCGGCCAGGGGACGGGCGTAGGACTGGACGCCGAAGTGGCGACCGGGTGACGCCGCGACAGGCCGTGCGGCGCTGGTGGTTTCGGAACGGTGGATGGGGCCCGGCCCGAGATTGCGCGTCACTGTCCGTTCACCACCTTTCCTAGCCCGACAGGTTGAAGTTGCCGTTGGTGCCGTAGATGGACAGCGAGACGAGCAGCGTCACCGACACGACCACGATCAACGAGGTCCGCACCGCGTTGCCCGTCGCGACGCCGACACCGGCTGGTCCGCCCGAAGCAAAGTAGCCGAAATAGGTGTGGATCAACAAGATCGTGATGGCCATCAGCACGGCTTGCAGGAACGACCACAACAGGTCGATCGGGTTGAGGAACGTCGAGAAGTAGTGCTGATACAGGCCTCCCGACTGACCGAACAGGACCACGGTCGTGAATTGGCTGGCGAGGAACGACAGGATGACGGCGATGGAGTACAACGGCGTGATCGCCATCATCCCGGCCGCGATCCTGGTGCTCACCAGATACGAAACCGGCCGGATCGCCATCGATTCCAGCGCGTCGATCTCTTCGTTGATCCGCATGGCGCCCAGCTGCGCGGTGACGCCGGCGCCAAAGGTGGCGGCCAAACCGATTCCCGCGACGATCGGGGCGGCGATCCGCACGTTGATGAACGCCGCCAAAAACCCGGTCAGCGCCTCGATCCCGATGTTGCCCAGCGAGCTGTACCCCTGGACCGCCAGCGTGCCACCCGCAGCCAGCGTCAAAAAGCCGACGATGCACAGCGTTCCGCCGATCATGGCCAAAGTGCCCGCACCCATGCTGATTTCGGCTATGAGGCGGATGACTTCCCGGCGGTAGTGGCGGACGGCAAACGGGACGCCGGCAAGAGCCTGGGCGTAGAACAGCGTGTGATCACCGATGCGGCCCAAAAAGGCTACCGGCTTGTCGATCTGCCGCGTCAGGCGCGGATAGGTGGCGCGCAGAGTGATCACGGTTTGTCCCTACACCTCCTCAATGACCCTTGGTCGACATCCGGATGCCGATGGCGGTGACAACCACATTGACAACGAACAGCGACATGAACGCATAAACCACGGTTTCGTTGACCGCGTTGCCGACGGCCTTGGCGCCGCCGGAGACCGTCAGGCCGCGATAACACGCGACCAATCCGGCGATCAGGCCGAAAAGCGCTGCCTTGACACACGAAATGACCACCTCGGGCACCCCGGTCAGCAGGGTGATGCCCGCGGCGAACGCCCCCGGATTCACGTCTTGCACGAAGACGGAAAAAACGTAGCCGCCCACGATGCCGATGATGACGACGAGGCTGTTCAGCAGCAGCGCCACCAGGCCGGAAGCGAGCATGCGCGGGGTGACCAGGCGCTGCACCGGGTTGATACCCAGCACCTCCATCGCGTCGATCTCCTCGCGGATCGTTCGCGAACCCAGGTCCGCGCACATCGCCGTGGAACCGGCGCCCGCCACGATCAGCACCGTCACCAGCGGGCCAACCTGGGTCACCGCGCCGAAAGCCGCACCCGCACCGGACAAGTCCGCCGCGCCCAGCTCGCGCAGCAGGATGTTGAGGGTGAAGCTGACCAGGACGGTGAACGGGATGGCCACCAGCAACGTGGGCGCCAGCGCGACCCGGGCGATGAACCACGACTGCTCCAAAAACTCACGCCACTGGAAGGGCCGGCGGAACACGAACTTGATCGCGTCGGCCGACATCGCGAACAACCCGCCGACCGCCTCCATGGGTTTGGAGCCGCGGCCCAACGAAATGCCACCCGTCCACCGCTCCGGTCCGGCCCGCTTGATCGCCATCGCCCTCAGCTCCCTCCACCACTTTTCAGACCGGCAGTCTTGTTTTGCCGCACCGGTCGTTGGGGATTCGGCTGAACCAACCGACACGAACACGCATCAGCGACGGTGAAATGCGTAGCGGGCAGCGACGTTCCGGCGGCTCGCTCCGGCGTCACTACCGCTACCATCCTCACGCCCGTCCTCCGTTTCGCCGCGTGAGTTGGCGCTCCAAAAACGAGGTGCCCCAGGTCTTGAAGCGTCCGGCGATTATGACTCATACCGCGTCCCGGCGTAGCGAAAAATGCACAACCGTTATCGGGTGGCCCCCCCGGTGAGAGGCGACGTTCGGCTCGAGCATTCCGGGTGGCTCCGGTCCCTGCGGCACTCAAGTGACGGCGCCGGCGGTCTTGAGTTCGATGATGCGGTCCCAGTCGAGCCCGATTTCCATCAGGATCTCGTCGGTCTGCTCGGCGAAACCGGGCGCCGGACCGGTGTGCGGCGCGCTGACATCGAACTGGACGGGGTTGGCGACCAGATCGAGTTCGCCTGCGCGAACCAGGTACTCGTTCGCGCGGATTTGCGCGTCTTCGACGGCCTGCAAGGTGTCTTGCACGGGCGCCCATGGTCCGGCGAGCGTGGCAAAGCGTTCGCTCCACTCGGCTAGCGTGCGGGTTGCGATCACCTTGGTCAAGATCTCGACGGCATCCGCGGTGTTGGCGGCGATCGTCTCGACGGTGGCGAATCGGGGGTCGTCGGCCAGCTCGGGCAGGTCGACGTGGCGGCAAACGTCGGCCCAGAACTTGGTGGGCTGCATCATCACGAAGGAGATGTAGCGGCCGTCGGAGGTCGCGTACAGCCCGACCAATGGATTGTTCGGCGCCCCGTGCACTCCCGGCGGTGGCGATTCCAGCCGCTGCCCCAGATGCTTTGTCAACGCGACGGTGTGACCCATCGACCACAGGCCACTGCCGAGCAGCGACACGTCGACGACCGAGGGTTCGCCGGTGCGTTCGCGCTTCAGCAGCGCCGCCGCGATGCCACCGGCGAGGTTGGTGCCCGAGATGGTGTCACCGTAGGCGGGCCCGGGCGGCGCGATCATGCCGGGCATCCCCGCCGGAGTGATGGTGGCCGCGGTCCCCGCCCGGCACCAAAAGGCCGTCATGTCATAGCCGCCCTTGGCCGCCTCCTGGCCGCGCGGGCCGAGGGCGCTTCCACGGGCGTAGACGATGTTCGGGTTCACCGCCCGAATGTCATCGACATCGATGCCGAACTTCCGCCGGGCGTCGGGCAGAAAACTGGTCAGGAACACGTCGGACCGGCGGGCCAGCTCGTAGAGCACGTCCTTGCCCTCGGGCACCGACATGTCCAGGCCGATGCTGCGCTTGCCGCGGTTGGCGTGCTCGATGTTGGGGTTCGGGTCACCTTCGACGCGCAGCATGCCCGTCTGCCGGAGTCCGCGCTGTGGGTCGCCGGTCACGGCGTGCTCGACCTTGACCACGTCGGCTCCCCACTCGGCCAGCACCGCGCCGGCCGAGGGGACGAAGCCGTACATGGCGACTTCCAAAATCCGGATGCCCTCGAGTGGCCTCATGCATCCCCTTCCTGTGCGGGCGCCGCCGGCACAGCCGATACCGCCAAAGTCGTGCGTCCCAGGAACTCCTCGGGCCCGGCCCTATCTCGCGGCCGACACCGGACTGGCTTTCAGCGCTTCCCCGATGTGGTGCCGATCACGATAACTTCATTCTCTTCACCGGCGAATCTTACATTCGCCTCTCGATAATTCAAGAAGCCCTCGGGAATCGAGACGGCCCGTCTACCAGCGGCGTTGTCGCCCACACCGCGCGGTGGCCCACCCCTCCGCGCAGGCTGAAAGCGGTTTCGAGGCCATGTTGCACGCGGCTCGGCGCCGAGAGTAAGGTTCTCATAATTGCAAGGGAGATTCTTTGTGACTGAGACGGCCCCGTATGGAGGCGAACATAGCCTGGTGTCGGCGACGTGAAGACCGCCGTTGTCACCGGTGGCGGATCCGGAATCGGTCAGGCCATCGCGCAACGCCTGCGCGCCGATGGCCTTGACGTCGCCACGATCGACCTCAGGCCCGCGGAAGCCGACTTCGCCTTCACCGCCGACGTCACGGACCGGTCGCAGGTGGATGCCGCGCTCTCCGCGATCCGTGCGCGGCTGGGGCCGGTGACGGTCCTGGTCAACGCCGCGGGACTGGACGGCTTCAAGCGGTTCACCAACATCACCTTCGAGGACTGGCAGCGGGTAATCGACGTCAACCTGAACGGCGTCTTCCACATGATCCAGGCGGTCCTGCCCGACATGGTGGAGGCCGGTTGGGGGCGCATCGTCAACATCTCCTCGTCGAGCACGCACTCCGGCGCGCCATACATGAGCCACTACGTCGCGGCCAAGTCCGCGGTCAACGGTCTCACCAAGTCGCTGGCGCTCGAATACGGGCCCAGCGGTATCACCGTCAACGCCGTGCCGCCGGGGTTCATCGACACCCCGATGCTGCGCGCCGCCGAACAAAAGGGATTCCTGGGCGACATCGAGGCGACCATCGCCCGGACGCCGGTGCGCCGGATCGGCAGGCCGGAAGACATCGCCGCGGCGTGCGCATTCCTGGTCTCCGACGAGGCCAGCTACATCACCGGCCAGATATTGGGCGTAAACGGCGGCAGAAACACTTAAGGAGGCACCGTGAAGGTCTGGGTTGATCCCGAACGCTGCCAGGGCCACACCCTTTGCGCGATGATCGCACCGGATTCCTTCCAGCTCAGCGACATCGACGGCACGTCGTCGGCAACCGAAGAAGTGGTGCCGGCCGATCGCGAGGATCAGGTTCGCGAGGCCGCCCACTCATGCCCGGAACAGGCCATCATCATCACGGATGAAACGTAAAGGGAGACGGTGTCTTGAGCGTCGACGAGGTCGCCAGCGACAGCGATCGTAAGCGAAACCGGTATCACTTCGATCGGCACTCCGCGGAGTACCGCTCACAATTCAAGGCCATCACCGAGGAGATGCACGCTCGGTGCCCGATAGCCTGGAGCGACACCTACGGCGGGCATTGGGTGGCAGCCGGCAGCAACGAGGTGTTCGAGCTCGCCCGCTGCCCCGCGGTCTCCAACGATCACGACATCCACGGCGAGCGGCGGGGCTACAAAGGCATTTCGATCCCGACGGCCAGCCGCGTCAACGCCGTCCGAGGCGGCATCCTGGAGATGGACGACCCCGAGCACCGCATCTACCGCACCGTGTTGAACCCTTACCTGTCGCCTGCCGCGGTCAAGCGCTGGGCACCGTTCGTCGACGACGTGACGCGCGCGTGCCTCAACGAGAAGATCGAGGAAGGCCAGATCGACTTCGTCGACGACCTGGCCAACGTCGTTCCGGCCGTGCTGACGCTGGCGATGCTGGGCATCCCGCTGAAGAAGTGGAGCATGTACAGCGAGCCCGTCCACGCCGCGGTGTACACGCCCGAGCACTCCCCCGACATCGAGCGCGTCACCGAGATGCACCGGCAGATGGGGCTCGACATGGTCAACAGCATGATCGAGATCCGCGAGAACCCGCGGCCCGGCATCGTCAACGGCCTGTTACAGATGCGCATCGACGGCGAGCCCGCGCCGGACCTGGAGATCCTCGGCAATCTCGGGCTGGTCATCGGCGGCGGATTCGACACCACGACGGCGCTGACCGCGCATTCGCTCGAATGGCTGTCGGAGAACCTCGACGAGCGGGAACGCCTGCGCGCCAACCTCGACACGCTGCTCGACCCCGCGACCGAGGAGTTCCTGCGCTACTTCACCCCGGCACCCGGCGACGGGCGGACCTTCTCCGACGACGTCGAGCTCAACGGCAACCTCTTCAAAGAGGGCGAACGCCTGTGGATCTCGTGGGCGATGGCCAACCGCGACCCCGCGGTTTTCCGCGAGCCGGACAAGATCGTCCTCGACCGTAAGGGCAACCGGCACTTCAGCTTCGGGATCGGCGTCCACCGTTGCATCGGCTCCAACGTGGCTCGGACGGTGTTCAAGTCGATGCTGACCGCGGTGCTCGACCGGATGCCCGACTACCACTGCGAGCCGGAAGGCGCAGTGCACTACGAGACCATCGGCGTCATCCAGGGCATGCGCAAGCTGCCGGCGACCTTTACCCCCGGTCCGCGGATCGGCGCCGGCCTCGACGAGACCCTCGACAAACTGCAGCGCATCTGCGAGGAGCAGGAACTCGCCCGGCCCGTCACCGAGCGCAAGGAAGCCGCCGTCATCGACTAGGCGGGACCTCCCGCGAGGAACTCAGCGGCGGGGCAGGCCCAGGACGCGCTGGGCGATGATGTTGCGCTGGATCTCCGACGTGCCGCCCGCGATGGTGCCGGAAAAGCTTCGGGCGTAACGCTCGAACCAGCTGGCGAAATAGTGGTCGAGGTTCATGTGCGCGTACGGCCCGGTCTGCCCGGGGTGGACGAGCCCGTCGGACCCCGCGGAGGTCAGTGCGAGTTCCATGCCACGCAGCTCCGCCTCGGACCCGAGCAGCTTGAGCACCGAGATCGCGGCCACGTCGTCCTCGCCCCGGGCCGCGCGCGCCAGGGCCGCCGACCCCAGCAGGCGCAACGCCTGCTTGTCCATGATCGTGCTGGCGTACTGGTCGCGCTCGAACTCGGTGGTGGGATGGAAATCGGCGATCATGTTGTCGAGCCGGTCGGCAAAGCCCAGCCACATCATCGTCCGCTCGTGCCCGAGCGAGCCGTTGGCCACGCGCCATCCCTGGTCGAGCCCGCCGACCAGGTTCTCCGCCGGAACCCGCGCGTCGGTGAAGAAGACCTCGTTGAAGTCCAGATCGTCCGCCGCGCAGATCGAGGGGAACGGCCGGCGCACCACGCCGGGGGTATCGGTCGGGATCAGCAATGCGCTGATTCCCTTGTGTTTTGGCACATCCGCGTTGGTCCGCACAAAGGTCAGCAACACGTCGGCGTCGTGGGCCCCGGACGTCCACACCTTTTGGCCGTTGACGACGAAGTGGTCGCCATCCCGCACCGCGCGGGTTCGCAGCGACGCCAGGTCCGAGCCGGCGCTGGGTTCGCTCATGCCCAGCGAGGCGGTGATCTCGGCGCGCAGGATCGGCACCGCCCAGCACCGCTTCTGTTCGTCGCTGCCGAACGACAACAGCGACGCCGCAACGATGTTCACGCCCTGCGGGTTGAAGCTGTGGTACATCCGGCGTCGGGACAGTTCCTCCAGATAGACGAACTGCTGGATGACGGTCGCGTTGCGGCCGCCGAATTCCGGTGGTTGGCCGGGCAGCAGCCAGCCGTTGTCGAACAGCAGCCGCTGCCAGCGACGGGCCCACTGCGGCATGTGGGAGACCGAGCGGGGCCGCTCCAGGGTTTCGCTTGCGTCGGGCAGGTTTTCGTCGAGAAACGCCGCAAACTCCGCCCGAAACGCCTCGACGTCGGGATCAAAAGTCAGCTGCACGGTACTCCTCCGCGATCCGCGCGCGGTGCTCCGCGGCGCCGCCGAGCATGAGCTCACCCGCTTTGGCCCGCTTGAGCGCGAACTGCAGGTCGTTCTCCCAGGTGAATCCCATCGCCCCGAAAAGCTGTAGGCCGTGCCGGAATACGAGCGACTGACACTCCCCCGCCGAGGCCTTGGCCATCGCGGCCGCCAGCCGGCGACGTGGATCGTCGGCCGCGATCGTCAACGCGGCGAAGTAGGCCAGCGCGCGGGCGCGTTCCACCGCGACGTGCATGTCGGCGGCCTTGTGCTGGACGGCCTGGAACGAGCCGATCGGCGCGCCAAACTGCTGCCGGTTGCGGACATGCTCGAGCACCAGGTCCAGGATGCGCTGGCAGGCGCCGACCATCGTGATTGCCATGCCAGTCAACGCGATGTGGTGCGCGCGCTCGGCGTCGACGGGGAGCCGGGCGCTGTCGGGCAGGCGGACATCGGCGAACGACAGGTCGGCGACGTGCAGCACGGGGTCGAACACCGCCGAGCGGCGGGCCGACACCTGGTTGGCCGCGACGACGAACACGCCGGCGTCGGTCGGCACCGCCAGCCGGTCGACGCGATCGCCGTCGAGCACGTGGCGCGCCGTGCCGTGCAGCACCCAGCCGTCGGGGTCGCGGTGCGCCACGACACCGCCGTACACGGCGGTGCCCGATTCGTGCGGGTCGAAGCGGTCGGCGGCCAGCGGCGCGAATTGGCTCATCGTCGCCAGGTACGGGGTGGGGTCGGTGGCGCGCCCCAACTCCTCGAGCACGATCGCCAACTCGACGGCGCCCGCCGGGTCGTTCAGCTCCGTCCAGCCCTGGTCCACATAGGACTTCCACAATCCTTCCCAGAGGGGCGTCTGGTCGCCATCGTCCTCGGCCACGCTGCGGACCAACGACGGCGGGCACTGCTTGGCGACGGCGTCGCGCACGGTCTGCTGCCACAGCCGCTGATCAGCATCGAACTCCAACAGCATCCGGGCCGCCTCCTGTCGTCACCGCCATCGCGAGAATAACATTCTCTATCGCGGAAGTAATAATCTCGAAAAAGGGCTACGAGGTGCAATTACGTCGGCCGGTGCGATGGCGCCGGGCGGTTCGCACTGCTGTACGAAGGTCGTACACACCGGCAGTTAAGGAGAATTGCAGTGGATGGCGAGACATACCAACGAGGCCTCGAAATCCGCTCGGCGGTGCTGGGCGAGGACTACGTCAACCGCGCGCTGGCCACCACGAACGATTTCACCAAGCCCCTGCAGGACCTCATCACCGAGTACTGCTGGGGGGCGGTGTGGGGGCGCGAGGGGCTCCCCCTCAAGACGCGCAGCATGCTCAACCTGGCCATGATCTCCGTCCTGAACCGCCCGAACGAATTGCGCACCCACGTCAAGGCGGCGCTGACCAACGGCGTCAGCCGAGAGGAGATTCGCGAAATTCTGCTGCAGGTGGCCATTTACGGCGGCGTGCCCGCCGCGGTCGACAGCTTCCGCATCGCAGGCGAGGCGTTCGCCGAAGTGGACGAGGGCTAGGCCGCACGATGGGAATCGGGTTCGTCGGCCTGGGCAACATGGGGTTTCCCATGGCTGTGCGCCT
This sequence comes from Mycobacterium alsense, assembly GCF_002086635.1. GTDB lineage: Bacteria > Actinomycetota > Actinomycetes > Mycobacteriales > Mycobacteriaceae > Mycobacterium > Mycobacterium alsense. The sequence continues at coordinate 196,328 of NZ_MVHD01000003.1, read as the reverse complement.
CATCGAAGCGCACTACGACGTGGTCGCCTTCGACACGCGTGGCGCGGCGCTCGACCGCTTGGTGGCGCATGGGGCACACGCCGCTTCGTCGCCCAAGGCGGTCGCCGACCAAGCCGAAACGGTCATGGCCAGCCTGCCGTCACCGGACGCGTCGCTTCAGGTGGCCACCGGCGCCGACGGGGTGATCGAGGGCTCGCGGGTCAGGCGCTACGTCGACCTGTCGACCGTCGGCAGCCAAACGGCCATCCGGATCCACGATCTGCTCGCGCAACGCGGCATCGCGGCGCTCGACAGCCCGGTCAGCGGCGGCGTGCGCGGTGCCGAGAGCGGGACGCTCGCGATCATGGCGTCGGGGCCGAGCGACGAATTCGACTCCATACGAACCACACTCGAGACGCTCGGCAGACCGTTCTACATCGGGGAGAAGCCCGGCTTGGCACAGACGATGAAGCTCGCCAACAACATGCTGGCCGCCAACGTCCTGGCCGCCACCGCCGAAGTCGTCGTTATGGGGGTGAAATCCGGATTGGACCCCCAGATCATGCTCGACGTCCTCAACGCCGGATCCGGCGGCACCAGCGCCAGCCGGGACAAGTTTCCCCGTGCCGTCCTGCCGCGGACCTTCGACTACGGCTTCGCCACGGGTCTGATGGTCAAGGATGTGCGGCTCTATCTCGACGAGGCCCGAGCGCTCGGCGTGCCGGCGGGGATCGCCGAGGCGATCGCCGGGGTCTGGGAGGCGACCTCGCGCCACCAGGGCGCACACTCCGATTTCACGACGGTCGTCAAACCGCTCGAAGAGGCGGCCGGCGTGACCGTGGGGCGGCCGCCCGGCTAGCCCGCGGCGCACCGGCAAAAGCCGAGAATGGTATTATCCATATAAAAGAACGACGCTTACCCAAATGCCACAAAAATCCATGACTACCAGGGCCGATGAGTAATCGGAATGCTTACCGAAAAACCATTGAACGGTCGCCGACGAGAATGTTAGATTATCTATCATATGGCCCGGCCGGGGCACTTGCCGCCGGGGCCGAAGGGTGGCTTTGGTGATAGAACACGCTGACGGGACCCGCACGCCGCTGATCGACGCCAGCGTGCACATCTTCTGTCGGTCGAACAAGGACCTGCGCTCGTTCCTGCGCGAGCCGTTCAAGAGCCGCGGCTTCCCCGACTACGAGATGGATTGGTACGGCGCCCCCGGCGGCGAGTACGCGCCCAACACCGAGGGCCCCGACCGCCGCTATCCCGGGTCCGACCCCGAATTCGTTGCCGACGAACTGTTTTCGAAGCGCGGCGTCGACGTGGCGGTCCTGCACCCGATGGGCCGCGGCATCATGCCGGACCGGCACCTGGGCAGCGCGCTCCACGCCGCCCACAACGAGATGATGGTGTCGCGCTGGCTGGACTCCGGCGAATTCGGCAACCGGTTCCGCGGCACCATCCGGGTCAACCCCGACGACATCGCCGGCGCCCTGCGCGAGATCGACAACTGGCGGGCCCACCCCCGGGTGGTGCAGGTCGGCATCCCGCTGCAATCCCGCGAGCTGTACGGCAAACCGCAGTTCTGGTCGCTGTGGGAGGCCGCCGCCGACGCGAACCTTCCGGTGGCCGTGCACATCGAGACCGGCGAGGGAATCGGCTTCCCCCCGACACCGTCCGGGCACACCCAAACCTACGAGCAATACGTCGGCTTCATGGCGCTGAACTACCTGTACCACCTGATGAACATGATCGCCGAGGGCGTGTTCGAACGGTTCCCGGCGCTGAAATTCGTGTGGGCCGACGGCGCCGCCGACTTCGTGACGCCGTTCCTCTGGCGGATGGACACGTTCGGCCGGCCGCACCTGGAGCAGACGCCGTGGGCGCCCCGCATCCCCAGCGATTACATCCCCGGACACGTGTACTTCGTCCAGGGCAGCCTCGACGGCCCGCCGGACGCCGACTTCGCCGGCGAATGGTTCGGCTTCACCGGCAAGCAGGACATGGTGATGTTCGGGTCCAGCTACCCGCACTGGCAGTGCAACGACATCCGCAGGCTGTCCGGCTCGCTGTCGGCCGAGCAGCGCGACAAGCTGTGCTGGCGCAACGCGGCCGACCTGTACGGGATCGACAATTCGGTCGACCTCGCGGCGGGCTAGTCGCAGAATGAGAAAAGGGAGACTGAGGAGGCCGAGATGACCCTCACCCACATGCAGGAGCGGGTTCCCGCCGCCGAGCGGATAGCCGTCCGATGCGTCGACTCCGACGTGCACCCGGTGCCCAAACGCGGCGAGATCGCCCCCTACATCCCCGAACCGTGGCGCAGCAAGTTCTTCCTGGATCACCGGGTCGGGGAGCTGATCTACTACGACGCCCCCGACTACGCGCACGCCTTTGCGATGCGCACGGACACCTTCCCGCCGGACGGCGAATTCCCCGGCAGCGACCCGGACATGGCGTTTCGCCAGCTGATCATGGAGGCCGGTTCCGACATCGCGATCCTGGAGCCCGCGGGCCGCACGCCGCGGATCGGAGAGGCCCACCAGGCGTACTGCAGCGCGCTCAACGACTGGCAGGCCAATCACTGGCTGGACAGCCACAACAACTGGCACGAGCGCTGGCGGGGCTCGATTTGCGTCGCGATCGAGGATCCGGAGGGCGCCGTCGAGCAGATCGAGAAGTGGGCGGGGCACCCGTACATGGCCCAGATCCTGGTCAAGGCCGAGCCGCGGCCATCATGGGGCCACCCGAAATACGACCGCATCTGGGCGGCGGCCACCAAGCACGACATCGTCGTGAGCTGCCACCTGTCGCGCAGCTGCTACGAAATGCTGCCGACGCCGCCGGTGGGCTTCCCCAGCTACAACCACGACTTCATGGTGACCTACTCACTACTGGCCGCCAACCAGGTGATGAGCCTGGTGTTCGACGGTGTCTTCGACCGGTTCCCGACGCTGCGGATCGTGTTCGTCGAGCACGCGTTCACCTGGATCCTGCCCTTGATGTGGCGCATGGATTCGATCTACGAGGCGCGCAAGTCGCGGATGGAGATCAAGCGCAAGCCCTCGGAGTACGTCAAGGAACACATCAAGTTCACCACCCAGCCGCTGGACTACCCCGAAGACAAGACCGAGCTGACCCGCGCGCTGGAATGGATGGAGTGCGACAAGATCCTGCTGTACTCCTCGGACTACCCGCACTGGACGTTCGACGACCCGCGCTGGTTGGTCAAACACCTTCCCAAGGCGGCGCGGGACGCGGTGATGTACAAGAACGGCATCGCCACCTATCACCTGCCGGAGACGGTTCCGGTTCTCGAGGGACAGGTTCGGGTGCTCTGAGTTGGCGGAACAAACCCCGAAGCGGCCCCGCCTCGCCCAGGGCCGTGAGCATGTCGTCGCGACCGTAGACGAAATCCCGCCGGGCACACACAAGTTGGTGCCGATCGGACGGCACGGCGTGGGCGTCTACAACGTCAACGGCACCTTCTACGCCATCGCGAACTATTGCCCGCACCAGGGCGGTCCCCTATGCTCCGGCCGCCCCCGGGGTCGCACGATCGTGGACGAGAGCGCTCCCGGCGACTCGGTGATGGTGCGCGACCTCGAATATATTTATTGCCCTTGGCACCAATGGGGTTTCGAGCTGGCGACCGGCACGACGGCCGTCAAGCCGGAGTGGAGTATCCGGACTTATCCGGTCCGCGTCGTTGGCAACGACGTCTTGGTGATGGCCTGACTACAGGAGATTCGTGTGCCTGCTATCGAGATCAACGGGGGAAACGTGGTCTATGAGATCCTCGGTGACTCGGGCGATCTCATCGTCCTGACCCCCGGCGGCCGGTTCAGCAAGGAAATCCCCGGCTTGCGCCCACTGGCCGACGCCTTGGTGGCGGGGGGTTACCGCGTGTTGCTGTGGGACCGGCCCAACTGCGGCGCCTCCGACGTCCAGTTCTACGGACAGAGCGAGTCACACATGCGCGCCGAGACGCTGCACGAGCTGCTCGGCGGGCTCGGTGTCACGCGGTGCATCCTCGCCGGCGGGTCCGGCGGGGCAAGGGATTCGATGCTGACCACGATGCTGTACCCCGAACTCGTGGAAAAGCTGGTGGTGTGGAACATCGTCGGTGGCATCTACGGCACGTTTGTGCTGGGGTCCTTCTACATCGTCCCGAGCATTCTCGCGGCGCGCGGCACCGGAATGGAAGGCGTGGTCAAGGTTTCGGAGTGGCGCGAGCGCATCGAGGAGAACCCGGCCAACAAGCAGCGCTTCCTCGACTTCGACCGCGACGAGTTCCTCAAGGTGATGCTGCGCTGGCTCAACGCCTTCGTATCCAAGCCCGGCCAGACCATTCCCGGTGTCGACGACGAGATGTTCGACCGAATCAAGGTTCCCACCTTGATCATTCGTGGCGGCGAAAACGACTGGGACCACCCGAAGCGGACGTCGTTGGAGGTCAGCTGCCTGATCAAGGGCTCCAAGCTCATCGATCCGCCCTGGCCGGAGGACGCGTGGGAGCGCGCGTCCGAGGACCGCGCGGCGGGCCGGGTCCAGCACTTCAACATGTTCGACACGTGGGTGCAGGCGGCACCGGCGATCCTGGAGTTCCTGGACTCGTGATGGCGTTACCGGGTGCGAATGTGAACCTCGCAGTTGAGCGAGGCCTCCAGGGCCGTGTGCACCCGGCTCTCCGGGACGCGTTCGAGGTCCTCCTCGCGCAGCGTCACGTACACGGTGTCGAAGCCGTCGTCGCCGGGCACGCGCTCGATCTCGCCGGTGAGCCCGAACCCGGACAACACGCCATGAGCGTCGTCGTCGGTCCCCCGGCTGATGAACGTCACCACACCCGGAACCGCGGCGGAACCGAATACCCTGGCGCACAGTTCGATTGCAACCTTCCTGGCCGCCTCGCCGTCTTCGGCCGGGATCAGCAACTCGACTTCGCGGCGCCCCGCGGGCCGCGCCGCGAGGTCGTTCTCCACCACGCCCGCGCCCGCCGGCGCGGCGAGCTCGAGGAGCGCTGTCATGCCCTCTCGTAGTTGCGCCGGCGTGCACGCGCCGTGGGGGTCGACGTTGACGCGCACCACGGCAGTTCGCATGCGCGCAAGCCTAGCCAAGCCGGAGGCAGGCCGACCGTGAGCGCCGCGCAATCCACTTCCATCAGCACCGGCGCGCCGGCCGGGTGCGAATGCCGGTTGCTGGTCGAGCAGCCCGGCCAGGGCCCCGAGGACATCGCGGCCTATCGGCGGCTCGGCGGATACCGCCCGCTCGGCGACCCGGATGCGCTGCTGAGCGAGGTCGAGTCGAGCGGACTCGTCGGCCGCGGTGGCGCCGCGTTCCCGCTGGCGGTGAAGCTGCGGGCGGTGCGCGACAACGGCCGCCTGGTGGGTGGCTCGGTCCTGGTCGCGAACGGCGAGGAGGGCGAGCCGGCCTCGATCAAGGATCGCTGGCTGCTGCGCAACCGCCCGCACCTGATCCTCGACGGGCTGCGGCTGGCCGCGGCGGTCGTCGGCGCCGAGCGCGCCTGCGTCTATGTGTCCGACGCGGAGTCGGCGCACAGCGTCGAATCCGCGCTCGCCGAGCTGGATTCGGACACGCTCGGCGGCGTCGCGGTCCGCATGTGGGCCGTGCGGCCCGGCTACGTGGCCGGTGAGGAGACCGCCGCCGTCCGCGCGCTCAACGGCGGCCCGGCCAAGCCGACGGACAAGCCGCCGCGCCCGTTCGAGGCCGGCGTCGACGACTACCCCACGTTGGTGAGCAATGTCGAGACCCTGGCCAACCTCCCGTATTTGCAGTGGAACGGCGCGGCGGCATTCCGCACCCAGGGCACCGCGCTGTCGCCTGGGACGTTTTTGGCCACCATCAGCGGTGCCGGCCGACCGCCGGTTCTCTACGAGCTGCCGCACGGCCTGCCATTCACCGAACTGCTTGCCCTGCATGGGGTTTCACCCCACGAGGTGCGCGGAGCCCTGATGGGCGGTTACTTCGCGGGCCTGCTCAACCGCACCGTGCTGGAGACCACGCTGGACCACGAGACGATGCGCGGACTCGGCAGCGGCCTGGGCTGCGGCGCCATCTCGCTGATCACCGACGACTGTCCCGTCGCTGTGGCGGCGTCGGTGCTGGCCTACTTCGACCGGGAAAACGCCGGCCAGTGCGGCTCGTGCTTCAACGGAACGGCGGCGATGGCCGCCGTCGCGGGCGCGCTGCGTGACGGCGCCGCGACGACGGAAGATGTCGACCGGCTGCGCCGCTGGTCGGTCGTGCTGCGCGGGCGCGGCGCGTGCGCCACACTGGATGCCGCCACCAACGTGGCCGCCAGCCTGCTCGATCAGTTCCCGGACGAAATCGCCGCGCACCTCGACGGCAGGTGCTCCGACTGCGCCCGCGGCGCGTTTCGCGCCGACCGTCCCTACGAGGCGGAACCGGTGAGGCACGCATGAAAATCCGCCTGGACCGCACCGTATGCGACGGCTTCGGCATTTGCGCCAAGCACGCGCCCAAGTACTTCTCGCTGGACGACTGGGGCTACGCGTGCGTCATCGGGGATGGCACGGTCGCCGAGGAGGACCGTGACGACGTCATGCGCGCGCTGATGGACTGCCCGGTGCACGCCATCGCCGAGATCGGCGATCGCACCTCCCGGACCCGTCAGCTGCCGCTCGCCGATGCGGAGGACCCGGCCGAGCACCTCAAAACCGAGGAAAACGAGGCGGAGTGGGGATTCACGCGGTGAATTCCGCGGGCCTTCCGTCGCGCTGATCACAACTGGGGACACAAGGACGACAGAAACTCCTGGGTCCGCAGCCGCGATTCACTGCGTTCCGGTGCGTCCTTGCCCAGCGGGACAATTCGTGCCGCCAGGTCGGTGGCGCCGGCGTCGCGGTAGCGGCGCAGCCGGGCCAGGATGGCCGACTCGTCGCCCGCCGCCATGGTGTCGCCGACGTCCTGGGCGTCACCGTGGGAGAGCAATCGCACATAGTTCGGCGAGAAGTCCGCGTGCCCGAGCACCTCGCTGGCGTAGGCGCGGGCATCGTCGGCCTCACCATTCGAGCAGAGCGCGACCGGAACACCCGCGACGATCCGCGGCGCGGGACGCCCGGCCCCGTCGGCCGCCGCGGTAATGCGCGGGACGACGTGGTCGCCGATCGCCCGCTCGTCCGCCATCCACAGGATGGTCCCGCCGGCCCGCTCGCCCGCGAGCCGCAGCATCGTCGGCCCGAGCGCGGACAACAGGACCGGAACGCCGTGCGTGTCAGTGACATCCACCGGCGAGTGGACGCAGTAGCTGCGGTTGTCGACGTCGACGGCCCCCGGCCCGGCGAACGATGCGTCGAGCACGTCGAGATAGTCGCCCATCAATCGCGCCGGGCGATCGTAGGGCAATCCCAGCTGGCCGTTGACGATCCAGTGGTGCGAGGGGCCGATGCCGAGCGTGAACCGGCCGCCGCACGCGACCTGGGTCGTCAACGCCTGCTGCGCCATGATCATCGGGTGGCGGGTCTGGATGGGAACGACCGCCGTTCCGATTTCGATGCGTTCGGTCGCCTGCCCGATCAGCGCGACGGCCGTCATCGCGTCGAGGTAGCCGGGTACCTGGGGCATCCAGAACGTCGTGAAGCCCGCGCCTTCGGCGGCGACGCCGTCGGCGACCAGCCCGGCCAACCGGTCACCGCGGGGGCGCTCCTTGTCGGAGCCCACCATCACGCCGACGCGCACGCGGCCCACTCCCTACGGCACATAGCGGTCCCACTCGTACGGCACCACCGCGAAAAACGGTGCGGCGAAAAGGGGTTCGATCCCCGGCTGGGCCCAGCGGTCCGACAGCACCGGGCGCAGCCGTTCGGCGGCGGCGATCGGGTCGTCGTCGAGAAAGCAATACGTGATCGACTGACCCGCTTGCGCGCTCGCCAAATTGGCGTCGACCCGCCGGGACAGGGCCGACCAGACGCCCGCGACCCCCGGCACGGCGACCAACGGGGTCTGCGCCGCCGATCCCCGCTCGACCAACAGGAACGCGCCCCGCACCGGCATCCAGGGCAAGACATCCGACCCGAGCTTGACCCGCGGCGCGGTCGCCTTGCTCTGCACCTCATAGACGCCCCGCTCCACCGGCGGCAGCAGGGCCAGCTTGCGGCCGGCGTTCCCGAGCGCCGTGGACAGCTCGTTGAACCCGCGTAGCCCGTCCGCGTCGCTGAAGAAGTACGTCATCACGTGGTCGACCGCGTCCAGCGGCCCCTCGGTGACGGGGCGTGCGGCGCGACAGGCCGGCGTGGACACCAGTCGCAGCGAGGCGCGCACCGCGGCCAGGCGGTGTTGCTCCGGGCGGTGATCGAGGGTGTGCCAGCGCAGGTAGTCCGCGTCGGTCCCGTCGGGATGGCGGGTCGCCATCGACACGAACAGCGTGGTGATCTCTCCACGCCCGGTGGCGAGGACGTCGTCGAGCTCATCCGATGGCGTGCCGGGAAGCTGCATCACGCGTGTCCTTGCCGTGCGGAATCGTGTTGCGCCAACGGGATTTCGGGGTGCCGGGCCGCGATCATGCGCCGGAAGCCGTCCCGCCACGGAACTTTCGTGCGGCCGAGCACGTCGTGCATGTGGGTGACGTCCGGCCACAGCGGTGTGTGCGCCTGATCGGTGTATTCGAACACGGGCTCGACACCGATCAGCTCGCCCATGTACGCGCAGTAGTCCTCGACGCTGACCGTTTCGCTGCCCGCCCAGTTCACCACGACCGGGGGTACCGCGGCGACCTCCATGGCGCGGATGCCGAGTTCGACGTAGTCGTCCTCGTAGATGGGGTTGTAGTTGTTGGGCTTGTCGGGATGCAGCCGGATGGGCCTGCCCGTCAGCATGGCCTCCAGGCGATCGGCGGGCGCGCCGCCCTCCGGGCCGTACGTCGAACAGATCCGGATGATGGTCAGCGGGACCCGGTAGTGCCGGGCGACCCACGTGCACACGGCCTCCGCCGCGACCTTCGAGAAGCTGTAATTCGCGCGCAGCGGTGCCCCCGGGGGATCGGCCTCGGTCAGCGGCCGCCGCCCCTGGTACGCGTAGATCGAGCCGGTCGAGCAGAACACGAAACCTCTGGAGGCGCGGCAGTGGTGGAGCAGTTCGCCCGACATGTGGGCGTTGGTTTCGACGCAGCGGCCCCAATCGCCGGTGCCCGCGTCGACGGCCGCGTGAAACACGTAGTCGAAATCCTCCGGAAGCCCGGCCAAGTCGCCCGCACCGATGTCGAGCGCAACCGGCTTGATTCCGGCGCCGACGAGCCTTTCCCGGTCCGCCGGGTCCTTCAGGCGCGCGACGCCCCACACCTCATTTCCCGCCACCGCCAGGGCACGCGCGATGGGGAACGCGATCTTGCCCGTCGCCCCGGTGACGAGGATTTTCTGTCCGTCGAGCAACCCGCCCTCCGATTCATGACGAGGTCCCGCACCCGGCCTGGCCTTTATCGCCCCTGCTTGCGGATGATAACGTAATTCTCCGATTTGTATAACGGGCCTACCGGCTCCTGGGCGAGCCAGCCGACTTCCGGAGGTGACGTGTCCGCAGCACCGGGACGACCGCTGCCCCTGATCACGCTGGACAACGAATTCTTCTGGACCTCGGGGGGCGACGGCGCGCTGCGGTTCCAGGAGTGCACAAGCTGCCAATCGCTGATCCACCCGCCGGCGCCGGTATGCCGGTATTGCCGATCCCAAGCCACGGGTGTGCGGGCGGTCTCGGGCAGGGCGACGCTCGTGGGCTTCACGGTCAACCATCGGTTCAGCCTGCCCGGGCTGCCCGCGCCCTACGTCGTGGCGCAGGTGGCGATCGCCGAGGACCCGCGCGTCCGGCTGACCACCAACATCGTGCAGTGCGATCCCGAAGACCTCGAACTGGGGCAGCAGGTGGAGGTCGTCTTCGAGCACGTCGAGGACGTGTGGCTGCCGCTGTTCCGGCCGATTCCGGGCGCCGGGCCCGGCCCGCTCCCGGCCGACGAGATCGCGCCGGAGCGCTTCGGCGAACACGTACGGCCCATGCTGACGGCGGAGAAGTTCGAGGACAAGGTCGCCCTGACCGGGATCGGCATGTCGCCGATCGGGCGTCGGCTGTTGCAGCCGCCGCTGGCGCTCACGGTGCAGGCCTGCGAGGCCGCGATCGCCGATGCGGGCCTGACGTACGCCGACATCGACGGCCTGTCCACCTATCCCGGCGCGATCAATGTCGCCGGCTTCGGCGAGGGCGGGGTGACCGCGCTGGAGGCCGCGCTGGGGATCCGGCCGACGTGGCACAACGGCGCCATGGAGACGTTCGGCCCGGGCGGGTCGGTGATCGCCGCGATGCTCGCGGTCGCCTGCGGGCTGGCGCGCCACGTGCTGTGCTTCCGGACGCTGTGGGAAGCCACCCACGGCGAGCTGATGAAGCAGGGCAAGATCGCCCCGCCGGGGGGCCGAATGTCGGGCTGGCAGATGCCATTCGGAGCCACCTCGGCGGCGCACACCCTGGCGATGAACGCCCAGCGGCACTTCCACCGCTACGGGACGACGAAAGAGACGCTGGGCTGGATCGCGTTGAACCAGCGCGCCAACGCCGAACTGAACCCGACGGCGGTCTATCGCTCGCCGATGACAATGGACGACTACCTCAACGCGCGGCCCATCACCACGCCGTTCGGACTCTACGACTGCGACGTGCCGTGCGACGGCGCGATCGCCGTGATCGTCTCGGCGGTCGACGCCGCCCGTGACCTGGCCAAACCCCCGGTGCTGGTCGAGGCGGTGGGCACGCAGATCATCGAGCGAATCGATTGGGACCAAAGCACTTTGACCCACGAGCCGCAGGTGCTGGGCCAGGCCGCGCATGTGTGGACGCGCACCTCGCTGCGGCCCACCGATGTCGACGTCGCCGAGCTGTACGACGGGTTCACCATGAACTGCCTGTCCTGGATCGAGGCCCTGGGCTTTTGCGGGATCGGGGAGGCGAAGGAATTCCTCGACGGCGGCAAGAACATCGCCCGCGACGGGCTGCTGCCGCTCAACACGCACGGGGGCCAGCTGTCGCACGGCCGCACCCACGGCATGGGTCTGCTGCACGAGGCGGTCAGCCAGCTGCGCGGCGAGGCCGGCGACCGGCAGGTGGCCGGCGCTCGCGTCGGCGTGGTCAGCAGCGGCGGCCTCACCCCCAGCGGGGTGCTGCTCCTGCGGGCGGACGCATGACGGCTCCCGCCGTGCGGCCCCGGCTGGTGATCGTCGACGGCGTGCCGATGTCCGCGCTCGTCGCCGAGGCCGTGAACGCGCAGGCGCCCAAGGGAGTGATCCTTGCGATCCACGGCGGTGGCACCACCGCCGTCTATTTCGACTGCCCGGGCCACCCGTCCTTCTCCTTGTTAAGGGCCGGCGCGGCAGCGGGTTTCACGGTCGTGGCGCTCGATCGCCCCGGTTACGGCAGTTCCGCTCCGTACCCCGAGGCGATGGCCCGGCCCGAACAACGGGTCGGCCTTGCCTACGGCGCGGTGGATCGCATCCTCGGGCAAAAGCCCCGCGGCGCGGGCGTATTCGTGATGGGCCACTCGGGCGGGTGCGAGCTGGCGATGCGGATGGCCGCCGACGACCGCGGTGCCGGGCTGCTGGGCGTCGAGCTGGCGGGCACCGGCCGGCACTACCAGGCCGCGGCGCGCGACATCCTGAAAGTCGCAACGCGCGAACGCCGCCCGTCGGGCTTGCGGGAGCTGCTGTGGCACCCGGAGCGGCTGTATCCGCCCGAGGTCCTCAACGGGGTGACCGCGTCCCCGACGGCGCCCGCATACGAGGACCAGATGGTGTCGGACTGGGCCCGCGAGACCTTCCCAACGCTCGCACCCGCCGTTCGGGTACCGGTGCACTTCAGCATCGCCGAGCACGAAAAGGTCTGGCAGGCCGACGATTCGGCCGTGCAAGAAATCGCGGCCCTGTTCTCCGGCTCGCCGCGGTTCACCGTGCACAGGCAGGCGGGGGCGGGGCACAACATCAGCCTCGGGTACGGCGCCGCGGACTACCACGCGGAGGTCCTTTCGTTCGCGGACGAATGCGTGGCCGCCCGCGCGAACCCCGCTGAAACTAAAGCGCCAGAGGGCGATCTGGAGGCGGGGTGAGGGTCGGATTCATCGGGCTGGGCAGCCAGGGCGGCCCCATGGCGCGGCGGATCGTCGCGGGCGGCTACGACACGACTCTGTGGGCGCGCAGGCCCGCGACCCTCGAGCCGTTCGCCGACACCCCGGCCACGGTCGCCGCGTCACCGGCCGACCTCGCCGCGTCCAGTGATCTGGTCTGCCTGTGCGTGGTCGGCGACGCCGACGTCGAGGAAATCACCGGCGGCGAGGGCGGGCTGCTGGCGGCGATGAAAGCCGGCAGCGTCGTCGCGGTGCACAGCACCGTGCACCCCGACACGTGCCGGAAGCTGGCGAAAAAGGCTGAGACCAAGGGTGTTTCGATCGTCGACGCGCCGGTGAGCGGCGGCGGGCCAGCGGCACGTGACGGGCGGCTGCTGGTGATGGTCGGTGGCGACGCCGACGTCGTCGAGCGCTGCCGTCCGGTCTTCGAAACATATGGCGATCCCGTCGTTCACCTGGGCGGGGTGGGGACCGGGCAAACCACCAAACTGCTCAACAACCTGCTGTTCACCGCCAACCTGGGCACGGCCGCGACCGCGCTGACGCTGGCCGACTCGCTGGGCGTCTCGCCGGAACGGCTCACCGAAGTGGTCGCGCGCGGCAGCGGGAACAGCTTCGCGCTCAACGCGCTTGGCGGGATCGGCGGCCTGGAGCGGCTGGCCGGGTTGGCGGGCACGCTGCTGCGAAAGGATGTCCGGTTGATCGCCGAGCTCGCCGGGCGGGCCGCGGCCGACCCTGGCGCCGTGCTCGATGCGGCCGACGCGACGCTGGCGATGATGGGGCATCCCCGATGAGGGTCGGGTTCGTCGGCGCGGGCCGGATGGGTCGTCCGATGGTGGCGCGCCTGATCGAGGCCGGTCACGAGGTGCGGGCACTGGGGCGGACGCACCAGCGGCGGGCCGAACTCGAACGGCTGGGCGCCCGCGCGGTGGGCGACGCGGCCGAGGCCGGCGCGGGGGCCGACGTCGTGGTGGTCTGCGTGTTCACCGACGCACAGGTGCGCCAGGTCTGCCGGGACGGCGCCCTGCCCGCCACGATGGCGCCGGGCGCAACGCTGGTGGTGCACACCACCGCCAGCCCGAAGACGATCGAGACCGTCGCCGCCCGCGCCGCCCACATCGACGTCCTGGACGCGCCGGTCAGCGGCGGCCCGCACGACGTCGCGGCCGGCAAACTCACGCTGTTCGTCGGCGGCGCCGCCGAGGCCGTGGAACGAGCGCGACCCGTGCTGGGCTGCTACGGCGACCCGGTCCTGCACGTCGGGCCGGTTGGTGCCGGCCAGAAGGTGAAGCTGGTCAACAATGCCTCGTTCGCCGCTCAGATCGGGCTGCTGGCGGAGTCGGTCCGGCTGGGAGAGCGCCTCGGCGTGCCGGAGCCGACCCTGCTCGACGCGCTCGCGCACGGCAGCGCCACCAGCCGGGTGCTCGACATCGTCGCGGCCACGGGTTCGATCGCGTCGTTTGTGGGCGTGGCCGGTGAATTCGTCGGCAAGGACGTCGCCGTCGCCCGGGGCACGGCCGCGGAAATGGGTGGCGACCTCGGTGCGCTGGACGCCGTCATCGGAGTCGTCGGCAGCCTCACCAATACGGCCGGGAAGGTCTGAGATGACGGCATTTTGGTCTTTTCGCTTCGTCACGAAACCGCTACCGTTAACGTTACAGTCAGGCAATCCGCTGTAACGGTTCCAGCCTGCCGTCGAGGAGGATGCAATGACAAAGGCCAGGATCGTCTTCGATCCGTTTTCCCAGGAATTTTTCAACGGCGCCTGGGACACGTACCGCCGGATGCAGGAAGAGGCACCGGTCTATTACAGCGAGGAATACGACTTCTACGCGTTGACGCGGCACGAGGATGTGGCGGCGGGGCTCAAAGACTTCGAGACGTATTCATCCGCCTACGGCATCGACCTGTCGATGGTGCGGTCCGGCGAACGCCCGCCGCAGTCGATCATCTTCATGGACCCGCCCGACCACCGCCACATGCGCAGCCTGCTCAACAAGGTCTTCACGCCGCGCGCCATCGAATCGCAGCGGCAGATGGTGACCGAGAAGATCGACAAGTACCTCGCCGCGGCCGATCCCGAGCGGTTCGACGTCGTGCAGGACTTCTCCGCCCCGTTCCCCGTCGAGGTGATCACGACCATGCTGGGGGTGCCGGAGGAGCACGCGCAGCAGGTCCGCCACTGGATCGACGAGGGGCTGACGCGAGAACCCGGGCAGGTCGAGGTCGGCGAGAAGGGCATGCAGGCCAACATCAACACCGCGATGCTCTACTTCGATCTCGTGACGCAGCGCCGCGCCGAGCCGCGCGACGACCTGTTCACCAAGCTGATCGAGGCGGAGATGGACTGCGAGAACGGGGAGACCCGACACCTGGACGACCTCGAAATCGCCGGCTTCGCAACGCTGTTGGGTGGCGCCGGCGCCGAGACCGTCACCAAGTTGGTCGGCAATGCGCCCGTCGTGTTCGCCCGCTTCCCCGAGCAGTGGCAGAAGCTGCTCGACGACCGCAGCAAGATCCCCGCCGCGGTCGAGGAATTGCTCCGCTACGAAGCGCCGTCCCAATACCAGGTTCGGCGCTCGATGAAGGACGTCTACCTGCACGGGGTCACGATTCCGGCCGGAAAGCCGATCTTCCTCATCAATGGCGCGGCCAACCGCGACCCCGAAGCCTGGACCGATCCCGACAAGTTCGACATCGATCGCGACCGCACCGAGGCGCAGAACATGGGATTCGGCTACGGGATTCACAGCTGCCTCGGCGCGGCACTGGCCCGCATGGAGAGTGCGATCGCTTTGGACAGGCTGCTCGACTTCATGCCCCGCTACGAAGTGGACTGGTCGGCATGCGAACGCGTCCAAATGCAAAACGTCGCAGGATGGAAGCACGTACCGGTGAGGGTAGCGCGGTGAGGATACCGAAATGAAGATAGAGGTTGACTGGGGCCTGTGCGAGAGCAACGGGGTGTGTATGGGCATCAACCCGAACGTGTTTCACCTCGGCGACGACGACATGCTGACCGTCCTGCAACCGGAGGTCACCCCGGAGATCGAGTCGGACGTGCGCGAGGCCGTCCGTCAGTGCCCGCGCCAGGCCATCTCCATCGTGGAGTAGCGATCGGGCTCTGGTTGAACGGGTTTCAGAATCCGCTGAGGATGACCGCGTTGCAGTCGGCGGCGGCTTGGCGCAGCTTCGCCGCCTTTTGGTAGGCCTCCGACTCGTACCAGGCGCGGGCGGCGTCCACCGATTCGAACTCCAGCACCACGGTCTGGTCGCCGTGCCAGCCGCCCTCGAGGACTGTGGGTTTGGTGTCCACCGCGAGAACCTTGACACCACCCATCGCCGCGCCCGCCGCCTGGGCGTAGGCCTTCATGCCCTCGGCATCCCTGATGGCCTCGGTGAGGATGACGTAGCCCTTTGGCCCGTTCGCCACTCGGATCTCCTTCGCTAGCTGGGTTTCTCGCTGATGGCCTGCTCGGGGCAGCATTGAATGGCCTCCCGGGTGGCTTCTTCGAATTCCGTCGGCACGTCGGACTCGATCGCCACCGAGTAACCGTCTTCGGTCAGGCTGAAGACCTCCGGACACAGGGTCACACACACGCCGTGGCCGCGGCAGCACTGATCGTCAACCCAGACCCTCATGCCGGCGTGAACTCCAGGTGCAACTCGGCCAGGCCGCGCAGGATATAGGTCGGAACGTATTGATAGCGGCGCTCATTCGCCGGGCCGTGCATGCGCTCGTCGATCCTGATGTCGGAGGTTCGGTCCAGCAGCCGCTCGATCGCCACCCGGGTTTCGGCGCGGGCCAGGGGCGCACCGGGGCAGCTGTGGATTCCCCGCCCGAACGAGATGTGCTGCCGGGCGTTCTTGCGCGCCGGATCGAACGTGGCCGGGTCTTCGAACCGGCGCGGGTCCCGGTTGGCCGCCGCCTGCACGATCATCACGGTGGTTCCCGACGGCAGGTCGACGCCGCCGACGTTGACGGGCACCCGGTTCATCCGGAAGTCGCCCTTGACGGGACTCTCGTGGCGCAGCGACTCTTCGATGAAGTTCGGGATCAGGCTGCGGTCCTTGCGCAACTGCGCCTGGATGTCGGGCCGCTCACCCATGGTCTGCAGGGCGGCGCCGAGCAGCCGCACGGTGGTCTCCTGGCCCGCCGAGAACACGTTGCTGGCCACGCGGGCCACGTCTTCGACGTCGGGAATCGAGCCGTCGGGGTACGTGGCGGTCGCGAGGCCGGTCAGCACGTCGTCGCGGGGCTCGCGGCGGCGGTCCCGCACGTAGTCGGAGAACAGGCCGTAGAGGAATTCCAGCGGGCTGTGCGCCAGCTCGCCCTTGGTGCCGCCCACGCCGCCACCCGACTGGTCGCGGATGCCTTTGACGAATTTGTCGCGATCCTCCGTGGGCACGCCCAGCAGGTCGGCGATCACCAGCAGCGTGAACGGGCCGGCGAAGCCCTTGATCCAATCGCCGTGGCCGGGCGCCAGGAACTCGTCGAGGGCCTGGTCGGCGAGCGCCCACATGGCGTCCTCGTTCTCCTTCAGGCGCTTCGGCGTGATCAGCCGCATCAGCAGGGCGCGGTGGTTGGTGTGGGTCGGGGGGTCGAGGGTGGGCAGCTGGTCGCTGAAGGGCAGCTTGTCGCGGTGTTGCTCGATCAGCTCGGTGATGTCGCTGCCGCCCAGGCCCTCGAGGGATACCGGGAAGCCGGGAAAGGGGCCGGTCACCGAGATGCAGGAGGACCACGTCTTGGCGTCGTTGAGCACCGCGCACGCCTCGTCCCAACCGGTGATCATGGTGACGTTGTGATGGCTTTCCCGCGCGACCGGGCATTGCCGGCGCAGCGCCTCGTAGTAGGGGTACGGGTCCTCGATCAGCTCGCTTCCGCGAAAAAAGTCCAACTCGGAGAAGTCGTTCACCATCTGGCTCCGTTCGAATCTCTACTAGTGAGAATGTGCCTCTCAGAGATGAGTATTACATTTCCACACGGCCTCGCCGGCGTCAACGAAGGGGGCGCCCCGGGGCGCGGTCAGCCGGCCGGAACCAGGTCGGCGGCCACCGACGGGCATGCCAGCAGCCCGCTCCGGAAGGTTTCGATGTCACCGACCGTGCCGGGCGACACCCCGGTCCGAGCGGCGGCGAGGGCGCGGCCCTTGAAGGTGCTCGCGGCCATGCTCAGCCGATGCTGCACCGGCGCGAGGCTGTCGAGGTCGGCGGGCCAGGTGTCGCCCCACAGGGTGACCTCGGTGACGCCCTGGTCGAGCGCGCGCAAGACGCCGGTCCGCACGCGCGAGTCGCAGCCGAGCAGGTCCGCCGCGGCGGCCAGCGCCTGCGGGCGGGGGCGGGACCCCGCCGCCGCCAGGGCGTGGTCGAGGTCGAGCACCCGGGCGCCGAGGATCTGCAGCGGGCGGGAATCGGGTTCGTCCTCGTCGGTCAACAGCACCGTGACGTCCCATCCGGCCATCGCGCGGTCGAAGAGCCAGCCGCCGGCGAACCTCACCACGTCGACGACAGAGGCCGCGACGACGTCGAGCCGGTACCTCATGTCTGCTATGTCCGCGATGTCTGCGATGTCTGCGATGTCTGCTACGTCTGCGCCGCCGCGTTCCTGGGCGTCGCGAAGTCCCGGGCCAGTGCCTCCGCGTACTCCTTGAACACATCGCTGAGGGGTATCGAAGGGTCGAGCAGCCATATCGTTTCCATTCCGTGGACGAACGCGAGAATTTCCAGCGCCTTGACGTTGGGCTCGATGTCGGCGCGGTACCGACCGTCGGCCTGGCCGCGCCGGATGAGCTCGGCGACGATGTCGATCGCTTCCCGCTGCCGCGCCAGCATGCGATCGTGCAGCGGGGCGTCCGGGAGGACGTTTTCGACCAGCAGCACGGTGAAGGTGCCCACCATCTCGGGCGCCCGATCGAAGCGGTCGGCGACCCGGGCGATGTCCACGAGGAGGTCGCCGGCGCGATCGGCGTGCGAGTCGTCGTCCAGGTCGCGGGCGTCCAAGACCGCGTGCAGCAACTGCTCCTTGGATTCGAAGTGATGCAGGAGCCCGGCGGGGGTGACCCCGGCCTCGCCGGCGATCTGGGCGAGGGTGGTGTTCCGCCAGCCGTTGCGCGTGAGAAGGCGCTGCGCGACGTCGAGGATCCGCTGTTTGCGGTCCTCGCCCTTGGCGAGAAGCGTGTCGTATCGCCGCGCGACGGCCACCGGACTCCCTTCGCGACTCGTGGGCCGAACCAACCTAGTGAACACACAGTAGGTTGGTTTGCCCGCCGTGACAAGAGCCACTGCTGGTCTTCGGGATTGCCGCACTGCGGCGGACGTCAGGAGACGAGCTCGACCAAAGTGGCGTTGGCCGTGCCGCCGCCTTCGCACATGGTCTGCAGCCCGTAGCGGATGCCGTTGTCGCGCATGTGGTGCGCCATGCGGGTCATCAGCACCGCGCCGGAGGCGCCCAGCGGGTGGCCCAGCGCGATCGCGCCGCCCAGCGGGTTGACCGCACGCGGGTCGGCCCCCGTCTCGGCCAGCCAGGCCAGCGGGACCGGCGCGAACGCCTCGTTGACCTCGAAGACCCCCACGTCGGCGAGCGAGACGCCGGCCTTGGCCAGTACCTTCTCGGTCGCCGGGATGGGCCCGGTGAGCATCAGCACCGGATCCGCCCCGGTGACGGCGCCGGCCCGGTAGCGCACCAGCGGTGTCAAACCCAGCTCGACGGCCAGCTCCGATGTGGTCACCAGCAGCGCGGCGGCCCCGTCGGAGATCTGCGAGGAATTGCCCGCATGGATCATGCCGTCATCGACGAAGGCGGGCTTGAGCGCCGCCAGCTTTTCGGCGGTGGTGCCGCGGCGTATGCCCTCGTCGGCGACGACCGTGCCGTCGTCGGTGAACACCGCGACGATCTGGTCGGTGAAGGCTCCGGAGTCCTGGGCCGCGGCCGCCCGCTCGTGGGACTGGGCCGAGTATTCGTCGAGCTGGCCGCGGGAAAATCCCCACTTCTTGGCGATCATCTCCGCCGACAGCCCCTGGTTGAAGGAGAAATCGTCATAGCGCGCAAGGACTTTCGGCCCGTACGGCATGCCGGTGGCACGGGCCGAGCCCAACGGGACTCGGCTCATGACCTCGACGCCGCCGGCGACGACCACGTCCTGCTGACCCGACGCCACCGCCTGCACGGCGAAGTCGAGCGCCTGCTGGCTGGAGCCGCAGGCCCGGTTGACGGTGGTGCCGGGGATCGTTTCCGGCCAGCCGGCGGCCAGCACCGCGTAGCGGCCGATGTTGCTGGACTGGTCGCCGACCTGGGACACACAGCCCCAGATCACGTCGTCGACGATCTCCGGCCCGACGCCGGCGCGTTCCAGCAGTTCGTTGAGGACGACCGCGGACAGGTCGGCGGCGTGCATGCCGGACAGGCCCGCGTTTCGCTTTCCTACCGCCGTGCGTACCGCCTCGACGATCACTGTCTCCCGCATGCTCACTCCGATCGCTCCGGTCGTTGGGTGGGTCGCTGGGTATTGGGAACCGCCCACCGACCAGTAAACGACGGCTCCCGCCGCTCGGCGAAGGCGGCATAGGCGGCGGCGGCGTCCGCCGTCGCGAAATTGCCGACCTGGGCGCGGGCCTCGTTGGCCACCGCGTCGCGCATGCTGCGGTCGGGGCCTTCGTTCAGCAGGGCCTTGGTCTGGGCGAGTGCGATCGGCGGGCCGGCGGCCAGCCGGTCGGCGAGGTCGTCGACGAAGCCGTCGATCTCGGCGGCGGGGACCACCCAGGTCACCAGGCCCAGGGCGTGGGCTTCGGCGGCGTCGATCGTCTCGGCGAGCAGGGCGAGCCGCTTGGCCTGTTGCAGGCCAACGAGTTTCGGCAACAGCCAGGAACCGCCGAGGTCGATCGACAGGCCCCGCTTGGAAAATATCTGGCAGAACGTGGATTCCGGGGTCGCCACCACCAGGTCGCAGCCCAGGGCCAGGTTCCATCCGGCGCCGACGGCGACCCCGGTCACCTTGGCGACCGTCGGGACGGCGAGTTCGTGCAGCGCCAGCGCCACGTCGGTCAGCCGCTGTAGCTTGTGTTTCGGATGGGAATCGTCGGGCACCGATATGTCGGCGCCGGAGCAGAAGCTCCCGCCGGCGCCGGTGATCACCAGCGCACGCACGGCCCGGTCGCGCCCGGCGTCGCCGAGCGCGTCGCGCAGCGCGATCCACAGCGCCGGGTTGATCGCGTTCTTGCGGCCGGGGCGGTTGAGGGTCAGCGTCCGAACATGGTTGCGGTCGGCGGACAGCAGGACCTGCCCGTCGGTCGCGCTCACATCACCATGCCGCCGTCGACCGGCAGCACCTGCCCGGTGATGTACGACGCGGCATCGGAGGCCAGGAAGACGAACGCCCCCGCCACCTCGTCGGGTTCGGCCCAGCGCTTCAACGGGATTCGGGCCATCATGTTGGCGGCGAACTTTTCGTTGGTGCGTATGGTCTCGGTCATGCGCGTGGCCGCCAGCGGCGCCAGCGCGTTGACCAGGATGTTGTTGCGCGCCATCTCGCGCGCCAACGACTTGGTGAACCCGATGATGCTGGCCTTGGCGGCGGAATAGTTCACCTGACCCAGGGTCCCGGTGATCCCGGCGGACGACACGACGTTGATGATGCGGCCGGTGCCGTCGTGGGGCAGGAAGCCGAGCGCGGCCTGGGTGCAGTGGAATGCGCCCATGAGGTGGGTGTCGAGCACCCGCTGAAAGCTCTCGTCGGTGAGGTCGGCGAACATCGCCGGCGCGGTCACCCCGGCGTTGTTGACCAGGATGTGCAGCGTCCCTTCGGTCAGACCCGCGGCGCGCCCGGCCGCGGCGTCGGCCGCGTGGCGGTCGCGGACGTCGAGGGCGACACCGTCGGCCTTGGCGCCGGTGTCGCAAATGGCCTGTGCGACGGCCGAAGCCGCGTCACCGTCGATGTCGGTGACGAGTACCGCGGCGCCCGCGGCGGCCAGCGCGCGCGCGACCGCCTCCCCGATCCCGCTCCCGGCCCCGGTCACCAACGCCGACCGGCCCGTCAGGTCGAACAGCGGATTGGTCATCAATAGCTCCTCGGCAGTTTCAGGACGTTGGATCCCAGGAAATTCAGGATCATCTCCTGGCTGACCGGGGCGATCTTCATCAGCCGGGCCTCGCGGAAGTAGCGCGTGATGTGGTACTCCTCCGCGTAGCCCATGCCGCCGTGGGTCTGCAACGCCCGGTCCGCGGCGGTGAAGCCGGCGTCGGCGCACAGGTATTTGGCGGTATTCGCTTCGCGCCCACAGGGTTTGCCGTTGTCGTACAGCCACGTGGCCTTGCGCAGCATCAGCTCTGCGGCGTCGAGGCGGGCCAACGAGTCGGCCAGCGGGAACTGCAGACCCTGGTTCATGCCGATCGGCCGGCCGAAGACCTCGCGCTCATTGCCGTACTTGACCGCCTTGTCGAGCGCCACCCGCCCGATGCCGAGTGCCTCGGCCGCGATCAGCATCCGCTCGGGGTTCAGACCGTCCAGGATGTACTGAAACCCCTTGCCTTCCTCGCCGATTCGGTCCTCGACGGGCACCTCGAGGTTGTCGATGAACAGCTCGTTGGAGCTGACGGCGTTGCGGCCCATCTTGCGGATCGGGCGGATGTCGACGCGGCTGCGATCGAGGTCGGTGATGAACAGCGTCATCCCGTCGGTCTTCTTGGTGACTTCCTCGTAGCTCTGCGTGCGCGTCAGCAACAGGATCTTGTCGGACTCCATGGCCTTGGAGATCCACACCTTGCGGCCGTTGACGATGTAGCGGTCGCCGTCGCGTTTGGCGAACGTGGTGATGCGCGACGTGTCGAGGCCCGCGCCGGGCTCGGTCACCCCGAAGCAGACATGGACCTCCCCGGTCGCGACCTGCGGCAGGGTGCGCGCCTTGAGCTCGTCGGAACCGTGCACCACGACCGGTTGCATGCCGAAGATCGACAGGTGGATCGAGCTGGCCGCGTTCATCGCGCCGCCGGACTTGGCGACCTCCTCGAGCAGGATGGTGGCCTCGGTGATCCCGAGGCCGTGGCCGCCGTACTCGGTCGGGATCGTCATGCCCAGCCAGCCGCCGTCCGCGATGGCCTGGTAGAACTCGGTCGGAAACTCGTGCGCCTGGTCTTTTTCCATCCAGTACTGGTCGTCGAACTTGCGGGCCAACTCGGCGACCGACCGGCGGATCAGCTCCTGGTCTTCGGTCAGCTCGAAATTCATTCCACCCACAGCGGGCACCTTTCTTCTCAGCGCGCGAAGGGACACGAAAGCACCCGGCACGCCGACGAATTAGGTGCTTTTGCGTCTGCTCGCCGGGTCAGTCCGTGTTGCCCGTGAGCGCCTTCGCGTTGGCCGCGAACTCCGCGAAGGAGCCGCCTCGGCTGTCCTTTTCGTGGCCCTTCGCCTGTATGGACACGTCGTGCCCCTCGGCGGCCTTGCGCAGCGCACCGACGGTTGCCTGTTCGCGCGAAATGTGGGTGAAGGGGTCGAACGAGTACCACCGCATGGCGTTCTCGTAGGTCATCTTCTTGATCTCGTCGTCCGGCACGTTGTTCCGCGACAGGACGTCCCAAAGTTCCTCGGGCGCACCGGGCCACATGGAGTCGCTGTGCGGGTAGTCGGCTTCCCAGCAGATGTTGTCGATGCCGATCTCGTTGCGCAGCGCCACGCCGACCTTGTCGCTGATGAAGCAGGTCAGGAAGTGGTCGCGGAAAACCTCGCTGGGCAGCTTGCCCTTGAAGTCCTGGTGCGTCCAGGCGGAGTGCATCTCGTAGGTGCGGTCCGCGCGCTCCAAAAAGTAGGGGATCCAGCCCGTTCCGCCCTCGGAGAGCGCGATCTTGAGGTCCGGGTACTCCTTGATCGGCCGCGACCACAACAGGTCGGCGGCGGCCTGCACGATGTTCATCGGCTGCAGCGTGATCATCACATCCATCGGCGCGTCGGGCGCGGTGATGGCCAGCCGGCCCGAGGAACCGATGTGGACGTTCATGACGGTGTCGGTGTCCACCAAGGCTTTCCACAGCGGGTTCCAGTACTCGTCGTGGAAGCTCGGGTACCCCATCGCGGCCGGGTTCTCGGTGAAGGTCAGCGCGTGCACGCCTTTCTTGGACACCCGGCGCACCTCGGCGGCGCACGCCTCGGCATCCCAGATCACCGGGATCGCCATGGGAATGAACCGCGCGGGGTAGGCACCACACCACTCGTCGATGTGCCAGTCGTTGTAGGCCTGCACCAACGCGATCGAGAAGTCGTTGTCTTCGGTGGCGAACAGGCGGCCGGCGAAGCCGGGGAACGACGGGAAGCAGATCGAGGCCAGGATGCCGCCGGCGTTCATGTCCTTGACGCGCTCGTCGACGTTGTAGCAACCGGGCCGGATCTCGTCGAGCCCGGTCGGCTCGATGCCGTACTCCTCCTTGGGCCGGCCGGCGACCGCGTTGAGCGCCACGTTGGGGATCACGGTGTCGCGGAACTTCCACATGTCCGAGCCGTCCGGGTTGTGCACCAGGCGCGGCGCATCGTCGAGGTATTTCGACGGCAGGTGGTTCTTGAACATGTTCGGCGGCTCGACGGTGTGGTCGTCCACGCTGATCAGGATCATGTCTTCTTTGTTCATGGCCAATCCTCTCCTCGGATCCATCCCAGCCATTCGGGCGCGCCGCTCCCGCACAGCACCGGCGAACCGCCGCCCCGCGCCAAGATCACTAATGTGAAAACTATCTTCTCGCGCAGCGAGAATCAACATCCAGCGGTGCCGGCGGCGTACCGCCGCGGCCTGACCAGCGGCGACCAATGCGATCGGGCGCCGCTGGTCCGACGGGCCTACAAGCGGGGGCGCGCGCCTGGCAGCCGCCCCCGCGCCGCCGCGCAAACCCTGCGCCCGCGCGGCTCCGTCGTGCGGCTCGTCACCGGCGCCGCCATTGACCAGCCGACCGAATCGTGCAACTCTATTGGTTGGAAATGAGAATATGATTCTCCTTGACCGAGAGCTGGTCGAAAGTACGCCGAGAGGAGATTGCGGATGCGGTTGCCGCCGCTGCCGGCTGATCAGTGGGACGAGTCCACCCGGCAGGCACTCTCGGCAATGCGCGGCGCGGAGACCAACAACGCGCTGAGCACCCTCGCCCACCACCCGGCGCTGGCCAAGGCGTTCCTTCGGTTCAACGTTCACCTGTTGACCTCGTCCACGTTGCCGGCGCGCATCCGTGAGCTGGCCATCCTGCGCGTCGCGCATCTCCGCGACTGCGCCTACGAGTGGGCTCACCACGTGGCGCTGGCCAAGAGGGAGGGGATCAGCGACGACGAGATCGCCGCGGTGCGGAGTGGTGCCGGCGCGGGCGCCGGCCACTTCGACGAGTTCGAACAGGCGGTGCTCGCCGGAGTCGACGAACTCGACGAAAAATCGCGGTTGTCCGACGAGACCTGGGCGGCGCTCGGGCGGCGGCTGGACGACCGGCAGCGAATGGACTTCGTCTTCACGGTCGGCTGCTACACCCTGCTGGCCATGGCCTTCAACACTTTTGGCGTACAGCTCGAGCACGAGAAAGGTTAGGACCGTGCCCCACTTCCCCAAGCCGACCGCCGGTAGCTGGACAGAGAACTATCCCGAACTGGGCACCGCGCCAGTCGATTACACCGACTCGATCGACCCGGCATTCTTCGAGGCCGAACGCGATGCGGTCTTCAAGAAGACCTGGCTCAACGTCGGCCGCGTGGAGCGCCTCCCGCGCACCGGCAGCTACTTCACCAGGGAGCTGCCGTCGGCCGGCAAGGGCACGTCGGTGATCATCGTCAAGACCAAGGACGGGACCGTCAAGGCGTACCACAACGTGTGCCGCCACCGCGGCAACAAGCTGGTATGGAACGACTTTCCCAACGAGGAAACCTCGGGAACCTGCCGGCAGTTCACCTGCAAATATCACGCCTGGCGCTACAGCCTCGACGGCGAACTGACCTTCATCCAGCAGGAGGGCGAGTTCTTCGACGTCGACAAGAGCAACTACGGCTTGGCGCCGGTGCGCTGCGAGGTGTGGGAAGGCTTCATCTTCATCAACTTCGACAACAACGCGGCACCGCTCGTCGACTATCTCGGCCCGCTGGCCAAGAGCATCGAGGGCTACCCCTTCGGCGAGATGACCGAGACCTACTCCTACCGGGCCGAGGTCGGTAGCAACTGGAAGCTGTTCATCGACGCGTTCGCCGAGTTCTACCACGCGCCGATCCTGCATCAGGGGCAGTACACCAAGGAGGAGGCCGCCAAGATCCAGAAGTACGGCTACGAGGCGTTGCACTACGAGTTGGCCGGCCCGCACAATCTGCAGTCGACCTGGGGTGGCCAGGCGCCGCCGGCGGACCTGTCCATGGTCAAGCCGCTGGACCGGGTGCTGCGCAGCGGCTTGTTCGGTCCGTGGGACAAGCCGGAGATCATCGAGAAGCTGGAGCTGCCGCCGGGTGTCAACGTCAAGAAAGTGCCGCAGTGGGGCATCGACTCATGGCTCTTCTACCCGAACTTCATGCTGCTGATCTGGGAGCCGGGCTGGTTCCTCACCTACCACTACTGGCCGACCGCGGTCGACAGGCACATCTTCGAGTGCACGCTGTATTTCGTTCCCCCGCGCAACGCGCGGGAACGCCTGGCCCAGGAGCTGGCCGCGGTGACGTTCAAGGAGTACGCGCTGCAAGACGCCAACACGCTGGAAGCGACGCAGACCATGATCGGGACCCGGGCCGTCAAGGAATTTCTGCTGTGCGACCAGGAAGTGCTGATCCGTCATCTGCACAAGACGACCGCGGACTACGTGAGGGAGTATCAAAACAATGGCGCTGCCGTCTGAATTCGCCGAGTTGGAGCCATTTCTCGAGTGGGATCTGGCCACCGAGCCCGAGCGCTATGCCAAGCGGTTGGCTTCCTCGATGCCCGAAATGCAGGCGTTCTACGACGCCGCGTTCCCCCGGCTCGATGACGCCATCGAATACTGCAATAAG
This sequence comes from Mycobacterium alsense, assembly GCF_002086635.1. Lineage (GTDB taxonomy): Bacteria > Actinomycetota > Actinomycetes > Mycobacteriales > Mycobacteriaceae > Mycobacterium > Mycobacterium alsense. The sequence goes on along the minus strand of NZ_MVHD01000003.1, from coordinate 170,231 downwards.
TTTCCTCTGGACGATTTGCCCGAGGACGCAAAGACTCTCATGCACATGATGCAGTCGCTGGTCATGGTGTCGTTCCCGATCGAGGCCTGGAAGCAGCCGCGCGTGCCCGACAGCGGCGCGGCGTGGGTGGAGCTGATCCGGGAGCCGGTGATCTAGCGGTGCCCGGCGCCCCTCGCGCAACCGACTCCGCACCGTTGACGCTCAAGGCCGCCGGGCTGCTCGACGTCGACGCCGGCGAGATTGTGCGGCCCGGGGTCCTGCGGGTCGACGGCGACCGGATCGTCGGTGTCGGGGGCTCGACCCCAGAGGCCCCGGAAAGTCGCGAGGATCGAATCATCGATCTGGGCGATCAGATCCTGCTGCCGGGCCTGATGGACATGGAGGTCAACCTCCTGATGGGCGGGCGGGGGGAGAAGCCCGGGCTGTCCCAGGTTCAGGACGACCCGCCGACGCGGATGCTGCGGGCGGTCGGCAACGCCCGCCGCACGCTGCGCGCGGGGTTCACCACGGTGCGCAATCTCGGCCTGTTCGTCAAGACCGGCGGCTACCTGCTGGATGTGGCGCTGGGCAAGGCCATAGACGCGGGCTGGATCGACGGGCCCCGGATCGTGCCCGCCGGGCACGCCATCACCCCCACCGGGGGGCACCTGGACCCGACGATGTTCGCCGCGTTCGCCCCGCACGTCTTGGACCTGACGGTCGAGGAGGGCATCGCCAACGGCGTCGACGAGATCCGCAGGGCGGTGCGTTACCAGATCAAGCACGGCGCCCAGCTGATCAAGGTCTGCTGCTCGGGCGGGGTGATGTCCCTGACGGGCCCCCCGGGCACGCAGCACTATTCGGATGAGGAACTGCGCGCGATCGTCGACGAGGCGCACCGCCGGGGGCTGCGGGTGGCCGCGCACACGCACGGCGCCGATGCGGTCAAGCACGCCGTCGCGGCCGGTATCGACTGCATCGAACACGGATTCCTCGTCGACGACGAGGCGATCGCCAGCATGGTCGAGCACCGCACCTTCCTGGTGTCCACCCGGCGCCTGGCGGAGGGGATGGACGTCTCGCACGCGCCACCCGAACTGCAGGCCAAGGCCGCCGAGATGTTCCCGAAGTCGCGCACGTCGATACTGGCCGCCTACGAGGCCGGCGTGAAGATCGCCGTCGGCACCGACGCGCCCGCGATCCCCCACGGCCGCAACGCCGACGAGCTGGTGACCCTCGTCGAATGGGGCCTGCCGCCGCTGGCGGTGCTGCGCGCGGCGACGGTGACCGCCGCCGAGCTGATCAACGCCAACGACCGGGGCCGGCTCGCGCAGGGTCAGCTCGCCGATATCATCGCGGTGCCGGGAAACCCGTTGGAAGACATCACCGTTACCCAGAACGTCAGCTTTGTGATGAAAGGCGGCAAGGTCTATGTCGACGCCCGATCAGTCTAAGAGCCGCCCCAGCAGGACCGACGACCTCGTCGAAATCCAGCAGCTGCTCGCCCGCTATGCGGTGACCATCACCCAGGGCGACATCGACGGCTTGATCGGCGTCTTCACGCCCGACGGAACCTACAGCGCGTTCGGCGACACGTACCGGTTGGACCGCTTCCCCGAGCTGGTGGCCGCGGCGCCAAAGGGCTTGTTTCTCACCGGAACTGCACTCGTGGACATCGACGGCGACGCGGCCAGTGGAACCCAACCGCTGTGCTTCATCGAGCACGCCACCCACGACATGCGGATCGGCTACTACCGCGACACCTACAGCCGCACCGCCGATGGGTGGCGGCTGAAGACCCGCGCCATGACGTTCATCCGCCGCAGCGGCGCACACGATTCCGGGCGCCCGCACGCCGTGGGTCGCCCGCAGCCCTGAAAAGCCGAGCCGTGAATGTCGAGGAGTTCCGGACGGGCCTGCGCGCCTGGCTCGATCGACACGACCTGACCCCGGGACCCGATCACTCGCTGCAGGGCCACATGCGGCAGTTCGCCCGCGTCAGCCGCGCGCTCTACGACGCCGACTGGATGCGCTACGGCTGGCCCGTCGAGGTCGGCGGGCTGGGCGGGCCCGCGGTGCTTCGCGCGATCGTCGGCGAAGAGGTCGTCGGTCGTCGGCTCGCCGAGCCCGGGCCCTATTCGATGCTCGAGGTGCTCGCGCCGACGATGATCGACTACGCCCCACCGGAACTCGCCGCGGAGATGGTGCCCCGGCTGCTCAGCGGGGCCGAACAGTGGTGCCAGGGCTTTTCGGAACCGGGGTCGGGTAGCGACCTGGCCTCGCTGACCACCCGGGCGGTCCAGGACGGGGACAACTGGATCGTCAACGGGCAGAAGGTCTGGACCAGCTTCGCGCAATTCTCCACACGCTGCGTGCTGCTCACCCGCACCGCGCCGGGCCATGAGGGGATCACCGCCTTCTTCGTCGACCTGGACACGCCGGGCATCACCATCCGGCCGTTGCGCACGATGCACGGTGTTGACGAGTTCTGCGAGGTCTACTACGACGATGTGGTCATCCCGGCCGGCCGGATGCTGGGCAGACCGGGCGACGGCTGGCGCCTCGCGATGGACCTGTTGCCCTATGAGCGCTCGACCTGCTTCTGGCAGCGGATCGCCTACCTCTACGCACGGTTCGATCAACTCATCGCCGAGGCCGGCAAAGTCGGCGGAGCCAGCGAATCGGACCTCGGCGCGGCGTATCTAGCGCTGCACACGCTGCGCTGCCGATCCCGCGACACCCAGCACCGGCTGCGCGACGGCGCCCGGCTGGGACCCGACACCTCCATCGACAAGGTCCTGCTGGCGACCGCCGAGCAGCGGCTCTACGACACCGTCCGCGACCTGCTGCCCGGGACGCTGGAACTCGACGACACATCGTGGCGCCCGGAATATCTGTACTCGCGCGCGGCGACCATCTATGGCGGCACCGCCGAGATCCAGCGCAACATCATCGCCCGCCGGCTTCTCGACCTCGGGAAGGAGTGAGCGATGGACCCCGAGCTGCAGCTGCTCGCCGACTCGATACGCACGACGATGACGGAGTCTTTGCCGGCCTCCGGCGGCAAGCTCGACGCCGCGCTGACCGATCTCGGCTGGCGCGACATGCTCGATGAAATACCCGATACCGCAATCCCTTTGGTGTTCCGGCTGCTCGGCGAAACGGGAGCGCACGCCGGGGTGCTCAACGATGTGGTGCTACGCGCGAGCGGAGACGCGCCGGGCGGCGCCCCGCCGCTGCCCTTCGCGGGCGGTTCCTGGGTGGTGTGGGAGCGCGGCGACGCCTGTGAGTCGGCGATCGACGAGGCGCTGCCGATACACCGGGTGCCACAAGGCAATCCGCTGCCGCCGGAGGCACTGCACGCCGGCCGGCGGGCGGCGGGCTGGTGGCTGGTCGGGACCGGCCGTGCGATGCTGGCGCTGGCGCGCCGGCACGCCCTGGACCGCGTTCAATTCGGTCGCCACATCAGTTCGTTTCAGGCGATCCGCCACCGGCTGGCCGAGACGCTGGTTGCGATCGAGGGCGCCGAGTCGACCCTGAACACCGCCACCGCGCAACCCGGCGACGGGCTGGCCGCCCTGCTGGCCAAGGCCGCGGCCGGCCAGGCGGCGCTCACCGCCGCGCGACACTGCCAGCAGGTGCTCGGCGGCATCGGGTTCACCGCCGAGCACCCGCTGCATCATCACGTCAAGCGGTCACTGATCCTGGACGGCTTGCTGGGCAGTGCGCGGGAACTGACCCATGAAGCCGGAGTCACGCTGCGCGCCAAGGGATTTGCACCGAGGATTGCTCAGCTGTAATGCGTCGCCGCGCGTTCGGGCCCCGGCGCCTGCTAGTAGACTCGGGTGGGCACCACAAGGACGGGACCCGATGAGTCACCCTCACACGCCCCGAAACGAGGTCGGTGTCGCCTCGCTGCTCGTGGGCATGGTCGCGCTCCTCACCTGCTGGCTGCTGATCGGGGTGCCGTTCGGCATAGCGGCGGTGATCACCGGCGATGTCGCGCGTCGGCGGGTACAGCGCGGCGAAGCGAACAATCCGCGAACCGCGCTGGCGGGCATGGTATTAGGGGCGGCGTCGATCGCGGTGGGACTCGTCGCGATCGGCTACTACGCCTGGTCCGACGCCCGCTAGTTGCGCGGCAGGCCGAGCACGCGTTCGGCGATGATGTTGCGCTGGATTTCGGAGGTACCGCCGGCGATGGTCGCCGCGAAGCTGCGCGCGTACCGATCGAACCAGCCGCGGTAGTGGCTGTCCAGGTCCAGCGCCGCGAACGGCGCGGTCACCGCGTGGTACGCGAGACCCTCGACGCCGGCCGCGTTCAGCGCGTCCTCCGAGGCGCGTTGCAGGGCCTCCGAACCCAGCAGCTTGAGCACCGACTGGGCGGGCACGTCCTCTTCCCCGCGGGCGGCGCGCGCCAGGGCAGCCGACCCCAGCAGCCGCAGCGCGTAGGAATCCATCACCAGCGTCGCGTAGCGATCCAGCTCGACCGGTCCCGATGGGCTGAAAGCGATGGTCAACTCGTGCAACAAGTCGACGTACCCTATCCACAGCATGACCCGCTCGTGGCCGAGGGAGCCGGTCGCCACCCGCCATCCCTCGTTGAGCTCGCCGACCAGGTTCTCGGCCGGCACCCGCGCGTCGGTGAAGAACACCTCGTTGAAGTCGAAGTCGTCGCCGTCGCACATCGACGCGAACGGACGGCACACCACGCCGGGGGTGTCCGTCGGGATCATCAGCGCGCTGATGCCCTGGTGCTTCGGCTTGCCGGGGTCGGTGCGCACGAACGCCAGCAGCACATCCGCGTCGTGGGCGCCCGACGTCCACACCTTTTGCCCGTTGACCACGAAGTGGTCGCCGTCTCGCACCGCCCGCGTCTTCAGTGACGCCAGGTCCGAGCCGGCGCCGGGCTCGCTCATCCCGAGCGACGCGGTGATGTCGGCCCGCAGAATCGGCACCGCCCAGCGCCGCTTCTGCTCGCGGGTGCCGTACGCCAACAACGACGCCGCGATGATCCCCACGCCCTGCGGATTGAAGCTTCGGTAGATGCGCCGCCGCCCCAATTCCTCCAAGTACACGTACTGCTGCAACAGCGTGGCGTTGCGGCCACCGAATTCCGGCGGGTGGCCCGGCAGCAGCCATCCGCTGTCGAACAGCAGCCGCTGCCAGCGCCGCGCCCACTCGGGGACGTGCGAACTCGACCGCGGTCGCTCGATCGCCTCGGCGTCGGAGGGCAGGTGCGCGTCCAGAAACGCCACCAGCTCGGCTCGGAACGCCTCGACGTCGGCGTCAAAGGTCAGCTGCACAGCTCTCCCTGCAGGGTGTTTCCGGATTCTCCGGGACGACGGATTCTGCTCTTGCAGAATTACGCTTCCATACACACGTGTAAGAGAATAGTATTCTCGTCGTGCGAAAGTTACAATCTCCGACACGGCGTCCATAGGGGGTCGAGCGCACCGATGGCACGGCGTTCTCCGGTAGAGTCCAACCATGTTCTCCCCACGCGGCAACCGCCCGAGCCGCCCGTGAGCAGCCCGAGTGAAGAGCCGGCCTGGAAACAACGCGCCGTCGAGAGATCCATCAAAACCGCGAAATTGCGGGCGGCACAGCGCGTTCAGCGCTTCCTCGACGCGGCCCAGGCGATCATCATCGAGAAGGGCAGCACCGACTTCACCGTCCAGGAGGTCGTGGACCGGTCGCGGCAGTCGTTGCGCAGCTTCTACCTGCAGTTCGACGGCAAGCACGAGTTGCTGCTCGCGCTGTTCGAGGACGCGTTGAGCCGGTCGGCCGACCAGATTCGCGCCGCCACCGAAAGCCACAGCGACCCGCTGGAGCGGCTCAAGGTCGCCGTCGAGTTGCTCTACGAGTCTTCGCGCCCCGACCCCACGGCCAAACGGCCGCTGTTCACCGACTTTGCCCCGCGATTGCTGGTCACGCATCCGGCCGAGGTCAAGGTGGCCCACGCGCCGCTGCTGGCGTTGCTCACCGAGCTGATGGAGGCCGCGGGCGCTTCGGGAAAGCTGCGCACCGAGATCAATCCGAAGCGGGTGGCGGCGATGACGATGCAGACGGTCATGTTCATCGCTCAGTCCAGCGGCGGCCCCGACGACGCGACGGTTCACCCGATCACCGCCGACGAGGTGTGGGACTTCTGCTCACGCGGATTCGTCCGCTGAACCGCCGCCGCCCGGCCCGCTTCACCCGCCTGAGCTGAGCAAATAGCGCACGGCGGTTGCCTTGCGAGAATGCTGTTCTCTAATATCTAGAACCAGAACTAGCCGAAACGGATTCGTCGTTGACACCCGTCGGTGGCCGATGACAAAGTTCACAAGCACGATCCGCGATCTCGTTGCGAGCGCGGTTCCGGCGAGAGGCGATTGATTACCGGTGACATTGAGCGCGGCCAGCGAAATCTACTTCGATCCGTACGACGTGAGGCTCAACGCCGACCCGTATCCGATGTTTCTGCGGCTGCGCGAAGAGTCGCCGCTGTACTACAACGAGCAACACGACTTCTACGCGCTGAGCCGGTTCGACGACGTCAACCGCGCCCTGGTCGACTACCAGACGTTCAGTTCGGCGCGGGGCGCGATACTCGAGCTGATCAAGGCGAACATCGACATCCCACCGGGCGTGCTGCTGTTCGAGGATCCGCCGATCCACGACGTGCACCGAAAGTTGCTGTCGCGGATGTTCACCCCGCGCAAGATCAACGACCTCGAACCGAAGATCCGCGAATTCTGTGCGCGCAGTTTGGATCCGCTGATCGGCGCGGGCCGGTTCGACTTCGTCGCGGATCTCGGGGCGCAGATGCCGATGCGGGTCATCGGCATGCTGCTGGGCGTTCCCGAGGAGTTCCAGGAGGCCGCGCGCGACCGCGCCAACGCCAACCTGCGCACCGAGGCCGGCAAGCCGATGGATGCCACCGCCGATCACATGATGGATGGCGAGTTCTTCGGTCAATTCATCGACTGGCGTGCCGAACACCCCTCCGACGACATCATGACCGAACTGCTGCACGCGGAGTTCGAGGACGAGACCGGGACGGTCCGCCGGCTCCGCCGCGAGGAACTGCTCACCTACATCAGCGTCGTGTCCGGTGCCGGAAACGAGACCACCACCCGGCTGATCGGCTGGGCCGGAAAGGTTTTGGCCGAGCACCCCGACCAGCGACGTGAGTTGGTCGCGGATCCGTCGTTGATACCGGCGGCCATCGAGGAGCTGTTGCGCTTCGAACCGCCCGCGCCGCACGTCGCCAGGTACGTCACCCGGGACGTCGAGTATTACGGCCAGCCGGTACCCGCGGGCAGCGTCATGATCATGCTGATCGGCGCGGCCAACCGCGATCACCGCCAATTCCCGCCGGACGGAGACGTTTTCGACACCCGGCGCGAGGCCCACCAGCACCTGACCTTCAGCGTCGGCACCCACTACTGCCTCGGGTCGGCGCTGGCCCGCCTCGAGGGTCGCATCGCCCTCGAAGAGATCCTGAAGCGCTTCCCCGAGTGGGACGTCGACCTCGCCGAGGCCAAGCTCTCCCCGACGTCCACCGTGCGGGGATGGGAGACAATGCCGGCCGTTCTCCGCTGAGGCGTGCCGACTATCAACCAGTTACGAGAATTGAGGTAGCCATGACTGGACGTGTTGAGGGCAAGGTCGCTTTCATCACCGGGGCGGCGCGCGGTCAGGGCCGCAGCCACGCGGTGCGGTTGGCGCAGGAGGGCGCCGACATCATCGCCGTCGACATCTGCAAGCCCATCCGTGAAGGCCTCGCGGACACGGCAATTCCGGCGTCGACGCCCGAGGATCTGGCGGAGACTGCCGACCTCGTCAAGGGCCAAAACCGCAGAATCTTCACGGCCGAGGTCGACGTGCGCGACTTCGCCGCGCTGAAGGCGGCCGTGGACAACGGTGTCGAGCAGCTGGGCCGGCTGGACATCATCGTGGCGAACGCCGGCATCGGCAACGGGGGTGAAACGCTGGACAAGACCAGCGAAGAAGACTGGACGGAGATGATCGACGTCAACCTGTCGGGGGTGTGGAAATCCGTGAAGGCGGGGGTGCCGCACATCGTGGCGGGCGGGCGTGGCGGGTCGATCATCCTGACCAGCTCGGTGGGCGGGCTCAAGGCTTACCCGCACACCGGTCACTACGTCGCCGCCAAACACGGTGTCGTCGGGCTGATGCGCGCCTTCGGAGTTGAGTTGGGCCAGCACATGATTCGCGTCAACTCGGTGCATCCCACCCACGTGAGCACCCCGATGCTGCACAACGAGGGAACGTTCAAGATGTTCCGGCCCGACCTGGAAAACCCCGGCCCGGACGACATGGCCCCGATCTGCCAGATGTTCCACACGCTGCCGATCCCGTGGGTCGATCCGATCGACATCAGCAATGCGGTGCTGTTCTTCGCCTCCGACGAGTCCCGCTACGTCACCGGAGTGACCCTCCCGATCGATGCGGGGAGCTGCCTTAAGTAGCATCCGGTCGGTGACTGGTATTGCCGAATTTGCGGGCCGCGCGGCGGTCGTGACCGGCGGGGCGAGCGGCATCGGCCTGGCCACCGCCACCGAGTTCGCCCGCCGCGGCGCAAGGCTCGTGCTCGCCGACGTCGACCAGCCCACGCTCGAACAAGCCGTGGCCCGGTTGCGTGACGAGGGCTTCGAGGCGCACGGCGTGATGTGCGACGTGCGGCATCTCGAGGAGATGATGCACCTCGCCGACGAGGCCTTTCGCCTGCTCGGCCAGGTCGACATCGTCTTCAGCAACGCCGGCATCGTGGTCGCCGGCCCGATCGCGGAAATGACGCACGACGACTGGCGCTGGGTCATCGACATCGACCTGTGGGGTTCGATCCACGCGGTCGAGGCCTTCGTGCCAAGGCTGCTCGAGCAGGGCACGGGCGGCCACTTCGCGTTCACCGCGTCGTTCGCCGGGCTGGTCCCCAATACCGGGCTGGGGGCGTACGGCGTCGCCAAATACGGCGTTGTCGGCCTGGCGGAGACGCTGGCCCGCGAGCTCAAAGACAGCGGCGTTGGCGTATCGGTGCTGTGCCCGATGGTCGTGGAGACGAAACTGGTCTCCAACTCGGAGCGCATCCGCGGAGCAGATTACGGCCTGGCCTCCACACCCGACGTCACGGGGAGCCTCGGGCCGCTGCCGGCGCAGGACGACACGGTGGGCGCCGACGACGTCGCCCGGCTCACGGCCGACGCGATCCTGGCCAACCGGTTGTACGTCCTGCCGCACGAGGCGGCCCGGCGGTCAATCCGGCGAAGGTTCGAACGGATTGACGCCACGTTCGACGACCAGGCCGCCGAGGGGTGGCGGCACTAGCTCGCCGCGACGATCCCGGTGATATTTACGAACCGGACACGTCAGTGAGCGCCACAATCCCTTGGGATCCTTGGGCCACCGCTCTCTCGACCGCCTGACCGAAGGCCGCACCTGCGCCAACGACCGCGTGCTCGAGGGCGGCACCGGCGGCGGAGGCGCTCTGCGCGACGGTCGTCGCGGAGGCACCGAGCGCGGTCGCCACCTCGTAGACCGTCCCGGCCGCGGCGGCACCGACCGGGGTGGCAACAATCGCGCGAACTGCGGGCGCAACGGCCGTCGCCATCTCACCGGCCACCGCCGTGGCCGACCTCTCGACCGATGCAACGCCCGTGGATACGGCGGTCGCGAACGCGGTGATCGGGCCCCCGGGCTGCGGGCCCACGGGCCCCGGACTACCGCCGCTTATCCGCCCGGCGATGAGGGCCGCAATCAGCCCATACTCAATCGCCGTGGCCGCCGGCCTGGGACCAGCCGCGGCTGCCGCCTGGCCCGACAGGTTCTGCAGCGCCTGCTGCCACGGCGTCAGTTGCGCGGCCGCCGCCGAGCCCAAGCCGTGATAGCCCACCATGGCCGCCACATCCGTGGCCCACATCCGCTCGTATTCGGCCTCTTTCTCCGCGATCGCCGGGGCGTTGAACCCGAACAGGTTCGAGACCACCAACGAAACCATCTCAGTTCGATTGGCCGCCACGGCAAGTGGATGTACCACCGCCGCACGCGCGGTCTCATACGCGGAGACGACCGCCTTGACCTGGGTAGCCGCCCCGCTGGCCTGGGTCGCCGCGAGACCCAGCCACTGCGCGTACGGGGCGGCCGCAGCTGCCATCGCCACCGACGCGGGGCCCTGCCACGCCTGGCCGGCCAACTCCGAGGTCACCGACGCGAACGAACTCGCCGCCGAACCCAGCTCAGCGGCCAGACCGTCCCAGGCCGCCGCGGCGGCGAGCAGCGGTCCCGGGCCGGCGCCGGAATACAGCTGCGCCGAATTGATCTCCGGCGATGACGTCAAGAAACTCATCATGCCCGTCCTTTCCCGGTTGGATTTCCCGGACCGACTGCCACCATTTCCCTTCCGGCGGCTCTCGCACGCGACACACCCCTGCCGCCAAGGACTCTCGGCGGCAGGACGACAATTCACACATCGTGACGCCAAAAAAACCTTATGAGACACGTGCCGAATTGTCAGTATTCTCGCGACCGTTTTTTACGTATTCGCGACTTTGAAAGAACGGCGCAATGGCCCGTTTTACCGGTAATTCCCGCCAATTCGATACCGAGGGTTATCGCAATAGCGGACAAGTCATGGAAAATGGCGCGAAACCGGCCGCGGCAAAAACTCGGCGCAGGTCAATCCTCGGCGGCCAGGATCACGACGGCCGCGCGGGGGCGCTGCCGATGATCCCGGCGGCCTCCAGGTCCGCGATCTCGGCGGGGCTCAGGCCGAGCCCGGCCAGCACCTCGTGGTTGTGCTGCCCGAGCGTGGGGGCGGGGCTGCGGTGGAACGGCCCCGGGGCGCCGGAAAACCTCATGGGTACGGTGCTGAGCTTTGCCCGGCCACTCAACGGCTGGTCGACCTCCTCGAAAAGGTTCCGGTGAGCGAGCTGATCCAGCTCCGTTTGGCGGTGGGGCTGCATCACCTTGCCCACCGGCACGCCCGCGCTCCAGAGGGTGGCCACGATGTCGTCGCCGCTGCGGTGCTGACACCACGCGGCCAGCCGTTCGTCGATCAAGTCCTGCTGCGCGCGCCGCCCCGCCTCGGTCGACAGCGTGGGATCCGTTGCCCACGACGGCGATCCCAGCGCGTCGCGCAGGCATTCCCACTGGTCGTCGGTTTCCACCGCGATCGCCACCCAGCTGTCGAGCCGGCCGAATTCGTCGATGTCCGCGGTGCGGTAGAGGTTCTGCGGCGCCGCCGTCGGGCCCCGGTTGCCGGCGCGCCGCAGCACGGCGCCGTAGGCTGTGTACTCGATGATCTGCTCGGCCGAGATGCTCAGCGCCGCATCGACCATCGCCGCCTCGACCAGCACCCCCTGACCGGTGCGCCGGCGATGCTCCAGCGCCAGCAACAACGCGTTGAGCGCATGCACGCCGGCATTGGGGTCACCGATCGAATACGGCTCGTAGGGTGGGCGGTCGGGATAGCCGGTCAACCAGCTCAGGCCCGAGGCCGACTCGATCGCATACGCGAACGCGGGGTTGTCGCGCCACGGGCCATCAAGGCCGAACCCGGGCATCCGCAGCAGCACCGCATCGGGCCGCACCGCTTGAACCGCAGCGAAATCCAGGCCGATCTGGTCCAGCACCCGGGGAGTGAAGTTCTCCACAATCACGTCACACGACGCGATGAGCCGCAGCAGCAGCTCCCGGCCCCGCGGGTTCTGCAGGTCCAGCGCCAGGCCCTTCTTGTTGGTGTTCAGCGCCGCGAAGATCGGCGACTTGTCCCACCACCGTTCTTCGCCGGCCGGGATGCCGGCGATGAGCCGGGTGCCGTCCGGTCGGCGGGCCGACTCCACGTGGATGACCTCGGCGCCGAGCATGGCCAGAAAGTGCGTGCAGGACGGCCCGGCCCAGAACGTGGTGATGTCCAACACCCGAAGGCCGGTGAACGGCAGACGCTTCGGCGTCTCGGAGACCACCGCGGCCGGGCGCGCCGAGGTCGGCGCGTCGCGGTGCAGTGCGGTGTGTTCGCCCAGGCGCGGCGCCGGTCCCGGCGGACGCAGCCCCGCGGGCCGCATGCGGTAGGGGTGGTTGGGCTGGGAAAAGTCGCCGCGCGGATTGCGCACGAACGACCCGCGTTCGGCGAAATGATCCAGGGCGTCGATGTTGGCGCCGTTGGCGACCGGCGCGTTGGGGATGCGGAATGCCGTTGCGAGATCCCGGATCTCGTCGACGAGGTTGGCCTCGACCCAGGCGTAGATGTCCTCGGCGTGGACGTTGGCCTGCTCGGTGATCGTCAGTGGCGATTCCTCGTCGATCCACTCCGGGTGGCCGACCATCGCGCACAGGTCGAACCACTGCTGCGCGGTGCCGCAGCCGAGGTCGACCAGGCCGTCCTTCGCCTGCGCCACCCCGGGCACCGTGAGCCGCCGCGCGTCCCGCCAGGGGCGGCCGAGCATCTCGAAGTAGGTCACCGGGAAGTAAGTCAGGCAAAGGATTTGGGTTTCCAGCATCGACAGGTCTATGAGCTCCCCCGGGCCCGCCGCGTCGCCGCGACCAAACCACGACGCCATGGTTGCGGCGCTCGCGTAGGCGCCGGCCATGTATTCGCCGACGCGCCCGCCGACGTAGACCGGCGCTCGCTCGGGCGATCCGCGTCCCAGCCCCACGATGCCGCCCGACCACGCCTGCAGCGTGAATTCGGTTGCGGCCCGGTCCCGCCAGGGACCGTCCAGCCCGAACGGTGTGATCGAGGCGACGGTCAGGTGCGGGTGCGCGCGGTGGATCGCCGCGGGGGTGAAGCGCTCCCGTTCGGCGATTCTCGAGCCCCTGGTCCAGACCACCGCGTCGGCCGCTTCCAGCAACCGGTTGACCATCTCGAGGTCCGCGCCGACGCCGGGGTCGGCGACCACGCTGTGCTTGGAGCCGGACAGGTAACCGAACAGGGCCCCGTCGGCGCCGGCGGGAATGGCGGCACCCGACGACGACCAACGCCGCAGCGGATCACCCTCCGGCGGTTCGACTTTGACGACCTCGGCGCCGCCGTCGGCGAGGAGTTTCGTGCAGTAGGCGCCCGCAATTCCGGTGGACAGGTCGACCACCGTGTAGCCGGCCAAGGGTTCTGCTGGCCGTTCGGGGCGGGATCGGCCACTCATTCCTGCCATGACGGGCTCGAGGTCAGCACTTCGGGGCCGTCGGCATTGATCAACACCGCCTCCCGGCCGAAGACCGCACCGACACCCCGCTCCCAGACGTAGCCCGTCACCGCCAGGACCATCCCCGGCTCCAGCCGTTCGGCGGACGCGCTATGGGGCAGGTGCTGGGAGACGACGGGCGGGTCGAAGCCCATGCCCAGGCCACGGGCGACCGGCATCGGTGGCGCGGGCTCCCCCGCCGCTGCGTAGGCGGCCAGCAGCCCGTCGGCCGCGGCGCCGGGCTGGCAGGCCGCTAATAGCCTGGCCCACAAGCCATCCCAGCGCCGGTAGAGGGCGGCGCCGCCGGTGCTTCCCACGGGCCAGGTCCGCCCGACCTCGCCGACGTAGCCGCCCGCCAGGACCCCGGCCGAGAAGGCGACCAGGTCGCCCTCGTCGATGCGGCGGCCGCGGCCACCGGGGCTGACCCGCCACGGGTGTTCACGCGACGTCACCCAGGCGACATCCTGATTCGACGGGGTACTCACCCCGCCGGCCGCCATCGCTTCCAGCAGCACCCCGGCCAGCAGCTGTTCGCTCACCCCCGGTCGCAGCTCGGAGACCGCGGCGGCCAGACCGGACTCGGCCACCGCGATCGCCTCGCGCAGGGAGGCCACCTCGTCGGCCGTCTTGATCCGCCGGGCGGCGCGCATGGCGAGCTCCCCGTCGACCAGCGCGGCGTTCGGGAATGCCGTCGGCAGCAACTGGGCGAACGCCGGTGACAGCGCGTCGGTACCGACACGGCGTGCGGTGGCCGCGCCGTCGATGCGCTGGAGCGCAGAGATGGTGTTCACCGGATTCCACGAGATGCCGTACAGGTTCTCGTGTGGGATGTCCTCCGGCACGCCCTCATCCCAGGTGCTGAGCAGATGGATCGCGCCGGTCTCCCGCACGAGCACGCACGTCGGGCCGAACGGGCGGGTGCCGGCGACCCACAACTGCGGCGCGCCGGTGACGTACCTAACGTTGGCCTGCCGGCCCAGGACCAGGACGTCGAGCTCGTGCGCCGCCATCTGCTCCAGTGCCCGCCGGCGGCGCCCCGAGCGCAGCGCGCGCTCGTCGGGGCGAACTTCAACGGACATAGGCGCCCTGGGATCCATAGGGGTCGTACGGATAATCGGTCAATTTGATCCAACCGTCGTCGGTGATCACCAACACCTCTTCGCTGCGGTACCCGCCGGTGCCGTCCTCCCATACCACCGGCTCGAGAACCAGCACCATCCCCGCTTGCAGGACGAAATTCTCATCGAACTCCTGGCCGAGATCCGTTCCGATCATGGGCATTTCGGCGGCGTTGACGCCGATGCCGTGGCCGAGGTAGAAGTGCGGCAGCCACGGCTTGGTGCCGCCGTTGGCCTTGATCGCGGCCCGGCCCAGGTCGGCCGCGGTCGCACCGGCCTTGGCGACGCCCAGCACGGCGGTCATGATCTCGAACCATTTGTCGAACTGCGCCTGCTGGCGCGGCGACGGATCCCGGCCGACGATCCAGGTGCGCCCGAAGTCCGAACAGTAGCCCCGGTAGGTGATGCTGACGTCGGTCCACAGCACGTCACCTTCGGCGAGTTCGCGTTCGGTGCTCAACAGCGGCAGCGCCAGGTCGCCATGGGTGGTCCACACGCCTTCGGCCTTGCTCGGGGGCATCACCTGCCAGATCGGCTCCAGCATGCTGGCCGTGGCGCCCAACTCGAACGCCCGCCGCAAAAAGCTTGCCGACAGGTCGATCTGGCGAATGCCGGGAGCGAGCGCCTTGTGGACGTCGACCATCGCCTCGTCGGTGATCCGGATCGCGGTGCGCATGCAGGACAGCTCGTCGGGCGTTTTGATCCCCTTGGCGGCCGCGACGACGGCGCTGGCATCGGCGGGAACGCCGCCGGGGAACAGCAGCTTGTGGGCACGCGACATGGCACCGGTGCATTCGTCGACCGCCACCTTCGCCCCGGCCGGGATCAGGTCAGCCAGCACGCGGGCGAAATTCTGCACGCCCTCGTCGAATTCGAGGTAGACGGGTCCGTGCAGGTGATCGGCCGGCAGGTCCGACTCGAGCGAGGCGCCTTCCCGAAACGGCAGGAACAGGTGCGGCGAATCGTCGCCGGCGAGCACCACCGCGACGGGCCGCTCGACGTAGGACAGCCCGGCATCGCCGAGCGGCCAACTGGTGCCCGTGGCGTATACCACCGCGTTGTTGCCGAGCAGGATCATCGCGTCGACGCCGCGTTCGGCCATCGCCGAGCGCAACCGCGCCCCGGTCTCGCGGCGCATGCGCGCCAGGTCGGGGGTTTCGGGAATCACCAGGCCTCCAACGGAACTGGTGCTCGCCTGCGCGAACGTCGTCATCGGCCCGCCACTACAGGCCGAGGAACTTGGTCACGTTGCCGCTGACCACCCGTGCCGCGTCCGCCGGCCCGAGCGCCTCGACGACGGACGCCAGCGACTTCTCCGAGTAGCCGTAGGTGCTCTCGTTGTGCGGATAGTCGCTGGACCACATGACCTTGTCCACCCCGATCTTGTCGATCAGCCGCAGCCCCAGGGGATCGACCATGAACGAGGCGCTCATGTGGGTGTCCCAGTAGTAGCGCACGTCGTGCTCCAGCGGCCGGTTGAACATGTGCTGATACGACGCGACCAGGTGCTCGGCGTCCTGCAGCGCCCACGGCACCCACGAGATCCCGCCCTCGAACCAGCCGAGCCGCAGCGCGGGGTGCCGGTCGAGGATGCCGCCGAAGATGTACTTGGCGAACGTTTCCCGGAAGCCGTCGATGTTGATCATCATCCCGACGACGACGCTGTTGAACTCGGTCGGGCTTTTCGGCGGCGTTTCCCCGATGTGGTGGGTGACGGGCAGTCCGGCGGCCTCGATCTCGTCCCAGACCGCGTCCATCGACGTGCTCGCGTAGTCGATCGGGTTACCCTCATCGTCCTTGCCCGGGTTCAACGGCATCAGGAATGTCTTGAGCCCCAAAGATTTCAGCTCGTCCAGCGTGCGCCGCGCGCCCTGTGGGTCCCACCAGTTGATCAGCCCGGCGCCGTAGAAGTGGCCGTCGGAGCGTTCCTGGAGCTCCGCGATGTACTCGTTGTAGATGCGGAATGCGAGTTCGCGCAGCTTCTTGTCGGGGTAGTGGAACAGCGCCAGCACCGCGTTGGGGAACGCCAGTTCCTTTTCCACGCCGTCCTCGTGCAGCTCCTGAATTCGGGCCTCGATGTTGGTGCTTGCCGCGCCGGGCAGATCGTCGTACTGCATCAGCACCGCGCTGAAGTCACCCGGCAGGAACGACTGCCCCTTCCGCCCGACCTGATACGCGCCATCCTCGTACCAGATCCGTGGCGCCTTCTCCTTGAGCTCGTCCGGAAAGCGTTCGTAGAAGATGTCCGCGGCCAGCGAGATGTGATTGTCGGCCGAGAAGACCACCGTGCCCTCCGGCAGCCCCACGTCGCTGCCGCTGGCATGCCCGCGCCGATCCTTCGGTGCGCCAAAGCCTCCCGGCGGATATAGCGAAACGGTGCTTGTCTGAGTCGTCATCATTGACCCTCCAATCGGGATCGGCTTCTTCGAGAGTAATCAGCTTGCGTCACCAGGTCACCGGCAGTTCGTAGACGCCGTAGGCCAGCCGGTCGTCCTTGAACGGCACCTCCTCGATCGGGATCGCCAACGCCAGCGTCGGGACACGGCGGAACAATGTGCGGTACACGATTTGCAGCTCCGCGCGGGCCAGCTGCTGCCCGACGCATTGGTGCCGTCCGTAACCGAATGCGACGTTGCGGTCCGCCCCAGAGCGGTGCAGGTACAGGCGATCGGGCTCGGTAAAGGCGTGCCGGTCCCAGTTCGCCGGGGCCAGGTCGATGATGATGCCCTCGCCGGCCCGGATGACCTCGCCGGCGATGGAGATGTCCTCGAGGGCCACACGGCGCTGGCCGTTCTGGATGATGCTGAGGTAGCGCAGCAGCTCCTCGACCGCGTTGGCGACGATCTTGGGGTCTTCGGAGTCGCGGATGATCGCAAGCTGGTCCGGGTTTTCCAGCAGCGCCAGCACGCCGAGCCCGATCATGTTCGAGGTGGTCTCGTGCCCGGCGATCAGGAGCCCGGTGCCCAGCTGCGCGGCCTCTTTCACGCTGAGCTCGCCCGCCCTGACGCGCTCGGCCAGGTCGGAGACCGCGTCCTCTCCCGGGTTTTCCATCTTGGCTTCGACCAGCCGCGCCAGGTACTTGTTGAGGCTCATCGCGCCTTTGGCGGTGTCCTCCCCCGTCGCATAGCGCGCAAGCCCCACGTTGGCGTGATGCTGGAACATGTCGGCGTCTTCGTACGGCACCCCCAGCAGCTGACTGATCACCAGCGAGGGGACCGGCAGGGCCAGCGCGGTGACGACATCGGCGGGCCGCGGTCCGGCGAGCATCGCGTCGATGTGGTCGTCGGTGACCTGCTGGATGGTCGGCCGCAACGCTTCAACCCGCTTGAAGGTGAAGGGCTTCGACAACATCCGCCGGAATCGGGTGTGCTCCTCCCCGTCGGAGGTGAAGACCGATCGCGGCCGCTTGTGCACGGTCGACAACATGCCCGCGTTCCAGTGCGGGAACCCCGGCACCCGGTCGTCGACGCTGACCCGGGAATCGGAAAACAGCTCCCGCACCTGCTCGTAGCCGGTGATGAGCCACGGTGTGCTGCCGTCCCAGATCCGCACGCGGGACAACGGCCTGGTTTCCGCGAGCGCCATCACGTCCGGTGGCGGCGCGAAGGGGCAGCCCGACCGCCGGGCCATCGGGTAGTCGGGGATCTCGGCCCCTGTGGTGGTGGTAGTGCTCGTCAACGCTTCCGACATGTCATTCCTCGATGTGGATGGCCAGGGCGGGGCATGCCGCCGCCGCGCGGCGCGCGCCCTCGGCCTGCTCGGCCGTGGGATTGGGGTTGAGCAAGACGACCACCCCGTCGTCGTCCCGCTGGTCGAACACCTCGGGCGCGTTCATCACGCAGTTGCCCGAGGAGGCGCAAATGTTTTGGTCGACAGTCACTTTCATCTGCGGGCCCCCTACTCGTCCGGCGTCACGGGCGCCAGCCACAGGCCCACGATCGCGTCGATGAGACCGGAAGCCGCGGCCCGCCAGGACTGTTGGTGCATCGATGAACCCGCGGCCAACGCGCGTTCCCGGTCGGCGCAGGTGTGCATCAACAGATTTCGGGCCATGATGTTGCGTTCGAAACACACCTCGGGCGGCAGATTGGGCAGGCAGCTGTTGATGCCGTCGACGACCTGGACCAGCGACGGCGAGCTGAGCGCACCCTTGACGATGATGTTGTAGTAGGCCGGATCGGTCATCGCCTGCGCGGCGAAGCGCGCGTACCAGGTGGGATTGCCGAGGTCCGCGAGATGGTCGGTGAGCGGACGCACCAGGCAGGCCACCCAGTCGCGCATCTCCACGGTCCCTCCGGAATCCAGCAGCTCGGCCACCATCCGTTCGCGGAGTCGCTCGACGGGCCCGCGGTGCTTCTGCTCGATGGCGCGCACCAGGTCGGCCTTGGTGCCGAAGTGGTAGCCCACCGCGGCGTTGTTGCCCTGCCCGGCGGCCTCGCTGACCTGCCGGTTCGACACGGCGAACATGCCGTGCTCGGCATACAGCCGCTCGGCCGCCACCAGGATCGCCTCCTGGGTGGAGCTGGCCCGCTCGCTGCGAACGGCCCTGCCTGCCTTGGTCGCCGTCGTGGTCATTGCGCCAGTCAACCGCGCGGGTTGCATTAAGTCAAGCGCTTGATTTAAAGAGTTGGGCCGGCTGAGACACAGCACTTCATGCGGATGGGACGCCTTCGATTGTCAGTCGCTCTTGCCCGACGCACTCCGACGAACCGGCTTGCCCGCGGACGTCCCGCCATCCACCGGCAGCACGGTGCCGGTGACATAGCGCGACCGGTCGGTGGCGAAGTACAGCGCCGCCTCGGCGACGTCGTCGGGCGTGCCTTCGCGCTTCAGCGGGCGGTCCTCCCGCATCGTCTGGCGAATCTTCGCCTCGAACCGCACGATCTGCTCGGGGTCCATGTTCACCGCCGACTTCGACACGATCGGCGTGGGAATGTTGCCCGGCGCGATGGCGTTGACCCGAATTTCGTAGTGCGCCAGTTCGATTGCCGCGCACTTGGTGAACTGGATGACGGCGGCCTTCGATGCGCGGTAGGTCATCACGCCGGCGCCGGCCTGGATACCTCCGATCGAGGTCACGTTGATGATGGAACCGCCGCCGTGCTCGGCCATGTGCCTGCCGGCTTCCCGGGTGCCCGCCATCACGCCCAGCACGTTGACCTCCATCACGCGGTGAAAATCGGCCAGGTCGTCGTCGAAGAACCGGCGATGCATCTTGCTCGAAATCCCGGCGTTGTTGACCATCACGTCCAGGCCACCGAACGTCTCGACGGCCGCGGCCACCAGCGCGCCGACCTGTTCGGGATCGGAGACGTCGGCACGCCGGAAGCTGGCATCGGGGCCCAGGCCCGCCGCCAGCGCTTCACCGTGGTCAGGCTCGACGTCGGCGATCACGACGCGCGCGCCCTCGGCGACGAACCTCTCCACCATGCCCCGGCCCAGACCGGACGCGCCGCCCGTGACGATGGCTACCTTGCCCGCGAGTTCGTTGACCACACGACGAGTTAATCGGCGGCGGCCGCGTTAAGTCAAGCAGTTGATTTAAGCGGGTATTTGCCGCGTCATCTCCACCCGGGTGCTGTTGCCGCGGGCACGGGGACGATGCTGAGGTGGCCAGTTCATCGCAAACTCGGGAGGCTCGATAATGAAGATCCTGGTCATCGGCGGCACCGGGCTCATCGGCTCGCAGGTCATCGCCAATCTGACGCAGCTGGGGCACGAGGCCGTCTCGGCCTCACCGCGCTCGGGTGTCGACAGCGTCACCGGTGCGGGCCTCGCCGAAGCGGTGGCGGGCGTGCACACGGTGGTGGACGTGTCCAACTCGCCGTCCTTCGACGACGAACCCGTCATGCACTTCTTCACCACGTCGACTAAGAACCTCCTCGCCGCCGAGCGCGAGGCCGGCGTGCAGCACCACGTCGCACTCTCCATCGTCGGTGCCGACCGCGCCCCGGACAGCGGCTACATGCGCGCCAAGGTTGCCCAGGAGAAGTTGATCGAGGAGTCGGGCGCCCGGTATTCGATCGTGCGGGCGACGCAGTTCTTCGAATTCGTCAACGCCATCGCGGACTCGGCCACCGACGGCGACACGGTCCGCCTGCCGCGCGGGGCGTTTCAGCCCATCGCCGCCAAGGACGTCGCCACGGCCGTTGCCGGCGCAACGATCAGCGATCCGACCAACGGCATGACCAACATCGCCGGGCCCGAAAAGCGGGGCATGGACGAGTTCATCCGGGCGGCCCTTGCCGCGTCCGGCGACCCACGTCAGGTGGTCGGCGACGCCGAGGCCCGCTACTTCGGCACCAAGCTCGACGAGCACACGATTGTTCCCACCGACGGCGAGGACCCGACGATCTACCCGACCCGCTACGGCGATTGGCTGGCCTCTCGCACGCCCAGCGGCGCGCACTAGGAGCGACGGGTGCCTCCCGTTGCGATGATCACCGGCGCCAGCCGGGGAATCGGGGCGGCGACGGCACGGGTTCTCGCCGGACGCGGATTTCGGGTGGCGGTCAACTACCGCGCCAGCGCGCCCGAGGCCGAAGAGGTGGTTGCCGCGATCACCTCGGCCGGTGGCGACGCCGTCGCGATCCGGGCCGACGTCACCGTGCCCGAGGAAATCGCCGCCATGGCCGACGACATCGCACAGCGCTGGGGCGGGGTGGATGTGCTGGTGCACAACGCGCTGATTCCCTTCGCCGTGACCTCGTTTGCCGACCTCACGTGGGAGCAGCTCGGCGGCAAGGTGAACGCCGAGCTGCACGCGGCGTACATGCTGACGAAGGCCGTTGTGCCCGCGATGATTTCCCGCGGCTACGGCCGGCTGATTTTTCTCAGCACCGGGCTGTCGCGCCGCCCCCGCGACGGGATGATCGCGCTCGGCACGGCAAAGGCGGCCCTGGACCAGTTCGTTCGCTACGTCGCACTCGAGCTGGCGCCGCACGGGATCACCGCCAACCTCGTCGCACCGGCCACCGTCGGCGGGACGGCGGTGACCGGGCAACTCACTCCGGAGCGGGTGCGCGAGCTGGGGGCGGAAGCACCGATGGGACGGCTCGTCACTCCAGACGAGGTGGCCCTCGCGATCGCGTTCTTAGCAAGCGAGGACTCCGGTTTCACCACCGGGCACTACCTGCCGGTCAACGGCGGCCTGGCAATGGACTGAAGGGTCGACCGTTATGGAGACGATCGATTTGGCCTACGTCGGGCGCGGCATTCACGAAGAACTGGTCGCCTACGTCGCCGATCAGGAGGGCTACTTCGAGGACGAAGGTGTCCATGTCGCCGTGCGGGACGGGATCGGCTGGGGCACAGAGCGACTGCGCGCGTGTGCGACCATCGGCCTCGGGCGCGCCCTGCTGTCGCGGTTGACCGATGGCATCGAATGGACCGTCCTGAGCGTGAACACCCACCGCCCGTTGTTCTGGTTCCTCGGCGGTCCCGGCGTCAACTCCATGGAGGATCTTCGCGGGCGCCGGCTGGCGGTGCACCCGGCCCACACCGCGCCGGGATGCTTTGCCCGGATCGTGCTGCGCCGGTGCGGCCTTGACCCCGACCGCGACCTAACGTGCGTGGCGCGGGCCCCGGGCGACTACCAGATGGATCTGCGAAGGCTGCGCGATGGGTCGGTCGATGCCGCGTATGTCGGAAGCACGCTCGCACCCGACCAGGTCGCCGAGGAGGAGGGCTTTCACGTGCTGGCCTGGGTGGGAGATCATTTTCAAATCCCCACCGTCGGAGTGGCGGTGGACGCGGCCCGCGTTCACACCGACAGCCCCGCGGTGCAGGCGGTGGTTCGGGCCAACCGGCGCGCCCTGCACACGCTTGCCCAACGCCCCGAACTCGCCGTCGATTACGTCGCGTCGTTTCTGAACCGGCTGACGCGCAACGAGGCGCAACGCCACTACGAGCGCTACATCGGTCCGTACTTCACCGACGACGGCCGGGTGGACCTCGAGGTCGCACGCCGCGCGGTCGACGCCGTCGCGGCCGAGCTCGGTGTTCGCGCGGCACCGGCCGAGCCGATCTACGCCGCCGCCCGATAGCCGCCAACGGATTTGGGGCGATTGGCCCACCTGCACGCCGCGCAGTGCATAACCTAACCGGTGGCCGCGCCGGTCCTTGCGGTCCGGCCACCGGACCTGCACGGTGTAAGGCGCGGGGGCGAACCGACCGGACACGAGGAGCATTGCATGCCTGCTCAACCCGCCAGCGGGGCCCCCTTCGACCAGGCGCGGCTCACCCGTCGCGGCTTCCTGGCGGCGGCCATCGCCGGCGGATTGGCGCTGGCGGCCTGTGGCCGATCGACCTCCCAGGTATCGGGCGTCTCTGCCCAGCTGGCCGCCGCCATCGAGGCGGCCGAGGCCGCGCGGCCGCACAGCGGGCGCACCGTGACAGCCAGCCTGACGGCGCAGCAGGCGCAATTCGATTTGGGCGGGCCAATCGTCCGGACGTTCGCCTACGGCAACAGCATCCCGGGACCGCCGATCCGCGCGAAGGTCGGGGACGAGCTCGTCGTCGCGGTCTCGAACCGGCTCGACCGTCCGACATCGGTGCATTGGCATGGCATCGCGCTGCGCAACGACATGGACGGCGCGGCACCGGCCACCCCGAACATCCCGGCCGGCCAAGACTTCACTTACCGCTTCTCCGTACCCAATTCGGGTACCTATTGGGCCCATCCGCACACCGGCCTCGACGCCGACATGGGTCTGTATCTGCCGGTCATCGTCGACGATCCGACCGAGGGCAACTACGACGCCGAATGGATTGTCGTCCTCGACGATTGGACGGACGGCCTCGGAAAAAGCCCGCAGCAGCTCTACAACGCACTCACCAGCCCGGACAAGCCCAGCCCGCCTCCGACGCCCCCGTCGACGACGACAACAAGCCCGACGACCTCGGCGAGCGAGACGACCGAGACGACTGAGGCGACCGGGAGGTCGGGAGCGCCCGGGACGTCGGGCGACGGCACAGGCGAAAGCGAACTGCTCGGCGGCGAGACAGGTGACATCGATTACCCGTACTATCTGGTCAACGGGCGAATTCCGGCGGCCGCCACCACCTTCCACGCCAAGCCGGGCCAGCGCATCAGAATCCGCTTCATCAACAGCGGCTCCGGCACGACGTTTCGCGTCGCGCTGGCCGGCCATTCGATGACCGTCACCCACACCGACGGCTACCCCGTGATGCCCACGCCCGTCGACGCGCTGCTCATCGGCATGGCCGAACGCTACGACGTCATCGTCACCGCCGCCGACGGGGTGTTCCCACTGGTCGCGCTCGCCGAGGGGAAGAACGGTTTGGCGCGCGCGCTGCTGTCGACCGGTACGGGCAGCCCGCCCGACCCGGACTTTCAGCCCGACCAACTCAACCAGCGGGTGGGGACGGTGGAAATGTTCACGGCGACAACGCCGGTCAACCTGGGCCGGCCACAGGCCGGCCTCGACCTGCCGGTGGTGCTGGGCGGCAACATGGCGCAATACAACTGGACGATCAACGGAAAGCCGTACAGCAGCAGGGCCGATCCGCTGCACGTCCGGCAGGGCGACCGGCCCACCATCACCTTCGACAACACCACGACGATGTATCACCCGATTCACCTGCACGGGCACACTTTTCAAGTGATCAAGGCCGATGGCGGCCCCGGCGCGCGCAAGGACACCCTCATCGTGCTGCCCCGGCAGAAGTTGCGCGCCGTGCTGGTCGCCGACAATCCGGGCCGGTGGATGTTGCACTGCCACAACACCTACCACCAGGAGGCCGGGATGCAGACCCGGCTGGACTACGTTTTCTGAGTCCTTTGGGTCTGCCGAGTGTCGGCGGTCGCGAAAAAATCGAGGAGCAACTCGTTGACCGTTGCCGACTGCTCGATCTGCGGGCAGTGACCGGCGTCGCCCACCACCGCCGAGCGGGCGCCGTCGATCTGCTTCGCGATTGAGTCGGCCCAGCCGGCGGGAAGGAGTTTGTCCTCTCCCCCCTCGACGACCAGCGTCGGCACGCCGATGCGCTCGTAGGCCCGGGCGCTCGACGGGGTCGCGGACGGCCTCGCGCCGGGGCGGCGAAACCGCGCCGCCGCCACGGCTTCCCACGCGCCGGGCGCTGTGCTCGACTCGTAGCGGCGCCGCACGTAGCCCTCGTCGGCGGGGTAGCCCGGGTTGTGGAACAGCGCCTCGACGATGCGCCGCATCGCCGGCAGGGTGGCGTCGTACTGCTGCAGCGCATCGAAGTGCCGGTTCTGCTGGATCTCCCCGCCGCCGCAGATGACCACCAAGGAGCGGATCGGCAACAACGGGGCATCCGAGGTGATGTCGGTGAGCAGGTTGATGGCGCCCATCGAGTTGCCGACGAAGTGCGCCGAGTCGACGCCGAGCACCTCGCAGAAGCGCGCCACGTGCCGAATCCGCATACCGCGGCCGTCGACGAAGTCGATGACCTTCGCCGACTGCCCGAACCCCAGTTGGTCCGGCGCCAGCACCCAGTGGTGGGCGGCGAGGGCGGCGATGTTGCGTTCCCAGCCGAGTTCGGCGCTGCCTCCGAACTCACCGCCATGCAGCAGCACCACGGGGTCGCCTTCGCCGGCCTCCAGATAGCTGGTGGTCAGGCCGTCGACCAGCACGGTCTTGCGCCGGACCCCCATCACTTGATCGCAATCGGGTTCACCGGGGAGCCGACGGCGCCGACGACCCTCAGCGGCGGCGCGATGAGCTGGAAATCGTAGACGCCGTCGGCCGCGCAGTCGTCGGCCAGCGCGGTGAGATCCCAGTACTCGCCGAAGATCATCCCCATGTCGCGCAGGCACAGCAGGTGCAGGGGGAAGGTTATGCCCTCGACACCGGATACCAGGTCTTCGACCTGGAGGTTGTCGGCCGCGACCGCGGCGAGCTCGTGATCGTGCAGCCACGCGGCGCATCGCCAGTCCAGCCCCGAGTAGCCTTCCGTCTTGTTGCCGGTCTGCAGAAACCTTGCCCACCAACCGGTCCGGATCAACACGATGTCGCCTCGCCCGACCGAAACGCCCTGCGCGCGAACGACGTCGTCGAGTTCCTCGGGGGTGATCGGATTTCCGGCCTCCAGGAACACCTCCGCGCCGCGGTGCCGGACCAGATCGAGCAGCACGCCACGCGACGTGATGCCCTTGACGTCGACCTTGTCGATGCCGCAGTGGAAGGCGCCCATGCTGGTGACCGAGTCCGCGGGGAAGCCGTTGTAGAGGCGGTCGTCGTAGTAGACGTGCGACAGCGCGTCCCACTGACTGGCCGCCTGCAGCGGCATGATGATCATGTCGTCGTTGAACCGGAACGGGTTGTCGGCGGTCATGTACCCACTCAGCTGCTTGGCCACCGGGTTTCGCGCCCACCCGGGGCCGTATTTGGCCAGCGTGTTCACGTCACCCCCGTCCACGGTCATGACGTGCACGGGGTTGTGCCGAAACTCGAAGGCGCCCTGCGGGCCCGACGCGCCGAAGTCCACACCGAGGGGGAAGACCTTGCCGTGCCGCACCAGGGTCGCGGCGTGGGCGACCTTGTCGGCGGTGATGAAGTTGAGCGTGCCGAGCTCGTCGTCGTCGCCCCAGCGGCCCCAGTTGGAGACGTCGCGGGCGGCCTTGCGAAAGTCGGTCAAGCTGGCCACGGGGCCCGTCCTTCCTCGAGTTCCCGGGCGATCGCGGCGCCCACGTTTCCGCCGTCGACCCACAGCACCTGACCCGAGATGTAGCTGGCCGCACGGCTATTCAGAAACACCAGGACCGACGCCTGTTCGGCGGGGTCTGACACGCGGCCCAGCGGCTTGGGGATGTCGTCGAGGAACCCCTGCCCGTAGGCCGACCGCAGCTGGTCGAGGATGGGTGTTTCGGTGACCCCGGGACCCGTGCAATTGATGCGAATTCCGCGCGCGCCCAGTGGTGTAGCGCTGCGCATGCTGTAGAGGATGAGCGCTTCCTTGGAGAGCTGGTAGCCGGTGCCCACCGCATCGGGATGATCGTGACACCAGTCGATGCCCTCCCGCATCGTCGCGGTGTTCAGCAGCGGCGCGACGTCCCGCAGGTGTTCGCGGTAGCCGGCCGCCGCGAGCGAGGACACGCTCGCGATCGACGATCCGGCGACCATCTTCGGGATCAGCGCCTCGGTGAGCTGTCGCGTTCCCAGGAAGTTGATGGTGACGACCAGCGGCGGGTCGCCGATCCCCGACGAGACGCCGGCGACGTTGAACAGCGCGTCGACGGGTCCGTCGACGGACGCGACGGCGCGTTCGATCGAAACCGGGTCGGCGAGGTCGAGCTCGTGAAACTCGTTGATCTCCAACGGCGGCCGGAGCCTATCCAGCCCGACGACGTCGGCCCCGAGTTCGGTGAGCTGCCGCGCCACGTGTTCGCCGATGCCCGACGCGCACCCGGTCACCACCGCACGGCGGCCGTCGTAGCGCCACATCCCGTCGACTCGTCCCACCGCTCTTCCTAAATCAAGAGGGCCGCCGGTATCACTTGCCGTGCTTCTTCGCCTGCTCCTCTTTGAGGCGCTGCGCCGCCTGGACGCGGCCCTCGTTGATCTCCGCCATGGCCTCGGGGATCTCGCTGGCGGTGAACTTACCGCCCCGGCCGGTGGGCAGGCCGCCGAACGAGTAATTCTCGTCGAACTCCGGCGCGGTGGACTTTGGCCGGCGCGCCTCGACCTTCTCGATGACCGGCGCCAACCGCGCGGCCTTGTCGGCCACGGCCTTCTCGTCGCGCTCGAGGAACTCGGGCAGCACCTCCTTACCCATCAGCTCGATGGACTCCATGGTGCCCTCGTGGCTGCGCGGGTTGAGCAGCAGGATGATCTCGTCGACCCCGCTTTCCTCGTAGCCACGCAGGAATTCGCGCACTGTGGCCGGGGAGCCGATCGCGCCACGCCCGGGGCCGTAGGCCAGCGTCGGGTCCTTCTCGACCTCTTCGAGGTAGCGCTTCCAGACGCCGGTACGCCCGGGGGTGTGCACGCCGGTCATGTAGTAGTGCATGATCCCGAACGAGAAGAATCCACCGCCCTGCCCGAGGCGCTCGAGCGCCTGCTCGTCGGACTTGGCGACCATCATCGACAGATCGCCGCCGATGGCCAGGATGTTCGGGTTGATCCGCGGCGTGACCGGGACCCCGTTCTCCTCGAACTCCTTGTAGTAGCCGTTGACCCGTTCGGTGAGCGGCCCGGGACCGGTGTAGGCGAAGCTGAGTGCGCCAATGGCCTTTTGGGCGGCCATCTGCACGCTGGCCGGCCGCGTGCAGGCAACCCAGACCGGGGGGTGCGGCTTTTGCATCGGCTTGGGAATGACGTTGCGGGCCGGCATCTGGATGTGCTCCCCCGCGAAGCCCGAGAAGGGCTCCTCGATCATGCAGCGGATCGCGACCTCGAGGGCCTCCTCCCATTGCGCACGTTTGTCGGCGGGGTCGATGTTGAACCCGCCGAGCTCACCGACGGACGAGGATTCGCCGGTGCCGAACTCGACGCGCCCGTTGGAGAGCAGGTCGAGGGTGGCGATGCGTTCGGCGACACGGGCCGGGTGGTTGACGGCCGGCGGCATGTGCATGATCCCGAATCCGAGCCGGATGTTCTTGGTGCGCTGACTGGCCGCGGCGAGGAAGATCTCCGGCGCGGTGGAATGACAGTATTCCTCGAGGAAGTGGTGCTCGGTGAGCCAGACGGTGGAGAAGCCCGCCTTGTCCGCGGCCTCGACCTCGTCCAGGCAGTCCTGCAACAGGATCCGTTCGTCATCCGGCACCCACGGGCGGGGCAGGGCGAACTCGTAGAACAGCGAAATTTTCATCGTTACCTCCTATGAGAACTAATGGGTCTGGCCGGTCGTATGGGCCGCAACGTGTTTCGCTGCGACGAAGCCGAACGTCATGGCCGGACCTATGGTCGCCCCGGCGCCGGCGTAGCTGCGGCCCATGACCGGGGCGGCGGTGTTGCCCACCGCGTACAGTCCGGGCACCACGGTGTCGTCGGGCCGCAACACCCGGGCATATTCGTCGGTTCGCAGGCCACCCGAGGTGCCCAGATCGCCCAGCACGACGCGGAACGCGTAGTACGGCGGGTCGCCCAGGGGGTGCAGGTTGGGGTTGGGCAGTGTCGGGTCGCCGTAGTAGTTGTCGTACACGCTGTCGCCGCGGTTGAAGTCGTCGTCGTGGCCCTTGCGCGCGAGTTCGTTGAAACGGTGGGCGGTTTCGGCCAGCTGCCGGGCCGGGACGCCGACCTTGGCCGCCATGTCGTCCCAGTCCATCGCCGACTTGACCACCCCCGACTCCAGCCACGCCCGCGGTACCTTTCGCCCGGTGGGGACCGGCGCGCCGGGCATTTTCGGTATCGGCAGGTGACCGCCGATGACGTAGCGGTTCCAGGACCGGTGGTCGGTGATGAGCCAGCAGGGAATGTGGGTGACCCCGGTCTTCTGGCCGTCGATCATGGCGTGACCGAAATCCATGTAGGGCGCCGCCTCGTTGATGAAGCGTTTCCCGTCGCCGTTGACGATGAATTGCGCCGGCATCATCCGTTCGTTGAGCATGAACTGCATGCGGCCGTCCGGCCATTGGATTGCCGGGAACCACCACGCCTCGTCAAGCAATTCAGTTGCGGCGCCGACCTTTTGACCAGCTCGGATGCCATCACCCATCGCGGCCGGATTACCGAAGCTCCAGTCCTGCTCGATAACCGGCAGCTGCTCTTTACGCCAGGCCAGGTCGTGGTCGAAGCCCCCGGACGCGAGGATGACCGCGCGGCGCGCGCCGATCCGCTGCGGCGTGCCGTCTCGTTCCACCACCGCACCGGTGACCGCCCCGTCGGCGTCGGTGAGCAACTCGGCCATCGGCGAGTCGAGCCACAGCGGGATGCCGCGCTCTTTCATGGCCAGCCTGAGCCGGGCCGCAAGTGACTGTCCGATCGCCGCCATCCGCTCGCCGAACACCCTGGCCCGCACCATCCGCGCGATCAGCTTCAGCAGAATGCCCTTGCCGGCCCAGGACTGCCGGATCCGGTAGAAGGTGCGCAGCTCCTTGGGACCCAGCCAGATTCCCCTCGGGGCGAGCGCCAGGGGCTTGAGCAGGTGCTGCTCGTCGGCGCCCAGCTTGCGCAGGTCGATCGGCGGGACGTTGATCGTGCTGCCGAGTTCGGAGCCGCCCGGCAATTCCGGGTAATAGTCGGCGTAGCCGGGTTTCCAGACGAATTCGAACCATTCCGAATAGCTTTCGAGGAACTCGAGCATCCGCGGCGCGGCCTCGACGTATTGCCGTATCCGCGCCTCGCTGACCAGGCCCTCGGTGATCTTCAGCAGGTATTCGACGACGCCTTCGGGTGAAGGGGTGTAGCCCTCCCTGCGTTGTGCGGGCGCCCCGGGCACCCAGATGCCGCCGCCCGAAAGCGCCGTGGAGCCGCCGAAATACGACGATTTCTCCACCACCAACGCGTCCAGACCGGACGCCTGCGCGGTGAGCGCGGCCGACATTCCGCCGCCGCCGGACCCGACGATGAGCACGTCGACCATGTGGTCGAACCCGTCCGCCGCGAAGGGGGTGGCGCTCACCGCGGCACCGCCGTTCGGATGGCAAACCCCGCGATGAGTTCGGCCGCGGGCTTGTAGTAGCGCAACTCCGTCCGATACGGCCCCGCGCTTGCCAGCGCCGCGAAAGCCGCCACCCACGTCCGGATTTCGTGCGCCGAGGTGCCGCCCTCGTAGACCACGAACGAGTTCGACCACTGGTCGAGATCGGCCAGCTTTCCGTCGTCGACGATCTCGAGGAATCGATGGTCCCACGCCGGGTTGAGCGGTTGCAGGTCACTGGCGCCACCGGCGAAGTTCCTGGCGGCCTCGATGACGGCCTCCTGCCGGGCCTGTCGCTGTTCCGGTGTCATCGGCCGCCCGTGCACGATGCGTTCCAGCACGGCCGGGGGCGCAGTCGCCAATGTGGGGACCGGCGGGCTGTGCGAGAGGCCTCCGGATCCCACCACCAGGACCCGTTTGTCCAGGGTGGCCAGGTAGGCACCCACGGCGGTTCCCAGTGCACGGCAACGGTGCAGCGGGCCCAGGGGCACTCCGATCGCGTTGACGAAGATGGGGATCACCGGGCGTGCGGTGGCGTCACCGAAGAGTTTCTCCAGCGGCTGCACGGTGCCGTGGTCGACGTCCATGCTGGCCGAAACCGCGATGTCGACGCCGGCGGCGAGGATGGCCTTCGCGCAGTCGGCCGCGAGGTCTTCCGGAACGCTGAGCGGGCCCGCGTGGGTGCCGTAGTCCCCGACGCCGTTGGCGCGCATGCCGATGCAGAACGGCGGCATCGCCCGGTAGAAGAAGCCGTTGTAGTGGTCGGGCGAGAAGGTGACGACGAGTTCCGGGTCGTAGCCCTCGACGAACTCGCGTGCCCGCCCGAATGCGCCTTCGATGTCGTCAAGCAGGTCCCGCGACGGCCCCGGAAGATTCAGCAGCGGGCTGTGCGACATACAGCACAGAGCCAGTGGCACTTTGACGATCACCCCCTCCCGGCGTGAGGGTGAGTTTGTCGAGCACCCTGGCGCTCAGCTCGGGCGCGAGCTGAGCGATGCAGGCGCCCGCGACGCACCGATCGGGCCGCAGGAACAACACCGACTCCGGATGGGTGTCGAACCAGGCCTTGACGGCGCCGTCGCGGTCACCGACCACCACGACATCGGGATCGTCGTGGCCCGGCCAGTGCAGCTGGGACAGCGGCCGCAGCGCAACGAAGCGTGCCCCCACGGCTTTCCAGCTCGCGAAGGCCTCCTCGCCGAGAATCTTGCGCGGATTGTTGTTCCAGCACAGCACGGCGAACCAATCGCCCAGCACGTCGTCCAACAGCACGTTCCGCTCGGTGCGCGTGTCCACCCGGGGCTGGACGAACAAGGTGCCCACCGGCGAATCGGCATTGCGAGACTTTTTCGGATCCACGGAGTGCACGACGGCGCCCTGCTCGTAGCGCGGCATCGGCTTGAACCGCATCTCCAGCACGTACCGCTTGAGCGACGGCACAATTGACGCCGACCGCACGAGCAGGTCGCGCGCGGTGGCGATCCGCCGGTCGGTGGGCGAGATGACCCGGCCCACCATGGTGGAAAGGTCGATCATCGCCCGCGCGTGCTTGCGCCGCTCGACGTCATAGGTGTCCAACAAGCGGTCGTCCGCCCGTCCGGACACCACCGCGGCGAGCTTCCATCCAAGGTTGGCCGCGTCCCGGATGCCGCTGTTGTAGCCCTGCCCCTGCCACACCGGCATCAAATGGGCCGCGTCGCCGGCCAGCAACAGCCGCCCGCTACGGAACGCGCCGGCGATGCGCGAGTGGTGCGTGTAGACCCGGCGCCGGATCACGTCGACCCGGTCCGGGTGCGGGACCATCCGCGCCAGCATCCGCTCCAGGAACGCCGGATCCTCGGCCTGCTCGTCGGTCTCGTCGGCGTGGATCATGAACTCGAACCGGCGGATTCCGTGCGCGATGGAGATCGACGCGTAGGGGCGTTCCGGGTCGGCGCCGACCTCACTGTTCGGGTGGCCCAGCGGATCGTTGGCGATGTCGACCACCAGCCAGCGCGTCGACGACGTCGTCCCGTCGAAGGACACCCCCATCATGCGGCGGGTCATGCTGCGACCGCCGTCGCATCCCACGACATACCGCGCCCGCACGCCGGCGGCGCCACCATCGGCGCCGCATTCGACGGTGACCGCGTGGTCGGCTTGCGCGCACGAGACCATCGGATGGTTCCACCGCACCTCGACGTGGTCGAATCTGTCCAAACCGCAGAGCAATTCGGCGTCGACGAGTGGCTGCACGAAGCCATTGCGCTTCGGCCATCCGAAACGCGCGTCGGGAGGGGCCATTTCGGCGAGCACGCGCCGCTTGGCGTCGACGAAGCGCAAGATCTGATTGGGCACGGTGTGCGGCAGGATCCGGTCGACCAGGCCGATGGACTGGAAGGTGCGCAACGCCTCATCGTCCAGGCCCACCCCGCGCGGGTAGTCGATCAGCGAGTCGCGTTCGTCGACGACCAGTGTCCGCACCCCCTGCAGGCCAAGGATATTGGCCAGGGTCAGGCCGACCGGGCCGGCGCCGACGACGACGACGTCGACGTCGATGTCGATGTCGATGGACTCGATTTCCGGTCGGATCTGACCCGCTGCGTCCATCACCGGCCCAGCAGGAAATCGAGGTGCAGGCGATTGAAGGTCTTGGCGTCCTCGTACTGGGGCCAGTGACCGCAGCCCACCATCAGCTCGAAGCGCGCGCCGGGGATCATCGATGCGATCCGCCGGCCCTCGCTCACGTCGGCGGTGGGGTCGTCACTGGTCCACAGCACCAGCGTCGGGGCGATGATGGAACCGTACTCGTCGGGGCCGAGAAGGTTGCGTGCGCGAATCTCGGGGTCCTGCAACGCCATAATGTCGCGCATGGCCGCGACGAAGCCCGGCTGGCGGTAGACCCGCTGGCGGCAGGCGACCAGGTCGTCGTAGTCCTTGGACTTGTCGGCCATCAGCCATTTGATCCGAGCCTGCACCGTCTCCCACGTCGGGTCCTCGGCGGCCGCCATCGACAGGGTGATGATCCGCTGCATCACCACGGGATCGGCCTGGGAGCCACCGGCGGTGTTGAGCACCAGTCGGTCGACCACGTCGGGGTGGTCGACGGCGGCGCGCGCGGCCACCCAGCCCCCGAGGGATTCGCCGCTGAGGCAGGCTCGGTCGACGCCGATGGTGCGCAGCACGGCCATCAGGTGCTCGACGTAGTGGCGGATCTCCAGCGGGTGGCCCGGCTTGTCGGTGTAGCCGTGGCCGAGCATGTCGATCGACCACGTCCAGAAGTGCTCCCCGTGCGCGGCCAGGTTGCGCACGTAGGCCTCCGCGTGGCCGCCGGATCCGTGCAGCAGCACCAACACCGGCTTGCCCGGATCGCCGGCGCGCAGGTAGCGCGTCCGCACGCCTCCCGCCTCGAGGTAGCCCTGCTCAAACGCGACGCCCTGCAGGTCGCTCCAGATGCTCTCGAACTCCGCCACGGTTCCTCTCTGCACTTGAGACCCCTTGGGAAAAGCCCGGTTTTCGTAGTCCACCCGGCGTGCTAATATCGCACGTTAATGTGCGTTATATATAGAGCTTCGCGCCGTCGTCCTGGTATGTCAAGGCTGTGACCGGTTCCGGAACGGGTTCTCAGACGCTGGCCAGGGGACTCGCCGCGCTGCAAATGGTGGCCGACTCCCCCACCGGGATGACCGTGCAACAGCTCGCCGACCAAATCGGGGTGCATCGCACCATCGCCTATCGATTGCTGTCGACGCTGGCTCAATTCCGATTGGTGGCCAAGGGAGAAGGCGGGCGCTACCGCCCCGCCGCCGGCCTCGCCGTGCTGGGTGCGTCGTTCGACCGCAACGTGCGGCTGCTCAGTCTGCCGACGCTGCGCGCGCTGGCCGACGAGCTCGGCACCACCGTGTCGTTGCTCGTCGCCGAGGGCGACCAGCAGGTGGCGGTCGCGGTGATCGTGCCCAGCCACGTCGCCTACCAACTGTCGTTTCACGAGGGCAGTCGGTATCCCCTCGACCGCGGCGCCGCCGGGATCGCCCTGCTCGCGAGCATGCCGCCGCGCCCCGGGGAGCGTGAGCTCGTCGCGCGCACCCGCGAACGCGGGTGGGTGGTGACCTACGGGGAGATCGAACCCAACACCTATGGCCTGGCGGTGGCGGTCCGCCGCCAGGCGCCGTCCCCACCGACGTGCATCAACCTCATCTCCCACCGGGAAGACGTGGTGATGCGCGGCAAGGACGCGGTCATCAACGCCGCGAAGCAGTTGTCGGAGCTCCTGAACTAGCCACCGAGCCGAAGGGATACAGTCCATGCCCTGGGACCATGAAGTCGATGTCGTCGTCCTCGGCAGCGGTGCCGCCGCGCTGACGGCCGCGCTCACCGCGGCGGCCAACGGCGCTTCGGTGGAGGTTTTCGAGAAGGCCGCGACCGTCGGCGGGACCACCGCGGTGTCGGGCGGCATCGCGTGGATTCCGGCCCACAACCGTTCTCCCGACGGGGAATTGACGGTCGCCGACGCCCTGCGGTACCTGCACGCGCAGTCGCTGGGTTCGATGGACGACGCCCTGGTCGAGACGTTCGTGCGCACCGGGCCGGCGATGCTCGACTTCGTCGAGGCCCACAGCGGGTTGCGCTTCGAGGTCGCGACGGGCTTCCCCGATTACCAGCCGGAGCTGCCGGGCGGGCGGCCGGGCGGGGGACGTTCGCTCAGCGCCGCACCCTTCGACCTGACCGAATTGGGCGAGTGGGGCAAGCGGATCACGTCGTTTCCCGCCGACTGGTCCAACGTCGGATTCGATGCCGAAACCCGGGCGCGCCTGCATGCCGCGATCGATGAACACACCAGCCACCTGTGCGTGGCGGGTACCGCCCTGATCGCGGGCCTGCTCAAGGGCCTGCTGGATGCCGGCGTCGCACCGCAGGTCAACGCGCGCGCCGAAGACCTCGTCGCCGAGGCCGGCGACATCGTCGGGGTGCGGGTCGCGCTGGGGGGCCGGGGCCTGAGCGTGCGCGCGCGCCGCGGGGTGATCCTGGGCACCGGTGGCTTCGAATGGGATCCCGTTCTGGTGCAAGCGTTTTTGCGCGGGCCGATGCACGGATCGGTGTCCCCGCCGTACAACACGGGCGACGGGCTGCGCATGGCGATGGCGCACGGCGCGGACCTGGCCAACATGGGCGAAGCCTGGTGGGTGCCGATCGTGCGGATTCCGAACGACACCATCGAGGGCAAGCAACGCAGCCGCAGCGTCCGACTCGAGCGGACCCGGCCGCGCAGCATCATCGTCAACGCGGCAGGGCGGCGCTTCGTCAACGAGGCGTGCGACTACAACTCGATGGCCGGCGCGTTCCACTACCTCGATCCCCGCGACGGGTACGTCAACGACCGCGGCTGGATCGTGTTCGACTCGGTTCACCTGCAGCGCTACGGATTTCTCGGCGTCGCACCCGGGCAGCCCGCCCCCGATTGGTTCTGCGAATCGGCCGACCTGGCCGAGCTGGCCACCAAGACCGGCATCGACGCCGACGGCCTCACGCGCACCATCGCGGACTGGAACCGTCACGTGGCCGCCGGCGCCGATCCCGACTTCGGGCGCGGTTCCAGCGCCTACGACGGCTACTGGGGCGACGACAGCGCCACCACGCTGGCCGGCAAGACCCTCGGCCCGATCGACACCGCCCCCTATTACGCGGTGCCGGTGTCCATCGGGGCGATGGGCACCAAGGGCGGGCCCCGCACCGATCCCGACGGCCGCGTCCTGCACGTCAGTGGGGAGCCGATACCCGGCCTGTTCGCGGCGGGCAACGCGATGGCGGGCGCGACCGGGCGGGCGTACGGTGGTGCCGGGGGAACCATCGGTCCCGCAATGGTTTTCGGCTATCGCGCGGGGCATGCGGCCGCCACCGGGAAGTCGGTCGACCTGAAGTAGCCGCTCGCTGCTCCCCTGTCGTCGAGACTGCGCTCAGCGCGTAAGGGACTAGACCGGCTTGCGCGCAATGGTTTGGCAGTTGACTCTGCGCTCACGCAGGAGAACTGTGAGTATGGCCCGCCATGGCCGCAGAGTCAACGTTAGAGGGATCAGAAAGCGCTGGCGATGGTCGCCATATCGAAGTAGTCGCGCCACGCGACGATCCGGTCGTCGCGCACCTCGAAGACGCCCATCACCGGCAAAGGAATTGCCCCGCCGCCTTTTCGGCGCATTACGTCGGTGCGCTCGTTCATCACCAATGCGCCGTCGCTGACCTGCCGGTGCACGTTGAAGTCGATCCCGTCGAACGCCGCGACGAAGCCCGCGATGAATTCCCTTATGGCGGCGCGGCCTTGGACGGGCTCCATCGGGATGTTGTGGTAGACGGCGTCTTCGATGAAATACCCCGCGATCTCGTCGGGGTCGGGCGTGGCCCACCGTTTGCAGAATTCGGTCACCAGTTCATCGGCAGAATGTGTCATGCGTTCAT
This sequence comes from Mycobacterium alsense, assembly GCF_002086635.1. Classification (GTDB taxonomy): domain Bacteria; phylum Actinomycetota; class Actinomycetes; order Mycobacteriales; family Mycobacteriaceae; genus Mycobacterium; species Mycobacterium alsense. The sequence continues at coordinate 133,954 of NZ_MVHD01000003.1, read as the reverse complement.
GCAACACAGTGATGCCAAGCAAAGCAAGAGGCATCAAACGACGCAGCGCGCCGCCGATCCCTATTCGGGCGTGGCAGGGATCAGCTTTTCGGCGGCCGCATAGGGATCGTCGCGCCCGTCGACGACCGCCTCGGCGAGCGCGTCCAAGGCCGGCTGGGTCCGCAGCCGGGTCTGGGCCAGCGACAGGATCTGCGCCCGGGCCCGCGCCAGGCGGCGCTCCCGGCTGTCGGTGCGATGGTGATCGTCTATGGCGGCCACCAGTTCCGCCACACCCTCGCCCCGGGCAGCGACGAGGCTGACGATCGGGACCTTGGTTTCGGCACGCAGGTCCCGCACGGTCTGCTCGGCACCCTCGCGGTCGGCCTTGTTCACCGCGACGATGTCGGCGACCTCCAGCACCCCCGCCTTGGCGGCCTGCACGGCATCCCCGGCCCCCGGGTTGAGGACGACGACGGTCGGATCGGCGACCGCGGCGATCTCAATCTCCGACTGCCCCACCCCGACGGTCTCCAGCAGAATCACGCCATAGCCGATCGCGCCGAGCAGCCGGATGGCCGCCGGAACCGCGGCGGCCAGTCCCCCGATGTGACCGCGGGCGGCCACCGAGCGGATCAGGACGTCGGAGTCGTTGATGTGCGCGGTCATCCGGATCCGATCGCCCAGCAGCGCACCGCCACTGAACGGCGACGACGGGTCGACCGCCAGCACGGCCACCCGGCACCCACGTTCCCGGTAGGCGCCGACCAATGCGCCCACCGTCGTCGACTTGCCCGCGCCCGGCGGTCCGGTGATGCCGATCACCCGGACATCGAGCGCCGCCGCAGCCCCGATGCTCGCCAGCACCTCGTCGCGAGTCTCGCCTTCGACCAGGCTGAGTAGCCGACCCGCCGCGCGCGGAGATCCGTTGCGCGCTCGCGCAATCAGGTCGGCGATCGTCATTTGCGCATTATGGCGCAGCGACCTCGATGACCGTCGCGGAACCCATTCCACCGCCCGCGCACATGGCCGCCACCGCTATTCCGCCGCCGCGACGGCGCAATTCGTGCACCAGCGTGACGAGCATCCTGGCGCCGGTTGCCGCCACGGGGTGTCCCAGCGAGCACCCGCTGCCGCTGACGTTCACCTTGTCCGGGTCCAGGTCGAGCAGCTTGATGGTGGCCACACACATCGCCGCGAAGGCCTCGTTGATTTCGAACAGATCCACGTCCGAGATCGAAAGCCCGCCGCGGGCAAGCGCTTTCGGTATGGCCTCCACCGGCGCCAGGCCGGTGATCGCGGGGTCGACGCCGACCGAGGCCCAGGACCGCACGGTGGCCAGCGCGGGCAGCCCAAGCGCGTCGCTCGCGATGGTCAGCACGGCCGCACCGTCGTTGGCCCCGCAGGCGTTGCCGGCGGTGATGGAGAAACCCTCGATCTCCGGGTGCAGCGGCTTCAGCCCCGCGAGTTTCTCCATGCTGGTGTCGCGGCGCGGGTGCTCGTCGACCGAGAACAGCCCGTGCGGCGTCTCGATCGGGACGATCTCCTCTTTGAAGCGGCCCTCGTCGATCGCGGCGATCGCGTTGCGGTGTGACCGCAGCGCCCACGCGTCCATCTCCTCGCGCGTCACGCCCGCCTTGACCGCGGCGTTCCAGCCCACCGTGATCGACATGTCCATGTTCGGCGCGTCGGGGCGGTCGGGGTGGGTCGGCGGGAACCAGTCGACCCATTCGCCGTCGACCTGCATGCGCGACCGCGGGGACGTGGACGCCGAGTTGACACCGCCGGCGATGACGAGTTGATCCATTCCCGCGCGCACGCTCGCCGCCGCGCTCTGCACCGCCGCCTGTCCCGCCGCGCAGTGCCGGTTGTTGGCCAGTCCGGGCACCTGCGGCAGGCCCGCCGTGATGGCGGCGTGGCGCGCGACCACACCGCCGCCGTAGAGCCCCTCGCCCAGGATCACGTCGTCGACCTGCGCCGGGTCCAGGTCCTTCACCGCCTCGGCGACCACGTGGTGCGCGAGGTCGAATGCGCTGGTGTCGCGCAGCGTCCCCTTGCGGGCGGTGCCGATGGGGGTGCGCAGGGCGGAAACGATGACGGCTTCAGGCACGGAGGTTCTCCAATTCGCGATACGAGAACCATATTCTCTCATTTCGAGAGTATGAGTTGCAAGGCGCGTGGCTCCGCGAGCAGACGCAGAATTGCACGTTTGGGGGACCGAACTGTGCGATTCTGCGTCTGCTCGCCAATTGAACAGGAGGCATCGTCGGGGATGGAGGGGACAATCGCGGTTCCGGGCGGACGCGTGTCGTTCAAGCGGGTCGGCGGCGGCGCCCGCCTGCCGCTGCTGGTGGTCCACGGCGGGCCGGGTCTACCGCACCATTACCTGGGCTCGCTGGAACGCTTGGCCGACGAGCGTGAGGTCATCTTCTGGGACCAGCTCGGTTGCGGGAATTCCGAATGCCCTTCGAACACCGGGCTTTGGACGATGGAACGCTCGGTGGCCGAGATGGACGCGGTGGTCAACGCCTTGGGCCTGAACGGCTTCCACATCTTCGGCAATTCGTGGGGCGGGATGCTCGCCCAGCAGTACGTTCTCGACGTGACCGCCGCGGCGGCCAGCCTCACCATCTCGAACAGCATCGCGTCCATACCCGAGTTCTCGAACATGGTGAGGCGCTTGAAGTCCGCGCTGGACCCGTCGACGCAGTCCGCGATCGACCGTCACGAGGCGGCCGGCACCACCCACTCGCCCGAATACCAGGCCGCCATCCGCACGTGGAACGAGACCTACCTGTGCCGCGTTCACCCCTGGCCCGAAGAACTCGAGGAAGCGTTCCGGCGGATGGGCGCCGAAATCTTCACAACGATGTTCGGTCCCAGCGACTTTCACATCGTCGGGACCATTCGCCACTGGGACGTGTTCGACCGCCTGGGCGAGATCACGCTGCCGACCCTCGTCCTCGCGGGCAGGTATGACGAATGCGTGCCCGAGCACGCGTGGGAAATCCACCGGCGCATACCGGGTGCGCGGTTCGAGCTGTTCGAGTCGAGCGCTCACATGCCGTTCATCGAGGAGCCCGATCGGTTCGATCAGGTGATGCGGGAGTTCCTGCGAGCTAACGACTCGCAAACCTGACGTTCACGGCGCGGCCCGTCAGTTCTTGCCCTCGTTCAGCTTCGTGACGATCGCCCGGAAGTCGTCGGTGGTGAACGACTGGTGCTCGGCCGACAGTGCATAGTCCAGGCTGGCCAGCACCGCGCGCTCCAGATGGATGTTGAGCACCCGCTTGGTGCTCTCGACCGCCTGCTGGGGTAGCTCCAGAATCTTTTTGGCGCAAGCGATCGCCTCGGCGAGCGGGTCGGCGACGACGTGGTTGGCCAGTCCGAGCTCGACGGCGCGCTCGGCCCGAATCCGCGTGCCCGTCAGCGCGTACTCCTTGGCCAGCAACAGGCTGATGTGCAGCGGCCAGGTCAGCGGCCCGCCGTCCGCGGCGACCAGCCCCACCTGCACGTGCGGGTCGGCGAGGAAGGCGTCCTCGGCGATGTAGACGATGTCGCTCAGCGCGACCAGGCTGCACCCCAGCCCGACGGCCGGGCCATTGACCGCCGCCACCACTGGAATTCGGCAGCGCGCCATGCCCAGCACGATCTCGCGCCCGTCGCGGATGGTCTTGGCGCGCAGCTCGGCGTCGGCCGACAGTTCCTTGAGATACGCGAAATCGCCGCCGGCCGAAAATGCCTTGCCCGCCCCGGTGATGACCGCCGCGCGGGCCGTGGGGTCGTCGGTCAGCCGTTGCCACAGTCGCGCGAGCCCAACGTGCAGGTTGTCGTTGACCGCGTTGAGGTCGTCGGGCCGGTTCAGGGTGATGATCCGCAGCGGGCCGTCCGCGCGGACGTCGATTTCGGCTGGCATGTCATACATTCAGACTCCCAATCCCAAGATGCGTGAGGCGATGATGTTTTTCTGTATCTGCGATGTCCCGCCCATTACGCTCTGCGCGCGGCTGTACAAGTAGGCGCTGAGCAGGTCGGGATCGCGGGTCCCGGTGACCGCCAGCGCGGCGTGTCCCACCGACTGCTCGACCCAAGTCATCAGGAGCTTGTCGAGCGACCCCTCCGGGCCGTGGGAGACACCGTCCAACTGCTCGGACAGCCGCCGCCGGACGTGATGCGTCAACATCTCCGACTCGACGGCCGCCCACGCGAGCTCTTCGGGAACCCGACCGTCACCGCGCTGGTAGAGATCCCGGACCAGCTTGCCGTACCGGGCCGCGTAGCCCAGCGTGGACGGTTCGCGCTCGTGCCCGACGACGGTCATCGCGACGGCCCAGCCCTCGCCCGGGGCACCGACCATCCGGTCCGCGGGCACCGTCGCGCCGTCGAAGAACACCTGCCCGAATTCGTTGGTCACTCCGTTCATCATCCGCAACGGACGCTGTTGCACGCCAGGCTGTTTCATGTCCAGCACGAAGGCCGACAGGCCGCGGTGGCGTTTCGCCTCGGGATCGGTGCGCGCCAACAGCAGGCACCGGTCGGCGACATCGGAGTAGCTCGTCCAGATCTTGTGCCCGTGCACGACGTAGTTGTCGCCCTCGAGGGTCGCGCTGGTCGTCAGCGAGGCCAGGTCCGATCCGGCGCCGGGTTCGCTGAAGCCCTGACACCACCGCTCGCTGCCGCTGATGATGCCGGGCAGAAAGCGTTTGCGCAGTTCGTCGCTGCCGTGCCGACCGATGCCGAAGACCAGGTAACCCACGCTGGGACGCGGCGGGGCGCCGGCGCGGACGAGTTCTTCGTCGACGATGACGTCGTAGACCGGCGGCAGTTCCTGCCCGCCGTAGTCGCGTGGCCAGGACAGGCCGAAGAAGCCGTTGTCGTACAGGGCCCGATGCCAGTCGGCCATGCGAACCCAGTATTCGTCTCCCGAGCCGGAATATTCCTTGGCGTGCACCGACAGCCACGAGCGCAGCCGCTCGCGGAAGGCGGCCTCGTCGGGTGAGTCACGAAAGTCCAAGGTCGATCTCCTTCAGCGTCACGGGCCACAGCTCGGTCGATGTCAGCGCGCGGCGCAGGTAGACATGAGCCAGGCACTCCCAGGTATTGCCGATGCCGCCGTGCACCTGCACGGCGGTCTCGCAGACGGTGCGGGTGGCGCGCGCGCAGTAGATCTTGGCGACCTGTGCCGCCCGGACGGCCTCGGCGGGCGCCAGTTCGTCGACGGCCCACGCGGCGTGGCGTGACACACTCACCGAACCCTCGATCAGCGCAAGGCCTTCGGCCAGCAGGTGCGCGATGGCCTGATAGGACCCGATCGTCTTGCCGTACTGCTCGCGGATTTTCGCGTAGTCGCACGCGACGGCGAGGGCGCCGCGGGCGATGCCGACGAGGTCCGCCGCCGTGGTGACCAACGCCAGGGCCAACCACCGCGCGGCAACGTCGGACGACACCTGGCCGAGAGTCGTTGGCGCGCCCACGATGTCGGCCTCCGAGCGGGTGAGATCGACGCCGGCACGGACGGCGTCGACGTCTACCGCCACGACGGTGTTGCCCAAGAGCGACAGGGCGCGCCGGGCGCCGCGCGCGTCGACCACCCGGTCGTTTACGGATACGGTGACCGCCCCGCCGTCGGCACCGACGTGCCGGACGAGGTCGTCGGCCAATACCGGCCCGAGGAACGGTGCGTCGACCAGCCTGCGCCCGAATTCCTCGGCGACGATGGCGACTTCGACGCCCGAGGCGCCGTCGGACCGTAGCGAGCGCCACCCCGTCGTCTCAATCTGCTTGTCCAGGCGCGCGATTCGGCCCTCGTCGTCGAGCTCCTGAACGGCCCCCGGCCCGAGGTCGTCGGCCAGCTTGGCCGCGGCGTCTCGGAGCTGCTGCTGTTCAGACGTCAGACGTACATCCATAGGTCTCCTTGAGGACTCGGCGCAGCACCTTGCCCGAAGGCAAGCGCGGTATATCGTCGACGAACACCACGCGGCTCAGATGTTTGTAGGACGCCAGCTTCTCGTCCACCAGGGCGGTGAGGTCGCCCGCGACCGCCTGCTCGTCAACGGGAACCTTAACCGCCACCGCGGCGACGATCGCTTCCCCGTTGATGCCGTCCGGCACACCGAACACCGCGCAGTCGTCGACGGCCGGATGCCCGTGCAGCACCGTCTCGATTTCGGCCGGCGCGACCTGGAAGCCGCGCACCTTGATCATCTCTTTGAGCCGGTCGGTGATCCGCAGCCAACCGTCGCGGTCCAGCGAGCCCACGTCGCCGGTGCGATACCAGCCGTCGCGGATGGCCTCGGCGGTCGCCGCCTCCGGCAGGTATCCGGCCATGAGCGACGTCGCGCGGGCCTGGATCTCCCCGACCTCCCCCGGGCCGACGGGCCGGCCGTTCTCCAGCGAGACCACCCGCACGTCCACCCCGGGCACCGGGCGCCCGACGGAGTCGAGCCGGGACCCCTGCAGCGGGCTACACGCGATCACGGGCAATTCCGTGGTCCCGTAGGCGGGGACCCAACCGACGCCGGTCCGCCTGGTCACCGCTTCGGCGACGTTGGGGCTCACCGGCGTCGCCCCCCACATGATGTAGCGCAGCGATGACAAATCGTAGGACTCCAGCCCGGGGTGCGACGCGATGGCCAGCGCGATGGGCGCGACCGCCATTTCCACTGTGACGCGGTCGCTTTCGATGTGCTGCAGCATTCGGTCGATATCGAATCGCGGATGCAGCCGCATCCGGGCGCCGGTGCGTAGCGCGGTGAGGATGTTCAGCAGGCCGAGGATGTGCGAGGGCGGCGTCGCGATCTGAATGCGGTCGTGCCGGGTCAGCTGCAGCGCGGCACGCCAGTGCCCCACGGCCTCGTCCAGCGCGGCATGGGTGTGCCGGACGGCCTTGGGCAGACCGGTGGTGCCCGAACTGAACACCAGCACCGCGTCTGCCCGCGGCGGCAGCGAACGCGTCACCGGCGCCCCGGGAGAAACGGATTCGTCCAGGGGCAGCATGGGCATCAGGCCGGCGAGCACCGGATGGTCCCCGACCGCGTGCGCGGGGTCGGTCAGCGCGAGCGCGTGGTCGACCTCGTCGCGCTTCCACGCGGGGCTGATGAGGACCGCGGTGGCACCCAGCCGCCAGATCGCCAGCACGACGGCCACGAACTCCGGCCGGTTGGACGCCATCACCGCGACCCGTTGTCCCGCGGCGACACCCCTGGCCGTCAGCGTCGCGGCCAGCCCGTCGGCCAACGCGTCGAGTTCGAGCAGGCTGAATCGCCGTTCCTCGAACACGAGCGCCGCCGGCTCGGTCACGTCCCGTTCCTTCCCGCAATCCGTCAGCGTGCAACCAAACGCATCGATACGCCGGGAACGCGTTGAGAAGTCCCTATCGCTTTGTGAGAATAGTATTCTCTATACTGAAGAATGCAAGTACGGGAGGGGGCGGTCGAGGTGACGGTCACCGAGATCATCAAGGAGACTCCACGGGTGACAGATCCCGAATCCAACTCCGCACCCGACAAGGGCGCGGGCGCCGGCACGGTGACGATCCACCTCGATCGCAAGAAGGTATCCGTCCCGCAGGTCCCCGGCGAGACCCTGTTGGAGAGCGCACGGCGGGCCGGCCTGGAGCCGCCGTTCAACTGCGAGGCCGGAAACTGCGGGACCTGCATGGCCAAGCTCGAAGAGGGCCACGCGACCATGCGGGTCAACGACGCTCTCGACGAGGACGAAGTGGCCGAGGGCTACATTCTCACCTGCCAGGGCGTACCCGACACCGCTTCGGTCACGGTGCGCTACGAGTAGCCGCAAAGAGGAGGCGCGTCGATGGCCAAGGGGATCATGTACGTCGAGAGCCAGCCCAGCTCGCCCGATCGCGAGCAGGAGTACAACACCTGGTACGACGAAGTGCATCTGCCCGAACTTCTCAAAATCGACGGAATCGTCTCGGCGCGGCGGCTGCGCCCGGTCGACGGGAAGGGCCCGTACGTCGCCATCTACGAGATCGAGGGTGACGACCTGCAGGCCGTGCTGGACAACATGATTGCCAGCTCCGGCCAGCTGCACATGTCCGACGCGCTGCAGCTGGATCCCGCGCCCGTCCCGCGGCTGTTTGAGACCACCACCGAGTGCGTCGGCTGACCCCATGATTGTCGACGACCTGATCCTGGTGAGCATCGACGACCACGTGGTCGAGCCGCCGGACATGTTCCTGCGCCACGTGCCCGCCAAGTACAAGGACGAGGCCCCGATCGTCGTGACCGACGACAAGGGTGTCGACCAGTGGATGTACCAGGGCCGGCCGCAAGGCGTCAGCGGCCTGAACGCGGTGGTGTCCTGGCCCGCCGAGGAATGGGGGCGCGACCCCGCGGGTTTCGCCGAAATGCGCCCCGGGGTCTACGACGTCCACGAGCGCGTGCGTGACATGAACCGCAACGGCATCCTCGCCTCGATGTGCTTCCCGACCTTCACCGGCTTCTCCGCCCGGCACCTGAACATGCATCGCGAGGAGGCCACGCTGGTAATGGTGTCGGCCTATAACGACTGGCACATCGACGAGTGGGCCGGCTCCTACCCGGACCGGTTCATCCCCATCGCCATCCTGCCGACGTGGAACCCGGCCGCCATGTGCGCCGAGATCCGCCGGGTGGCGGCCAAGGGCTGCCGCGCGGTGACGATGCCGGAACTGCCGCACCTGGAAGGCCTTCCGAGCTACCACGACGACGCGTATTGGGGCCCGGTCTTCCGGACGCTGTCCGAGCAGAACGTGGTGATGTGCCTGCACATCGGGACCGGCTTCGGGGCGATCAGCATGGCGCCCGACGCGCCGATCGACAACATGATCATCCTGGCGACCCAGGTATCGGCGATGTGCGCGCAGGATCTGCTGTGGGGACCGGCAATGCGCGGCTACCCCGACCTGAAGTTCGCCTTCTCCGAGGGCGGCATCGGCTGGATCCCGTTCTACCTCGACCGCAGCGACCGGCACTACACCAACCAGAAGTGGCTCCGCCGGGACTTCGGCTCTCAACTGCCCAGCGACGTCTTTCGCGAACACTCGCTGGCCTGCTACGTGACCGACAAGACGTCGCTGAAGCTGCGCCACGAGATCGGCATCGACATCATCGCCTGGGAGTGCGACTACCCGCACTCGGATTGCTTCTGGCCCGACGCGCCCGAGCAGGTGCTGGCCGAGCTGAACGCCGCGGGCGCCGACGATTCCGATATCGACAAGATCACCTGGGCCAACGCCTGCCGGTTCTTCAGCTGGGATCCCTTTGCCCGCACGCCCCGCGACCGGGCGACCGTTAAAGCCTTGCGCGCCAAGGGGGCCGACGTCGACGTGTCCATCCGGTCGCGCGCCGAGTGGGCACGCCGCTACCAGGAAAGGCTCAGCTCCTAACCGTCGAGCGTCGAGTTGTTGCGCGAAATCGGCTGATTCGACACAACAAGTCGACGTTGGACGCGATCAATCGTCGCCGAGCTCCGGCGGCGGCCGGTATTCGGGCTCGTAGCCGGACACGTGGATCGGGCTGCCCACCAGGCGGAAATCGCCCGCGGTCACCACCACTTCCGGGGTCGCCTTGAGCGCCTCGGGCAGGGTGCGAACGGCCGCGGCGGGAACGCCGAGGGGACGCAGCCGCCGCTCCCAGCCGGCGGCGGTGTCGGTCGCCAGCATCGCGGTGACAACCGAGAGCACCTCGTCGCGGCGGGCGACTCGCTCGGCCATCGTTTCGAACCCGCCGATACCGGCTTCGGTGGCAAACGACTTCCAGAATCCGTCATGTGTGATGAACAGGGCAAGGTACCCGTCAGAAGTCGGGAAAAGTTGCGCGGGAACGTAATACGAGTGCGCCCCGAACGGCCTGCGCTGCGGCTCGACGCCGTTGTTGAGATAGGCGGAGGCGTGATAGTTCAGCTGCGAGAGCATGACGTCGCGCAGCGAGACGTCCACCTGCCCCCCGCTGCCCGAGATGATCTTGGCCAAAAGCCCAAGAGCCGCGCACATTCCGGTGGAGTTGTCCGCCGAGGAGTAACCGGGCAGCGTCGGCGGGCCGTCCGGGTCACCCGTCAATGCGGCGGTGCCCACCCCCGCCTGAACCACGTAGTCGAAGGCCGGATCGTCGCCGCCGTACAGGCCGAAGCCGGTGATCGCGACGCAGACGATCCGCTCGTTGTGGCGCCGCAGCTGCTCGTAGGTGAGCCCCAGACGGCGGATGGCGGACGGTTTGAGGTTGACCAGCAGCGCGTGCGAATCGGCCACCAGCTCGCCCAAACGTTCCTGTCCCGCTTCGGAGTTCAGGTCCAGGCAGATGCTGGACTTGTTGCGGTTGAGGCTGGCGAAGTAGCTGGCGCCGACCCCGCGGGAGATCTCGCCACCGCGCGGCTCGATCTTGGTGACGTCGGCGCCGAGGTCGGCAAGCAGCATCGTGGCGTACGGTCCCGCGAGCATGGTGCCGACCTCGAGGATCCGAACCCCCGCAAGCGGTCCAACGGCCGTCACCGCAACTCCGTCGCCAGAGCCGCGATCATCTCGCGGGTCCGGCGTTTCGAGGCGACCAGCTCGTCCCGGTTCTCGCCGATCGGCAGTAGTCGCACCGACAAGTCGGTGACACCGGCGTCGGCGAAGCGACGCATCCGTGCCAGGATCGCGGTCTCGTCGCCGGCCGCACACAGGTCGCCGACGTCGCGGGCATCGCCGCGTTCGAGCAACCGCTGGTAGTTCGGCGACACCTCGGCCTCACCCAGGATGCGGTTGGCCCGCTCCTTGGCCGCGGCGACTTGCGAAGGGGCACACAGGCATACCGGGATGCCCGCGACGATCCGAGGTGCTGGGCGCCCGGCGTCGGCGGCGGCCTTGGTGATCTTGGGTGCGATGTGGTCACCAATCGCGCGTTCGTCGGCCATCCACAGCACGGTGCCGTCGGCGAGTTCGCCGGCGAGCTGCAGCATCACCGGCCCGAGCGCGGCGACCAGCACCGGCATCGGGACATCGGCCCCGAGCGCCGTCGGATTGTGCACCGTGAACGAATCATTCTCGACGTCAACGGGTCCCGGCCCGGCGATGGCGGCGTTGAGCACCTGCAGGTAGTCGCGAGTGTAGGCGGCCGGCTTCTCGTACGGCAGGCCGAGCATGTCGCGGATGATCCAGTGGTGCGACGGCCCGACACCCAGCGCCAGCCGCCCGCCACTCACCGCGTGCGCCGAGAGCGCTTGGCGCGCAAGGGCAATCGGATGCTGGGCCTGCAGCGGCACCACCGCGGTGCCCAGCTCGATGCGCGAGCTGTGGGCGGCCATCAGCGTCACCATCGTCAGGCAGTCGAAGTCGTCGGGCACCTGCGGCATCCACGCGGTGTCCAGCCCCGCGGACTCTGCCCACTCGATATCGGAGGCAAGCTTGTTCACCTTGCGGGCCATGTCGCCTCGCTCGGCGCCGATCATCACTCCGATGCGCACTGTTCCTCGGGTTCCTTCTCTGCGGCGGGTTCCGGTGTGCCGGTCAGGGCGCGGATGTCGCGCACCAGCGCGTCGAGCGGCGTGCCGGTGGGGAACACCGCGGCGGCGCCGGCGGCCAGCAGCTTGGGCACGTCGGCGTGCGGGATCGTGCCACCGACGACGACGGCGATGTCGGCGGCGTCGGCGGCGCGCAGCGCCTCGATGGTCCGCGCCGTGAGCGTCACGTGGGCACCGGACAGGATGCTCAAGCCGACGACCGCCACGTCTTCCTGCACGGCGATCGACGCGATGTCTTCGATGCGCTGCCGGATCCCGGTGTAAATGACCTCGAAGCCGGCGTCGCGCAGGGTCCGGGCGACGATCTTGGCGCCCCGGTCGTGTCCGTCAAGCCCGGGCTTTGCGACCAGAATCCGAACGGCCATCTAGAACACCACCGGTTGCTGGAATTCGCCCCACACCTTTTTGAGCGCGGAAACCATCTCGCCGACCGTGCAGTAGGCGTTGGCGCAGTCGATGAGCTTGTGCATCAGGTTGTCGGTTCCTTCGGCGGCGCGCGCCAGCTCAGCGAGCGTGGATCGCACTGCGGCCGAATCCCTTTCGGCCTTGACTTTGGAAAGACGCTTGAGCTGCAGGTCACGGCCCTCGGCGTCGAGCTCGTAGGTGACGACGTCGGGCTCAGGCTCCTCGGACACGAACCGGTTGACCCCGACGACCGGGCGGGTGCCCGCTTCGATGTCGTGATGCAGGCGGAAGGCCTCGTCGGCGATCAGGCCCTGCAGGTACCCATCCTCGATCGCGCTGACCATGCCGCCGTGCCGCTCGAGGTCGTCCATGATCTCGACGATGCGCGCCTCGGTGGCGTCGGTGAGCGCCTCGACGAAGTAGGAACCGCCGAGCGGGTCGGCCACGCTGGCCACCCCCGTTTCGTAGGCCAAGATCTGCTGGGTGCGCAGCGCCAGCGTGGTGGACTCCTCGGTGGGCAGCGCGAACGGCTCGTCCCAGGCCGCGGTGAACATCGACTGGACACCGCCCAGCACCGCTGCCATCGCCTCGTAGGCCACGCGGACCAGGTTGTTCTGAGCCTGCGGCGCGTACAGTGACGCGCCGCCGCACACGCAGCCGAAGCGGAACATCGCCGCCTTGTCCGTGGTCGCCCCGTAGCGTTCCCGCACGATTGTCGCCCAACGGCGCCGCCCCGCACGGTATTTCGCGATCTCCTCGAAGAAATCGCCGTGGGTGTAGAAGAAGAAGGAGATCTGCGGGGCGAACTGGTCGATCGTCATCCGGCCACGTTGCACCACGGTGTCGCAATAGGTGACACCGTCGGCCAGGGTGAACGCCATTTCTTGCACCGCGTTGGCGCCGGCGTCGCGAAAGTGCGCCCCGGCCACCGAGATGGCGTTGAATCTGGGAACCTCGGCCGCGCAGAACTCGATCGTGTCGGCGATCAGCCGCAACGAGGGCTCGGGTGGCCAGATCCAGGTGCCGCGGGAGGCGTATTCCTTGAGGATGTCGTTCTGGATGGTCCCGGTGAGCTTCGCCCGCGGAATCCCCTTTTTCTCGGCGGCGGCGACGTAGAACGCCAACAGGATGGCCGCCGTTCCGTTGATCGTCATGCTCGTGCTGAGCTTGTCCAGCGGGATGCCGTCGAACAGGATCTCGAAGTCGGCCAGGCTGTCCACCGCAACCCCGACCCGGCCGACCTCCTCCCCGAAGTCGGGATCGTCGGAGTCGTATCCGCACTGGGTGGGTAGGTCCAGGGCCACCGACAGCCCCGTCCCGCCCTGCTCGAGCAGGTATCGGTAGCGGCGGTTGGATTCCTCGGCGGTGCCGAAACCGGAATACTGTCGGAAGGTCCACAGCTTGCCCCGGTAGCCGGACGCGAAGTTGCCCCGGGTGAAGGGGTACTCCCCGGGGGCCCGCGGTTCGGCAGTCCGGTCGGCCGGCCCATACACGGGCTGCAGCGGGATGCCCGACGGTGTCTGAGCAGCGTTATCCATCGATGAATAACGTACTTGCAAAAAAAGAGAATGCCAATACCGCCAGGTTGACCTGGTCAAACACCGATATCACCGGATGGGCCTCAGGCCCGGCAGAGGACTTCGCCGTGCGGTATCGACAGCCAGCCGTCCGGGGCCGCCGCCCAGGCGCGCCACGCCGCGGCGATCTCCTCGAGCTGCGCGGCCGTCGCCAGGCCGAGGTCGAGCAGGTCGCGCGCCACGTCCGAACGCACGATCCGGTCGGCCCACATCCCACCCCACCATTCGCGGGTTTCGGGCGTCGCGTAGCACCAGGCGCTGCCCGCGGGGGTGACGTCGGCGAACCCGGCGTCGAGGGCCCACGACAGCAGCCGCCGCCCGGCATCGGGCTCGCCGCCGTTGGCGCGCGCCGCCCGCCGATACAGGTCACGCCACAGGTCCAGCGCGTCAATCTGCGGAAACCAGGTGAAGCCGGCGTAGTCGGCGTCCCGCGCCGCGACGATCCCGCCGGGCCGACACACCCGACGCATCTCGCGCAGCGCGCCCACCGGATCGGCGACGTGCTGCAGCACCTGATGCGCGTGGACGATGTCGAACGCGTCGTCGGGGAAGTCGAGCCGGTGCACGTCGGCGGTCGCGAACGTGACGTTCGACAGGTCACGCCCCCGGCTTTCGGCGCGCGCCACGGCGAGGACGTCGGCGACCCGGTCGACAGCCACGACCGCCCCCGGCGCGACGCGCGCGGCGATGTCGGCGGTGATGGTCCCGGGGCCGCACCCGATGTCCAGCACCGACATCCCGGGCCTCAGGTGGGGCAGCAGGTAGGCAGCGGAGTCCTCCGCGGTGCGTCGCTGATGACTGCGCAGCACCGACTCGTGATGGCCGTGCGTGTACTTGGCCGGGCGGGCGTTGGTCACGGTCGGAGCGTACCGCTCCGGTTTCGAACTATGAAATTTATGTCTCACACTGTGAAACAGAGAACTAGTCGACGGGGACGTTGAGGATCGGGCGGTCGACGGCGGCGCCCGGGCCGTCGAAATGCCACCACTCCCCCGAGTACGGCGCCAGGCCGCCGTACTTCATCGCGTCCCGCAGCCGGGCGCGATTGGCCTGCTGGTCGGCGCTGACGCCCTGGGTTGCGTATGCCGTTGCGCGCGAGGAGAAGTCGTCGAAGTCGGTGCCCATGTCGGCCAGGCACAGTCCATTGACCCGCCGCGGGGGCGGGCACTGCTGCGGCACGCTGGTGAACGTCACGTCGACCGAGCGTCCCGACTCGTGGCTGTGGGCGTACGGGCCGGGGCGGGCCACCCAGGCGGGGTTGGGGACCACGCTGAACATCTTGACCTGAACCTCGTGGGGCCGGTAGCAGTCCCAGAACACCAGCACGTGGCCCTGGGGGCGCAGCGCCGTCGCGGCGGCCGCCAACCCGGGGGCCAGGGATTGATGCACCAGGCACCGCGCGTCGGAGGGATACAGCTGGGTGCCGGTGAAGTTGTTGGTGGTCGCGTAGCGCAGGTCGACGATGGCGTCGGCGATCACGGTGCGGATGTCGACGAATCCGGCCGCGCGCGCCGCGTCGCTCACCGGCGGGACGTCGGGGCCGGCCCATGCGGTCGCGGCGCACAACGCCGCGGTCACGCCGACGGCGACCGCGAGGACCGGGCGCATCGGACGCATCCGGCCATTGTCGCGCCATTGTGGCGGTCCGCCGGCGAAGTCAGCGCCGATGTCGCCGTCGTCGTGGCTAGCCATTGATGAACCGTGGCCCTTGATCTATCGTCTGCCGAGTAGCCGATCGGCTAGTCTGTGGCCGGGGCTCGAAGGAGCGACACGATGGCCGGTCTCGGCGTGGGCGTCATGCACAACACGATCAATTCACGCTTCGGGCCGAAACCCTTGATCCACGCCGACTACCTGACCGGGCTGGCCTGCGGAGCCGACTCGTTCTGGGTGGCCGACCACCTCAATTCGGTGCTGCCGCCGTCGATGTGGACGACCAAGCACGTGGGCGCGGCACGGGTGATCCCGAAGATGGACGCCCACCTCGAGCCGTGGACGATGCTCGGCTACCTGGCCGGCCGCAATCGGCTCGGCCGAATGCGCCTGGGAGTGGCCGTCACCGATACCGGCAGGCGCAACCCCGCGGTCACCGCCCAGGCCGCCGCCTCGCTGCACCTGCTCACCCGAGGCAAGGCGGTGCTGGGCATCGGAACCGGCGAGCGGGAGAGCAACGCGCCCTACGGCGTCGACTGGTCCAAGCCCGTGGCTCGCTTCGAGGAGGCGGTAGCCACCATCCGCGCGCTCTGGAACTCCAACGGCGAGTTGGTCACCCGCGACTCGCCGTTCTTCCCTTTGCACAAGGCCACTTTCGCGCTGCCACCGTACAAGGGCAGATGGCCCCAGATCTGGATCGCCGCGCACGGGCCCCGCATGATGCGTGCCACCGGGCGGTACGCCGACGGGTGGTTCCCCGGGACCACCCGCGCAGCCGAATACGGCGAGCAACTCGAGATCGTGCGTACCGCGGCATCGGACGCCGGACGCGACCCCATGGCTATCACCCCCGCGCTCATTCGGTTCATCGTGACCGGCCGATCGCGCGGCGAAATCGACGAGGTCGTCGACTCCGACATCGCCAAGGTGTTCACGCTGAACTGCCCGGCCAAAGATTGGGCTCGTCACGGCGCCGAACACCCGATGGGGGCCGACTTCACCGGCGTGCAGGACCTCATTCCGCAAACCATCGACGAGCAGACGGCACTCTCCTACGCGGCGACGGCCCCGCGTTCCCTCGTTCGGGAGTTGTTTGCCGTCGGAACGCCGGACGAGGTCCTCGATCAGATGGCGGAGTTCCGCGACCACGGATTGCGATACCTCGTCGTCGGCAATGCCGGTGCCATTCAACCGAGTCTGCGCAAAAGCGCGTCCGCGACCGCGCCCTACATCAAGGTCGTCCGCGGGCTGCGAAAGCTGTGAGCGAGGAGATGATGCCGCGATGCCGATGATCGATCTGACGTTCGTGCGCGACTCCCTCGATGGCCGAGCGCTCAACCGGCTGGCCGACGAGCTGGTGACGGCCCTGCTGCGCGCCGAGCGCGCCCCCGACACCCCTTTCCTGCGGGACAACACGTGGGTTTACCTGCATCCGACGGAGGCGGGCAGGCTCTCCGTAGGCGGCCGGGGGCCGGGCGCGCCCCGGTTCCGGGTCGACCTGACCGTCTTCGAGGGAGCGCTGGACCGCCAGCGCAAGGAACAACTGGCCGCCGACGTGCACACGGCGGTGTGCGCGGCGGCGGGCATCGAACCCCAGGGGCCACGGGCGTTTCACGTCTGGACGCTGATCCACGAGATCCCCGAGGGCAATTGGGCGGGCGGCGGCCGCGTCATTTACTACCAACAAGTGAAAGGCCTTGTGGCAGAGGATAATCCCGGCGAGCGTCCGGGTTGAAACGCCTTCGGCGCAACGGCCGGGAGGCTAGACGGCGGTGACTCCCACGGCCTGGGGCCCTTTTGCCCCCTGCTCGACCTCGAACTGAACGCGCTGGTTTTCCTCGAGCGAGCGGTAGCCGCTTCCCTGAATCTCGGAGTAGTGGACGAACACGTCCTTCGCGTCGCCGTCCGGGGCGATGAATCCGAAGCCCTTGTCAGCGTTGAACCATTTCACAGTTCCCTGTGCCATCTGATTACTTCTCTCATTCAAAATGCGGACGCACCAAAAGCATCCGTGCGGTCAGCGTAGCACGATCGGCTGGTTGCACTGATCGTCCCTGATAGTCATTGTGGCGCTGGGCAATTAGCGAGGTGCGCCAGCCGGGCGCCGGCCACGCCTGCGGCCGGAACCCGTGCGGTTAGGCCGGGGCGGCGGATTCGGCACCGCTGGCTTGGTCGGTGTGGGAGCCCGATACGCCACCGCCTCACCGGCCACCGCGCTCACGGCGGCCGAATCGACGGTGACCTCCTGGGGGGTGACACGGATGCCTGCGCGGCGCATCAGCGCGTGCGTGTCCTTGCGCTGCTCGGGTAGGACAACCGTCACGACTTCACCCGCGTTTCCGGCGCGCGCCGTTCGTCCGGAGCGGTGCAGGTAGGCCTTGTGCTCGGCAGGCGGATCGATGTGCACGACCAATTCGATTCCGTCGACGTGCACGCCGCGCGCGGCGATGTCGGTGGCCACCAGCACTCTCGCCTCGCCCGCGCTGAACGCGGCCAGGTTTCGGTCGCGTGCGGGTTGAGAAAGGTTCCCATGCAGATCGACCGCCGGGACCCCGGATTCGGTGAGCTGCCTGGCGAGCTTGCGCGCCTGATGCTTGGTGCGCATGAACAGGATCCGGCGACCGCTGCCGGAGGCGAGCCGGTGCACCAGCTCCCTTTTGGCCTGCGCACCGGACACGTGGAACACGTGGTGGGTCATCTCGGACACCGGCGAAGCGGAGCCGTCGACAGAGTGCAGCACCGGGTCGCGCAGGAATCGGTCGACGAGCTTGTCGACGCCGTTGTCGAGGGTTGCGGAGAACAGCAATCGCTGCCCTCCGCTCGGCGTGGCGGCCAGGATCCGGGTGACACCGGGAAGGAAGCCGAGATCGGCCATGTGATCGGCTTCGTCGATCACCGTGACCTCGACCGAGTCGAGGCTGATCAGGCGTTGCTTCATCAGGTCTTCGAGCCGGCCGGGGCAGGCAACGACGACGTCGACGCCAGACTTCAGCGCCGCCACCTGCCTGCCTTGCGCAACTCCGCCGAAAATCGTGGCCACCCGTAAGCCGTTGGCCGCCGCCAACGGCTCGAGGGTCGCGGCGATCTGGGTGGCCAACTCCCGGGTGGGGGCCAGGACCAGACCCGACGGCCGGGTCGGGCGGCGCGGGTGTCCGGCCAGCCTGCTGACCAGAGGAAGGCAAAAGGCGAGCGTCTTACCGCTCCCCGTCTTGCCGCGGCCGAGGACGTCGCGGCCGGCGAGAGTGTCGGGAAGAGTTGCGATCTGAATGGGGAACGGATGGGTGACCCCGCGGTCGGCGAGCACTGCGATGAGTGGTTCGGCCACGCCGAGGTCGGCAAAAGTCTTGCCAGTATTCACTTTGGTGTCTTTCAGCATTGGTTGTGCCGAGCGAGCGGCGAAAGCGGGCCGGTCAGCACAAGGTGGCGAGATTGCCGGTGGGCAATATCGATCGCCGCGATAGAAGGATGGAGAAGGTTTCACGACGGGCTGGCGTCCTACCGGGACAGCCAACGTTGTCACCAGCGTAGCAGGCTCCCGATGGTGCTGGCCCCGGGCCCCGGTCCGCGGGCTCAGCCGGCAACGTTCGCGGGGTCTGTACAGTCGAGGGCGAATGTAAAGGACACCGCATGGACAATTCGAACCTGTTCTCCCATCCCGACGCGCCCGAACACGTCGGTGCGAGCGAAAATGCCGGAAAGCCAGTCGAATACCCGACGTTCTCCGATGCTCCCGCCGCCCACGCTGCCGGCTCGCCAAAGCAAGGATCGTGAAACCAATTGGCCCCCAACGGATGCGGGGGATATTACTTGTAGCGACGGACTAGGTCGTCTTCGCCGAACGTGGTCGTGTGCTGCAAGCCCTTGGCGTCGCGGCCGAAGAACGTCCACCGCCGTGGAGTTGTGTGCGGCTCGCTGATCAACTTGACCGCGTAGCGCAGGCCGACGGGCTTCGTCGTCCCGATGATGTCACCGATCCGGATCTGCGATGGATGAATCTGGGATGCATCCTCGGGGTTGTCTATGGCTATGGTCTTGCCCACCTGTTCTCATCGGTCCGGCCTGCTACGCTACGCGCATTTTTCGCCCTCCGCCGCCGAACGCTTCACCGGGCGCTCGCCGTGGGCGTTGTGGGCGTAGCCTCAAACCCGAGACGCTCCGTTTTCAGCGGTGGCTCACCGCGACTCGCCACGGGTTATGCCCACGGGCAATCGCGATCGCTCCGCGTCCGCCTCGCCCGGGGCAGACGGTGCCGACCGTGGAGGTATCGCCCGTGAATGAAGACCAGGTGTGACCGCGATGATCTACCCGATCAGCGCCGGTCGCCAGGCCCATCCCATCCGGCTATCGGTGGCCGACGAACTCGGCCGTGACATCGACGGCGCATGGTGGCCGCGCGCCGATCGCATCACCAACGAATTGCCGAACCTCGTCGCGACCCTGACACCGTTGCTCGGAGAAATCACGTCGATCAACGTCAACTGGTCGCCGCTGCAACGGCCACCCGACCTCAACTGGCCGGGATGGGAACGCAAAGTCCAGCACGTCATGACGGTCGGCGGCGCGGACGCGTCCGTCAACCTGCTGGTCATCTCGTATGCGACACACAGCGCGCTCGCCCTGATGGTGTTGCGCTGTGCGGCCAACCTGCCCGTCGCGGCCGTCGACCGCGACAAGCCCGCATA
Source organism: Mycobacterium alsense (assembly GCF_002086635.1). GTDB lineage: Bacteria > Actinomycetota > Actinomycetes > Mycobacteriales > Mycobacteriaceae > Mycobacterium > Mycobacterium alsense. The sequence goes on along the minus strand of NZ_MVHD01000003.1, from coordinate 114,162 downwards.
TCTCACCGCGGGCTCGATCCTGCGCACCGCCCGGCAACAACGTGAGCGTGCCTGCGGTCACTAGTTCGACATCGGTGGCCAGGGGCGGGATCGAACCGCCGACCTTCCGCTTTTCAGGCGGACGAGATAGCCACTGACCTGCGGTTTATCTGCTTCTGTGCGTCCTATGCGCCGCATTGAGCAGGGCTGACGCGTTCAGTCTGTCCGGCGAACGGACGTAAACCGGACACGGTGCTTGCACTCCCGACCAGGAGCTTCTGCGCTGCCGCGTGCTTTGTGGGCAGTCTCGGCGGTTCCGGGGAGCAGGCACCCCGATGCCCAGCATCGCATCAGCGAGCGGTCCGACACCGTCGACCGACGGCCGGACATCGGCATCACAACATCCGTCATCCCGGCATGATGCTGCCGGTGCCCCGGTTGGCGGTAGGTCGCGAGCGTCCGAGGCCGCGGAGGCCGCAGGACGCGAGAGCGACAGCGGCCGGCCGGACACCGACCGGGGCACCGGCCTCAATCCGGCCGCGGCCGGCGGGCTTGTTATATGTGCCGAAAATGTCCGCGGCCCGATTCTCGACGGGGTCGCGGCCGGGGACCTGCGGGCGATCGACGCATTGGGGCTGCGCTTCCCGAGCCCCGAGATGGTCACCGCGGCCGCGGCACTGTTCGAGCCGGCCGCTCCATGGGCTATCGGCCCTGGGCGTCGAAGCACCGAATCTGAATCTGGACGGTTTCGGATCACGGTCGGCCCCGGAGTCGTGCAACTCGGGTGGACCAATCCGGTCCGCGCTGCGAAAACCGGCGAACGGGCTGTCGGTCATCACCAACGTGACGTTGACGATGTGAAGCTGCACGTCAGAAATGAACTCGCCCAGACAGCCGGGGACGGTGATCAGGCCGTCGTGTCTTCAACACGACGGAGCCCTACGGAAAACGACCAGCGCGGTTCTGGCGGTGTCATCACCGAATGGTCCCGAAAATCGCGCTCCGCGATGTGCCGCACCTTCGCTGAACTCGACTACAGCCCCCTCGTCGAATCCGGCCGCGTTCCAGCGATGGTCACCCTCACCTATCCCGGCGACTGGGAGGCTGTCGCGCCAGATGGGGCCAGCGTAAAGCGACACATGGTGTTGTGGCGCAAGCGCTTTCAACGTGAGTACGGTGAACCGGCCCGCTACATCTGGAAGCTGGAATTTCAACGGCGCGGCGCACCGCACATTCACGTGTGGATGGCGCCACCCATATCACCGGGCAGGTCGGGGCGCAGCTTCGCTCAATGGTTATCGGAGACTTGGACGCAGGTCGTCGATCACCCCGACCCGGAGCAGAAGTCACGGCACCGGCTCGCTGGAACTGCCATCGACGTGCGCAACGGGCTGAAAGCGTGTGACCCGAAACGCCTGGCGATCTACTTCACCAAACACTCATCACCAAACCTGCACGGTGACAAGGAATATCAGCACATCGTGCCCGAGCTCTGGCAGCAGCCTGGACGCGGACCTGGCCGGTTCTGGGGCGTGTACGGCCTCAAGAAGGCTATCGCCGTCGTGGAGATCGCTCAGGACGCGTACCTGGCTGCGCGTCGGATCATGCGGCGGTGGTCACGGAGCCAGGCGACATACGGCGATTGGGCCAGCCGCTTCCCCACCGCCGTGGTACCGCGGACGGCAACGCGCCTGGTTGGCCGTGTCAACGGCAATACCGGCGTGGTGAAGCACCGACGTGTGCGACGACGACGCACGCTATGCCATCAGGGTGGCCTTGCCGGCGGCTACGCGTTGGTGAACGACGGTCCGGGCTTTGCCGCCCAACTTGCCCGAGCAATCGCGTTCGCATAGAGCAGTACGCTCCGAACCGTGCTTCTGGCTTACATCGACGAGTCGTACGACAAGGTCGAGTACTGGCTCACCGCGCTCGTCGTGCCTGCTGACAGCGCTCTCCAGCTCCAGAACGACCTTGACGCAGTCGTTTCCGACGCGGCGAGGAGTTACGGAGTTTCTCCAGATGCCGAGCTTCACGGAAGCCATATCCGCGGCGGGAAAGGCGACTGGGCAGGCATGAAGGAGATGATCCGCGCTCGCATCAAGGTCTACTCCGACGCACTCGAAGCCATCGCAGCCTGCGACGGGCTGGAGTTGGCATTTCGCGGAATCGATATCCCGAAGCACAAGGCACGGTACGGACCGGCAGCCTGGCATCCACACCGAGTGGCGCTCGACTTCCTGTGTCAGTCGCTGAACGGTATGGCGTCGGGGAAGAGCACGCATTTCTTGGCCATCGCCGACGAGATCGACCAAGCGGACACCCTGCGCGCCAGCTACTGGCACTTCCAGCGGCTAGGAACGCTCAGCCCGTACACCGCCAAAATGGACAGGGGTGTGGATGCGCTCCACTTCGCGCCGTCCAAGCACAGTCGCTTACTCCAAGCCGCTGACCTGGTGTCGTACCTCAACTTCAGAATGCGGCGCTCTAACATCACTAATCCGCGGGCGCGGCAGGCCGACGCGGGCTTGGCGCAAATCGTCGCACCAAAAAGATGCGTGTGGAACCTTTGGCCGTAGATGCACAACAGCCCCGCTCGGGGCGGGGCTGCGGCTCACAGAATCCTTTCGGAGTTCCATTACGTATCATACCGGACCTGCCGACATCCACAACCGCCTGCCGTGACATGGCTGCCTGCATGGCAGTAACCGCCCCCGCCGCAGCTAGCGTCATGGACTATGACACACGTCTGCGGTAACGACGAGGAATCCGCATCGCCGCGTCAGCCCACACCTGCTGACCTAAAGCCCGGCACTTCCGCATGGCGTGTGAACGTGGCGATGTGCGCCCACCAGTTCTTCGGGCTGATCCACAACCCTGCGATGGCGGCGGCGATCGGAAAGCCCGAACCTCCGCCCGCCGATCCGGCCGGCGGGCCGCCCAAGACCGTGCCCTTTGAACCATGGTCGGTCGCCGACTTCTCGAAATACCTGCATAGCCTCGGCCTCCCCGCCGCCGGCGAGGCAGTTACCCTCCACCGACTCCTCAGTGCGATGGAACGCGCCGGGCTTCTGCTACCGCTCGGCTGGAACCCGCAAATGCCGATTATGGGCCAGCAGTACATCTCCCAGGGCGGCGCCTCGAAGGGACAGCTCGGTGGCAACCTGTGGTTGTCCGAGGTGTTCGGTGCCGAACTCATCATCCCGAGCTACAACGCGGTGACGGTTCAGCTCACCGGTCACGATGACGAGGGCAACCCGGTCGACAGCTGGGGCACCGGCCTCGTCGTCGACCACAACCACGTCATTACCAACAAGCACGTCCTGACCGGCCTCGCAGGCAGCAGCTCGGGTCTATCTATCTATCCGTCGCGCAACCACGCCGACGCGGCTCAGGTGGGCTGCTCGGGAACGGCTCACGTGCACCCCACGCTCGACGTCGCCGTGATCAAGTTCGACTTGCCCGACGGCAAGTACCTACCGCGACTGGCCGGTATGGCGTTCCGAGACCCCGACTGGGCCGATGAAGTCTATGTCTTCGGCTATCCGCGGGTGCCGATGACAGCCGAGATGGCAATCACGGTGCAGCGCGGCGAAGTCGTCAACCCGGCGGCCACAACCATCCCCGACCGCCAGAAGATCTTCCTGTACTCGGCCATCGCGCGGCCCGGCAACAGCGGTGGTCCGATCGTTGCGCAGGACGGCCGCGTGATCGGCCTTGTGGTCGAGGACTGTGCGGAATCCCCGTCGACGGATGCCGGCCCGGCCGCGGCACCGTTCTACCGCGGTATCCCTTCGAGCGAAGTAATCCGCGCGCTCGACGAACTCGACTTCGGCGGCATCGTCGAGATGGACACCGTTCGATAGGCAGAACCCGGGACGTAGCAACAAGAACCAATTCCCGTCAACGATATCGTGCCTGTCGGACCCCTCGACTACCGTAATTTGGCTGTCGAGACGGGAGGCGAAGTTACTGCTTGAGGAGCTCAAGCCAGGATTGCGTATCGATGGGTTGATCCCCGCCGCGGTGGTCACCGTCGTCGCCGCGCAGTGGCATGGCACGGACGCGCTTGAGCTGACCTACAAGACCTCCGCAGGTCACCTCGGCCAGCAAGTCATCTTCCGCAAAGATCAGGACAAGCTGACCATCGCGCAGTCCGGCTCCCGCCCGTTCGACGCCCCGGCGGCTGACTTCAAGCTGGTCGCCGAGGCCCAGCGCATCCAGCTGGCGGGACTGTTCGACCCGATGCTGGCCGTGGCCACCAGCGACGTGCGCCCGCTGCCCCACCAGATCCGTGCGGTCTATGGCGAACTGCTCCCCCGCACCCCGCTGCGTTACCTGCTCGCCGACGACCCCGGCGCTGGCAAGACAATCATGGCCGGCCTGTATATCAAGGAGCTGGTCCTTCGCGACGACGTGAAGCAGTGTTTGGTCGTCGCGCCCGGCGGCCTGGTCGAGCAGTGGCAGGATGAGCTGTTCTTTAAGTTCGGGCTGCGCTTCGACATGCTGACCAATCAGCTCATCGACGCCACCGTGAACCTCAACGTCTTCGAGACCAATCCGCTGCTCATTGCCCGCATGGACCAACTGTCGCGCAACGAAGAGCTGCAACAGCAGCTCAAGGAGACCGAGTGGGACCTGGTTGTCGTCGACGAAGCACACCGGATGGGCGCCCACTACTTCGGGGCGAAACTGGAGAAGACCAAGCGCTTCCTGCTCGGCGAGCTGCTCGGCAAGATCACCCGGCATCTGCTCTTGATGACGGCGACGCCACACTCGGGCAAGGAGGAAGACTTCCAGCTGTTCCTCACCCTGCTGGATCGTGACCGCTTCGAGGGCAAGCACAAGAAGTCCACCGACACCAGCGGAATCATGCGGCGCATGGTCAAGGAGGACCTGCTGACCTTCGAGGGCAGGAAGCTCTTCCCCGAGCGGATCGCTGAGACGGTGCCCTACGAGCTCACCGAACTGGAGTACGACCTCTACGAGCAAGTCACCGCATACGTCCGCGAGGGAATGAACCGCGCGGATCGCGTTGGCGGGAAACGAAAGAACACCGTCGGGTTCGCCCTCACCGTGCTGCAGCGACGCCTGGCGTCCAGTCCCGAGGCCATCTACAAGAGCCTGGTGCGCCGCTCAGAACGACTCGAAAGGAAGAAGCAGGAGATCCTCAACGGCACCTACGTCGAGAAGGAGCCAAGTATCGATCTCGCGAATCTCGATGCCGACGAGTACAACGCCGAAGAGATCGAAGAGATCGAGGAAGAACTGCTCGACGCCGCGACCGCAGCCCAGACCGTCGAGGAACTCGACGCCGAGCTGCTCGAACTGGCCGCACTCACCAAGGTGGCCAAGCAGGTCCGCGACTCGGGCACTGACCGCAAGTGGACCGAGCTCAGCACGATCCTGCAGGACCACGCGCTGACCAGCGACAAAGACGGTCGGCCACGCAAGTTCATCATCTTCACCGAGCACCGTGACACCCTCGACTACCTCACCGCCAAAATCCGGTCACTACTCGGCAAACCCGACGCCGTGCAGGCAATCCACGGCGGCGTCCGCCGCGGCGATCGCCGCATGATTACCGAGGAATTCACCAAGAACCGCGACTGCCAGATCCTGATCGCCACCGACGCCGCCGGTGAAGGCCTCAACCTGCAGGCCGCACATCTGATGGTCAACTACGACCTGCCGTGGAACCCCAACCGCATCGAGCAGCGGTTCGGCCGCATCCACCGCATAGGTCAGGAAGAGGTCTGCCGGCTGTGGAACGTCGTCGCGAGTAACACCCGCGAAGGCGACGTGTTCACCCGACTCCTGATCAAAATCGAAGAACAACGAATAGCGTACGGCGGCAAGGTCTTTGACGTTCTCGGCGAGGCGTTCATCGAGACACCACTGCGCGACCTGCTCCTGGAAGCGATCCGTTACGGCGATCTCCCCGAGGTCAAGGCCAAGATGCACGCAGTCATCGATAGCCAGGTGTCCGAAGGCCTCAAGGACCTCCTGGCGGAACGGTCACTCGCGGCCGAGCACCTCGCCGAAGCCGATCTGGCTGCCCTTCGTGCCGCAATGGACGAGGCCCGCGCCCGTCGCCTACAGCCGCACTACATCGAGCTCGCGTTCAAGGCAGCGTTCACCCGGCTCGGTGGCCGCATCGCCAAACGCGAACAAGGCCGATACGAGATAGCCAACGTGCCGGCGCACGTCCGGTCGAGCAAGCACGGCCCGATCGCCACCAAGTACGACCGGGTCACCTTCGACCTGAACCACGTCGAACCCGACGGACTCGCCCGCGCCGACCTGCTCGCCCCGGGTCACCCGCTGCACGACGCGGTCATGGACGAGGCCATCCGACAACACGGCGGCACCCTCAACAGCGGCACCGTTCTGGTGTCCTCGACATTGGAGGAGCCGCAGCTGCTCGTCGGCGTCATCGAGGAGGTCGCCGACGCCACGGGCGCGACGGTCTCGAGACGCTTCGGCTACGCCTATGTCGACAGCTTCGGCACCGTCACACCGGCGGGCCCGGCACCGTACCTCGATTGCGTCGCCGCCCCGGACGTGCCGGCGGTGACGACCGCCCGAGGACTGCCGTGGCTGGCGGATGCCGAGGACAAGGCGACCAGTTGGATCATCGCGAATCGACTGCCCGAGTACCTCGCCGAGGTGCAGCCCCGGCGCACCGCTGAACTGGCAAAGACCCGCGAGCTGGTCACCAAACGGCTTGAAAGCGAACGGGATCGGCTCCTTCTTGACGCCGCTGTCGCCGCCGAGAAGGAGTACTCGGGCGAGAAGCCCAGGGAATCCGCCGAGAGTCTCAACCGCAAGGCGGTCGATCTCGACGTGAGGCTGCGCAAGCGACTCGAGGTGCTCGACCAGCAGACGCTGATGTCCACCAAGCCGCCGCGCATTCTGACTGCGGCTCTCGTCCTGCCGGTGGCGATGCTGGAAGCCGACCTTCCTCCCGCGGCGCCGATCCATGCGAAGGAAACCAAAGAGGTAGAACGCCGCGGTGTCGACCTGGTTCTGGCACGGGAACGCGAGCTCGGCCGCAAACCGGTCGAGCAGGCCTTCACCAACAAAGGATTCGACATCCTGTCCACCGCGCCCAACGGCGACACCTACCGCATCGAGGTCAAGGCCCGCCTAGATGGAGCGAAGGACTTCTTCGTCACCCACAACGAAGTAATGGTCGGCAAGAACGCCGTCCCGCGCTACCGGCTGGCACTTGTCAAGGTCGACCCCCGTGGCGTGCAGCACGACGAGGTCCGCTATCTCGACAACCCGTTCGCCAACACCGATCTCGGCGACTTCGAGGCCACCGGTATTCGCGGCGACTGGGACAAGACCTGGGCGAAAGGAACGCCGCCGTTCTGATGGGAGAGACGATGTCGGGCACGGTGCCGAAACGCAAACTGATCGAAATCGCGCTGCCGCTGGAAGCGATCAATCGAGAGGCGACATACGAGAAGGTTCCAGCAATTCGCCCTCATCCACGCACATTGCATTTGTGGTGGGCGCGGCGGCCGCACGTGGCGGCGCGGGCCGTGCTGTTCGCCCAGCTCGTCGATGACCCGAGCGCCCGGCCGGATGAATTCCCAACGGAGGAACTCCAACGCAAGGAGCGCGACCGGCTGCATGCCCTGATCCAGCGACTCGTCGTTTGGAAGAACTCATGGGATGAGTCGCTCATGGCTGAGGCCCACGCTGAGATCCTCAAGTCCACCAACGGAAATCCACCTCCGATCCTTGACCCCTTCGCCGGCGGCGGCACCATCCCGCTGGAGGCCCAACGGCTCGGGTTAGAAGCACACGCCTCGGACCTTAATCCCGTTGCGGTCTTGATTAACAAGGCGCTCATCGAGATTCCGCCAAAGTTCCGAGATCAACCACCCTTGTTCCCCGGCTTGGCCGACTCTGAGATCCGGGATTGGAAAGGCGCAGAAGGACTCGCTGCGGATGTTCGAGCGTACGGTGCGTGGATGCGTGACGAGGCCAAGAAACGCATTGGCCATCTCTATCCGAAGGCCACTCTCCCTGCCGGTTCCAAAGCGACCGTCATCGCGTGGATCTGGGCGAGGACCGTCACCTGCCCCAACCCAGCATGCGGAGCGGAAATGCCTCTGATTGGAAACTTCTGGCTGAGTAGGCGAAAAGGCAAAGAAGTATTTCTTGTGCCCAAGGTTGTCCGCGATCCAAGCGGCCCGCCCGGTATTCGTATCGACTTCAATATCGGACAGGCGCCGGACCATCCGCCAAGCCGAGTAGCCGATGGGACAGTGGGCCGAAGTGGAGCTGTATGCCTTGCATGCGCGGCAGCCGCACCTCTGGCTTACATTCGTGAGCGCGGCCGAGCAAAGAAATTTGGTGTGCGGTTACTCGCTGTCGTCGCGGAAGGCAGCCGTGAGCGCGTTTACCTACCCGCCTCACCAACGCACGAGAGCGCAGCCAGGGTCGCTCCGCCCGAAGAGTCGGTGAGCGGCTCGCTGAGCTACTACCCTCGTGACCTGAAGGCACCCACCTACGGCCTCACGGAGTTCACCGACCTATTCACAGATCGGCAGCTCGTGGCCCTCAGTACCTTCAGCGACCTGGTCGCCGAAGCGCGCGAGCGCGTCCACGCCGACGGTGGCACGGGGCCTTACGCCGACGCGATCGCGACATACCTCGGGCTTGGCGTTAGCCGCACCGCCGATCGTTCGTCGACAATCGCAAGCTGGGATTCGTCGCTGGGCAAGGTGCGCAATACGTTCGGCCGACAGGCGATCCCCATGACTTGGGACTTCGCGGAGGTCAACCTTTTCTCGTCGTCCACAGGCAATTTTCTTAGTCAGTTCGATTGGGTCGCTGAGGCTTTCGAGAGGGAGCCGGCCCGCGCCCGTGGAACTGTCGCGCACGTTGACGCGAGGAGTGCCAAGTACGAAGGAGTCGTGATTTCCACGGATCCGCCCTATTACGACAACATCGGTTACTCCGATTTATCCGACTTCTTCTACATCTGGCTGCGTCGCTCACTCCGCGCCGTCCACCCGCAACTTCTCTCGACCATGCTGGTTCCCAAGGCGGAGGAATTGGTCGCCAACCCATACCGGCACGATGGCAACCAAGGTGCGCGGGAGTTCTTCGAGGAAGGGTTCCGCCATGTGTTCGCCCGAGTGCGCGCCAGCGCGTTGCCTGACTACCCGATCACCGTTTACTACGCCTTCAAGCAAAGTGAAACGACGGCGGGCGGAGAGGCTTCGACAGGGTGGGAAACCCTTCTTGAGGGAATGATCCGCTCAGGTTGGGAGATTACCTCGACGTGGCCGCTCCGGAGTGAGCAGGGCTACCGGATGATTGCGAGCGGCTCCAATGCGCTCGCTTCATCCATTGTGCTTTCGCTTCGACCGCGGCCAGAAGGAGCCCCGACTACAGACCGCCGGGGGCTAATTGCGGCGCTCGAAGCCGAGTTGCCTGACGCACTGCGCAAACTTCAACAAGGCCAGATTGCTCCTGTTGACCTTCCACAGGCCGCCATCGGACCCGGGATGGCAGTGTTCAGCCGCTACGGAGCAGTACTCGAACCCGACGGATCGAAGATGACGATCCGCTCGGCGCTCGCGCGGATCAACGAGATCCTTGATCAGGTGCTTAACGAGCAGGAGGGCGACTTCGATTCGACGTCGCGGTTCGCAATTGCTTGGTACCGCCAACATGGCTACGGCATAGGCAAGTTCGGTGACGCCGACAATCTGGCCCGCGCGCGGAACACAAGTGTGGATGTCATGGATCGCAACGGGATCGTCACTTCCCGAGCGGGAAACGTGCAGTTGATCAAGCCAGCGGATCTGAGTTCAGATTACGACGTGGTCGCTGATCCCCACACGAGCAATTGGGAAGTCCTTCACCACCTCATCAAAGTACTCGAGCGCGATGGAATTTCAGCGGCGGGTGACTTCCTTAATGCCGCGCTTAGCCGTCCCGATGCTGTGGTGGACGCCGACCTGGTGAAGGAATTGGCGCACCTCCTGTTCCGGATCGCCGAAGGCAATGGGTGGACAAAGGATGCGCTTAGCTTCAACAACCTTGTGACGAGCTGGCCGGAGATCCTCAACGCCGTGCGCGCAGAGAAGCAACCAGCGACCGCGCAGAGCGCGTTCGAATTTAACGACGAGGACGACTGACATGGCAGTGAGCAACCGTGACCGCATCGACCGGATGTTCCAGGCGATGGCACCGGCGTTGGACGACTTCATCGCTTCGGTTGTCGGACAAGCAAACCCGGCGCTTGGCGCGGAGTGGACGAAGCTGGTTCAGGGCAAGGACCTCAAGAAGGGCGCCCCGGCGGGCAAGACCTATGATCCGCTCGACCCGCAAGTCCAATTCCGGATGCTGACCGAGAGCAATATCACTGCGGGCTATAAGGCGGGTTGGTATCCGTTCAACCAGGCGTTGGGCAAGGCGGGTGAGTCGTTCGCCATCGAGCTGCGCGAGGTGCGCAACAGCTGGGCGCACAACGGCACCTTCACCGACGACGACGCGTACCGGGCCCTCGACACCGGTGAGCGCCTGTTGAGGCTGGTCGGCGCGGCACAAGAGGCCGACGAAGTACGCAACATCCGGTTGAATCTCCGCCGGGTGACCGCCGATAAGGACGACAAGAAGGTCCTCAAAGCCGCGGTCGACAACCCCGAAGCCGCCGGCCTGAAGCCCTGGCGCGAAGTGCTGGCACCACATGACGACGTCGCGACCGGGAATTTCGCTGCCTCCGAGTTCGCTGCCGACTTGTACAAGGTCGCCTTCGGGGGCGAACAGGACTCGGGCTATGCCGACCCCGTCGAGTTCTTCAAGCGGACGTATCTCACCGAAGGCCTGAGCGACTTGATCGGACGAGCTGTCCGCAGGCTATCCGGTGACGACAACGCGCCGCCGGTGATCAACTTGCAGACCAACTTTGGTGGCGGCAAGACCCACTCGATGCTCGCGCTGTGGCACGTCGCCTCCGGTCTTCCTGTCAGCTCGTTCCCGCAGGACACACAGGACCTGCTGACGGCGAACGGGTACACCAGCGCGACGGTCAACCGGGTCGCCATTGTGGGCAACCATTTCAGCCCCTCCGGTCTCATGCACGACGACGGCACACACGTCAACACCATGTGGGGCGAACTCGCTTGGCAGCTCGGCGGACCGAAGGGATATGCGTTGGTGGCCAAGGCCGATGCCGACCGCACGCATCCCGGCAAGGCGCTACACGAGCTTCTCGCCAGCTACGCCCCGGCGGTCATCCTGATCGACGAGTGGGTGGCCTATGCCCGGTCGCTCGTTGGCCGCGATGACCTGGCTGGCGGTACATTCGACGATCAGTTCACCTTCGCGCAGTCGCTGACGGAAGCTGCCAAGGGCACTTCCGGTGTGCTGCTGGTGATTTCGATTCCCGCATCGGAGAGCGGTGACGATCCCGATAAGATCGTCGCCGGCAACGCCGAGGAGGTCGGCGGCGCGCACGGCCTGGAGGCGCTCAAGCGGCTGCAGAACGTCGTGCGTCGCGTCGCCGATCAATGGCGGCCCGCTTCCTCGGCCGAGGCGTACCAGATTGTGCGGCAGCGCCTTTTCAAGCAGCCCGATGCTGCGGCGCTGGCGGCGATCGGCGCCACCGCCCGGGGTTACGTGGAGATGTATCGCAAGTACGGCGACGACTTCCCCCGCGAATCCCGCGACACGGCATACGAAGAGCGGATCAAGCGGACCTATCCGATCCACCCTGAGCTGTTCGACCGACTCTACGAGGAGTGGTCATCACTGGAGCGGTTCCAGCGCACCCGCGGCGTGCTGCGGCTGATGAGCACCGTCATCCACGCGCTTTGGACCGGCGAGGACGCGAGCCCGCTGATCATGCCTGGATCGATTCCACTGGCCACCGCGAACGTGAACTCCGAACTCACGCAGTACCTGCAGGATTCGTGGAAGGCGATCATCGACGCCGACGTCGACGGCGCGAACTCCGAACCCGCACGCATCGACAAGGCAAAGCCGCTGTTCGGGCAGCGATCACTCACCAAACGTCTGGCCCGCACCGTTTTCTTCGGAGCAGCCCCGACCATCGGGTCCGCACACAAAGGGTTGGAGACTCAACGAGTGTTCTTGGGCACCGCCGTGCCCGGCGATGTCCCGGGCAACTTCCACGCGGCACTCACCCAACTCGGCGACCGGGCCACCTACTTCTACTCCGGCTCCGGCAAGTACTGGTATGACCTGCAGGCCAACATCACCCGCACCGCCAAGGACCAAGCCGAGCGGTTGCACAAGGAGGACGTGTGGGCCGAGATCGTGCGCCGACTGCAGGGACAGGCCAAGACCAGGGGCGATTTTGCCGGCGTGCACGTCTGCCCGGAGTCCAACGCCGACATCCCCGACACCGACGAGGCGCGACTGGTCATCCTGCACCCGAAGGTCGCCCACAAGCGGGGAACCGACTCGGCCGCAAAGGATTTCGCGCACAAGGCGACCGAACACCGCGGCAGCGCCAACCGCACCCACCGCAACACGCTGGTCTACCTCGCCGCCGACGATGCCCGGCTGGAAGAGCTCGACAACGCCACACGCGACTACCTCGGCTGGAGCCACGTGCTCGCCAGCGAGGCCGACCTGGACCTGACGCAGAACCAAAAGAACCAGGCGACGCAGCGCCAGGCTCAAGCCGAACAGACCGTCGCGTCGCGGCTGCTGCAGACGTTCACCTGGGCGCTCGTCCCGACCCAGCCCGACCCGGGCGCGCCGTTCGTCATCCGCGAGACCAAAGTCGAAGGCCAGTCCACCTCATTGGCCGAACGAGTTTCGCGCCGGCTCGGCAGCGACGGCGACCTATCGACCCGCCAAGCCGCCGCGACCGTCCGGCTGGCGATCCGCAAGGTGCCCCAGATCTGGAAGGACGGGCACGTGTCGCTGGGGTCGCTGTGGCGGCTCTACAGCCAGTACCCCTACATGCCAAGGCTGCGCGACCGGCGGGTGCTCGATGAGGGCATCGTCGACATGCCGATGATCTGGCAGACCGACGCCTTCGCCCTGGCAACGGGTTTCGACGAGGCGGCTGGCCGCTACATCGGGCTATGGACCCCCGACGACAAGGGCGCCGCGCCGGCCGCAACCGACTCCCTGCTACTGGTGCGGCCTGACGTCGCCGCCACGCAACGCCAAACCGAAGTGACGCAAACACCCGATACCGGTGACGATGCCACGCCGGCCGTCGACACCGACAAGACACCGAAGCCGCCCGTCGACATCGCCTTCCCTCCCCCCAAGACCCGCTTCTATGGAGTCAAGACACTCAGCGCCGACAAGATCGCACTCGACTTCAAGAACGTCGCCGAGGAGATCATCGCCCATCTTCGCGATACCGGCACCAAACTCGTGGTGAAGGTCGAAATTGAAGCAACCGACACGGCTGGCTTTGACGACAGCAAAATCCGCACCGTGTCCGAGAACGCTCAGACCTTGAAGTTTGACCAGTCGGGCTTCGAGGAGACATGAGCTTCACAGAACTCCACCGTGCTCTCGGAGTCGCGCCTGGACCATTGACTGACGAGCTGCTCAACGACGCAGTCGCGGCCGGTGTGGCGGAAACCGATGGTCTGGACTGGAAGTCTGAGTTACCCCCCGCGAAGGGACTTTCGCAGACCGACTTCCCGAAGGACGTAGCGGCGATGGCCAACAGCGGCGGCGGTGTGATCGTCTACGGCATTCGTGAGACACAGAAGGCAGCAACCGAGCGACTCGATGTCGGTGAGGTGGATGAGGCATACGAGCGTTCCCTGCGCAGCGCCGCGATCACCGCTATCACCCCGCCCGTATTCGGTCTGAACGTGCTCCGGCTCGGCGCCGAGGGGAATCGTGCTGTCGTGGTTGAGGTTCCCGCGAGCGTTGACGGTCCACATCTCACCTATAAGAACGAATACTTTGCCGCACCTGTCCGTAACGACTCGGACACGGTGTGGATGAAAGAACGACAGATCGAGGCGATGTACCGCGCGCGGTTCGACGAGCGCCGCCATGCCAAAGAGGCACTGGATACGTTGCTCAGCGAAGCAGCCGCGGGGAGGGACACCGATACTCGTTCATGGCTGATCGCGGTCGCGCGCCCTCGCATCCCCCGCTTCAAGGATCGCCTGAGTCGCGAAGCCGCTCGGGAAGTGCTGTCAAAGGCCGAGCACTTGGCATTGACGTATGCCGGACGGGGCGGCATCCACCCGCTCGAGAGCGTGGACCGACTCAATCCCCGGCCCGGACTACGCCGTTGGGTCGCGGTAAACACGGCTACCGGCGACTCATCGATATGGAAAGAGTCGTGGGCGAGCATCCACGACGATGGCTCAGTCACGTTGGCGACCGCGGTTGGCGGGCACCGTACGAGGGACGGCTATTTCGAAGGTTGGGAAGTCGAGTCTTCTGCCATCGAGTGCGCGATCGCCGACGTGATGGCGCTCATCAGAACCACGGCGGAAGCTACCGGCAATGATGAGTACGACGTGCGGTTGGGGATCGCGTGGTCTGGCGGGAACCCTCTAATGATCCTGACGAAGGACACGCAAGGCTACACCTACGACGGCGTATCAACGCCTCTGCACCACTACACACCCGTCGAGACGACAGTGAACGCCATCGAACCTGCCTTGGACTACTTCTGGCATGTCCATGACCTTGCCCAGGACTGCGTGAACCAAGGTGGGATCTCGAACGTATTGATGATCTGCCCTCCGGACCGGGATAACCGGGAATAGGCCAATGGCAAACCTGAAGAACCCCACGAAGCAGAAGCTTGAGCACCTGTTGAACATGCGGACTGGTTACGTGCTCGATTTCACCAACGCCACCTTTCAGGACTTCATCCTCACCAGCGTCGGGATCGATGTTGACAAGAAGTATCCAGATGGTTCGAAAGCTGTTCGCCTCCGGTCGTTCTGGCAACGTGAGAGCGATGAGACGGTTGCAACGCTGATGATGGAGATGCTTGACCGCTGGCGGACAAGCCAACTGATGAGCAACGGACTTTCACCAGAAGACCAGACCATTTACGAACAAGCCATGGCGGAGCTGAAGGTGCTGATCCCCGATGATTTGGTACCCAGCGCCGACGAAATAGCATTTCTAGACAAGGATCTCGGCAACATCGATCTGAGCGCCGTCCCGGTTCCCTTGACCTTCCAGGAAGTCATTGAGCAACGGAGACAGGAGATTGAACTATGCCTGAGAGCTCGAGCTCCGCTTGCGGTGATCTTCCTATGCGGCAGCACTCTCGAAGGCCTGCTTTTTGCCGTTGCTGAGAGCCACCCGAAGGAATTCAACCAGGCGACGGCGGCACCCATCAAGGAAGGCAGCGTGAAACCGTTTGGCGAATGGACCCTGCAAAATCTCATCGATGTGTCCCGCGAACTCGGACTGGTCGGTGAAGATGTGCTCAAACACGCCCACGCAGTTCGCGACTTCCGCAACTACATTCACCCACGGCAACAGATCCGGGAGAACTTCACACCGCGCATGTTCACAGCCGAGATGGCTGACAAGGTGCTTCAGGCGGCGATCGCAGATCTAGCGAGCAGGGACTCTTCTTGATTTCCGTAAAGAGAATCCGCACGGCGGCAACCCATCTGGGACTTGTCTGCTGTCTAGCCTAGCCAGCAACTAACGCGATACGAGGTTGACTCCATCGTGGGCCCGCGAATGCGCGTCTTTGTCGAAAGCGTCTAGAACGCGAACGGCGAAGGCAGGGTTCATCGCCGCTTCAACCTCGTCCCTGGTCATCCAACGAACTTCGCGTGCTTCGGCAGTCGAGTGAGCGTCTCCATCGGCAGGACGGCAGCGGTAGACCAGAGCGACAATCCCATGGGTGAGGTTCTTGTAAACTCCAGTGAGGCGTTCCACCACGACCGTCAAACCGGTTTCTTCGACGACTTCGCGCCGCACACCGTCCTCGAAGGATTCCTCCAGTTCGAGCACGCCACCGGGCGCCTCCCAATGGCCGGTGTCGTCTCGCCTGATGACGAGAACGCGGTCATCATCCCGGACGACGATGCCGGCGACACTGACCGAGTGTTTCGGCGTAGTTGACATCGCTCGTCTCCCTTGTTCGATGTCGGTACGACTGACGCGGTTGACTCAGCCTATAGACTAGTCGTCTAGACAAGTGATGAAAGGCTGGCTGTGCTGGAACTCGGACAGGTCGATCGCGCGGAGGACAAACCGCCATATCGGCAGATCGCGGCGATGTTGCGGGACGCGATTATTTCCAATCGGCTTGGCCCTGGAGAGCGGCTGCCGTCCGAGAAGGAGTTGATCGAGCATTTCGGAGTGGCTCGCATGACAGTCAGGCAGGCCGTGCAGGAGCTCCGTTCCGAAGGACTGATTATCTCGGAACACGGCCGTGGAGTCTTCGTTCGCCCGATGCCTCAGATCCGAAGGCTGGCGTCAGATCGATTCGCCCGGCAGCATCGCGCTGAGGGCCAAGCGGCATTCACTGTCGAAGCGGAGAAGTCCGGTTACTCGCCCCAAGTCGACAACATTGTTGTAACCCGCGAGAAGCCGGATTCGCTTGTCGCTGAGCGCCTTCGCTTATCGGCCGACGATGAAGTTGTCGTGCGGTCGAGGCGTTACCTGGCGGATGGCCGCCCCATTGAGACTGCGGTCTCGTACATCCCCGCGCCGTTCGCCGTAGGTACGAAGATCGAGCAGGTGGATACCGGACCTGGTGGCATCTACGCACGCTTGGAAGAAGGTGGCCATTTACTCGCGCGCTTCGCCGAGGAAGTCGGAGCCCGGATGCCGACACCTGAAGAACGGCGGCAGCTTGAGCTAGAGCCAGGGGTCCCCGTACTGACGGTGGTCCGGACCGCGTACGACACCGACGACGTGGCGGTCGAAGTCTGCGACACCGTGAAGGTCGCTTCCGCTTACCTGCTCGAATACGAGTTCTCGGCTCGCTGACTCCCGCCAGCAGTGACGAATCGCCCGTCAACAGTTGCACTCCTCTAGACGTCTATGTATGCTGCTACTTGTCTAGAGCAGTTCCCATAGGAAGGTTCGCTATGTCTGTGCCAAAGTGGCTGAAGGTGCCCCACCAGCAAGTTTTCCCCCACCGAGCGTTCTTGGTGTCCGACGTGACGGCCGTGATCGACTACGAGCGGTCAACGAAGGACAACAAGGTTCAGGCGACTGACCGAGAATCCGGCCAGCCGTTATGGCAGGTGGAAGTCCTCGATGGCGATCCGGCCGCAAGTAAAAGAGCGCGCACCGTCACGGTCAAGTTCGTGACACCAAAGCAGCCTGTGTGTCCCACAAATGAGAGCGGAATGCCCTTCACTCCAGTGGTTTTCGAAGAGCTGTCCGTGTTGCCGTACGTCGACCGTTCGGGCGAGTCCGGTCGTATCGCGTGGTCGTTTAGAGCTGCCAGCATGACCGCCGACACAGGTAAGGCAGGATCGTCAGCGCCGGGTCGGGCGTCGGCATGAATCCCTACGGCCCGCAGTCGATTCCCGATCCCGACGGCGGGATCGACCTCTTTCACATCACGCACCTCCTAACCCTCGGCGCCATATGGGTCGTCGGGGCGGTCGTCATCGTCACGCTTGCGCTCGTGGTCTGGCGGCTGCAATCGCCTGCCACATACGAGCGCTACTTTGGGGCCTCAGCAAGGCAGGCCCGCTGGCTGTTATGGGGAATGACCTCCTGGCCGCGAGTCGCCAAGGCCTGCGGCCTGTCAACCTCGAAGCGCGTCACTCGTAAAGACATGCAGGGCAAGGAAACCACAAAGACCGTCTGGACTCATCCTCGCCTTCTCGGCGTGAGCATGTCCGACCACTGTCTGCGCATGACCGTCCGCACGCGGACCGGCCAGACGGTGGACGACCTCGAAAAGGCGGTCCCCGCAATCCGTGACGCTGTCGGCGCGCATTCTGCACGCTCGACGGTGGTTGCCCCAGGCACGGTTCGCATGGAATTCGTTATGCGAGAACAGCTGTCAGCTGTTGAAACTGCTACACAGCCGATCAGCGCCGAACCGACGGCTGTTGAGATTGGCCGGCGCCAGAACGGGTCGGCCTGGATTCTGCAGGTCGGTGGCCTCCACACCCTCACCGTTGGGTGCTCGGGCGCGGGCAAGGGCTCGATCTTTTGGGGCATCGCCGGCGGACTGGCCCCAGCCGTTAAGTCAGGAACCGTTCGGCTGCTTGCCGTAGATCTCAAATATGGGATCGAAGTGTCAGTCGGTTCCCCCTTGTTCACCAAAGTTGCGACGACCGAGGCCGAGGCCGCGAAACTGTTGGCCGACTTGGAGAAGCTACTAGACACCCGTGGCCGCAGGATGGCCGGCCGGGCACGTTCGCATACACCGAGCACAGCCGAGCCCCTCGTCGTGCTGCTCATCGACGAATTGGCGGGCTTGACCGCTTACATGACCGACCCGGCCCTCAAGAAGCAAGTCGCTGCCTCGCTTTCGCGCATCCTGACAAAGGGCAGGGCCGTCGGCATCGTGGTCGCCGCGTTCATGCAGGACCCTCGTAAGGAAATCCTGCCCATGCGCGGGTTGTTTACCCAGACCGTTGCGTTGCGTCTACGTTCACGCGAGGAGGTCGCGATGGTCCTGGGTGAAGGTCTCGCCGATGCCGCTCCTGCACACCGCATCAGCCCTGATGAGCCCGGCACCGGCTACGTTATTGACGAAGACGGCTCAACGATGCGGGTACGTGCCGACTACTGGCCTGACTCGCTAATTCGTTCTGTTGCAGACGAATACGGACTAGCAAGTCAGATTCACCCGGGTCCGACGGAGAATTGAGCCATCGGCATGACGACTCTCAGCACCAACACCACCGTCACCGCGATAGCGACGTTTCCCGAGCTGCTGACAGCAGAGCAGGTGGCCGAACTGCTCGGCGTTTCGGCTGCGACCGTCAGCCGATGGGGCGCACTGCGCGACCACGGTGACGACGTGGGACCACCGTGTTACACGTTGTCTGATCGCGTAAGGCGTTGGGACGCAGCGGAAGTCCGCGCATGGCTCCGCAAGGTGCGGCGCTAAGTGGCCGGCTCGGTGCCCCGTGGCATCCGCAAGCGGATCAACTCCGCCGGTCAACCGCGCTACCAAGTGCGCTACCTGGTACGTGATCCAGACTCCCCGTCGGGCTGGGTCGAAACGTCGTCGACATTCGCAAGTTTGCGAGAAGCACGTGCCTTCAAAGCCGACCGAGACGGCGAAGCTGCCACGGGCGGCCGTCGATTCGACCCACGCCTGGGTCGCATCACCCTGACCCGCATCTGGGACCAATTCGCAGCGTCCAAAGAGCCAGCGGTGTCAGAGAAGACGTGGAGCGGCTACACCCAACATTGGGAGCTGCGCATCAGCCCGCGGTTTGGACACCTGCCCGTCTACGAAATCACCCGGAAAGACATCCAAAGGTTCATCGACGGCTTGAAGGTAGGTCCGTGGGCAAAGATGTCCACTCTCAGGCTTCTGCGGTCCATCCTCGAACTGGCGCGCGAGGACGGACGAATCCATGCCAACCCCGCACGGGGCTGCTCGGCAGGCCGATTACCCGCGCGGGACCGCCATCGCTACCTCACAGCCACCGAAGTAGCCGCCCTCGCGGCGGCCTGCGGCGACCAAGGCGACATCGTGACGATCCTCGCCTACACAGGCCTCCGTTGGTCCGAGCTCGTCGGCTTGCGCGTCGGTGATGTGGACCTCACAGCCCGTCGGCTCTATGTCCGCCAGGCAGCACCGGAGGTCGAAGGCCGCATCGTTGTCGGCCCGCCGAAGACGCGTGCCGCGGTGCGAGCCGTGCCGCTCCCCCAAGTCGTCATCGACGCTCTCAAACCGCGGGTCATTGGCCGTGCGCCGGACGAGCAGGCGGTCACCTCACCGAACGGCGGCTTTCTTCGATCCAACAACTGGCGCCGCCACACCCACTGGTCCCGAGCACTTCAGAACACACAACTGGCGCCCTTGACGATTCACGACCTACGCCACACCTACGCCAGCCTGGCCCGGGCATCCGGCGCTGACCTCCGCTACGTCCAGAAAACGATGGGGCACTCCACGCCGACCGTCACCGCGAACATCTACAGCGACCTCTACTCAGACGAACTCGACCAGGTAGCCACGAACCTCGACCGGCTCCACGGATCCGCCGCGAACCAGGCGAACGGACAGGAACCGGACACGCCAAACCATCCATAGAGTGCAGAAACCGTGTCCATGCAGATCAGACCTGGTGGCCAGGGCCGGGATCGAACCGGCGACCTTCCGCTTTTCAGGCGGACGCTCGTACCGACTGAGCTACCTGGCCGGAAGGCAGCAAGTGCCTCGCCGTGCTGGCGACCCTGACGGGACTCGAACCCGCGACCTCCGCCGTGACAGGGCGGCGCGCTAACCAACTGCGCCACAGGGCCTCACTTGTTGCTCCGCGTCACCGCGTCGCAGGTACCCCCTACGGGATTCGAACCCGCGCTACCGCCTTGAAAGGGCGGCGTCCTAGGCCGCTAGACGAAGGGGGCCAGAACCGAATCTCTCCGGGGTACTCGCAACGGAGTTGCCGTTGGGAGCCACGCCAGCTTAGGTCACCGCAGGCCAAATCCTCAAACGAGCGCCCCGGGGACGGCGCTCGGGCGGCGCTCGGGCGGCCTTCGGGGGCCGCCGTCGGCACAGTATCCTGACATCCGCGCCCCTATAGCTCAGTTGGTAGAGCTACGGACTTTTAATCCGCAGGTCCTAGGTTCGAGTCCTAGTGGGGGCACTCGACACGCGCTCAAAGGGCGCCGCGAGGCCCCTATGTCGGGCCCATCACCTCGGGTGATGCGGGCGACCCGGCGTCCCGCTACATCCGCCGGCCGGCGCACGGTATGGCGGCGGTTTGGCCCGCAAGGGCCTTGGCTATGCTTCGCAAGATGAGTGTCGATGCGGCTTACCCCAATGCGCCAGTAGCCCTGGTAACGATGGAAATCCGTCACCCAGCAACGGATTCCCTCACCGAGACATCGAGCGCGGAGCTGAGACGGCTGCTCGCCGACCTACTGCCCATCGAACGCCAGGCGCAGGACGTGGCGTGGGCGATGGGCGCCGGCGGGCAGCCGCAGCCGGCCGCCGAGCGTTTCGTCCGCTACGTCAACCGAGACAACACGCTGGCCGCCTCGATGAAGACCCAGGCCGTCGTCATCGAGACGACCGCGTACAGCAACTTCGAGGCACTGGTGGACGTCGCGATGCGAGTCATCGACGCGCGCTCGGAGTTCTCGTCGATCGTGGGAGTGGAGCGGCTCGGCCTGCGCTATGTCCTGGAAATCCGCGTCCCGCAGGGCGTGGACGGCCGGATCGAGTGGAGCAACTGGATCGCCGAGCCGCTGCTCGGACCGCAACGCATCGCTCCGGCCGGCCTTGCCCTGACCGAATGGCAGGGCGCCGCGGTCTACCGCGAGGCCAACCCCGGCAAGTCGATGATCGTCCGGTACGGCCCGGGCGTCGGCCAGGCGCTGGACGCGAGTTACCACCTGCGCCGCACGATGCCGGCGGCGCAGGGGCCGTTCTTTTTGATGGACATCGACAGCTTCTGGACGCCGACCGGGGCCATCCCCGAGTACGAGCGGAACGCGGTGCTGACGACCTTCCAGGATCTGTACGACCCCGCTCGCACGGTGTTCCAGGAGATGCTCACCACCCGCCTGAAGGACGACCTGCTCAGCCGGTAAGCACGGCGCCGCTGTAGGTCACGTCGGCGAAGGCCTCGGCGACCTCGTCGTCCGGGTACACGAAGCCGTTGGCCGCGTGCAACTCCCTGACGGTCCGCGGCGACGTCCGCCAGCCCCGCTCGGCCAGGTAGTCGAGGATGTGGCTGCGGTGGCCGTGGTAGACGAGGTCGTTGAAGTCGATCTCGAACCCGAGTTCGCTCATCCGCTCGTGGTGTTCGCGCCAGCGCCGGTCGGCGAAAACGGCGGTGTCCGGCACGAATTCGAATGCCAGGTGGCTGCCGGGGGCGCTCAGCGCGGTGACGTTGTCGAACAGCGCGTCCTGGGCTTCGTCGGGCAGGTACACCAATAGTCCCTCGGCGCTCCACGCCGCGGGGGCCTGGGGATCGAAGCCCGCGGCCCGCAGCGCGCCGGCCCAGTCGTCGCGCAGGTCGACGGCGACGGTGCGCCGCTCGGCCGTCGGCTCGGCGCCCAGTTCGCGCAGCGTCAGCGTCTTGAACTCGATTACCTCCGGCATGTCGACCTCGTAGACGACCGTGCCGGCCGGCCATGGCAGGCGGTAGGCACGCGCGTCGAGACCCGCTGCGAGGATGACCGCCTGTTGGATGCCGCTGTGCGCCGCCTCCAGGAAGAATTCGTCGTAGAACCTGGTGCGGCAGGCCATCCCCCGCGCCATCCGACGGGGATCGAACTCCGTTTCCCCGCCGACCGGAATCTGGCCGTTGACCAGCCGGACGTAGACGTCGATGCCGACCGCGCGCACCAGCGGCGCCGCGTAGGGGTCGTCGATCAACTTCGCGTCGTTCGACAGGGCCCGCTGGGCGGCGACCATCGTCGCCGTCGCGCCGACGCTCGTGGCCAGATCCCAACGATCGCCCTCGGTGCGCGCCATCGCCTTCCCCTCACTCGGACCAAAAATATAGATAGTCTAGTTACTATCACAGCGTCACCGCCGTTCGTGCGGGACTACCTCCGGCCCTGCGACCGACTTCCCACGGCGAAGGCCGGACGGCATTGCAGGGGCGCCGCTCGTTCGCTAGTATCTGCATATGCATGCAGATAATGGTGAAAGCCGTCTGCCCGACGATCAGGCCAGCCTCGTCGTCGAGGTGTTCCGGATGCTCGCCGACGCCACCCGCGTGCAGGTGCTCTGGTCGCTGACGCATAGCGAGATGTCGGTCAACGAACTCGCCGAGCATGTCGGAAAGCCCGCGCCGTCGGTTTCCCAGCACCTGGCGAAGCTGCGGATGGCGCGCCTGGTCCGCACGCGCCGGAACGGAACGACCATCTTCTACAGCCTGGAGAACGACCACGTCCGCCAGCTCGTCATCGACGCCGTCCGCAACGCCGAGCACGCCGGCCCCGGCGTTCCGCCGCACCACCGTGGCGAGCGTGGGCTGAAGGCGGCCGAGTAGTCAAGAATCACAACGCATTTCACAACGGAGGGTGAAGTCATGACCGAACAGCACAGCCACGAGGCGCCCCACGCGCACGAACACCAACACGCCGACGGGACCCACTCACACGCGCACACCACGCATGAGCACGACCACGTCGCGCACGTGCACTCCCACACCCACGACGACGGAACCGAGCACACCCACCAGCACGTGCACCAGTCGGATCTCGAGGGTGTGCACGCCCACTCCCACGGGTGAGCCAACGCGTCGTGCCCGGGAGCCGGCGGGCTAGGAAACCTTCGGGCAGTAGTGCTTCGGGTTGTCGCGCTCGTCGATCGGTGGCAGGTTGCGCGCCGGCGTCTGCACCAGGGGCGCGTCGGCCGGAATACGCCCGGTAACCCGATCCCAGCCGGCACGAGCCCGCGGGTGTTTACGGTATCGCCTTGGCACGCAGGCGAAGACGAGACGGACCAAGTCGCCGAAACGGCGGTGCAGCCATTCGTCGCGGCGCGACCACGTGTAGCCCATCAGTTCGCGGACCGGCGGATCGTAGAGCCCGACGGTGAGCCACACGAAGAACGGGTTCAGCAGCTTTCGCTGCGCCGCCCAGAACCAATCCGGAAGCCCTTGCGCGAACGGCGGTTTGGGAAGCTCGGTCAGGTCGAGGACCGCGCGGGCGGACCAATTGTTCTCCAAAACATTGCGGCACATGTGATCCCAGTAGAGCTGAAAGTCTTCCCAGGACGCGGGGACCGGTCTCATGCTCATGCCGTACATGCGGTACCACTCGACATGCTCGTCGAAGAGCTGGCGCCGCTGCGCCTCGGTCAGCCCGCCGCAAAACCGTTCGGCCACATGGATTGTGCCGACGAAGAAGGTGGCATGCGCCCAGTAGAAGACGTCGGGATTCAGCGCGTGGTAGCGCCGGCCTTGTTCGTCGACGCCCTTGATGTCGGTGTGGTAGTCGCGCACCTCGGCACCGGTGACCGGGGCGCGGTCGCCGTCGAAGACCACCCCGCCGATCGGGTACAACGAGCGGAGCAGCCGCGGCCAGCGCTCCCGGAAAAACGTCGAGTGATCCATCACCGCCGCGCCCAGTTGCGGATGCATGTTCTGCATGGACCCGGCCCACGGCCCCTGCAACAGGCCGCGCCAGTCCCCGAAGTAGCGCCACGTCAGCGATTCGGGGCCGAGCGGGGTCGGCGGAGCGGCGTAGCCCAGCGGCGACACCGGGCACCCGGGAGCCACGTCGTCAGGTCCGGCGCTGGTCAGGGGGCGGGCTGCGGACGTATCTTGGGTCACTATTAGATTCCTGGTGAGTATCGGCAATTTTGACTACGTGCGTTGTCAGTTTTTAGCTTAGGAGGGATGTGCCAACCGGTCAACGACGGGGCCGTTGGACCGGCGTCCCCCTCGAGAGTCGTTCCGCTCTCCGCCGCGACAACCTCCTCACCGCCGGGGTGCAGTTGCTTGGCAGTGACCGCGGTCCCGCGCTGACCGTCCGGGCGGTGTGCCGCAAGGCCGCCCTCACGGAGCGCTACTTCTATGAAAGCTTTTCTGACCGCGACGAATTCGTGCGCGCGGTCTACGACGAGGTGTGCACGCGGGCGATGAACACCCTGACCTCGGCCAAGACGCCGCGCGAAGCCGTCGAGCAGTTCGTCGAGCTGATGGTCGACGACCCCGTCCGCGGGCGGGTGCTGCTCCTGGCGCCGGCGGTGGAACCGGTATTGACCCAGTCGGGCGCGGAGTGGATGCCCAACTTCATCGACCTGCTGCAGCGCAAGCTGTCCCGGATCGGCGATTCGGTGCTGCAGAAGATGATCGCCACCAGTCTGGTCGGCGGCCTGACGAGCCTGTTCACCGCCTACCTCAACGGCCAGCTCGGGGCGACCCGGAAGCAGTTCATCGACTACTGCGTCAACATGCTGTTCACGGCCGCGGCGCCGTACGTGGCGCCCGCCGACCAGGGGTAACACCCTCGTCTCGGCCGAAAAGCCGCCTGTTCGCGCTCGCATGCGCCATCCGATTTGTGACCTGGCGCGCCCTGAAGAAACTTGATGCAACCGGTGGACACAGATATATTGAGTGCTACCCGCAGACACAGATAACTGGAGGCTTTATGTCAGCAGGGCTGACCGACCTACAGCTACTGCACGAACTCGAGCCTGTGGTGGAAAAGAACCTCAACCGCCACCTCAGCATGCACAAACCGTGGAACCCGCACGACTACATCCCGTGGTCGGACGGCAAGAACTACTACGCGCTGGGGGGCCAGGATTGGGACCCCGAGCAGAGCAAGCTTTCCGACGTCGCCCAGGTGGCGATGGTGCAGAACCTCGTCACCGAGGACAACCTTCCGTCGTATCACCGCGAGATCGCGATGAACATGGGCATGGACGGCGCGTGGGGGCAGTGGGTGAACCGCTGGACGGCCGAGGAGAACCGGCACGGCATCGCCCTGCGCGACTACCTGGTGGTGACGCGTGCCGTCGACCCCGTGGAGCTGGAGAAGCTGCGCATCGAGGTGGTCAACCGGGGCTTCAGCCCCGGCCAGAACCACCAGGGGCAGTACTTCGCCGAGAGCCTGACCGACTCGGTGCTTTACGTCAGCTTCCAGGAACTCGCCACCCGGATCTCCCACCGCAACACCGGAAAGGCCTGCAACGACCCCGTGGCCGACCAGCTGATGGCGAAGATCTCGGCCGACGAGAACCTGCACATGATCTTCTACCGCGACGTCAGCGAGGCCGCGTTCGACCTCGCCCCCAACCAGGCGATGAAGTCGCTGCACCTGATCCTGAGCCACTTCCAGATGCCCGGTTTCCAGGTGCCCGAGTTCCGGCGCAAGGCCGTCGTCATCGCCGTCGGGGGCGTCTACGACCCGCGCATCCACCTGGACGACGTGGTCATGCCGATCCTGAAGAAGTGGCGCATCTTCGAGCGCGAGGACTTCACCGGCGAGGGAGCCCGGCTGCGCGACGACCTCGCCCGGCTGGTCAAGGAACTCGAGATGGCCTGCGACAAGTTCGAGATTTCCAAGCGGCGCCAACTCGAGCGGGAAGCGCGCACCGGCAAGAAGGTGACCGCGTACGAGCTGCACAAGACCGCGGGCAAGCTGGCGATGAGCCGCCGGTAGTCCGGCGCGGAACGAAGTTGCGCATCGGTCCGATCACGCTCGCCAGCCCTGTGGTGCTGGCGCCGATGGCTGGCGTCACCAATGTCGCATTCCGGACGCTGTGCCGCGAGCTGGAACTGTCCAGGGTCGGCACGGTCAGCGGGCTCTACGTCTGCGAAATGGTCACCGCGCGTGCGCTCGTCGAGCGTCATCCGGTCACCATGCACATGACGACGTTCTCCCCCGACGAGTCGCCGCGCTCGCTGCAGCTCTACGCCGTCGACCCGGCCACCACCTACGCGGCCGCCAGGATGATCGCGAACGAGGGCCTGGCCGATCACATCGACATGAACTTCGGCTGCCCGGTGCCAAAGGTCACCAAGCGCGGCGGCGGGGCGGCGCTGCCCTACAAGCGGCGGCTGTTCGGGCAGATCGTCGCCGCGGCAGTGCGGGCCACCGAGGGCACCCGGATACCGGTGACCGTCAAGTTCCGCATCGGCATCGACGACGAGCACCACACGCACCTCGACGCCGGCCGCATCGCCGAGGCCGAGGGCGCCGCCGCGGTGGCCCTGCACGCCCGGACGGCGGCGCAACGGTATTCCGGGACCGCCGACTGGGAACAGATCGCGGCCCTCAAGCAGCAGGTGCGCACGATCCCGGTGCTGGGCAACGGCGACATCTACGACGCCAGCGACGCGCTCGCCATGATGGCCAGCACAGGGTGCGACGGGGTGGTCATCGGGCGTGGCTGCCTGGGCCGGCCCTGGCTGTTCGCCGAGCTGTCGGCGGCCTTCACCGGCACGCCCGCGCCGAACCCGCCGACGCTGGGCGAAATCGCCGACATCGTGCGCCGGCACGGACGGCTCCTCGCCGGACATTTCGGCGAGGACAAGGGCATGCGCGACATCCGCAAGCACATCGCCTGGTACCTGCACGGCTTTCCCGCGGGCTCCGATCTGCGGCGCGCGCTCGCGATGGTCTCGACGCTCGACGAACTCGACCGCCTGCTCGACCGGCTGGACGGCGCCGTCGCCTTCCCCGACGCGGCCACCGGCCCGCGGGGGCGCCAGGGGTCGCCCGCCCGCGTGGCCCTTCCCGAAGGCTGGCTGGCCGACCCGGACGACTGCACGGTGCCGGCCGGGGCGGACGTCATGCACTCGGGCGGCTGAGGTTTACCTACTCGAAATCGCTTCCGGGCCGACAACTCAGTACGATGTGGACCTTGCTGCATTGCGCTTCGGCGGCGAAGCGCTACCGACGGCGGCACCGCGCTGACGCTGTACTGACACTGTGCGACGGCTAGCCCTGCACATCGCATCACGGATGCGTGAGAGCTTTGGAGGCCGATAGGACATGAGTGATGGCGGCACCGACGCCACTCTTGACCACCGGCGCACCCCGCAGCCCACACTGGGCGCCGCTCCCTGGGAGCGGTTCGCCCAGACCCCGACCGATCACAGCGTCCACCGCTGGCACGCCGAACAGGTGACCGCGGCCCCCGAGCCCGTCGCGCCCGCCGCCGGCGACACCGAGGGCACGGGAAGCCACGCCAGGGGCGCGCTCACCGTCGCCGATTTGATCGCCAAAGTCGGAGCCCCCACGACCGCCCGGCCCCGCCATCGTCACGTCGCCCCCGACGACGAGCCGGGGGACGTCGCCATCGCGCTGCGGGACACCCAGGTCATCGAGACCCCGGCCTACTCGCTGCGCACCGACCCCGAGCCCGCCGACCTCGAGGCCCCCGCCTATCCCGCCGACGACGACGCCGAATTCGACGAATTCGACCAATTCGACCAATTCGACCACGCCGACCAAGCCGACCGCGCCGGCGAGGACGAGCCGGACGAGGGCGAATCCGAACCCGAGTCCCGCCGTCGGCCCATACTGCTGGCCGGGCGGTCCCTTGCGGCCTTCCTCGCCGTGCTGGCGCTGGCCATGACCGGTGGCGCGTGGCAGTGGAGCGCGTCGAAGAACCACCGGCTCAACATCATCAGTGCGCTCGACCCGAACTCGAGCGACGTCCGCGACCCCAACGGGCAGTACGGCGACGAAGACTTCTTGATCGTCGGCGTCGACTCGCGTGCCGGGGAGAACGCCGACATGGGCGCCGGCAGCACCGACGAGGCCGGCGGGGCGCGGTCGGACACGGTCATGCTCGTCAACATCCCGGCCAACCGCAAACGCGTGGTCGCGGTGTCATTCCCGCGTGACCTGGCGATCACCCCGCTGCAGTGCGAGGCGTGGAATCCGAACACCGGCAAGTATGGGCCCATCTTCGACGAAAAGACCAAGACGTGGGGTCCCCGGATGGTCTACACGGAGACCAAGCTGAACTCGGCGTTCTCCTTCGGCGGGCCGAAGTGTCTGGTGAAGGTGATCCAAAAGCTGTCCGGCTTGAACATCAACCGCTTCATCGCCGTCGACTTCGCCGGGTTCGCGCGCATGGTCGAGGCGCTGGGCGGCGTCGAGGTGTGCAGCAGCACGCCGCTGCACGACTACGAACTGGGCACCGTACTGGAACGCGCAGGACGCCAAGTCGTCGACGGACCAACCGCTTTGAACTACGTGCGGGCCCGGCAGGTCACCACCGAGACCAACGGCGATTACGGCCGCATCAAGCGCCAGCAGCGGTTCTTGTCGTCGCTGCTGCGGTCGCTGATCTCCGAGGACACCCTGCTTGATCTCAACAAGCTCAACAACGTCGTCAACATGTTCATCGGCGACACCTACGTCGACAACGTCAAGACCAAAGACCTCGTCCAGCTGGGTCGGTCGTTGCAGGGCATGGCGGCCGGGCACATGACGTTCGTGACCGTGCCCACCGGTGTCACGGACCAAAACGGTGACGAGCCGCCGCGGATGGCCGACATGCGGGCGCTGTTCGACGCCATCATCAACGACGATCCGCTGCCCGAGGAAAACGACCAGAACGCCGCGCCTTTGGGCGAGGCCTCGCAAAACTCGACGGCGACCACCAACAAGAAGGCGCCGACCACCAGGAAGTCGCCGGCCCCCGCCGCGACCCCCGAGGCCCAGCACCAGCAGGTCACGACGACCTCACCCGGCGAGGTCACGGTGCGGGTATCCAACGCGACCGCGCAGAGCGGGCTCGCGGCCACCGCGACCCGTCAGCTCAAGCGGAACGGCTTCAACGTGATGACGCCGGACGACTACCCGAGCCCGGTGAACACCACGACGGTGTTGTTCTCACCCGGCAACGAGCAGGCCGCCGCCACGGTGGCGTCGTCGTTCGCCAACGCGAGGGTCCAGCGAGTCTCGGGTTATGGGCAGGTCATTCAGGTGGTGCTGGGGCCGGACTTCAACGCGGTCGCCACCCCCGTGCCCACCGGCTCGTCGATCAACATGCAGATAGAACGCGGGTCGGCGAGCACCCCGACCAAGCTGCCCGACGACCTGACCGTCACCAACGCCGCCGACACCAGCTGCGAATAAAGGGGTTTGGCGGCACCGCTGCGCGTCTTTTCAGCGGCGAGAACGTAGGCTAATCGGCATGCGGACTGCCTACCACGAGCAGCTCTCTGAGCTATCCGAGCTGCTCGGCGAGATGTGCGGGCTGGCAGGGATCGCCATGGAGCGGGCCACCCAGGCCCTGCTGCAGGCCGACCTGGTGCTGGCCGAACAGGTGATTTCGGACCACGAACAGATCGCGACGCTGAGCGCACGCGCCGAGGAAAGCGCCTTCGTGCTGCTGGCCCTGCAGGCGCCCGTCGCCGGCGACCTCAGGTCGATCGTGAGCGCGATCCAGATGGTGGCCGACATCGACCGCATGGGCGCGCTGGCCCTGCACGTCGCCAAGATCGCCCGCCGGCGCCACCCCCAGCACGCGCTGCCAGAGGAGGTCAACGGGTACTTCGCCGAAATGGGCGGCATCGCAGTCGAATTGGGCAATGCCGCGCAAGAGGTGGTGCTGTCGCGGGACCCGGAAAAGGCCGCGAGGATCCGCGAAGAAGACGACGCCATGGACGACCTGCACCGGCACCTGTTCTCGGTGCTGATGGATCGCGAATGGAAGCACGGCGTGGCGGCGGCCGTCGACGTGACCCTGCTGGGCCGTTTTTACGAACGCTTCGCCGACCACGCGGTGGAGGTGGCGCGGCGCGTCATCTTCCAGGCGACCGGCAGCCTGCCCGGCGAGGACCCCAAGAACGCCCGCAAGCCGGACGCCGGCCAGTCCGAGGCGACCGGCTAGCGTCAGCCGAAGCGGCCGGAGATGTAGTCCTCCGTCGCCTTCTGGCTCGGGTTGGAGAAGATCTTCTCGGTGTCGTCGATCTCGACCAGCCGTCCGGGCTTTCCGACCGCCTCCAGGTTGAAGAATGCCGTCAGATCGCTCACCCGGGCGGCCTGCTGCATGTTGTGGGTGACGATGACGATGGTGTAGTCCTGCTTCAACTCGCTGATCAGTTCCTCGATGGCCATCGTCGAGATCGGGTCCAGCGCCGAGCACGGCTCGTCCATCAGCAACACGTCGGGTTGCACGGCGATCGCGCGGGCGATGCACAGGCGCTGCTGCTGGCCGCCGGACAACCCGCCGCCGGGCCGGTCCAAGCGATCCTTGACCTCGTCCCACAGGTTCGCCCCCCGCAGTGAGGATTCGGCCGTCTCGTCGAGCAGCTTGCGGTTGCGCACCCCTTGCAGCTTCAACCCCGCGACCACGTTGTCGCGAATCGACATGGCGGGAAACGGGTTCGGCCGCTGGAACACCATGCCGATGGCCCGCCGCACCCCGACCGGGTCGATGCGCGAACCGTAGATGTCTTGGTCGTCGAGCAGCACGCTGCCCTCGACCCGGGCGCCGGGGATCACCTCGTGCATCCGGTTCAGCGTGCGCAGCACGGTCGTCTTGCCGCACCCCGATGGACCGATGAACGCCGTCACGCTACGGGGCAGAACCGACATGGTCACGTCCGCGACCGCCTGGAACGCCCCGTAGTAGATGTTGACGGCTTTGAGGTCCAACCGCTTGGCCACTACTGCTCCTACCTGCTTCCTGCGCCCGTTGGCTACTGGATGGCGCCGATCGCGGTAACCAATCGCTCTTTGACTTTATCGGGCAGCGGGACATAACCGGCTAACGGAAGCCCGGCCTGCCCGTTCCCGGCGGCCACGCTGAGGAACGACTTGAGCGCGGTGGAGGTTCCGGGGTCGTAACCCTTCGAGCACACGATCTCGTAGGTGGCCAGCACCAACGGGTACGCGCCGGGATCCCGGGCCGCATACATCGGGTTCAGATCGAGCACCAGGTCGTTGCCGTCGCCCAGGAAACCGGTGGCCCGGATGGCCTTTCCCGCCGTGTCGTTGGTGAGCGCCACCACACCCTTGCCGGTGTCGATCTGTGCGTAGGGCATGCGGGCCTGGTCGGCCCACCCCTTCTCGACGTAGCCGATGGCGCCGGGGGTGGCCTTCACGGCCTCGATCACGCCGGCCGACTTGGTCGCCCCTCTGCCGACGCCGCCCCGAAACTCCGTGCCCACCCCAAGGGTCCAGCTCTGCGGCGCCGCGGCCGTCAGGTACTTCTGGACGTTGTCGGTCGTTCCCGACGAGTCCGCGCGGTAGATCGGCACGATCGGGGTGTCGGGCAGGGCGACGCCGGGATTGAGCGCCTGCAATATCGGGTCGTTCCAGGCCGTGATCCTGCCGCTGAGGACCCTGGCCAGGGCGTCGCTGCTGAGGACCAGCCTGGGCAGGCCCGGCAGGTTGTACACCAGCGCGACCGGGCCGAAGACCAGCGGCAGGTCCCATGCGGGGTTGCCGTCGCAGCGTTTGGCCGCCGGCCCGATCTGGTCGGCGACCAGGGGGGAGTCCGCCCCCGCGAAGTCGACGTTGCCCGCGATGAACTGCTCGCGACCGGCGCCCGACCCGGTCGCGTTGTACGACACGCCCTTGCCCGGGCAGGACCGGCCCCACGCCTGGTTGAACACAGACATCGCGTTCTGCTGAGCGGTCGAGCCCTCCGCCGTCAGCCCGTTCTTGCCGCCACAATCCGCCGTGCCGGGGGCTCCCGGCCCGTTGGTCGCCGAGCCGCCGCGCCGGTGGTCGTCGCCGCAGGCGGTCATCGTCCCGACGCAGATCGCCATCGCCGCGGCGGCCAGCGCCCTGCCCTCCCTGTCGAGCCTCACAGATCTCGCTTCCTGATGCATTCCGTGCGCGCGGGTGCGCCCCCCAGCCATTCCCCAACGAAGCCCCCCGGCCATTACCCAAGGAAGG
The DNA here is from genome assembly GCF_002086635.1 of Mycobacterium alsense. Classification (GTDB taxonomy): domain Bacteria; phylum Actinomycetota; class Actinomycetes; order Mycobacteriales; family Mycobacteriaceae; genus Mycobacterium; species Mycobacterium alsense. Next base: position 81,732 of record NZ_MVHD01000003.1, on the reverse strand, counting down.
TTGCCAAGACTCGCCGAAAGTATGCGCCGCCGCGACACCGGGAAGGGTTTGTCCGGCCGCGGTCAGCAGCGCGCGGGCGCGTACGCGGTGTCGACGCTGTAGGTCGTGAAGCCCAGGCCCTGGTAGGTGCGCACCGCCGCCGCGTTGTCGGACTCGACGTACAGCATCACGGTCGGTTCGGCCGAAACGGCCAGCCGGTCCGCCAGCGACCGGATTCCGATGGCGGTCAGCGCCTGCCCGAGGCCGCGTCCCTGCGCGGACGGGTCGACGCCGACGACGTACACCTCCCCCAAACCCGGCCGGTCGGGGTGGACCTTGGTCCAGTGGAAGCCCAGGAGCCTGCCCGCCTGATCGCTGTCGGGCGCGCCGAACGCCAGGAACAAGCCCGCCGGGTCGAACCACCGCTCGCTGCGCCGCTCCGCTAGGTCCGCTTGCGTCCACCCGCCCTGCTCGGGGTGGTAGGCGAAGGCGGCGTTGTTGACGCGCAGCAGCTCCGCGTCGTCGGCCGCGCCGTCGTAGGTGCGGATTTGCACCCCCGGAACGGGGGGCACCGACTCGGGGACGTCACGCAGGGAGCGTCGCATCTGGACCAGCTCGCGCACCGGAACCAGGCCGAGCGCCGCGGCGGTAGCCCGGGCCGGCTCGAGGGTGCCGTGCGCCCAGAAGTGGTTGCGCCCGGCCGTCCTGGTCACGGCGGCTCGCACCATCGCCGCGCCGATACCGCGCCGGCGGGCCCGCGGATGCACCACCAATTCGGCCATTCCCGGGTCGTCGTCCTGGGGCGGGCGGAGGTTGAGGTAGCCGATGAGCGCACCGGGTCGCGCACCGGTCACCAGCAGGTGCTCGGTGCGCTCATGCCCGAGTTCGCGCAACACCTGCTCCCCGACGGGTGCCACGCCGTCGAATTCGGTTGCGGCCGATACGAGTTCGCGCACACCTCGCTGCTCGTCGGCGGTCAGGACGGAGCGCCAGTCCGGCGAGATCACTGGCTGCGCAACGGGTCGCGCAGCGGCTCCTGCAACTCCTTGACGTCCGGCTCGGCGTCGTCTTCGGTGCCTTCCGCGTCGGTGGGGTCGCCGATCGGCGCGCGGCCGCGCGCCGGGCGGACGGCCTTGTAACCCACGTTGCGCACGGTGCCGATCAACGCCTCGTGTTCGGGGCCGAGCTTCGCCCGCAGGCGTCGTACGTGCACGTCGACCGTGCGGGTGCCGCCGAAGAAGTCGTAGCCCCACACCTCGTGCAGCAGCTGCGCGCGGGTGAACACCCGCCCGGCGTGCTGGGCGAGGTATTTCAGCAACTCGAACTCTTTGTAGGTCAAATCGAGCGGGCGGCCGCGGAGCCTTGCGGTGTAGGTGCCCTCGTCGATCACCAGCTCGCCGAGGCTCACCTTGCCCGCGCTTTCCTGGTCGGCCAGCCCGCCGCGGCGGCCGACCACCAGCCGCAGCCTCGCGTCGACCTCCGCGGGCCCGGTGCTGGGCAGCAGGATGTCGTCGAGGCCCCACTCGGAGCTGACCGCCACCAGCCCGCCCTCGGTCACCACCGCCAGGACGGGGACCGACCGGCCCGCCGTGCTCAACAGCCGGCACAGCCCGCGCGCCGACGACAGGTCGGTGCGCGCGTCGACGAGCACCGCGTCCGCGGTGCCCGCCTCCAGCAGCGACGAAGGTTCCGGCGGCGCGGTCCGGACGATGTGGGGAAGCAGCGACAACGACGGCAGGACCGGGTCGGGGTGAAGCTCCGACGTCAGCAGTAATAGCTCCAACAAGCCCCTCCAGCTCGGGGGAAAGGCATCTCCCACATTGTTAACGCCACGCCGCGTTGGTTGCCAGGTAACTCAACGATAACTTGCCACCTGGGGTTTCCGCCTCGCGGAGACACAGTGTGCGGGCCGCCGGCAGGTGGTCCGCGAAGCGGGGCGCGGCCGATTACGCGACAATGTGCCGGTGCGCAAGGTCCTGATCGGTGTCACGGCGGCGGCCGTCGCCGTCGGCGTGGTCGTCGTCGGCGCCGTCGGTGTCGACTACGGGACCAGCATCTACGCCGAGTACCGGCTGTCGTCGACCATGCGCAAAGCGGCCAATCTGGGGTCCGACCCGTTCGTCGCCATCGTGGCTTTCCCGTTCATCCCGCAAGCGATGCGCCGCCACTACAACCAGCTGGAGATCAAGGCCAACGCCGTGGATCACGCGAGGGTCGGCACGGCCACGCTCGAGGCCACGATGTACTCGGTGGACCTGACCGACGCGTCGTGGCTGATCAGGCCCGACGCGAGGCTGCCGGTGGAAAAGCTGGAGAGCCGCATCATCATCGACTCGACGCATCTGGGCGGCTACCTGGGCATCAGGGACCTGATGGTCGAGGCACCGCCCCGGGAGACCAACACGGCCACCGGCGGCGTCACCGCCTCGGGCATCTCCGACAGCCACGGCCTGGTGTTCAGCGGAACCCCGCACGTGTCCGGCTTCGACCGCCGGGTCAGCGTCTCGGTGGACCTGTCGATCGCCGCCGACGACCCGGCGACGCTGGTGTTCACCGCGACCGGCGTCCTCACCGGGCCCGACACCGCCGACCAGGCCGTGCCGGACGACAAGCGGGACGCGGTCCTGCATGCCTTCAACGCCCGGCTGCCCGACCAGCGGCTTCCGTTCGGTGTCGCGCCCACCTCCGAGGGCGCGCGCGGCTCCGACGTCATCATCGAGGGCGTCGCCCGGGGAGTAACGCTGCGGCTCGACGGGTTCAAGCAGTCATGACGACCGTCGCCATCGCCAGCATCGTGGCGGCGCTCGCCGCGGCGGCCCTCGCCGGATGGCTGTTGACGCGCGGATCGGGACGGCTCCGCGCGATCGACTCCGCTCCGGGCGCGGCCCTCGACACCGCGGACCTGGGCCTTTCGCGCAGCGGCCCGACAATCGTGCATTTCAGCGCCCCGTGGTGCGGGCCCTGCGATCGGGTACGCCGCGTGGTGGAACAGGTGTGCTCGGATGTGGGCGACCCGGGATCTCCCATAGCGCACGTCGAGATCGACCTCGACGCGAATCCGGCGGCGGCCCGGCGGTTTTCGGTGCTGTCGCTGCCCACCACGCTGATCTTCGATGTCGACGGGCGGCAGCGGTACCGGGCCTCCGGCGTGCCCAAGGCCGCCGACCTGCGCTCGGTGCTGCAACCGCTGTTGGCTTGAGCAGGGCGCCATTGGGTAAGCTTGCCGTCGTGTCAGCCCGCCTCGAGCCCATGCTCACCATGCGTCGCGCAGTCGACCTGTGCCGGCTCGCGGGCTGTTGCTGTTGCTGTAGCTGCTGAGTAGCGGCGCCCTGCGCGCACTCGGAGCAGCTTGAGATCCCCGCTCAGGCTCTTAGGGCGTGCCTCCCCCGTTTCCGCGCAACCAGATTTCTAGGAGTACTACCGTGCCGAGCAGCAACACCGCCGCGGAGCCGGACCGCGTCGACGTCCGGGGGCCCAGGTTCACCGCCTGGGTCACGACCGCCGTGCTCGTCGTCGCGTTGATCGTTTCAGCCGCCAGTCCGCTGGCGGCTGCGGTCATTCTCGGGGCGCAGGCCGTGATTTTTGCCGTCGGCGCCGCCGGCGGGCCGCGTCGGCACCCCTACGGTCGGCTGTTCGCCGCTGTAGTGGCGCCGCGGCTGGGGCCCGTCGCGGAGCGCGAGCCGGTCGCACCGCTGAGATTCGCTCAGCTCGTCGGCCTGATCTTCGCCGCCGTCGGCGTCGTCGGCTTCGCCGCCGGCGCCGTGCTGGTCGGCGTGATCGCGACCGCGGCCGCGCTGGGGGCGGCGTTCCTGAACGCAGCCTTCGGCATCTGCCTGGGTTGCCAGCTCTACCCCCTGGTCGCACGCCTTAGGGCCGGCGCCCCTGATCCCTGTTAACCCCGATTCGTCAGCAGCAATCGAAAGGAATCCCCACCATGGCACGCTCCGACGTCCTGGTCTCCGCGGACTGGGCTGAGAGCAATCTTGACGCCGCGAACGTCGTCTTCGTGGAAGTCGACGAGGACACCAGCGCTTACGACACCGGCCACATCGCCGGCGCGGTCAGGCTGGACTGGCGCAGCGATTTGCAGGACCCGGTCAAGCGCGACTTCGTCGACGCGCAGCAATTCTCCAAGCTGCTGTCCGACCGCGGCATCTCCAACGACGACACCGTGATCCTCTACGGCGGCAACAACAACTGGTTCGCCGCCTACGCCTACTGGTATTTCAAGCTGTACGGCCATGACAAGGTCAAGCTGCTCGACGGCGGCCGCAAGAAGTGGGAACTCGATGGGCGCCCACTGTCCACCGACACCGTCAGCAGGCCGGCCACCACCTACACCGCGGCCCCGCCGGACAACACCATCCGGGCCTTCCGGGACGAGGTCATCGCGGCCATCAACGTGAAGAACCTCGTCGACGTGCGCTCCCCCGACGAGTTCTCGGGCAAGATCCTGGCGCCGGCGCACCTGCCGCAGGAACAGAGCCAGCGGCCGGGCCACGTCCCCGGCGCAATCAACGTGCCGTGGAGCAAGGCCGCCAACGAGGACGGCACCTTCAAGTCGGACGAGGAACTGGCCAAGCTGTACGCCGACGCCGGGCTGGACGGCACGAAGGAAACCATCGCGTACTGCCGGATCGGGGAGCGTTCGTCGCACACCTGGTTCGTGCTGCAGGAATTACTCGGGCATAAAAACGTCAAGAACTACGACGGCAGTTGGACGGAATATGGCTCCCTGGTTGGGGCCCCGATCGAGTTGGGAAGCTGATATGTGCTCTGGACCGAAGCAAGGACTGACCTTGCCCGCCAGCGTCGACCTGGAGAAGGAGACGGTGATCACCGGCCGCGTCGTCGACCGCGACGGTCAGGCCGTGGGGGGCGCGTTCGTCCGCCTGCTGGACTCGTCCGACGAGTTCACGGCCGAGGTGGTCGCGTCGGCCACCGGTGACTTCCGGTTCTTCGCCGCGCCCGGATCCTGGACGCTGCGGGCGCTGTCCCCGGTCGGCAACGGCGACGCCGTCGTGTCGCCGTCCGGCGCGGGCATTCACGAGGTGGACGTCAAGATCGCCTGAGGCCGACCGGCCCCATGGTCGCGAACCGCAGCGCCCGGCCACGCCGAGCTTGCGATCGCTCTCGTCCCATGGTCGCGACCCGCAGCGCCCGGCCACGCCGAGCTTGCGATCGCTCCGGCGAATAGACTCGTCCCTGTGGTGCTGTTCTTCGAGATCATGCTGGTCGTGGCCGTCGTGGTCATCGCTTGGTTCGCGCTGTACACCCTCTACCGGCTCATCACCGACGAATCGTGACCCCCGCTGAGGGCCCCGACGGACCGGCCGGTCCCGCGGGTTTGGGTGATCGCGCCGTGGCCGCCGCCGCCGAACGCGCCAAGGCCACCGCGTCGCGCAACATTCCCGCATTCGACGACCTGCCCGTCCCCGCGGACACCGCGAACCTGCGCGAAGGCGCCAACCTCAACGACGCGCTGCTGGCGTTGCTGCCGCTGGTGGGCGTGTGGCGCGGCGAGGGAGAGGGCCGCGGAGCCGACGGGGACTACCGCTTCGGCCAGCAGATCGTGGTCTCCCATGACGGCGGCGACTACCTGAACTGGGAGGCGCGGTCCTGGCGGCTCGACGACAACGGCGAGTACCGGGAGCCCGGCCTGCGCGAGGCGGGTTTCTGGCGCTTCGTCAACGATCCCGACGACCCCACCGAGTCGCAGGCCATCGAACTGTTGCTGGCCCATTCGGCCGGCTACGTCGAACTGTTCTACGGGCGCCCGCGCACCCAGTCGTCGTGGGAATTGGTGACCGACGCGCTGGCGCGCAGCCGCTCGGGCGTGCTGGTCGGCGGCGCCAAGCGGCTCTACGGCATCGTCGAGGGCGGCGATTTGGCCTACGTCGAGGAACGGGTGGACGCAGACGGCGGCCTGGTGCCGCACCTTTCGGCGCGGCTGTCGCGGTTCGCCGGGTAACTACTCTCTCAGGCTCTCCCATCGCATAGGTGTTTCGCCACCGCGAACCGCAAGATTACGGACAGCGACGAACGATCGGATCGACCCGACGTTGGCGCGCCAGCTTCGGACCGCTATGGCTACCACTGGGTGCTCGCGCGGTCCGACGTGTGGGTGCTTGTCGGTGGGTAGTGGGAGGCTCACCGATGAGATGACGCGCCACACCAGCTTTCGCTTCTGTCTCGACCCCAGCGTCGAGCAGCAGCAGGTGCTCGTCCGGCATGCAGGGGCGGCCCGATACGCGTTCAATCAGTGCCTGCGGATGGTGAAAACTGCTCTCACACAACGAAACACAGATCCAAGTCTCGAGGTTCCTTGGACTGGGTTCGATCTGATCAACAGCTTCAACGCCTGGAAGAAGACCCAGGACGCAGGCAGGCTGATCACCGTCGACGCCGATGGCGCGGCCAACATCACGGTGACTGGTCTGCCGTGGCGTGCTGAGGTATGCCAGCAAGTATTCGAAGAAGCTGCCGTCGATCTGGGTAATGGGCTCAAAGCGTGGTCGGAATCACGCTCAGGCAAAAGCAAAGGTAAACGGATCAGCTGGGTCTGTAGATAAGTACGACTTGGTCGGTGACTTCATACTCGTCGAAGCGGTCGAGCGCCTAGCGGCAACGATTTTTCGGGTCGGGGCCAACAGCAGCGAAGAGGCCCGCAATACGCTTTGGACTCGGTTCACGAACACGTTTGTTTGGCCCTTCGGTGTGAGCTTGATGGCGGCGATACCCTCGCAGGCACTCGCACAGCTCGCACTTGGCGGCTGACAAAGAGGCCCCCGCGCCTGAGCACAGGGGCCTCTGTTAACTGGGGGATAAGCCCAGTCAAGATAACTAGGACGACAGCGCGTCCACCTGACTACGTAGTCCCTGGTAAGGGGACAGCGCATGTCCGACTGAAGCTATCAATTTCGCGGACCACCTCCTTCCTTGTGTACGGCCGACCGCACCCGCCATCCTGCAGCGCCACAACCGAATTCAGCGCTCAGCGATCACTGACGATGGCCGCGTCGACCAGTCCGGCGAATTCGGCTGCGATCGAGGGTCGGGGCAGCCGCCGCCCGTCCAGCGTGTGCACGCGAGCGGCCAGGGTCATGCTGGATACCAGCCAAATCCCTTGGGCGGCAGACAGATCCGCGACCCGCAGGGCGCGGTAGTCGCAGTCGTAGCCCTTCGCCCGGGCGACCTCGAAGAGGGCCTGCTGCGTGGTGCCACGCAGGATCGGATACCACGGCGGCGGTGTCAGCAGGCACGGGTTGCCGTGCTCGGTGTCTGTGGCGATCACCACCGTCGAGCGCGGGCCTTCCAGGATGTAGCCGTCGGAGCTGACGAAGATCACGTCACCGGCGCCCTGCCGGGCGGCGTGCCGCAGGGCGGCCATGTTGACCGCGTAGGACAGCGTCTTGGCGCCGGCGAGCAGCCAGGGCATGGCGTCGGCGGCGTCGGCGGACAGTCCGCGGTCGAGCGTGATCGCGGCCAGCCCGTCGCGGCGCACCGCGCTCACCCGGTCCGGGACGGCGGTGACCATCACGTAGGCGGTCGGCGCCGCACCGCCCTCGCGCCCACGGCTGTAGATCAGGCGCATCGCGCCCTCGTCGGCGGTGCCCCGGGCCCACCGCCGCGTCGCCTCGTCGATGGCCTGCCGCCAGCCGGGCAGGTCGGGCGCGGGCAGGTCCATCGCCTTGGCCGAGTGGGTCAGCCGCTGCAGGTGCGACTCGACCAGGCAGGCCCGGCCGTCGCGCACCAGCAGCGTCTCGAAGATGCCGTCGCCGCGGACGGCCGCCAGGTCGTCGGCGTGCAGCAGCGGCTCCCCCGCCGGATGTGTCTGGCCGTCCAGTGTGACGATCACACCCATCATGGGCGACAAGCCTATCCGGCGCCGGTCCGTAGAGTTGAGCTGTGACCCGCCCCGTTCCCGCACCCGATCCCGGACCCGACGCCGGCGCGGTCTGGCACTACGGCGATCCACTGGGCGAGCAGCGTGCGGCCGAATCCGAGTCGGTGGTGATCGACCGCTCGCACCGCGCGGTGCTCACCCTGACCGGCAAGGACCGGCAAACCTGGCTGCACAGCATCTCCACCCAGCACGTCGGCGAGCTCCCCGAGGGCGCCAGCACACAAAACCTCAGCCTCGACGGGCAGGGCCGCGTCGAGGACCACTGGATCCAGACCGAGCTGGGCGGCACGAGCTACCTCGACACCGAGCCGTGGCGGGGTGAGCCGCTGCTGGAGTACATGCGCAAGATGGTCTTCTGGTCCGAGGTGATGCCGGCCGGCGCGGAGCTGGCGGTGCTGTCGCTGCTGGGCCCGCGGCTGGCCGACCGGGCGGTGCTCGACGCGCTCGGCCTGGACGCGCTGCCCGCCGAATCGACCGCGGTCCCGCTCGCCGCGGGCGGCTTCGTGCGGCGGATGCCGGGCGCGCCCACCGGCCAGATCGAGCTGGACCTGGTGGTCCCGCGCGACGAGTCGGCCGCCTGGCGCGACCGCCTGGGCAAGGCCGGCGTGGGGCCGGCCGGGGTGTGGGCCTTCGAAGCGCACCGGGTGGCGGCATTGCGCCCGCGCCTCGGCGTCGACACCGACGAACGCACCATCCCGCACGAGGTGGGCTGGATCGGTGGTCCCGGCGCGGGGGCCGTGCACCTGGACAAGGGTTGCTACCGCGGGCAGGAGACCGTCGCGCGGGTGCACAACCTGGGCAAACCGCCGCGGATGCTGGTGTTGGTGCACCTGGACGGCTCGGTGGATCGGCCCTCGACCGGTGACGCGGTGCTCGCCGGTGGTCGCGCCGTCGGACGCCTCGGAACCGTGGTCGACCACGTCGACCTCGGGCCGATCGCGCTGGCGCTGGTCAAGCGCGGGTTGCCGGCGGACAGGCCCCTGGCGACCGGCGCCGAAGGGGCCGTCGCCGCGGTGATCGACGCCGAATCCCTGCCCGCCGCCGACCACGTCGGGGCCGGGCGGCTAGCCGTTGAACGCTTGCGGGGTGGTGCGGGATAATGGTCGATGACGTCCGCCACAGCGGACAGGGGCCGCCGACGCCCGGCCACGAGGCACGGTAAACTGTCGGCAGGACAAAAACGACACCAAGAGATCGGAGCCGCCTACTCGTTAGGCCGCTCCGTTATTGCGCGAGGGGGTTCCCCCATGGGCCGCGGCCGGGCTAAGGCAAAGCAGACCAAGGTTGCACGAGAACTCAAATACAGTTCCCCGCAGACCGACTTCCAGCGGCTTCAGCGCGAGCTGTCGGGAACGAGCGCAGACGACTCCGACGGGCTGGAGCCCTCGGACAATTCGGTTCCGGACAATTCCTGGGACGACCACGACGACTGGCGCCGCTAGAATTCCAACCCTGTGCCGATGCTTCGAGCATCGGCACAGTCTTTAGCCCGGCATCAGAACCGCGGGTGCTGCCCGACCAGTTTGGCCCGGGGGCCGTCTTTTCCGCCTTTGGCCACGGTGCCCAACACCCAGCAATCCAGGTGCCGCGCGGTCAGTATGGCCAGGGCTCGGTCGGTGTCTTCGGGGGCGACGACGGCGATCATGCCGACGCCCATGTTGAACGTCTTTTCCATCTCCTCGCGCGTCACCCGGCCACGCTGGGCGATCATGGCGAACACCGGCGCAGGCGTCCACGTGCCGCGGTCGACCTCCGCGACCAGCCCGGGCGGGATAACGCGCTGCAGGTTGCCGGCCAGGCCGCCGCCGGTGACGTGGCAGAACGTGCGGACGTGGGTCTCGGCGGTGAGCGCCAGGCAGTCCTTGGCGTAGATGCGGGTCGGTTCCAGCAGTTCCTCGCCCAGCGTGCGGCCGAACTCTTCGACGTAGCCGGCCAGGTTCATCCGGTCGATCTCGAGCAGGACCGCGCGCGCCAGCGAATACCCGTTGGAATGCAGGCCGGACGACCCCATCGCGATGAGGACGTCGCCGGGTTTGACTCTGTCGGGGCCCAGCACGTCGTCGGCCTCCACCACACCGACGCCGGTGGCCGAGATGTCGTAGTGGTCCGGCTCCATCAGACCCGGGTGCTCGGCGGTTTCGCCGCCCAGCAGCGCGCATCCGGCGCGCACACAGCCCTCGGCGATGCCGCTGACGATCGCGCTCAGGCGCTCCGGGACCGTCCGGCCGACGGCGATGTAATCCTGCAGGAACAGCGGTTCGGCGCCGCAGACCACAAGGTCGTCGACGACCATCGCGACCAGGTCGAGGCCGACGGTGTCGTGCTTGTCCATCGCCTGGGCGACCGCCAGCTTGGTGCCGACGCCGTCCGTGGAGGCCGCCAGCACCGGCTCGCGGTAGTCGCCGCGCAGGGCGAACAGCCCGGCGAACCCGCCCAGGCCGCCGCGCACCTCCGGTCTGGTGGCCTTGGTCGCCAGCGGCTTGAACAAGGCGACGGCGCGGTCACCGGCTTCAATGTCCACCCCGGCCGACGCGTAGGTGATGCCCTGGCTGCCCGGGTTTCGTCCGGGACTTTTTCCGGGATCCGTCATCGCGATAAAGGCTACCGGGCGCCGCTTCGTGCCGTTATCAAACGTCTTTTAAACGTCTTAGCAGCACCAAGCGAATTCGGTCAGCGCACAATCGGCACTTCGTCGGGAGCCAAATCGTCGAGCCCGGATCCGCGGGCCGCGTTGGCGAGCATGTGCTCGATGACGTTCTTGCCCAGCGCGGTCTCCCCGGGCAGTTCGATCGGGTACTTGCCGTCGAAGCAGGCGGTGCACAGCCGCGACGCGGGCTGTTCGGAAGCCGCGACCATGCCGCGCAGCGAGATGTAGCCCAGCGTGTCGGCGCCGATGGCGTGCCGCACCGCCGCGAGCATCTCTTCCTCGTCTTCGACGGCGTTGGCGATCAGCTCGGCCGGCGAGGGAAAGTCGATCCCGTAGAAGCACGGCCACTTCACCGGCGGCGAGGCGATGCGCACGTGCACCTCGAGGGCGCCGGCCTCGCGCAGCATCCGCAGCAGTGCGCGCTGGGTGTTGCCCCGCACGATTGAGTCGTCGACGACAATGAGCCGCTTGCCGCGGATCACCTCTTTCAGCGGGTTGAGCTTCAGCCGGATGCCCAGCTGGCGGATGGTCTGCGACGGCTGGATGAACGTGCGCCCGACGTACGCGTTCTTCATCAGGCCCTGCCCGTACGGGATGCCGGACTCCTGGGCGTACCCGACGGCGGCCGGGGTGCCCGACTCCGGCACGCCGATCACCAGGTCGGCCTCGACCGGGCATTCGCGCGCCAGCCGGCGACCGATCTCGACCCGGGCGGCGTGCACCGACCGGCCGGCGATGGTGCTGTCCGGCCGCGCCAGGTAGACGTACTCGAAGACGCAGCCTTTGGGCTCGGGGTTGGCGAAGCGCGTCGAGCGCACGCCGTCGGCGTCGATGGCCAGCAGTTCGCCGGGCTCGATGTCGCGGACGAACGACGCGCCGACGATGTCGAGCGCGGCGGTCTCCGAGGCCACCACCCAGCCGCGGTCCAGCCGTCCGAGGCAAAGCGGCCGCACCCCGTAGGGGTCGCGGCAGGCATACAGGGTGTTCTCGTCCATGAACGTCAGGCAGAACGCCCCGCGCACGGTCGGCAGCAGGTCCAGCGCCGCCTGCTCGAGCGTGGAATCCGCCGCGCCGTGCGCCAGCAGCGCGCCCAGGATGTCGGAGTCCGTCGTGGCCGGGGCCGGACAGCGGGTGCCGATAAGCCCCTCCTCGCGGGCACGCGCCGCGAGTTCGGCGGTGTTGACCAAATTTCCGTTGTGCCCCAACGCGACTCCGGTGCCGGCCGCCGTGGTGCGGAACACCGGCTGCGCGTTTTCCCACGTCGTGTCGCCCGTGGTGGAGTAGCGGCAGTGTCCGATGGCGACGTGGCCCTGCATTGCGGCCAGCGTTTGCTCGTCGAACACCTGGCTGACCAGGCCGAGGTCTTTGAAGACCAGCACCTGGGACCCGTCGGCGACGGCGATGCCCGCGGCTTCCTGCCCGCGATGCTGCAGCGCGTAGAGGCCGTAGTAGGTGAGTTTGGCGACTTCCTCGCCCGGGGCCCAGACCCCGAAAACGCCGCACTCTTCGCGGGGGGAGTTCAGATCCTGCGCGAGCTCCTGGACGGTCACGGTTCGGCGGCTCCCTGGCGAACGATTGGTGACCTAACGGAGTCTACGGGCAGGGCGGGCGGAGCGCCCAATCCGTCGGGCGTGTTGAGCGCCGAATTCGCCGCCGGCAAAAGACTAAACGTGCAGTTCAGGGTTAACTTCCGCCGATGTCGACCAGCGGCAGCCAGTGGCCGATTTCACCCGCCCGGGAGCCCGACAGCGTCAGCGTCCCGCCGGCCCTGGCCTCCTCGAGCGGCGCCAGCCCGGTGACCAGCAGCAGCCAGGTGCGCGGATCGGCCTCGACGACGTTGGGCGGCGTGCCGCGGGTGTGCCGGGGGCCCGAGATGCACTGGACCGCGGCGAACGGCGGGACCCGGACCTCGACGCTGGCGCCGGGTGCCACCGCGGCCAGCGTGCGCGCGGTGAGCCGCACCGCGGTGGCCAGGGCGTTGCGCTCGGGCGGCGGACGGGACGCGTCCCGCAGCCAGTCGACGACGGCCAGCACCGCCTGCCTGGTCTTTGCCGGATCGGCGCTACGACGGGCGGGCACACCTCAGGGTCGCACGCTCAGGGCCGCGATGGCACCGGCCTCGTTGACGGCCAGATGCGCGAGCATCGGCGCGGCGAGGCTGCCGGAACGGTCGGCCAGCCAACCGAACACCCAGCCCGCCGCGCTCGTGACCAGCACGGTGGCCACCACCGGCGCACCGGTCGCGCGCGCGTCGGCGATGTGGGAGAGCCCAAAGGCGGTGGCCTGCAGCGCCCTTGCGCCGGGCCGGCCGAAGGCCCGCGAGCCGACGGTGGCCAGCGCGCCGCGGAAGGCGGCCTCCTCGGCCCAGACGGTGCCGACGGGGATGCGCACCAGCAGCCATCCGGCGGCCCGCGCCGGCGGCTCCCGCCCGGCCATCGCCGTGCGCACCGGGGGCGCGGCGGTCGCGGCGGCGATCGCACCCGCCGCGGCGGCCCCGGCGGCCGAGCCCAGCCGCAGCCCCGCGCTCCGGCGCGGCGCCGCCAGGCCCAGCGGCGCACCGGTCACACGCACCAGCAGCGCGCCGACGGCGGCCTGCGCCACCACCCGCCACGTCGCGGGCAACCGCGAACTGACAAAACTCCAGCCGACCAGGCCAGCGGCCAAGGCCAGCGCGTCGCGCTTTGACTCTGCGTTCACGGCGAAAAAGTGCGAGTAGGCCGCGCCATCAGCGCAAGATCAATGCGAAAAAAGGCGCGGCAGCACGGACTCGGAGGTCTCGCGCAGTTCGGCCAGGGACACCGTGAACAGGCCCTGCACCTCCACGGCGTCGGAGCCCTGGTCGACGACGCCGATGCGGACCGCCGGCAGCCCCCGCGCCTCGCACATCGAACGGAACCGACTCTCCTCGGTGCGCGGCACCGCCACCAGCACCCGGCCCGCCGACTCGGAGAACAGCATCACAAATGGGTCGGCGCCCTCGGGAAGCACGATGCGGCAACCGGTTTCACCCGCCAGCGCCGATTCGACGACGGCCTGGGCGAGACCGCCCTCGGACAGGTCGTGCGCAGCCGACACCAGCCCGTCGCGCGACGCCGAGGCCAGCACGCGGGCCAGTAACTTCTCGCGGGCGAGGTCGACGGCGGGCGGCAGCCCACCCAGGTGGTCGGCGGTCACCTGCGCCCAGACGGAACCGTCGAACTCGTCGCGCGTATCGCCCAGCAGCATCAGGGTTTCGCCGGGCTCGGTGCCGAAGCCGGTGGGAATGCGCCGGGCGACATCCTCCAGCACGCCGAGCACGCCGACCACCGGCGTGGGCAGGATCGCCGCCGACCCGGTCTGGTTGTAGAAGCTCACATTGCCGCCCGTCACCGGAATGCCAAGGGCCGCACAGCCATCGGCGAGGCCCCGCACCGCCTGGGAGAACTGCCACATCACCGCGGGGTCTTCGGGGGAACCGAAGTTCAGGCAGTTGGTGACGGCGACCGGGTTGGCGCCGGTGACGGCGACGTTGCGGTACGCCTCGGCCAGCGCGAGCTGGGCACCGGCGTAGGGATCCAGCAGCGTGTAGCGCCCGGAGGCGTCGGTGGACACCGCGATGCCGCGGCCGGTGGACTCGTCGACGCGCAGCACGCCGCCGTCGGCGTGCTCGGCCAGCACCGTGTTGCCGCGCACGTAGCGGTCGTACTGCTCGGTGATGAAGGCGCGGCTGCACAGGTGCGGGCTGCCCAGCAGCGCAAGCAAAGTCGCGAGCAGCTCGTCGCCGGTGACCGGCCGCGGCAGGCTCGTCGACCGGTCGGCATTCAGGGTGTCCTGCGTTTCGGGGCGCGCCACCGGACGCTGGTACACGGGACCCTCGTGGGCCACGGTGCGCGGCGGGACGTCGACGACCGTCTCGTCGTGCCAGGCGATGCGCAGCCGGTCGCCGTCGGTGACCTCGCCGATCACGGTGGCCAGCACCTCCCACTTGCGGCACACCGCCAGGAAGGCGTCCACGTTCGCCGGCGCGACCACCGCGCACATGCGCTCCTGGGACTCGCTGCACAGCACCTCGGCGGGCGTCATCTCGGTGGTCCGCAGCGGCACGGTGTCGAGCCGGATCGCCATACCGCCGTCCCCGGCCGACGCTAATTCCGAAGTGGCGCAAGCCAATCCGGCCCCACCCAGGTCCTGGATGCCGATCACCAGCCCGCCCGCGTAGAGCTCCAGGCAGCATTCGATGAGCACCTTTTCCATGAAGGGGTCGCCTACCTGCACCGAGGGCAGCTTCTTGCGGGAGCCTTCGCTATCAAAGGTGTCCGACGCCAGCACCGACACCCCGCCGATGCCGTCCAAGCCGGTGCGCGCGCCGAACAGGATGATCTTGTTGCCCACCCCCGAGGCGAACGCCAAATGCAGGTCCTCCTGGCGCAATACGCCCACGCACATCGCGTTGACCAACGGGTTGCCCGCATAGGACGCATCGAAGACGGTCTCGCCCCCGATGTTGGGCAAGCCCAGCGAATTCCCGTAACCACCGATGCCGCGCACCACACCGTCGACCACCCGTCGGGTGTCGGGCGCGTCGGCGGCGCCGAACCGGAGCTGGTCCATCACGGCGACCGGTCGCGCGCCCATCGCCATGATGTCGCGGACGATGCCGCCCACGCCCGTGGCCGCGCCCTGGTACGGCTCGACGTAGGACGGGTGGTTGTGCGATTCCACCTTGAATGTGACGGCCCAGCCGTCGCCGATGTCGACGACGCCGGCGTTCTCGCCGATGCCGGCCAGCATGCCGGCGCGCATCTCGTCGGTCGTGGTCTCACCGAAGTAGCGCAGATGCACCTTCGACGATTTGTAGGAACAGTGCTCGCTCCACATCACCGAGTACATGGCCAGCTCGGTGTCGGTCGGCCTGCGGCCCAGGATGTCGCGAATGCGCTGGTACTCGTCGTCTTTGAGGCCCAGTTCGTGAAACGGTTGCGGCTGGTCGGGGGTGGTCGCGGCGTGCTCGACGGTGTCGATCACCTGGGTGCGCGCGCTCGTCCCGGAGACAGTCACGCCCACAGTCTATGGTGGCGCCGTGGTTACTGACCGACCACGCAGAACACGTTGCCCTCTGGGTCGGCCAGCACGACCCAGCGGAAGTTGTCACCGAACCTGTGCCGGCCGACCTCCTTGGCGCCGGCCGCCGTCAGCCGCGACACCTCGCCATCCACGTCGGCGGCGCTGAAGTCGAGGTGCACACGGTTTTTCCCGGGGGTGGGGTCGGGGACCTTCTGAAATCCCAGCTTGGGTCCTTCCGACAGCGTCACCGCGGTGAACTCGTCGGCCAGCAATTCCTGCGTCGTACCGCCGAACTGCTCGGCCCACCACCCGGCCAGCTTCGCGGGGTCGCTGCAGTCGAACGTGACCATCTCCACGTTGAGTGCCATACCGCCAAACCCTATGCCTCAACCGGGTTCGGGGAAAGAAACGCTTGCAGCGCAGCGGAATAGGCCGCCACGTCGTGCGCGCCCATCAGCTCCCGCGCGGAGTGCATGGCAAGCTGGGCGGCGCCGACGTCGACGGTCGGGACGCCGGTGCGCGCCGAAGCCAGCGGCCCGATCGTCGAACCGCATGGCAGGTCGGCGCGGTGCTCGTAGCGCTGCAGCCCGACGCCGGCTTGCCGGCACGCCAGCTCGAAGGCCGCCGCGGTGCGACCGTCGGTGGCATACCGCAGGTTCGGATGCACCTTGAGCACCGGCCCGGCATTGGCCTCGATCAGGTGGCCGGGCTCGTGCCGCTCGGGGTAGTTGGGATGGGTGGCGTGGGCCATGTCGGCCGAGGCCAGCATCGACGCCGGCAGCCGGCGCAGGAAGTCTTCCCGGTTGCCGCCGGCGGCGAGCACGATCCGCTCCAGCACGGTGCCCAACAGGTTGGACTGCGCGCCGTGGTCGGACGACGACCCGACCTCCTCGTGATCGAAAAGCACCAACACGGGTAAAAAGCCCCGCGGCTCGGCGGCGGCCAGCGCCTCCATCCCCGCGTAGCAGCTGGCCTGGTTGTCCAGCCTGGGGGCGCTCAGCAGGCCGGTGTCGGCCCCGATCACCGCCGACGGGGTCAGATCGTGCGTCATCAGGTCGGCGGCCAGCACGTCGGCCGGGGCCACCCCGGCCCGCTCGGCGACGTAGTCCACGAACGAACCCCGTTGTTCCGCAACGCCCCACACCGCGTTGACGTGTCGCTGCGGGTCCAGCGTCACCGACTTGCGGTCCTCGGCCAGGTGGATCGCAAGCTGCGGCACGCGCAGGATGGGGTCGTCGATCCGGACCACCCGGTGGCTGACCCCGGCCCCGTCCCGGACCGACAACCGCCCGCTGACACCCAGGTCCCGGTCCAGCCAGGAGTTGAGCCACGCTCCCCCGTACGGCTCCAGCGCGACCACGCGCCACCCGGCGACGAGCCGGTCCGGATGCTGCTTGACCCGCAGGTTTGGGCTATCGGTGTGCGCGCCGACAATCCGGAACGGGCCGTCGACGCCGGTGGAGTTCCAGGCGACCAATGAGCCGGCCCGCACGGTGAAGTAGCGGCCCGGACGGTCCGGCCAGCGGTCGGTTTCCGCGAGTTCGGCGTACCCCGCCTCCAGTAGCCGGGCGGCCACCGTCGCGCAGACGTGAAACGGCGACGGGGACGCGTCGATGAACTCGCAGAGGCCTGCGGCGCTGGCCGGCATGTTGACCATCATGGCTGTCGGGAAGAGCGGAGTTAACGCTAGGGTCAGCAGAGTGCCGACGGTTCAGCCGCAACCCATCCTCGAGCCGTTGACCCCGGCCGCGATCTTCCTCGTGCTGACCATCGACGACGGCGGAGAGGCGACGGTGCACGAGGCGCTGCCCGACATTTCCGGGCTGGTGCGCGCGATCGGTTTCCGCGAACCCCCGAAGCGGTTGTCGGCGGTCGCCTCAATCGGCTCCGAGGCCTGGGATCGCCTGTTTTCCGGGCCGCGGCCCGCAGAACTGCATCCGTTCATCCCGCTGCGGGGCCCGCGGCACACCGCCCCCGCCACACCCGGGGACCTCTTGTTCCACATTCGGGCCGAAAGCCTGGACGTCTGTTTCGAGTTGGCCGACCGCATCCTGCGGGCGATGGCCGGCGCGGTCACGGTGGTCGACGAGGTGCACGGCTTCCGTTACTTCGACAACCGTGACCTGCTGGGCTTCGTCGACGGCACCGAAAACCCCGACGGCCCACTGGCGGTCAGCGCCACCGCCGTCGGCGACGAGGACCCCGAATTCGCCGGCTCGTGCTACGTGCACGTGCAGAAGTACGTGCACGACATGTCGTCGTGGAATTCGCTGTCGGCCACCGAGCAGGAACTGGTCATCGGCCGGACCAAGCTGGACGACATCGAACTGGACGACGAGAGCAAACCGGACAACTCCCACATCGCCCTCAACATCATCGAAGACGACGACGGCAACGAGCTGAAGATCGTGCGGCACAACATGCCCTTCGGCGAGCTCGGCCAGCGTGAGTACGGCACCTACTTCATCGGCTATTCGCGGACCCCGCGGGTCACCGAGCGGATGCTGGAGAACATGTTCCTCGGCGACCCACCCGGCAACACCGACCGCATCCTCGACTTCTCCACCGCGGTCACGGGCGGACTCTTCTTCTCCCCCACCGTCGACTTCCTCGACGACCCGCCGCCCCTACCCGCGCCACCGGTTACGGCGCGGCCGGTCCTACCCGCATCTGAAGATGGCTCACTCGCGATCGGCAGCCTGAAAGGAATCCCCCGATGAACAACCTCTACCGCGACCTGGCACCGATCACCGAAGTCGCTTGGACGGAAATCGAATTGGAGGCCACCCGGACGTTCAAGCGCCACATCGCCGGGCGACGTGTCGTCGATGTCAGCGAGCCCGGCGGGCCGGTCACGGCGTCGATCAGCACGGGCCGGCTGGTCGATGTCGAGGCGCCCACCGACGGCGTGGAGGCCCACCTGCGGGCGAGCAAACCCCTTGTGCGCCTGCGCGTCCCCTTCACGTTGTCCCGATCGGAGATCGACGACGTCGAACGCGGTTCGAACGACTCCGACTGGGACCCGGTCAAAGCCGCGGCCAAGAAGCTGGCGTTCGTCGAGGACCGCACGATCTTCGAGGGCTACGCGGCCGCATCGATCGAGGGCATCCGCAGCTGCAGCTCCAACCCGCCGCTGACGCTTCCCGAGGATCCGCGCGACATGCCCGATGCCATCTCGCACGCCTTGACCGGGCTGCGGCTGGCCGGTGTCGATGGCCCGTACTCGGTGCTGCTGTCCGCCGAGATCTACACCAAGGTCAGCGAGACCACCGAGCACGGCTATCCCATCCGCGAGCACCTGAACCGGTTGGTCGACGGGGACATCATCTGGGCGCCGGCCATCGACGGTGCCTTCGTGCTGACCACCCGCGGGGGCGACTTCGACCTGCAGCTGGGCACCGACGTCGCGATCGGGTACCTCAACCACGACGCCGAGACCGTGCAGCTGTACCTGCAGGAGACGCTGACGTTCTTGTGCTACACCGCCGAGGCGTCGGTCTGCCTCGCGCCCTGAGAACTCGACGCTCGCGCTTATAGGTCCAGGACGAGGTCGCTCTGGGGCGCCGCCGAGCAGATCAACACTTCGCCCTCGCCGGGCTTTTCCAATGGCGATTGCACGTAGGTCGCCGTCCCCGCGACCACGCCGGCGACGCACACATGACAGACCCCGCTACGGCACGAGAAACGGGTCGGCACATCGCACGCTTCGGCGAGATCGAGGATGCTGCGGTAGTCCGGCGACCAGTTGACGATCAGCCCGCTGCGTGCGAACGTGATCGACGGACCGGTCCCCGGGGTCCCGCCGGGAGGATGGGGCCGCTTGCGCGGCCCGGTCTCGACGACGCCGGGGTTGATCGCCGGTAAGGCACCGAACAATTCGCTGTGAATGTGTGCGGGGTCGATGCCGACGGCGGTGAGGTACTTGGTGATATCGGCCATGAATTGCGTTGGGCCGCAGAGGTATACACCGGCATCGGTCGGCAGGCCTAACGCCGCGATTGCATCCTGGTCAAGGCGACCGTGCGTTTCGGTGTAGAAGACACGCTGCCGCGCATGAGGCAATGACGTCAGTAGGCCACCGACTTCGCTTGCAAAGGCTTCGGTTTCGCGATTTCGCGTGGTGTGCAACCACCAGATGTCGCGGCCGCTACCGGCATCCGACAGCGCATGCAGCATCGCCAGGACGGGCGTCGCCCCGATCCCCGCGGAAAACAGGACCACCGGGCCGCTGCCCTCGGTGAGGCAGAAGTCGCCACGCGGCGCGGCCGCCTCGATCACCGACCCCGACCGCACGTTGGCGTGCAGCCAGCGGCTCACCACGCCGTGGTCCTCGCGTTTGACACTGATCCGGTAGACCCCCGCGCCGGGATCACCCGAAAGCGAGTAGCTGCGCAGCGGCGCCGGTTCGCCGGCCCCCGGAAGCCGCACGGGAAGGTATTGGCCCGGCAGCGGTGCAGGCAGAGCGGTGCCGTCGGCGGACTCGAGACGAACCGACAGCACCTGTGGGCTTTCGCGGCAGGTCCGGGTGACCCGCAACGGACGAAATCCGGTCCATCCCCCGATAGGTGGCGCGACCGCGGGTGCGGCGCTCTCCTGCCCGGCCAGCATGTCGCGGAAGGACTGCTGCCAGCCGGGGCTCAGCGCCGGGACGTCGACGGCCTTGCGGAGTTGCTCGGCATTGCGACCCGGTAGATACAACAGCGCGTCGACATCGGCGACGCTGAGTTCGTGGCGGCCGCGCCGGGTCCGCACGATGTCGTCGCCGGCGCGGACGCGGCCCTCGGCGATCACGCGGAAGTAGAACCCCGGACGGTGATGGGCGACAAGTAGATTGGGCATCTCGGGCTCGTCGAGACGCAGGCCGACGCGAAAGCAGGTGACGCGAGGCTGGGTGACTTCGAATTCGGCGTCCCCGATCCGGTAGCGGTCGCCGATGCAGACGTCGTCGTCGGCGAGCCCCGTGACGGTGAAGTTCTCGCCGAAATGGCCGGGTTCCAAGTCGTCGCGCCCCAGGTAGGTCTTCCAGTAGTCATACGACTCGCTCTGGTACACCATGACGGCGCGCTGTTCGCCACCGTGGCCGGCCAAATCGCCCTGCCCGTCCCCGTCGATGTTGATGCGGCGCACCATGACGGGCCCCGCGACCGGCGTCTTCCATATTCCGGTGTGGACGGTTTTGCCGTGCCATCGCAGGTCCTTGGGCATGCCCACGTTGACCGAAACAAGCTTGCCCACCGTGTCGCCTCTAAGCGCGTCAACCGCCCCTAAATTGGGATGACTGGCCCAGAGTAGGACATCCCGATGTGCGGGGCAACGCCCCGGGACTGTTGCGCCCGTCCGCTTTGGTGCATACTGGGTCATGCAACCCAAAATGGCAAGATCGCCGCGCGCGTGGGCTCAGGAGGTACGTCATGCCGGCTGTTCATCATCGGTACGCCACCGTCGACGGCCGTCGACTGTTCTACCGCGAGGCCGGTGATCCCGACGCGCCCACGGTCCTGCTTCTGCACGGGTTTCCCACCAGTTCCCACATGTTCCGCAACCTGATACCCGCGCTCGCCGACCGCTACCACGTGATCGCGTCCGACCACGTGGGATTCGGGCTCTCCGAAGCGCCGCCCGTCGAGGAGTTCGATTACACCTTCGACGCGCTCACCGACCTGACCGCCGGCCTGCTGCGCACGCTCGGCGTCGATCGGTATGCCATGTACGTGCAGGACTACGGCGCCCCGATCGGCTGGCGGCTGGCACTGCGTGACCCGTCCGCGATCACCGCGATCGTCACGCAGAACGGCAACGGTTACGACGCGGGATTCGTCGAGAGCTTCTGGAAGGTGGTGTGGGCCTACCAACGCGAGCAGACGGCCGACACCGAGGCCGCGGTGCGCAAATTCCTCACGTTGGCCGCCACCCGGTGGCAATACGTCACCGGCGTCGCCGACGAGACACTGGTCGACCCGGAATCCTGGCATCACGACTATGCGCTGATTTCCCGTCCCGGCAACGACGAGGTGCAGCTGAAGCTGCTGCGCGACTACGCCACCAACGCGCCGCTGTATCCCCGCCTGCACGAATACTTTCGCGCCCGCCGCTTGCCGCTGCTGGCGGTGTGGGGCCGCGGCGACGAGATCTTCGGCCCGGCCGGCGCCGAAGCTTTCGCCGGCGACCTACCCGACGCCGAGATCCATCTGCTCGACGGCGGTCACTTCCTGCTCGAGTCCGCACTGGACGAAGTCACCGAGCTGATCCGCGAGTTCCTCGCCAAGGTGTACGTGTTCGCCTGAAAACGCCCGCGCGCCACGGGCGTCAATGGGTTGAATATCCCAGAGTTCGGGCGCCCGCGGGTTAGCCTGACGCAATGGCCCATCCCGATGTTCGAGACGAACAACGGTTGACCGCCAAGGGGCGCGCCACCCGCGACCGGATCGTGGCGGCGGCCGCTCACCTGATCGTCACCGAGGGCCTGTCCGCGTCGAACCTGGAGAGCGTGCGCCGCGCCGCATCGGTCAGCGGCTCGCAGCTGGCACACTATTTCGCCGACAAGAGCGCGCTGATCCGCGCGGTCATCCGGCGCCAGATCGGCGTGGTCCTCGACTTTCACCGCCAGCCCAGGCTCCGGGGGCTGCATTCGTTCGACGACTTCGAGCGGTGGATCGATCTCAACATGCGCTACCTCAGGCGCATCGGATACTCCGGCACCCCCACCTATCACGCGCTGGCCGCGCAGCTGGCGAAGTCGGACGACGCGACGCGCCAGACGCTGGCGGCGGGCTATCGGCAATGGATTGGCTTGCTGCAGCAGGCGATTCAGCGCATGAAGGACGACGGCGTCGTGGTCGCAGACGCCGACCCCCGCCGGTTGGCGACGGTCATCGTGACCGCACACCAGGGGGGCGGCACCCTGGCCTTCACCTACCGGGCGGAATGGCCGCACGCCGACGCCGTGCGCTTCGCGGTCAACTATCTGCGCACGTTCGCCGCCGACCCCGCCGAGCGGGTTGCCCGGCCGGCCCGGCGCGTCCGCGGCCGGGTCGGACAGCGTAGCGCCGCATCGTGACCGACGACGGTGCAACGCGGTTCACCCGCAAGGGGCTGGCGACCCGGGCACGGATCGTCGGGGTCGCCGCGCGGCTCATGTTCGAACGAGGCGTCGCCAACACCAGCATCGACCAGGTGCGGCGCGCGGCGGGGGTAGGCGGCTCGCAGATCTCGCACTACTTCCGCGACAAACGAGATCTCACCCGCCACGTCGTGGCCGCACGGCGCGACGACGTGCAGGGCTTTCACACCCGCGCACCGTTCGGCGACCTCGACACCCTCGACGCCCTGCAGGCGTGGGCCCACGCGTGCGTGGCCGACATAGACGCCGTGTACCGCGTCGGCGGCTGCGTCTACGGCTCTTTGGCCGGCGAACTGATCGACGCCGACGACGAAATCCACGACGACCTCTCCGCCGGCTACGACCGGTGGATCGGGCTGTTTCAGACCGGCCTCGCGGCGATGCGCCGCCGCGGCGATCTGCGGCCCGAAGCCGACCCGCGCCACCTGGCCGCCGCCTTGGTCGCCGCCCACCAGGGCGGCGCGCTGATCACGTTCGCCACCGGTGATCCCGAGCCGCTGCGGGTCGCCGTCAATGCCGGCGTCGACTACGTGCGCTCCTTCGCGGCGGGTGCCCCGCCCCGCAAGGGCCGATCGGGCACCAACCGTCGCCGAGGTAAGTCCTGACCGACCCCGCCCTGGACAGAATGGGTCTACTGGCCCATAATACTGGGTTGGTTGGCCCATTCATTTTGGATGGGGACGGCGGGCATAATCGCAGGGCGACACACGAGTGGGGAAGAGGCGGGAAGTGTCGGTGACCGATTCACCCCAGCTGCCCAGCGCGCCGGCGGTGGTGCGGGAGCAACCCGGGGGCGAAACCATGCGCGCGATCGTCCTGAAGGGCTTCGGCGGCCTGGACAGCCTCGTCTACACCGATATCCCCAAGCCGCTGCCCCGCGACGGCGAAGTGGTGATCGAAGTCAAGGCGTTCGGCATCAATCACGCCGAGCTGCACATGCGTAGGGGCGAGTGGGCCGAGGCCGCCGAGGTCAGCGGCATCGAGTGCGTCGGAATCGTCGACTCGTGTCCGGGCGGTGAATTCCCGGTGGGCGCCAAGGTCGCGGCGCTGATGGGCGGCTTGGGGCGGACCATCAACGGCAGCTACGCCGAATACACGCGCGTGCGCGCGTCGAACGTCGCCCTCATCGAGTCCGACCTGCCCTGGTCGGACCTGGCGGCGCTGCCCGAAACCTACGCGGTCGCCTGGACATGCCTATTTCGCAACCTCGACCTGAAGGCCGGGCAGACATTGGTGCTGCGCGGCGCGACGTCGTCGTTCGGGCAGTCCTCCCTCAAGATGGCCGTCGCCGCGGGCGCGCGCGTCATCGCCACCGCGCGCAGCCGCGACCGCTTCGCCATGCTCGAGCGGCTGGGCGCAGCACGCGTCGTGATGGAACGTGGCGACCTGGCCGCGCACCTACCCGAATCACAAGCCGAAGCCAAGCGGATCGATGCCGTCCTGGACCTGGTCGGCAATAGCACCATCCTGGACTCCCTCGACATGCTGCGCCGCGGCGGCACGGCGTGTCTGGCGGGTTGGCTGGGCGGGCTGGACCCCATCGGCGACTTCAACCCGTTGCTGCGCATGGCCTCCGGCGTGAACTGGAACTTCTTCGGCAGCTTCGTGTTTGGCACGCCGGGGTTCCCGCTGTCCGACGTGCCGCTGCAGGACATCGCTCGGCAGGTCGCCGAGGGAAAGTTGGAGGCAAAGCCGTCGCGCCTCTTCTCGTTCGACGAGATCCACGAGGCACACAGGGTGATGGAGGCCGGGGAAGCCGGCGGCAAGATGGTCGTCGTGCTGGATTAGCTTGGCCGCGAGCGACTTCCGCGTACAAAGAGAGGACACGACGATGGGGCTGGCGTGGCAGCAGGGCCCACTGGCGACCGCATCGGTGGGCCACTTCATCACCGAGCAGCCGATGCCGCCGCGGTTGCTGTTCGCCGAACCCCTGCGGCGCCGCATGCGGGTGCACTTCGCCGACCGGTGGATCGCCGACAGCGAGGACGTCATCCTGCTGCACGAGCCGGGCCGTTATCCGGTCGCGTATTTCCCCCTCGGCGACGTCGAGGCGGGGATCCTGACCGCCGAGGACCGGGTGACCCAACACAAGGACCTGGGCGACACCCAGTGGTTCACCGTCAAAGTTGGCGCGCGAGAGGCGAACCACAGCGCGTGGCAGCACACTTCGTTGCCGCCCCACGCGGCGATCCTCGACGGCCGGCTGGCCTTCGCCTGGCGCTCCATGGACGCCTTCTACGAAGAGAACGAACGCATCGTCGGGCACGCCGCCGATGCCTACCACCGCATCGACATCCGCTCGACCTCACGGCATCTGGTCGTCAAGGTCGGCGATCGCGTCGTCGCCGACACGAAGCACCCGTTGGCGCTGTACGAATCGGGTTTCGCGCCCCGCTGGTATGTGCCGCGCGAGGATATCGACGGCTCCCACCTGAAACTCGTTGAGCTCCAGACGTTTTGCCCGTACAAGGGCATATGTTCCTACTACGACGTCGGCGACCGCAAGCGCGCCGCCTGGTCCTACGTCAACGCGTGGCCCGAGGTGGGCCGTGTCACCAATCTGGTGTCCTTCGAACCCGACAAGGTCGACGTGTACCTCGACGGCAAACAGCTGCACCTCGAACCCGGCCAGACCGTCCTGCCCCATGGCGTCGACCGCGGGCTCGACACCGACGAGGTGCTGCGGAAGACGCCCACCGGGAGCGCCCGATGAAGGCGCTGCTGGAGGTCGTCATCCTGCCCGTCGCGGTTCCCGACCGGTCGCTGCGTTTCTACCGCGACCAGGTGGGATTCAACCTCGACGTCGACTACGCGCCCACCCCCGAGTTCCGGGTCCTCCAGCTCACGCCCGAGGGCTCGGCCGCCTCGATCCAGTTCGGCGTCGGCCTGACCGACGCGCCGCCGGGCTCGGTCCGGGGCCTCTATCTGGTGGTCGGCGATATCGAGGCCTGCCGCACGGAGCTGACCGGGCGCGGGGTGGACGTCGGCGCGATCCACCACAAGGACACCGACGGCGGCTGGCGCGGCGGCTTCCGTCCGGGCGTGGCACCGGACCGCGCCGATTACGCGAGCTTCGCCGACTTCCACGATCCCGACGGCAACGCGTGGGTGTTGCAGGAACGAAACCACCAGCAAGGGTAGCGGCGGGAGGTAGCGGTGGCTGTGCGAAAGACCAGTCCAGACCGGGTGGGAGCGTTCTCCGACGGCGTGTTCGCGGTGCTCATCACGATCCTGGTTCTGGAGCTCAAGCCGCCGACGGCCCACAGCTTCAGCGCGCTGTTCCCGCTGTGGCCCACGGGGCTGAGCTATGTGGTCAGTTATCTGTTCATCGCGATCGTCTGGGTCAACCATCACCACCTGCTCAGCTTCGCCGGTGAGACGACGCCGCGGCTGGTGTGGTCGAATTTCGCCCACCTCTTCTCGGTGTCGCTCATCCCGATCACCACCGAGTGGATCGCCGACAGCAGGCTGGCCGGCCCGCCCGTGACCCTGTACGCGTCCGTGTTCGTCCTCGTCAACATCACCTATGTCGCTCTGTGTTTCGAGGTCGTGGATCGGCCCGCAAACGAGGACGTCCCGCAGCGCATGCGGAGACTGATGCGGATGAGGTCGTTCATCACCATCGCCGCCTTCGTGTCGGCGGCGGTGGTTGCGCTATGGTGGCCCGTGGTCGCGATGGTGCTGATCTGTCTGTGCCTGATCTGGTACCTGCGGCCGGGTATTCCCGCGCCCAAGAACGCCGCGCCCTAGCCATGGTGAAGCCGTCTGTCCTCGTTTTCGACGTGAACGAGACTCTAGTCGATATCGACTCGCTGGCACCGCTTTTCGCCGACCGCTTCGGCGACGAACGGGTGCTGCGGGAATGGTTCGCGCAGCTCGTGATGTACTCGATGACCGTCACCCTGGCGGGCAACTACGTCACCTTCCCCGCGCTCGGCCGGGGCGTGCTGCGCATGCTCGGCGCGGTCTACCACGTCGACGTGACCGATGACGATCTGGACCGCCTGACCACTGGCCTGCTCACGATGCCGGCACACCCGGATGCGGCCGAAGGGCTGGCCGCGCTGCGCGACAACGGCTTTCGCCTCGTGACGCTGACGAACTCACCGCCCAATCCGAACGGGCCGACGGCGCTGCAGAATTCGGGGCTGGCCGGCTTTTTCGAGCACCAGCTGAGCGTCGATGCCCGCCGCGCCTTCAAGCCGGCCCCGACGGTCTACCGCTACGTGTGCGAAACGCTGGGTGTGGCGCCCGCCGAGTGCATGATGGTGGCCGCCCACGTCTGGGACACCCTCGGCGCGCAGCACGTCGGCTTCAGCTCGGCCCTCATCACCCGGCCGGGCAACCCACCGCTGCCGGTGGACGGGCTGGCCCAACCGACCCTCGTGGCCAGCGACCTGCGCGAGCTGGCCGAGCGCCTCACCGCGGGGCGGCCTCGAATGGACAACTGATCGAGACCACCGGGAGGATCTTCCACCATGGCAGCAGACACCGAACGGGACTACGACGTCGTCGTCCTCGGCGCCGGGCCGATCGGACAGAACGCGGCGGAGCGCGCCCGTGCGGCGGGCTTGAGCGTCGCGCTGGTGGAGCGCGAACTGGTCGGGGGCGAATGCTCCTATTGGGCGTGTGTGCCGAGTAAAGCGTTGCTGCGTCCTGTGATTGCGGTCTCGGACGCCCGCAGGGTCGACGGTGCGCGCGAGGCGGTCAGCGGCCCGATCAGCAACGCGGGCGTCTTCGGTCGCCGCAACCGCTACGTCACCGACTGGGACGACAGCGGCCAGGCCGACTGGGTGAGCGGGATCGGCGCCACCCTGGTGCGCGGCCATGGGCGCCTGGATGGCCCGCGCCGGGTCGCCGTCGCCGCGCCCGGCGGCGAGCGGACGACGCTGACCGTGCGGCACGCCGTCGTCGTCTGCACGGGAAGCCGGCCCGTCCTCCCCGATCTGCCCGGTATCGACGAGGCCAGGCCGTGGACCAACCGCCGGGCGACCGACAGCAGCGACGTTCCGCAGGCGCTCGCCGTCGTCGGCGCCGGCGGTGTCGGCGTCGAAATGGCCACCGCCTGGCAGGGATTGGGCTCCCAGGTGACGCTGCTGGCGCGAGGGTCAGGCCTATTGCCGCGGATGGAGCCCTTCGTGGGCGAACTCATCGGGCGCGGTCTCGCCGACGCGGGCGTGGATGTTCGGGTGGGGGTATCGGTCCGCGCGCTGCGGCGGCCCGCCGGCGGGCGGGTGGCCATCGAATTGGACGACGGATCCGAAATCCACGTCGACGAAGTACTTTTCGCCACCGGCCGCGCGCCGCTGACCGACGACATCGGCCTGGAAACGGCGGGGTTGACGCCGGGCAGTTGGCTCGAGGTCGACGACACCTGCCGGGTGCGGGCCGTGGCCGACGGTTGGCTCTACGCGGCCGGCGATGTCAACCACCGGGCCCTGCTGACGCATCAGGGCAAATATCAGGGCCGCATCGCCGGGGCGGCCATCGGGGCGCGCGCGGCGGGCAGGCCGCTGGACACCGCGCCCTGGGGCGCGCACGCGACCACCGCCGACCACCACGCCGTGCCGCAGGCGTTCTTCACCGACCCGGAAGCGGCCGCCGTCGGCCTGACGGCCCGGCAGGCCGAGCAGGCCGGACACCGGGTCCACACGGTCGACGTGGAGACCGGCGACGTCGTGATGGGGGCCAAGCTCTACGCGGACGGGTACACCGGTCGGGCCCGGATGGTGGTCGACGCCGACGGCGGCCACCTGCTCGGTGTCACCCTGGTCGGCCCCGGGGTCACCGAGATGCTGCACTCGGCCACCATCGCCGTCGCCGGGCAGGTGCCCGTCGACCGGTTATGGCACGCCGTGCCCTGCTTCCCGACGATCAGCGAGCTCTGGCTGAGGCTGCTCGAGGCCTACCGGGACTCGACGGCACAAGACGACTGACGGGCGCATCGCACATGGGAACCTCGGACGGATTCCACCCCGACTTCGACGGGACCGCAATGGAAGTCACCCACGGCCGGGTGCACCACGTCAAGGCGTCGGACATCAGTTCCGACACCGCACAGTCGGAGGGCCTGCGCCGATTCGCCGCCCTCAGCGGCAAGTCGGTGGGCGCCGAGAAGCTGTGGATGGGTGAGACGCACGCGTCGCCGGCGACCGTGTCGTCGAACCATCACCACGGCGAATCGGAGACCGCGATCTATGTGCGCAGCGGCCATCCGGAGTTCGTCTTCCACGACGGCACCCGCGAGGTGCGCATCTCTACCGAGCCCGGCGATTACGTGTTCATCCCGCCGTACCTGCCGCACCGCGAGGAAAACCCCGACCCGGGCTCCATCGCCGAGGTCGTGATCGCCCGCAGCACCCAAGAGGCCATCGTGGTCAACCTGCCGCGGCTGTACCCGCTGGGCGACTTGGGCGACGCCACGTAGGTCGCTCAGGCAATTCTCAACAAGTTCTTTGCTCGCGGCTAGCTTGGCTCCAAGGATCCGCAAAGCCACTGGCCTCACCATCGATCTCATGACGAGTGAGCCGCTGTGCGCAAACCTGGTCGAACGCTACCTGCGCACCCGCGGCAGCCGGTACTTCCGCGGCCAGCACGACGGCGAATTCTTCTACGTCGCCAACACCCGTCCGCGGCGCCTGCACGTCCACCTCGAGGTGTGTCCGACGCACGGCGACGTGCTGATGGTCCGGGTAGCGCCCGCGTGTTTCTTTCCCGCCACCGCCCGTCCCTGCCTGATGCACTTCGCCGACACGTGGAACCGGCAGGACCGGGAAGTCATCGCGATCGTGCACGGTTCCTCCGATCCGCAGCGCATCGGCGTGGTGGCGCGCCGGTCGCAGTGGATCCGCGGAAACCTCAAACACTTCGACGATTTCGCGACTTTCGTCGACACCGTCATCGCGGACGCGATCGACCTCTTCGGTCAGCTGGACCCCGCCGTCGAGATCGCCGACTTACCCTCGACGGCGCCGCCGCTGGTGTGCGACGCCGGCTGAAGGCGCCGGCGGGGGTCGCGAGCGTAACCGCGCTGCGAGATCATGGGCGGTATTTCGCAGCGCGGTTACGCTCGGCGCCAACCACCAGCCGGCGCACGTCTGCGAGCCGATCAGGCCGAAACCCCCTGTGACAAGAACCCTTTCGAATATCGTCTCCCCCCGCGCGGCCACCCCAGCAAATGAATTTGATATTCTCCAAAATGGAGAGTCTCATATGTCAAAGGGCGTTGAGGTTTGGGACGGCCGTCACATCGGCAACCAATAGCAAATGCCAGAGAAACGACAGGGGGGAGCCATGCGGGGCAGCGGGGTGGAAGCGGCCGACAATCACGAGACCGCCAAATGGGATCCAGCCTTCACCGAACAGGCCACCAAGGCCATCGGACCCGTCATCAAGCGGTGGTATC
The DNA here is from genome assembly GCF_002086635.1 of Mycobacterium alsense. Classification (GTDB taxonomy): domain Bacteria; phylum Actinomycetota; class Actinomycetes; order Mycobacteriales; family Mycobacteriaceae; genus Mycobacterium; species Mycobacterium alsense. Next base: position 51,632 of record NZ_MVHD01000003.1, on the reverse strand, counting down.
GCGCCGAGGTGCGAAACATCGAGAACGTCCCGGCCGCCGGTGGAGCCCTCGTGGTGTCCAACCACTCCGGCGGCATGTTGACGCCGGACGTGTTGATCTTCTCGCCGGCGTTCTACAACAGCTTCGGGTATGACCGGCCCGTCTACACCCTGGCCCACTACGGCCTGTTCCTGGGCCCGTTGGACGGATGGCTGCGCCGCCTCGGGGTCATCGAGGCCAGCCGGGAGAACGCCGCGGCCGCCCTGCATTCGGGCGCGGTGGTCTTGGTGTTCCCGGGCGGCGACTACGACTCCTACCGGCCCACCTTCCAGGCGAACACCATCGACTTCAATGGCCGCACCGGCTACGTCAGGACCGCCGTCGAAGCCGGGGTCCCGATCGTGCCCACCGTGTCCATCGGCGCCCAGGAGACCCAGCTGTTTTTGACCCGTGGTAACTGGCTGGCCCGCAAGCTGGGGCTTACCAAGGCCCGGATGGACATCCTGCCGGTCAGCTTCGGCTTCCCGTTCGGCCTGAGCGTGATCTTTCCGCCCAACCTGCCGTTGCCGGCCAAGATCGTCACCGAGGTGCTCGAGCCGATCGACGTCGGCGCCCGCTTCGGCGACGATCCCGACGTCGACGAGGTCGACGCCCACGTGCGCGCGGTCATGAGCGCCGCGCTCAAGCGGCTGGCGGGCAGGCGCCGCCTGCCCATTCTGGGCTGACGGCACGGACAGGCCTGACCGGATCGCCGGCAACCAGATCAGGTGGCCAGACCTTCGGCGACCCGCACGGGGCCACCGGCGCGTTGACCGCGGCCCTTAGCGAATTACGCAGCGCCGCAAGGGTTCCCGCTCAGGCGGCCAGCACGGCGTCCAGCGCCGAGTAGAACAGGCCCAGGCCGTCGTCGGAGGGACCGGTCAGGGCCTCGATGGCGTGTTCGGGGTGCGGCATGAGCCCGACCACGCGACCGTTGGCCGAGCTGATGCCCGCGATGTCGCGCTGCGAGCCGTTGAGGTTGTCGTGGTAGCGAAACACCACCCGGCCCTCGCCCTCCAGTTCGTCGAGCACGTTGTCGGGGGCGACGTAGCGGCCCTCGCCGGACTTCAGCGGCACCAGCAGGTCGGCGCCGGGCTCGAAACGCGACGTCCAGGCAGTCGAGGTGGAGGCCACCCGCAGCCACACATCGCGGCAGATGAAGTGCAGGCCCGCGTTGCGGGTTAGCGCCCCGGGCAGCAATCCCGCCTCGCAGATCACCTGAAAACCGTTGCAAATTCCCAATACCGGCATGCCGTCACGTGCGGCGTCGACCACTTCGGACATTACCGGGGCGAACCTGGCGATCGCACCCGCCCGCAGGTAGTCGCCGTAGGAAAAGCCGCCGGGCACCACCACGGCGTCGACTCCCTTGAGGTCGGTGTCGGCATGCCACAGGGCGACCGCCTCGGCGCCGACGCGCCGCGCCGCGCGGGCGGCGTCCACGTCGTCGAGCGTGCCGGGGAAGGTGATCACACCGATCCGCGCCGTCACTGCGCCTCCCTGCTGATCGTCCAGTCCTCGATCACGGTGTTGGCCAACAGCGATTCCGCTATCTCGGCCAGCGTCGAGTCGTCGATGGTGTCGTCGACCTCCAGCTCAAACCTCTTGCCCTGCCTGACATCTGAGATCCCCGGATGGCCGAGCCGACCCAGCGCGCCGACAATGGCCTGACCCTGCGGGTCGAGAATCTCCGCTTTGGGCATCACATGAACGACGACCCGGCTCACCGGCGCTCCTCCTCAGCTGCGTTTTCGGAGCTAACTCTACCGGCGCTTCCGGGTCACGGGCACGAGGCGATGTAGGCGTCACACAGCGGGGCGGCCATGGAGTTCAGCACGGGGTCGTCCGCCATCGACGGCCAGGACACCTGCGGTGGCCCCGACGACCATAGCGTGAGCTCGCTGATCGTGCTGCTCGCGACGTGGGCCACCAGGTACGTGTGCGCGACCACCGGGCCGCTGATCACCGCGGCCATCCGGTTGGCGTCGTCGCTGGTGAGGGATGGCGACTCCGCCGGGGCCTGCTGTTGGCAGGCGCGCAGCGCGGCGACGGCGGTGCTGAACACCGAGGCCGCGATCGCGCCGCCGCGGGCCGTGTCCCCGCGCCAGTGCAGGATCTGGGCCTGCAACTGCCACTGGCCGTCGGGGTGGGTGATCGTCGCGCGGGCCGCCACCGCCGAGTCGCGCGCGTCCTGCGGCACCGCCGGCGTGGCGCAAAGGTCCTCGAACCGGAACCTCGCCGTCCGGGTGCCCGTCAGCGGGACCGCCGAACCCGCCAGCGCGGGCCAGCCGTATACCGAGTCCAGCGGCACCGCGCGCTGCCGCATCCACGCGGCGTCGGGTATCTGGTCGCACACGGGCGGGCAGGTCTCGGGGTCCGCGGGTGCGGGCGCCACGACGATGAGTGACACGGCGAAGCCGCCGACAACCAGCATCGTCGCCAGGATCACCCGCATCGGCATCACCCCTTCAGGGCACAATCGTAGACATGCAATTGACGCATTTTGGCCACTCCTGCTTACTCGCCGAGTTCGACAACACGCGTGTCCTCTTTGATCCCGGTTCCTTCGCCCACGGTTTCGAGGGGATCACCGGCCTGACCGCCATCCTCGTCACCCATCAGCACCCCGACCACGTCGACGTCGGGCGGTTGCCGTCGCTGCTCGAGGGCAACCCGGACGCGGCACTCTACGCGGACCCGCAAACCACCGCCCAGCTCGGCGATCCGTGCCGGGCGGTGCACGTCGGCGACGAGCTGCAGATCGGCGGGCTCACGGTCCGGGCCGTGGGCGGCCGGCACGCCGTGATCCACCCGGAAATCCCTGTGATAGAGAACATTTCGTACCTGGTCGGCGACGGAGGACACGCGGCGCGGTTGATGCATCCCGGCGACGCGCTCTTCGTGCCCGACGAGCCGGTGGACGTGTTGGCCACCCCGGCGGCCGCCCCGTGGATGAGCATCGCCGAGGCCGTCGACTACCTGCGCGCCGTGGCCCCCGAGCGTGCGGTGCCCATCCACCAGGGCATCGTCGCCCCCGACGCGCGGGGCATCTACTACGGCCGACTCACCGAGATGACCAGCACCGACTTCCAGGTGCTCCCCGAGGAAACCTCGGTCGCCTTCTAGGCGCGCTAGGAAATGTCGTCGGCGGCGCCGCGGCCGGCCGCGCGACCCGAGAAGATGCAGCCGCCCAGGAACGTGCCCTCGAGCGCCCGGTAGCCGTGGACGCCGCCCCCGCCGAACCCGGCGACCTCACCCGCGGCGTACAGCCCGGTGAGCGGAGTCCCGTCGGCCTTGAGAACCCGGCCGGCGAGGTCAGTCTCGATGCCGCCCAACGTCTTTCGGGTCAGGATGTGCAGCTTGACCGCGATCAGCGGCCCGGCCTTCGGGTCGGTCAGCCGATGCGGCGCCACCACCCGGCCCAGCCGGTCGCCCAGGTAGTTGCGGGCGGCCCGGATCGCGGTGATCTGGCCGTCCTTGCTGAACTTGTTGGCCACCTCGCGATCGCGCGCGGTGACCTCGGCCTCGACGGTGGCGTAGTCCAGCGGCTGGACGTCGGGCAGCTTGTTCATCGCGGTCACCAATTCGCGCAACGAGTCCGCGCTGACGAAGTCCACGCCCCGGTCGATGAAGGCCTGGACCGGCGCGGGCGGTCCGGAGCTGGCGCGGTTGCGCAGCAGTTCCCGCACGCTCTGCCCGGTCAGGTCGGGGTTCTGCTCCTGACCCGACAGCGCGAACTCCTTCTCGATGATCTTGGCGTTCAACACAAACCAGGTGTAGTCGTACCCGGACTTGGTGATGTACTCGAGCGTGCCAAGGGTATCGAACCCGGGGTACAGCGGGACCGGCAACCGCTTGCCGGACGCGTCCAGCCACAGCGAAGACGGGCCCGGGATGATGCGGATGCCGTGCAGCGGCCAGACCGGGTCGTAGTTGGTGATGCCCTCCGTGTAGTGCCACATCCGGTCGGGGTTGATCACGCGCGCGCCGGCGCGCTGGGAGATGGCGATCATCCTGCCGTCGACGTGTGCGGGCACGCCGCTGAGCAGTTGCTCGGGGACGCGGCCCATGCGCTTCGGCCAGTTCTTGCGCACCAGGTCATGATTGCCGCCGATGCCGCCACTGGTGACCAGCACCGCGGGCGCACGAAACTCGAATTGCCCCACCGCCTTTCGCGGCGACGCCACTCCCCGCGGCGCGGCCGACGGCTCCAGCACCGTGCCCCGGACGCCGGTCACCGCGTCCCCCGCGCCGCCCTCTAGGATCAACTCGTCCACCTGGTGTCGGTGTGCGAAGCGCACGGTCGAGCGGTCGCGCAGCCGGCGCGCGAAGATTTCTACCAATGCCGGGCCGGTGCCCCACGTGATGTGAAACCGCGGGACCGAATTTCCATGTCCCTGTGCGCCGTAGCCGCCGCGCTCGGCCCAGCCCACCAACGGAAAGATCTTGAGTCCCCGCTCACGCAGCCAGGCGCGTTTCTCCCCGGCCGCGAAATCGACGTAGGCGTGCGCCCATTGGCGCGGCCAGTAGTCCTCGGGCCGGTCGAAGGCCGCGGTGCCGAGCCAGTCCTGCAGGGCCAATTCGTGACTGTCGCGGATACCCAGGCGACGCTGCTCCGGGCTGTCGACGAAGAACAGGCCGCCGAACGACCAGAAGGCCTGACCCCCCAGATTGGCGCTGTTCTCCTGGTCGAGGATCAGCACCCGCAGGCCGCGGTCCACCAGTTCGCAGGCAGCCACCAGCCCCGACAGCCCGGCGCCGACGACGATGGCGTCAGCGGCGAACCCCGCGGCCGAAGAATCGCTCATGTCCGACCAGGGTAGTGCCCGCGGCGAGCGGGGCCGATGGGGCGCTAGGCGGCGTCGACGATCGCCCTATCGGACCGCCACCGGTAGACCGTTGGGGTGCATCCGTGCATCAAGGCCAAGTCGACGGCGTCCAGCAGGGCCTGCAGCGGGCCCGGCTTGTGCAATTGGTGCGCCGCCACCGCAATCCGCACCAGGCCGCCGCGGCGCGCGATCCGCTCCGCAGACAGCACGACCATGCGGCACCACCAGGGCTCGGTCACGAAGCCCTCTCCGATACCCAGCACCCGGGAGCGCACGGTGACGTGGCGGACTAGGTCGGTGACCCCATGCAGGTCGGCAAGGAGCCGAAAGCCGTTCTGCGGCAGGGCCTTCACGACGCCCGGCGAAACCACCCAGCCCGGTGCCGCGAAGAGCCGGGTGCGCAGGCCGAGGTGCTCGAGCACGCGGTCGGCGCCCATCAGCCGCAGGTTGGCCTCATGGGCGCGCAGGATCGCGAATTCGCCGCGGCGCGTCTTGGCGGCCGGGTCGTCGTAGCCGTGCAGCACGATGGCGTCCCCGCCGGCCCGACGGCCGGTCAGCCACTCGACCGTGCTCGGGTCGCGGTCCAGCCGGTAGTCACCCCTGAGCCGGGGAGCTACCAGGAACGACACCGGGACCTCGCGGGCGTCCATTTGTGCGCAGAAGGCCGCTACGTCGTCGCGGGTGCGGGCGCCGATCCCCGAGACCGAGACGATCAATTTTCCAGACACACCCGCAGTTTGACGATCCCAGGTGTCGGAACGGTGAAGGACACGCAGACGTCAGGCGTATATCGGCCCCTGGCCCACAGACGATCGCCCGGGCCAAACTACCGGGTGATCGGGCGTAGGTAGCGTGGCAAAATCCCGGCATTGGTCGAATGGTAAGCGCGCGAAGTTCGTGCTGGTGGCGGGTAGCGGCTCGGCTTGTCGATCTGTAACGCAGTAAGTAGAGAAGCGCTGTCCCATTTTGTCGCTTGTGGATGTTACGTTGCGCTGGAATGCGAGTATCGCGTTCCAGTGTGCATATCACCTGGTGTGGTGCCCGAAGTATCGCCGCAAAGTGATCGGCGGCGGATGGAGGCGCGGCTAAGGAACTCATCACCGAGGTAGTAACCGAGAGGGGTTGATCGGGTTGGAGACCACGACTGATCATGCGCCACCTGCTCGTGGAGGTGGATCCGCGGTTCGAGGTGTGCACACGCTGGTCAAGGCCATCATGGGACGGTCGTCGCGGGTGTTGAGTGAGGAGTTTCCGTGGCTGGAATCGCGGTTACCGCCGTTGTGGACGAACTTGTATTTTGTGGCCACCGTGGCAGGGCGTGGTGGTCGGTGATAAAGCACTACGTCGAAACGCAAAAGGACCGTTGAGATGTTGACCGGCCGGCGGTTCCGGGTCGAGTTCTCCGACGAACAGGCAGAGTTCGCCCAGCGGATCGGTGGCGCGTGTCGGGCGTTGTGGAACACCGGATTGGAGCAGCGCCGCGAATACCGGCGCCGCGGAGCGTGGATGAACTACGCGCGCCAGGCCGCCGAGCTCGCGCAAGCCAAGAACGAGCAGCCGTGGCTTGAAGACGTACCGGGACACTGCCTGCAGCAGACGCTGATGGATCTGGATCGCGCGTGCCGCGAGCACGGAACGTTTCGCGTGCACTGGCGCTCAAGTCGGCGGTGGGCCCCGTCATTCCGGTTTCCCGAGGGCAACAAGATGCTCGTCGAGCAGCTGAATCGGCGGCATGCGCGGGTGAAGCTGCCCAAACTGGGCTGGGTTAAGTTCCGGTGCGCGCGATCACTGAACGGGGCGACTATCCGCTCAGCAACGGTGTCGCGTGATGCCGATCAGTGGTTCGTGTCACTGCTAGTCGACGACGGCATTCAGCGTCCCGACTGCCACGCACAGCCAGGTACGGCGGTGGGTGTTGACCGCGGTGTGGTCGTCGCAATCGCCGCCAGCAGAGGTGACCTACTGAATCGCCGGTTCGTCACGGTTGGCGAGCAGCAGCGCAGGATGGCGCTGCAGCGCCAGTTGGCGCGCACCACCACATACTCTCGCAACCGCAACAAGATCCGGACCAAGCTGGCTGGCCTGCGGGCCCGTGAACGCCGCCGCCGTCAGGACTTCTGCGCCCAAACCGCCCACCGGCTGACCGTCGGCCATGAACTGGTTGTGCTCGAAGCGCTGCAGATCAGAAATATGACGCGGCGGGCGCGGCCCGTCGAAGACCCCGAAAACCCGGGCCAGTACCTGGCAAATGGCGCCGCTAGCAAGTCGTGTTTGAACAACGCAATATTGTCGAAGGGTTGGTTTCGATTTGAGACAGCATTGATGTCGGCATCGCGCTACAGCGGAACACAGATTGTGAAAGTTCCGGCAGCGTTCACCTCACAACGGTGCTCGGCGTGCGGACATGTGGACCCCAAATCCCGCGAGAGTCAAGCGGTATTTAAGTGCACCCACTGTTTCGCACCTGCCCAGCACGCGGATGTCAACGCCGCCAAAAACATACTGGCCGCAGGGCTTGCGGTCACCGCCTGCCGAGAAGCGCAGCACCGCAGGTGCTGGCGCGACAGCGAAGCAGGAACCAGCAGGAAACCGCGAGGAATTACTGCCCCAACCCGCCTACCAGGTTGGAATCCCCCGGCTTCAGCCACGGGGAGGACGTCAAATGCTAAGCAACGCCATGGATAAGGCCCGATCCACAGCGGCCGACACCCCGCCGCCCGCCGCCCCCGCCGGGCAACCGGGCGCCCATGTCTATCCCGACAAGCTCGATGCGGGGCTGCTGCGCATCTCCGGCGTGTGCGTGCTGGCCGCCGTGATGGCCATCCTGGACGTCACCGTCGTCGCGGTCGCGCAACGCACCTTCATCGGCCAATTCGGATCAACCCAGGCGGTCGTCGGTTGGACGATGACCGGCTACACGCTCGCGCTGGCCGCCGTGATACCGCTGACGGGCTGGGCCGCCGACCGGTTCGGCACCAAACGGCTGTTCATGGGATCGGTGGTGGCCTTCGCGCTGGGCTCGCTGTTGTGCGCTGTGGCGTCAACGATCGTGCAGCTCATCGTGTTTCGATTCGTGCAGGGCATCGGCGGTGGCATGTTGATGCCGCTGGGATTCATGATCATGACCCGCGAAGCGGGCCCCGGGCGGCTCGGCCGTCTGATGTCAATCCTGAGCATCCCCATGCTGCTCGCCCCGATCGGCGGGCCGATCCTGGGCGGTTGGCTCATCGACACGTCCAGCTGGAGATGGATCTTCCTGATCAACCTGCCGATCGGGCTCATCACGCTGATTTTGGCGGCGGTCGTGTTTCCCCGGGACCACCCCGCGCGGTCGGAAACGTTCGACGTCGTCGGCGGACTGCTGCTGTCGCCCGGGCTGGCGACGTTCCTGTTCGCGGTGTCGTCCGTGCCGCGCTGCGGGACGGTGGCCGATCGCCGCGTCTTGATACCGGCAGCCATCGGCCTGGTGTTGGTCGCCGCTTTCGTCGCGCACGCGCGGCGCCACATCGACCACCCCCTCATCGATCTGCGGCTGTTCCAGAACAAGGTGATCACCCAGGCCAACGTGACGATGCTGCTGTTCGCCACCGCCTTTTTCGGCGCCGGCCTGCTGCTGCCGAGCTACTTCCAGCAGGTGCTGCACCAGACGCCGATGCAGGCGGGCCTGCACATGATTCCCCAGGGCCTGGGCGCCATGCTGACGATGCGGCTGACCGGACCGCTGGTGGACAGGCAGGGCCCCGGCAAGATCGTGCTGGTCGGCATCGCGCTGATCATCGCCGGCCTGGGCGCCTTCGCCTTCGGCGTGGCCCAGCAGGCGCAGTACCTGCCGACGCTGCTGACCGGTTTGGCGGTCATGGGCCTCGGCATGGGCTGCACCATGATGCCGCTCTCCGTTGCGTCGGTGCAGGCGCTGTCCGTCCACCAGATCGCGCGCGGCACGACGCTGATGAGCGTCAGCCACCAGGTGGGTGGTTCGATGGGGACCGCGCTGATGTCGATGATCCTCACCAATCAGTTCAGCCGCAGCGAGAACGTCGCGGCGGCAAACGAACTCGCGACGCTGCAACAGAAGGCAGCCGCCACCGGGGTGCCGGTCGACCCGTCCGCGGTCCCCCCGCGCACGCTCGCCCCCGGTTTCTCGGGCGGCCTGCTGCACGACCTATCTCACGCGTACACAACGGTATTCGTGATCGGGGTCGCGTTGGTGGCGCTCACGTTGGTTCCGGCGGTATTTCTCCCGAAGCAGCCGGCCAGTCAAACGGCTCACGAATAACCCGATCAACCCTCGAACAGCATGGTGGCGATCCGGGCCACGGTGTCCATCGGATCCAGCCGTCGCACGTCGGCGTTGACCGCGTCGTTGAGCCACAGCATCGAAAACCCGTGTACCAGTGACCATGCCGCTAGCTGGGCGGCCGCGGGATCGGACCGCGCGTTGGGATCCGCCAGGGTCGCGACCCCGCGGGAAAGCTCGGCCCCGGCGGCGGCCTCGGCGGCGGCCAGTTCGGCGTCGGCCGTGTCCAGCAGCGACTTGTCGAACATGACCTGATAGTGGCCGGGATGCTCCAGGGCGAACCGCACGTACGCCAGCGCCGCGTCGGCAAAGTGGCCGCGGGCGCCCGTCAGCGCCTCGGCCAGCAGCCGGAAACCCTGGGTCGCCAGCGCGGTGAACAGCCCGCGCCGATCGGTGAAATGGTGGGCGGGCGCGGCGTGCGACACGCCCGCACCGCGGGCCAACTCGCGCAACGAGACCCCGTCCGCGCCGCGCTCGGCGACCAGCCGCGCGGCCTCGGCGAGGATGACCGAACGCAGGTCGCCGTGGTGGTAACTGCGCCTCACGACGCCAGCATACCGACGGAACTTGACACTGACTAGATGACGGCCTACTTTGGGTGGCGAATAACTTGTCAGTGTCTAGATGGGATAGGTGAGATGGCTCCGTTGATCACGCTGCTGGTGGGCACCCTCGCCGCTCGGAGCATCGGCTGGCTCGGGGTCGGCTACGTCAACAGCTGGACTGCGGCGATCGCGGTCGGACTGGCGGCGATGTTCCTGGTGACCGGGCTGGCGCACTTCGCTCCCGCCCTGCGCCGCGACCTGATCGCCATCGTGCCGCCCCGTTTGCCCGCCCCCGGCTATCTGGTCACGATCACCGGCCTGCTCGAGCTGCTCGGTGCGGTGGGCCTGTTGATTCCCGCGACCCGCGTGGCGGCCGCCGTCTGCCTCCTGCTGCTGATGCTGGCCATGTTCCCGGCCAACGTCTATGCCGCCCGGATGCCCGACCCGCCCAAGTCGATGACGACGCGCCTACCGGTGCGGACGGCCATCGAGGTCGTCTTCCTGGCCGCCGCCGTAGCGGTCGCGGTCGGCTGCGGCTAGCAGCCACGCGTATTGGAAAGCGGTTTCCTGCCAGGCCTTGTAGCGGCCGCTGACGCCGCCGTGGCCCGCATTCATCTGGGTCTTCAACAGGACCGGATTGCCGTCGGTATTGGCGTGCCGCAGCGCCGCGACCCACTTGGCCGGTTCCACGTAGTAGACCCGGGTGTCGTTCAGCGACGTCATGGCCAGGATGGCCGGGTACCGCTTGGCCTCGACGTTCTCGTACGGGGAATACGACTTCATGTAGGCGTAGATATCGCTGTCGCTCAACGGGTTTCCCCACTCGTCCCATTCGGTGACGGTCAGCGGGAGGGAGGGGTCGAGGATGGTGGTCAGCGGGTCGACGAACGGGACCTGCGCGAGGACGCCGGCGAACAGTTCCGGTGCCAGATTCACCGCCGCGCCCACCAACAGGCCCCCCGCGCTGCCACCGAGGGCGACCAGCTGCTGCGGTCGGGTGACGCCGGAGTTCACCAAATGCTTTGCCGTGGCAACGAAGTCGGTGAAGGTGTTCTTCTTCTCGAGCAGCTTGCCGTGCTCGTACCACGGGCGGCCCATCTCGCCGCCGCCGCGGACGTGGGCGATGGCGAAGACCATGCCGCGGTCCAGCAGCGACAGTCGGGCGATGGAAAAGCTTGGGTCGGTGCAGATTTCGTAGGCGCCGTACCCGTAGAGCAGCGCCGGCGCCGGAAACTGGATACCGGCGCGGTGCACGATCGACACCGGGATGCGGGTGCCGTCGTCCGCCAGCGCCCAGTCGCGCCGTTCGACGTAGTCGGCGGGCCGGTAGCCACCCAGGACGGGCTGCTCGCGCAGCAAGGTCCGCTCACCGGTGGCAAAGTCGACGTCGTAGATTTGCGTCGGGGTGATCAACGAACCCGCCCTGATCCGCAGCTTGGGTGAATCCCAGTTCGGGTTTCCCCCCAGCCCGGACGACATCAGCTCGGAGTCGAACGAGAGCTCCTCGGGTTCACCGTAGCCGCCGGCGGAAGCGATGGGCCACAACTGGATTCGCGGCAACGCCGCGCGCCGGTAGCTGACCACCAGATGACCGGCGAAGGCATCCACGCCGTCGAGGCGGACGTCGTCACGGTGCGCGATCAGAGTGCGCTGTTGTGTCGGGTCGCTGACGGGGGCCTCGGTGAGCGTGAAGTTCACCGCGCCGTCGTTGTGCAGGATCAGGAATCGGTCCTGCCCTCCGACGACCGCGTGCTCGACCGAGTACTCGACGCCCTCGCGCCGCGGTAGCACCACGGTGAACGGCGCCCCTGGGTCGGCGGAGTCCGCGTAGCGCATCTCGGTGGTGATGGACGAACCCGCGGCAATGAACACGTACTTTTCGCTGCGGGTCAGCCCCACGCCCAGCCAAAATCGTTCGTCGGCTTCGTGATACACCAGCTCCGACGGCTCGTCGGAGCCGAGCCGGTAGCGCCAGACCCTGTCGGGCCGGTGGGCCGCATCCAAGGTCAGGTAGTACACGGTGCGGTTGTCGGCCGCCCAGGTCGCCCCCGCCGCGATGTCGGCGATTTCGTCGGGGTACTGCTCACCGGTGCGTAAGTTTCTGAACCGCAGGGTATAGCGCTCGTCGCCGACGGTGTCGACGGAATAGGCCAGCAGGTTGCCGTCCAGGCTCACCATCGCTGTGCCAAGCGCGAAGAATTCGTGGCCTTCGGCCTCCGCGTTGGAGTCGAGCAAGATTTGCTCGCCCGGGATTTCGGTGTTCTCGTCGAGGACGGGCGGATCCCAGTCGTCGGGATCGGCGACGGGGCAACGGCACTGCACGCGGTACTGCTTGCCCTCGAAGGTGCGCGCGTAGTACCACCAGTCGCCCTGCCGGGTCGGCACCGAAAGATCGGTCTCCTTGGTACGCGACTTGATCTCGTCGAAGATCTGCTGCCGCAACGATTCCAGGTGGGCCGTCATCCGGTCGACGTATTCGTTTTCGGCCTCCAGGTAGCCGATCACCTCGGGATCGGCCTTGTCGCGCAACCATTCGTACGGGTCGATGAAGACGTCACCGTGGAATTCGCGCCGGGTCTCCACCCGCTTCGCCGTGGGTGGCACCGGCGGCGCCGCGGCGTCGATCGAAGCGTCCGTCATGCGCCCGGCCCGATCCAGTCGTCGAAACGCAAACCCGAGATGCGTTCGTATGCATCGATATAGCGGTTGCGGGTGGCGTCGATGATGTCGTCGGGAAGCGCTGGCGGGGGTTGTGACCCATGGCGGTCCCAGCCGGACTCGGGACTGGTCAACCAATTGCGGACAAACTGCTTGTCGAAACTGGTCTGTACCACACCGGCGCGGTAGTCCGCGGCCGGCCAGTATCGCGACGAATCCGGCGTGAAGATTTCGTCGGCCAGCAGCAGGTCGCCGTCGCGGTCGGTGCCGAATTCAAACTTGGTGTCGGCGATGATGATTCCCCGCGTCAGGGCGTGATCGGCGGCCTGGACATAGATTTCCAGCGTGCGGTCGCGCAGTTCGTTGGCGCGCACGCCACCCACCATCTCGATCACCCGGGCGAACGAGATGTTCTCGTCGTGGTCCCCCAGCGCCGCCTTCGTCGCCGGGGTGAACAGCGGGGTGGCGAACTTGCTGGCTTCGCCCAGGCCCGGCGGCAGGGCGATGCCGCAGACCGTGCCGGTCGCTTCGTAGTCCAGCAGACCCGAGCCGGTCAGGTAGCCGCGGGCCACGCATTCCACCGGCAGCATCTCCAGCCGCCGCACGACCAGCGCGCGGCCGAGCACCTCGGCGGGAATCCGCGGGTCGTCCGGCGGCCCGGCGAGGTGGTTCGGGGCGTTCACAAGGCCGAAGAAGAACACGCTCATCGCGGTCAGGATGCGGCCCTTGTCCGGGATCGTGCTGTCCAGGACGTAGTCGTAGGCGGAGATCCGGTCGGTCGCCACCAGCAACAGGTGCTCGTCGTCGACGCGGTAAATCTCACGGACCTTGCCGCTGGCCAGATGTTCGTAGTCGGACAGTGCCGGGCGCATCGGGTCAGCCTATCGGGCGGCGCGGCGGCGACGCGGGGCCGGGAGCTGTGCTGGTATGGGGCTATGACGTCGCTACCATCGCGAATCCTGCCCTACGCCACCACACCCGGCCGGCTGGCGGCCCAACTCTTCAGCGATTTCGCCATCTTCCTGTGGACGGCGCTGTGGCTGCTCGTCGGGACTGCCGTGTACGACGCCGTCTCGACCATCGCCGAGGCCGGCGCGCAGGTCGAGACCGGCGCGAACGGGATCGCCGGCAACCTGGCCTCGGCGGGCCATGGCGCCCAGCACATTCCGGTGGTCGGCGACGCGGTCAGCCAGCCGCTCACCTCGGCGAGCGAGGCCGCCCTCGACATCGCGGCGGCGGGCCACAGCCTCGACACCACGGCGAGCTGGCTCGCGGTCCTGCTCTCGCTGGCCGTGGTCGCAGTGCCGCTCCTCATCGTCGTGGTGCCGTGGCTGCTGTTGCGGCTGCGGTTCTTCCGGCGCAAGTGGACCGTCACCGGGCTGGCCGCCACCCCGGCCGGCGAACAGCTGCTGGCCCTGCGGGCGCTGACCAATCGGCAGCCGCGCAAACTCGTCGCGATCAGCGCGGATCCAGTGGGCGGGTGGCGCCGCGAGGATCCCGTGACGATCCGGGCGCTGGCCGCGCTCGAACTACGGGCGGCCGGCATCGCCATGCGCGGGGGCTGACGAGGCGCGCCCGCGGCGGGCGGCTATGCGCCGAGCGACGGCGCGACGGTGGTGTTCCAGGACTCCTGCATCTCCGACTCGAAGAGGCCCCAGGTGTGCGAGCCGTCGGGACGAACGACGTAGGTGACCGGCACCCCGGCGGCATGCGCGGCATCGGCGAACCGTTTGGTGCTGTCGGCGACTATCCGCTCGATCATCCCGCCGGCGACGTTCGGCCCGAAGCCCGCGGGCAGCCGGTCGACGTCGCCCACGCCGCCACTACCGGACGCGGCGGCGTAAACCCCTACGCCCCTCAACTTTCCGGCGTTCTTCGCCGGATCGTGGGACACCCAGACGGGTCCGCCCAGCGGCCCCACATGGCCTCGGCGCTTTGGCCGCCGCCGCCCAGGGTCAACGCGACCTGTTGGGCCTCGTCGGGCTCCGAAACGGAGGGAAAGCCGCTGTAGGAAGCGACGGCCCGGAAGACTCCCGGCGCCTGAACGGCGTAATCGATCGCGGTGCCGCCCGTGCTCGACAGCCCGCCGACCGCGTTCCTGCCGTTGGCGTGGTACTGCGCATTGATCACCGGAGGTAGTTCCCTGGTCATGTACGTCTGGTACTGCTTGCTGCCGTCGTTGACCCAGTCGGTCCACCAGCTGAACGGACCGCCGAGCGGGGCGACGACGTTGACGTTCTTGTTGGCGAAAAATCCCTGGACGTCGGTCATCCCGAACCAACCCCTGTCCTCGCTGCCGTCGATGCCGGGCAGCAGGTAGAAGACGGGCGCGCCCGCGTTGGGGGCCTTGAACACATCGTTGACGATCACGGTGTTCATCGACGGCGAACAGACGGACACCTTGTCCCAACGGTCGTTGACGTCCTGGATGTCGGTGATGTGCGCGCCCTGCGGTGGGTCGGCCACGGCGACCGGAATCGACAGCATCGGCAGGGCACAGATCAGCGCAACGGCGAACGAGCGAACACGCGGTGTTTTGGTCACCGGCAGATTATGCATATTCGCGCGGTCCTGCGCTAGGTTTGCTACATCATCAACGTGCCAGCCGACACCACAACCGCAGCAGCCCGGCGACAACGACAATCAGCCACGCCGCGAACGCGTCCCAGAAGACGACCAGCGAAACCGTGAGCAGCGAGCGCTGATGGATTTCGCCGGCCATCGCGTAGCTGGCGGCGGAGTACATGCCCAGCGGGAACACCATCGCCCACCACATACCGGCAAACTGCAGCAGGTCGGGGCCCTGGCGGATGCGGTTCAGCCCGAAGTAGATCAGCGGCGGTATCCATAGGGTGGCTGCCACCCAGGTCACGACCGTCACCACCTGGACAGGCCACACGGGGGCCACAGCGTGGATGCTGTCGCCGGCCAACGTCGCAATCACCAACCCGCCCATGAGGATCCAGCTGTCGGGCCCGAAACCGTCACGATCCAACCGCTCGACGGCCGCGCGCCACAGGATCAGCCACGTCATCAACAAGTACGCGCACAGCGCGACGACCCACACCGGCACGGCCACCCACAGCCACCAGCGGTCGTGCCGGGCGACGGTGGCCGCGACGATCGCCAGCCCCGAGGTGCCCACGCTGGCCAGTTCCCACGCGCCGTGCGCGCGGTCCCGCAGCGCCGCCCACGGGCGGGCTGACATGGCGCGGACAGTCGGGGCGACCAACGCCAGCCAGGCCGTCAGCGTGACCGCGCCGAGGACTCGCAGGACGATTCGGTGCGACGCCAGCCGGCTGTCCAGCACGGCGCACGCGGCGACAAAGGTGAACAGCCGCAGGACGATATCGGGGTCGCGCAAATTCCACGAGGAAAGTGCGCGGGTGACGACGACCAACGCGATGAGGACCAGCAGCGCGACGGTGGCCAGCATGCCCAATGTGTCGCTGATCCAGCGGTATCCGTGATCGCGCGCGCCGATCGACAGAATTCCGGTCGCCATCACCGCGGCGAACACATCGGGTGACGGCTCGGCGGCGGCGAGCCGGATCGTCACTGTTCCCCGGCCAGCTCCACGATCAGGTGCCGGATGCCGGTATGCCGATTGCTGCGGGTCCATTCGACCGGCCGGGTGACCCGGACGGCCGAAAAGCGCGTCAGCAGTTCCTCGAACAGCACCCGCAGTTCCAGCCGCGCCAGGTTAGCCCCCAGGCAATAGTGCACGCCCTGCCCGAAACCCAAGTGCGGGTTTGGTTTCCGGTCGATGTCGAACTCGTCGGCGCGGTCGAACACGGTGGCGTCCCGGTTGGCCGAGCCCTCCCAGATCTGGACCTTCTGCCCGGCACGGATCGACTGCCCGCCGAGCCTGACGTCGCGCGTGGCGGTGCGCCGCTTCGACGGCGACGGCGACGTCCATCGCACCATCTCCTCGACGGCGGTCGGAAGCCTGCTGAAATCCGTACGCAGCGCGCGCATTTGCTCGGGATGCTCGGCGAGCGCCAGCAGCCCGCCGGCGACCGCGTTGCGCGTGGTCTCCGCGCCGGCGCTGAACAGCAGGCTGAAGAACAGGTACAGCTCGAGATCGGACATGGCGGGTGCCTCCGCGTCATCGAGCATCGCGTTGGCGACGACCGACAGCATGTCGTCGGTCGGCTCGGCCCGTTTCGACGCGATCAACTGCTGGCCGTACTCGTACATCCGCGACCCGGCCTCCGCCTCCGAGGACCGCGGCGAGAGCTGCGACAATGTGGCCTTGCGCGACCCGCCGAAGTCGAATTGCGGCTCGATGGCCTCGAACAGCCAATGCCGCTCGGACTCCGGCACTCCCAGCAGGATGCAGATCATCTGCATGGGCAGTTCGGCGGCGATCTCCACCAGGAAATCGAGCGGTTCGCCCGGCACCACCGCGTCCAGCAGCCGACGGGCCCGGGCCCGCAGGTCGTCCTCGACGAGGCCGATCATCCGTGGCGTCAGCCCGGAGCTGACCAGCCGCCGAATCTGCGAGTGCCGCGGGTCGTCCATCATGTTGAGCACCTGGCCCGCGATGGCCAGGTCCTGCAGCAGCGTGCCGCCGAACGGCCGCTGGCCGCCGGTGACCGAGGAGAAAGTGACCGGGTCCTTCAGCACCGCAAGCGTTTCCGCGTAGGTCGCGACGCTCCAGAAGCCCTCGCCGTCGGGAGTGTTGAACGTCGGCTCGTGCCAGTACACCGGCGCCTCCCGCCGGTGAACGGCGAACAACTCATGCGGGAATCCGTTGGCGAAGTTGTCCAGATCGGTGAAGTCGATGTCCGACAGGGCGCCGGCTTGAGAGGCTACCGAGCTCACAGGATCGCCCCCGGGGCGTATTTGGCGGCTTCCGGGTAGCGGCTCACCAGCGCGTCGACCTGAGCGGCCACCTCGTCCACCTGGTCGCCGGCGGCGCCGGTGAACGCCTCCTTGTCGGCCAGCGCGGCATCCAGGGCCGCGCGGTCCAGCGGCAGCCGCACGTCGCCGGCCAGGCGGTCCAGCAGGTCGGGCTCGGCGCCGCGCTCCCGCATGGCCAGCGCCGTCGCGACCGCGTGCTCGCGGATCACTTCGTGCGCGGCCTCGCGGCCCATGCCGGCGCGCACCGCCGCGATCAGCACCTTGGTGGTGGCCAAAAACGGCAGGTAACGATCCAGCTCCCGGCCGATCACCGCCGGGTAGGCGCCGAACTCGTCGAGCACCGTCAGGAACGTCTCGAGTTGTCCGTCGAGGGCAAAGAAGCTGTCCGGCAACGCGACTCGGCGAACCACGGAGCAGAACACGTCGCCCTCGTTCCACTGCGCGCCCGCCAGTTCGGCGGCCATGGAAGCGTATCCGCGCAGCACCACCTGCAGCCCATTGACCCGTTCGCAACTGCGGGTGTTCATCTTGTGCGGCATCGCCGACGAGCCGACCTGTCCTGGCGCGAAACCCTCGGTGACGAGCTCGTGCCCGGCCATCAGCCTGACGGTGTGGGCCATCGACGACGGCCCGGCACCGAGTTGCACCAGCGCGGAGAGCACGTCATGGTCCAGCGAGCGCGGGTAGACCTGGCCGACGCTGCTCAAAATGGTTGAGAAGCCCAGGAATTCGGCGATGAGCCGTTCGAGCTCGGCCAGCTTGGCCGCATCGCCGTCGAGCAGGTCTAGCATGTCCTGCCCGGTGCCCATCGGGCCCTTGATGCCGCGCAGGGGGTAGCGGTCGATCAGCTCCCGCAGCCGCGTCAGCGCGATCATCGTTTCCTGGGCCGCCGAGGCGAACCGCTTGCCCAGCGTGGTGGCCTGCGCGGCGACGTTGTGGCTGCGCCCGGCCATCACCAGATCCCGGTAGGCCACCGCGCGCTCGCCGAGCCGCGCCACCACCGCGACCCCGTGGGAAAACACCAATTCCAGCGACCGCCGGATCTGCAGCTGCTCCACGTTCTCGGTGACGTCGCGGCTGGTCATCCCCTTGTGCACGTGCTCGTGGCCGGCCAGCGCGTTGAATTCCTCGATGCGGGCCTTGACGTCGTGGCGCAGCGCCCGCTCGCGGTTGGCGATCGAGGCCAGGTCGACATCGTCGAGCACCCGCTCGTAGTCGGCGATCGCGCCGGGGGAAACGCTCACCCCCAGCTCGGCCTGGGCCCGCAGCACCGCCAGCCATAGCCGCCGCTCCGCGACGACCTTGGCCTCCGGTGACCAGATCGCGACCATCTCCGCGCTGGCGTACCGGCTGGCCAGGACGTTCGGAATGCTCACTTGGTCCTCACGAAGACACAGCTTACGGTTGCCGCACTAGCCTGTGGCGATGTACTTCGCCGGTGTGGACCTCGCGTGGGGCACCCGCAGCCCGACGGGCGTCGCGGTGCTCGATGACGACGGCCGCCTGGTGAGTACCTGCGCGGTCCGCGACGACGACGAAATCCTGGCCGCGTTGCGCCCTTACCTGCACGGCGATTGTGTGGTCGCCTTCGACGCGCCGCTGGTGGTGACGAACCCGACGGGCCAGCGACCCGCCGAGACCGCGCTCAACCGCGACTTCCGCAGGTTCGAGGCCGGGACGCACGCGGTCAACACCGCCAAACCCGAATTCGCGAACGGCCCGCGCGCGGCGCGACTGGCCGCGGCGCTGGGTCTCGATCTGGACCCGCGGGCGCCGTCGGCCCGGCGCGCGATCGAGGTCTACCCGCACGCCGCGACCGTCGCGTTGTTCCGGCTGGAGCGGACGCTCAAATACAAGGCCAAGCCCGGCCGTACCGTCGATCGGCTGCGGTCGGAGCTCTTGCTGCTGATGGACGTTGTCGAAAAGCTCGCGCACGCAGACGTTCCACTGTGCGTCGCCGAACACCGCGAGTGGGTTGCGCTACGCAACCAGGTGGCCACCGCGCATCGCAAATGCGACCTGCGCCGCGCCGAGGATCCCGTCGACGCCGTCGTCTGCGCCTATGTCGCGTTGTACGCCCAACGCCGCCCGGCCGACGTGACGATCTACGGCGACGTCGCCACCGGGTCAATCGTTACGCCGTCACTGCGGTGAGGGCACCGAGCCTGCGCTCAGATCGCGAATTCGGGCCGTGCGGCGCACTGGTTGCAGCCTCGGCGGAAGTGATGCACCAGCCCTGAAGACTCAGATCTGCACCGGCCGCGGGTCGATGGGCGCGAGCACGTCGACGAGGTCGACCACCGTGCTGAGCGCGGCCGCGGCGGGGTCTCGGCCCTCGACCAGGGCTGCGACCACCGAACCGTCGACCGCGCAGATCAGCGTGCACACCAACTCGATCCGCACGGATCGGCCCGATCGCTCGAGCGCCTCCCCAACGGCCTCGGCGCGCTGGCGCAGGCTGCGGCGCATCGTGTCGCGCAGCGCAGGCAGCCGGGTGCAGGCGATGTGCCGCTCGTATCGGGATATCAGCTGTTCGGTGAGCACCGGATCGGACAGGTCTCCCACCAACAGGTCGGCCAGCATCTCGGCGGTGGTCTCGGGTCCGCGGCGGCGTCGGGACAACGCGGTGACCCGCGACCGCAGCTGCGCGATCTCGATCATGCCGATGTGCTCGACGGCACGCGCGATCAAATCGTCCAGGGATGAGAAGTAGTAGGTGGTCGATGCCAGCGGCAGGCCCGCCCGCCGTGCGACCGCCCGGTGCCGCACCGCTTCGAACCCGCCCTCGGCAAGCAGCTCCGCGGCGGCGCTTACGAGCGCATACCGCCGGCGTTCTCCCTTCGGAGTCACTGCTGCAGTCACGAGTAGCCATGGTGCCAGCAAAAGTGGTACTGCATTGCCATTTTGGCCAAACGGCCGTGGCATGATGGCCCGCATGCCCGAGTTGAGTCGCCGCGCCCTGCTCGGTCTGGGTGCCAGCGCGGCCGTGGGCGCCGCCGGGGCATACGCCCTCGACATCGTGCTACAGCCGCGAACCTCTCAGGCCGCGCCCATGCCGGCGCCCGCACCCAGCGCGCCCCCGGCGCCGGCCGCACCGGCGCAGCCCGCGCCGACCATGGTGACGGGCTCCTTCGTTTCGGCGGCGCGCGGCGGGGTCAGCACCAACTGGGCGATCGCCCGACCACCAGGGCAGACCAAGGCGCTGCGGCCGGTGATCGCGCTGCACGGTAAGGGCAGCGACGCATCCACCGTGATGGCCGGCGGTGTCGAGCAGGGGCTTGCCCAGGCCGTCGACGCCGGGCTGCCGCCGTTCGCGGTGGTCGCCGTCGACGGCGGCGGCAGCTATTGGCACAAGAGGGCTTCCGGGGAGGATGCCGGCGCCATGGTGCTCGATGAGCTGATCCCGATGCTGGGCGGCCACGACCTGGACACCTCGCGAGTGGCTTTCCTGGGCTGGTCGATGGGCGGCTACGGCGCGCTGCTGCTGGGCGGCCGGCTGGGACCGGCGCGCACGGCGGCGATCTGCGCGGTGAGCCCGGCGTTGTGGCTGTCGTCCGGGGCGGCCGCGCCGGGCGCGTTCGACGGGCCCGACGACTTCGCGGCGAACTCGGTGTTCGGGATGCCGGCACTGGCGTCGATCCCGATCCGGGTGGATTGCGGTGACAGCGACCCTTTCTACGGGGCCACGAAGCAGTTCATCGCCCAGCTGCCGAACCCGCCTGCGGGCGGTTTCTCGCCCGGCGGGCACAACGGCGGGTTCTGGAGCTCGCAACTGCCGGCCGAGCTGACGTGGATGGCGCCGCTGCTGACCGCCTGATTGCGGGAGTTACGCTCGCGGAGGTGACCACACCGTTCGGCTGGAGTTTCCCCTACGCTTGGCCGCGAAAGCCCGTGCTGGCGTCAAGTGTCGTGTGCACCTCACAGCCGCTCGCCGCCCAGGCCGGGCTGCGCATGCTCGCCGAGGGCGGCAGCGCGGCGGACGCGGCGATCGCCACCGCCATCGCCCTGACCGTGGTCGAGCCGGTGTCCAACGGCATCGGCTCTGACGCCTTCGCGATCGTGTGGGACGGCCGGCGACTGCACGGACTCAACGCATCGGGCCGCTCCCCCGCGGCGTGGACACCAGAGTACTTCGGCGGCAACGCCGTTCCGGCGCTCGGCTGGGATTCGGTGACGGTGCCCGGCGCGGTGTCGGCGTGGGTGCAGCTGCACGCCATGTTCGGCAGGCTCCCGTTCGAGAGGCTTTTCGAACCCGCGATCTCATACGGCCGCAACGGCTTTCTGGTTTCGCCGACGGTCGCGGAGCAATGGGCCGCGCAGGTGCCGCTGTTCCGGGGCCAGCCCGGCTTCGCGCAGGCGTTCATGCCCGACGGCCGGGCACCGAAACCCGGTGAGCTGTTCAGGATTCCGGATCATGCCGCCTCGCTCGAGCTCATCGCCGCAAGCCACGGCGAGGCGTTCTACCGCGGCGAGCTCGCCGCCCGGCTCGAGGCGCACGCCTTGGCCAACGGCGGGGCCATGCGCGCCGATGACCTCGCGGCGCACCGCGCCGACTGGGTCGGCACGATCGATGCCCGCTACCGCGGATACACGGTCCACGAGATACCGCCGAACGGCCAGGGCATCGTTGCGCTCATCGCCCTCGGCATCCTGGAGCACTTCGACATGTCCTCGCTGCCGGCCGATTCCGCCGACAGCGTGCACCTGCAGATCGAGGCGGTCAAACTGGCCTTCGCCGACGCCCTGGCCTACGTCGCCGATATCGACCACATGGCGCTGCGCCCGGACCGGCTGCTGGACAAGGAATATCTGGCGCAACGGGCGGCGCTCATCGACCGCCGACGGGCCATGCCGGCGTTCGCGGGCGCCCCGAGTGGGGGCACCGTGTACCTGGCCGCAGCCGACGCCGCCGGGGCGATGGTGTCGATGATCCAGTCCAACTACATGGGATTCGGCTCCGGTGTGGTGGTGCCCGGCACCGGGATCGCCCTGCAGAACCGGGGTACCCAGTTCATATGCGACGAGGCGCACCCCAATTGCGTTGCGCCCAACAAGCGTCCGTACCACACGATCATTCCGGGGTTCGTGACGAAGGACGGCGCGCCGGTGATGAGCTTCGGGGTGATGGGCGGCATGATGCAACCCCAGGGTCACGTGCAGATGCTGGTGCGCATCGCCGACCACGGGCAGAATCCGCAGGCGGCATGTGACGGGCCGCGCTTCCGGTGGGTGCACGGCCTGCAGGTCAGCTGCGAAAGGGGATTTCCGCCCGCGACGCTGGATGAGCTGCGGCGGCGCGGGCACGAGCTGATCGCGGTCGACGACTACAACGAGTTCGGCAGCTGCCAGGCGATCTGGTGTCTCGACGACGGGTATCTGGCCGTGAGCGACCCGCGCCGCGACGGCCAGGCCGTGGGTTTTTAAAGGGCTTTAGACGCTGACCTTGCCCTCGGCCGCCGCAAGGGCGATATCGCTGCGAAAGTGGCTGCCCGGCAACTTGATTGAGCTTAGGATTTCGTACGCCGCCACGCGCGCGGATGCGATGTCCGCCCCGGTGCCCACCACCGAAAGCACCCGGCCGCCCGACGAGACGATCGCGCCGTCGTCGCGCCGCGCCGTCCCCGCGTGCAGCACGCCGTCGGCCTCGGAGCCGGCGACGACGTCTCCCACCCGGGGGCGGCCGGGGTAGCTTTCGGCCGCCAGCACCACCGTCACCGCGGCGCCGTCACGCCAGCGCAGCTCGCCGAACTCGGCGAGCTTGCCCGACCCCGCCGCGTAGAGCAGCTGGCCGAGTGGCGATTCCAGCAGGGCCAGCACGGCCTGCGTCTCGGGATCGCCGAAGCGGCAATTGAATTCGACCACCGCGGGCCCCTTGGTGGTGATCGCCAGGCCAACGTAGAGCAATCCACTGAACGGGCTGCCGCGCTGGACCAGTTCGGCCGCAACGGGTTCGACGATCCCGCTGACCACCTCCCGGTACACGTCCTCGGGCAGCCACGGCAGGGGTGCGTAGGCGCCCATTCCTCCGGTGTTGGGCCCGGTATCGCCGTCGCCGACGCGCTTGAAGTCCTGCGCCGGCAGCAGCGGCACGACGGTGGGGCCGTCGACGACGCAGAACAGCGATACCTCGGGGCCGTCGAGGAACGACTCCAGCAGCACCGGGTGTCCCGCCTCCAGTAGCCCGGCGGCGTGTGCGCGCGCGGCCTCGCGGTCAGGGGTCACCACCACGCCCTTGCCGGCGGCCAGGCGATCGTCCTTGACCACCCAGGCCGGGTCACCGGCCGGGGGTCCGAACCGGTCCAGGGCGGCGTCCAAACGCGCTGGGCTGTCGACGGTTTCGCTCGTCGCGGTGCGCACGCCCGCGGCGGCCATGATCTCCTTCGCGAACGCCTTGGAACCCTCGATGCGGGCGGCGTCCTTGCTGGGTCCGAAGCAGACGATGCCGGCCGCGCGCACCGCGTCGGCCACCCCGAGCACCAGCGGCACCTCGGGACCGATGACCACCATGTCGGCCCGGACCTCGCGCGCCAGGGCGACGACGGCCTCGCCGGAGGCGACGTCGACGTCGTGCTGCTCGGCGAGCCGGGCGGTGCCGGCATTCCCCGGGGCCACGGCCAGGCCGGTGACCTGCGGGTCGCGGCGCAGCGCCAGCAGCAGCGCATGCTCACGGGCACCGGAACCGATCACCAGGACGCGCACGAGACGTCACTTTAGCGGCCGTCAGTCGGAGGCATTCCCCGAGTGCATCTTGACGGCGGCGTCCACGTTGGCCTTCTTGTCCTCCCCGGCACCCTTCGCCGCGGCCTTCCGGCGCTTCGCCACGACGGCGTCCACCGCGCCGTTGAGCGCCGAACCCAGGGGGAAGCCGAGATAGTGGGTCAAAAAGACCGCCATCTCCTTCAGTTCAGTCTCGCTGAGCTCCCCGTTGAGCAGCGCGGCGTTGATCTGGATCTCGGCCAGGTCCCGGTTTCCGATCGCGGTCACGGCCGTCAGCGTCATGATGCGCTTGTCACGCATCGACAGTCCCGGTCGTGTCCAGATGCTGCCGAACAGGTGATCGACGGTCAGGTCGAAGTACGCATCGCCCTCGACGTTCGGCATCTCCCAGCCGTAGACCTCGTTCATCTTCTCGAGGCCCTTGCGGCGCAGCTCGTCCATTTACGTCTCTTTCCCTGTGTGTGGCACGCCGAGGCCGGCCGCCAGCCCCTCATACGCCAGCCGGGCCAGCGGAAGCTCGACCGATAACGCGTCGCCCAAACCTAGCGCCAGGCTCAGATCCTTCTCCCCCAGCCCGCGTGTGTGCAAGAACGGCTCGTACAGGAAGTTTTCCGGCTCAAGGTCTTTCATGTCCTCACGCACCATGATCGCGCCCGGACCTCCGGTGAGCGCATCGGTGTGGCGCACCACCCGGCCCAGCGCCTGCAGATCGAGCCCGGCGGCGTCCGCCAGCTTCATGGCCTCGCACGCCGCCGCGTAGGAGGTGAACGTCAACATGTTGCGGGCCAGCTTCATTCGCGTCCCCGCGCCCGGCTGGCCGGCGTGGATGACCATCGACGCCCAGTGTTTGAATGCCGGTTTGATCTTCTCGTAGACCTCGCGCTCGGCGCCCACCATGGTGGCGAGCTCGCCCCTGGCCGCAGCGGCGGCCCCGCCGCTCACGGGCGCGTCCACGATGTGGATGCCCTGCGGTTTGAGTTCGGCCGCCAGCTCGACCGCGGTGGTGTCGCTGATGGTCGAGTGGATCGCGATGACGGTGCCGGGCTTGGCGTGCGCCGCCAATTCGCCGACGACCTGGCGCACCTGGGCGTCGTTGAGCACGGTGATGTGGACGATGTCGGCGGCGGCGGCAATGTCGGCCACGCTGTCGGCCAGGCCGGCGCCCTTTTCGGCCAGCGGCGTCATCGCCTGGGTCCGGATGTCGTAAACCGTGACACCGCCCGGCCATTCGGTCATCTTCGTGGCCATCGGGGCGCCCATGTTGCCCAGGCCGATGTATCCGAGCTTCACGTTATCTGTCATGACCGTATTATCTGCCCGCCGTCGACGTTGAAGATCTGCCCGGTGATCCACCTGGCCTCATCGGACAACAGGAACAGGCACATCCCGACGACGTCCCCGGGGGTTCCCATGCGCGACAAGGGCAGACCCTTGACGATGTCGGCGACCATCTCCTGCGGGGTGGTGGTCCGGTTGGCCTCGGTGTCGATGGGGCCGGGCGCGATCGCGTTGATCCGGATGTTCTGTCCGCCGAGCTCGCGCGAAAGCTGTTGCGTCAGACCGTTGATGCCCACCTTGGCCAGGCCGTAGTAGTTCGCGTAGAGCCACGCCGCGGTGGACGATTGGTTGACGATCGCCCCGCCGCCGCGCTTGGCCATTTTCTTGTACACGGCGCGGGTGCACCACAGCGCGCCGTCGAGGTTCACGCTCATGAACTTCTTGTAGTACTCGGGGTCTATGGTGAGCAAAAAGTCCAGCTTCATGCCCCCGAAGATCGCTGCGTTGTTGACCAGGTAGTCGATGCCGCCGAACTCGGCCAGCGTGCGGTCGGCCATCTCCTTCGCCGACGCCGGGTCGGACACGTCGACCGGAACGGCCAGCGCCGTGCCCCCGTCCGCGGCGATCTGCTTGGCCACGTCCTCGGCCGCCTCGGCGTTGATGTCGGCCACGACGACGGCCGCGCCCTCACGGGCCAGCGCCTCGGCGTACGCCTGTCCGATGCCGCCACCGGACCCGGTGACGATGGCCACCTTGTTTTCGAACCGCATGTCGCTCCTAATTCGCCGCCATAGCAATGGTTTTGACCTCGAGGTATTCCTCGAAGCCGGCCAGGCCCATCTCCCGGCCGTTCCCGGACTGCTTGTAGCCGCCGAACGGCGCGTCGGCCGAGTACCAGACGCCGCCGTTGACGTTGATGGTGCCTGCCCGGATCCTGGCTGCGACCGCGGCGGCCCGGTGCGGGTCGGCGCCAAAGACGGTGCCCGACAGGCCGTATGGCGAGTCGTTGGCGATGCGCACGGCGTCGTCGTCGCCGTCGTGGGGAATCACCGTGAGCACCGGACCGAAGATCTCCTCCCGGGCGACGCGCGCGTCGTTGCCCAGGCCCGCGATCACGGTGGGCTCGATGAAGAAGCCGACCTCGCGGTCCGCGGGGCGGCCACCGCCGCAGGCGAACGTGCCGCCCTCAGCCACCGCCGAGTCGAGGTAGCCCTGCACCCGGTCGCGCTGGCGCGCCGAAATCAAGGGCCCGCAAACGGTTCCCGCGTCATTGGGGTCGCCGGGCTTGATGCCGCCCATGGTGGCCGCCGCGATGGAGACCGCCTCGTCGTAGCGGGCCCGCGGCACCACCAGCCGGGTGGTGATCGCGCAGCCCTGCCCGGCGTGCATGCACACCGAGAACCCCGCCACCCCGACGGCCCCGCCTAGGTCGGCGTCGTCGAGGACGATGAACGCCGACTTGCCGCCCAACTCCAGGAACACCTTCTTGATCGTGGCGGCACCGTCGGCCATCACGCTGCGACCGGTGGCGGTGGAGCCGGTGAACGAAACCATGTCCACCCGAGGGTCTTTGGCCAGCATGGCGCCGACGGCGTGGTCGCTGGAGGTGACGATGTTGACCACCCCGGGCGGGAAGTCGGTGTGCTCGGCAATGAGCTCCCCGAGCACCGCCGCACACCACGGGGTGTCGGGCGCGGGCTTGAGCACGACCGTGTTCCCGGCGGCCAGCGCGGGGCCCAACTTGGCGAGGTTGATCTGATGCGGGAAGTTCCACGGCGTGATGGCGCCGACCACCCCGACGGCTTCGCGCGCGATGGTGCGCCGGGTGGGAATCCCCATGGGGGACGCCTCGCCGAGATCAAAGTTCCACACGTAGGACTCGGCCGTGTCGGCCGCGAACGCCAGGTCGTTGACCGGGACCTCCAGCTGCGCGATCGCGGTCAGCATCCGCGGCGCGCCAACCTCGGCGATGGTGATCTCGCGCAGCTCCTCGAGATGCTGCTGCATCGCGTCCCGCAGCTGCCGCACGCACCGCACCCGCAATTCGGTGTTGCGGGACCAGTCGGTGTCGTCGAACGCCCGCCGCGCGGCGTCGACGGCGCGGCTCATATCGTCGGCGTCGGCATCGGCGGCGACCCCGAGCACCTCCTCGGTCGCCGGATTGATCGTCGGAAAGGTGCCGGCGTTGCCAGAAGACATCTTGCCGTCGATGAACAGGGCGCTCGCGCCGTCGGCCAGCAGGGTTCTTTGGGCCATCTTCGCTCCCGCCTTTGGGCTCACTGAGACAAAACCAACCAAATGGACAGTTGTCCGATATTATCGCTTCGAACCATAGCCGTCCGTTCGCGGCGGGTGCAAGGGCCGATATCGCCGGTGGCCGACGGCGCGGTCGTTAAACCTCATCAACCTGCATGTTTGCGAGGCGTGCTTGCGTCCCACCGCCGGCATCCGATAGCTTGGACAAGTGTCCAGCGATGCACTGGTTACGATCGCATCTCGCGCCAACCGCCAGACGGGAGCAACCTTGCGCAACCGTCGGCAGGAGGAGACCTTCCGCAAGGTCCTCGCCGCCGGCATCGAGACCCTGCGCGAGAAGTCCTACGCCGAGCTGACGGTGCGCGCGGTGGCGGCCCGCGCCAAAGTGGCCCCGGCGACCGCCTACACCTACTTCTCGTCGAAGAATCACCTGATCGCCGAGGTCTACCTCGACCTGGTCCGGCAAGTCCCGTACTTCACCGACGTCAACGACCCCATGCCCGTCCGGGTCGACCAGACGCTGCGCCACCTGGCCCTGGTGGTCGCCGACGAGCCCGAGGTGGGGGCGGCCTGCACGACGGCGTTGCTCGGCGGCGGCAGCGATCCCGCGGTGAGTGCCGCTCGCGACCGCATCGGTGCGGAGATCCACCGTCGCATTGCCTCGGCCATGGGCCCGGGCGCCAATCCCGCGACCGTGTCCGCGCTCGAGATGGCCTTCTTCGGCGCACTGGTGCAGGCCGGAAGCGGCGAATTCACCTATCGCGGAATCACCGACCGGCTGGCCTACGTGGTGGGCCTCATCCTGGCCGGCGCGGGCGAGACGAGCCGCGAGCCAAACGGGGGCGAACGATGACCGTGCACGTCGGCGACCACGAGCTGGTACTCGATCCCTACGACTACGACTTCCACGAGGATCCGTACCCGTACTACAAGCGGCTGCGTGACGAGGCGCCGCTGTATCGAAACGAGGAACTGAAGTTCTGGGCGTTGTCGCGGCATCAGGATGTGCTGCAGGGATTCCGCAACAGCACAACGCTTTCCAACAAGTACGGCGTCTCGCTGGATCCGGCGTCGCGCGGCCCGCACGCATCCAGGACGATGTCCTTCCTTGCGATGGATGATCCCGCCCACCTGAGGCTACGGACGCTGGTGTCGAAGGGCTTTACCCCGCGCCGGATTCGGGAACTCGAGCCCCGGGTCACCGAGATCGCAACGCAGCACCTCGACGCCATGCTGGAACGAGCCGCCGACGGCACCGGGAACGCCGTCGACTATGTCGACGAGTTCGCCGGCAAGCTGCCCATGGACGTCATCTCCGAGCTGATGGGTGTGCCCGAACCCGATCGAGATCAGGTGCGGGCCTGGGCCGATGGGGTGATGCACCGCGAGGAGGGCGTCACCGACGTGCCCCCCGAGGCCGTCGAGGCTTCCCTCAACCTCATCGTCTATTACCAGGGAATGGTGGCCGAGCGGCGCAAGAAGCTGACGGACGACCTGACCTCCGCGCTGTTGGAGGCCGAAATCGACGGCGACCGGCTCACCGACGACGAGGTCCTCGGCTTCATGTTCCTGATGGTGATCGCCGGGAACGAAACCACCACGAAACTGCTTGCCAATGCCGCCTTTTGGGGTCATAAGAACCCCGATCAGCTCACTCCGGTGTATGACGATCTGTCCCGGGTGCCGCTGTGGGTCGAGGAGACCCTGCGCTACGACACCTCCAGCCAGATACTCGCCCGCACGGTGTCCGGGGAGCTCACCCTCTACGACACGACGCTTCCCGACGGAGACGTCCTGCTGCTGTTGCCCGGTTCCGGCCATCGCGACGAGCGGGTCTTCGACAAGCCCGACGACTATGTGATTGGGCGCGAAATCGGGCCCAAGCTATTGAGTTTCGGTAGCGGCGCACACTTCTGCCTGGGCGCGCATCTGGCGCGGATGGAAGCCCGGGTCGCGCTCACCGAGTTGTTCAAGCGAATCCGCGAATATGAGGTCGACGAGGCCAACGCCGTCCGCGTCCACTCCAGCAATGTCCGCGGATTCGCTCACCTACCAATGCGCGTGGAGGTCCGCTGAATGCCCCGCTTTGATCCCTTGCCCGAACGTCGGCCGGCGATCGTGGCCGGCGCCTCATCGGGCATCGGAGAGGCCACCGCGATCGAACTCGCTGCGCACGGCTTCCCGGTGGCCCTGGGCGCCCGCCGGGTCGAAAAGCTCAGCGATATCGTCGGCAAGATCAATGCCGAGGGCGGAGAGGCGGTCGGATTCCACCTCGACGTCACCGACCCGAACTCGGTGAAATCCTTTGTCGCACAGTCGGTCGATGCGCTGGGTGACATCGAGGTGCTGGTGGCCGGCGCGGGCGACACTTACTTCGGCAAGCTCGCCGAGATCACCACCGACGAGTTCGAGTCGCAGCTGCAGATCCACCTCGTCGGCGCCAACCGGCTGGCCGCCGCTGTGCTGCCGGGCATGCTCGACCGCCAGCGCGGTGACCTGATCTTCGTCGGCTCCGACGTGGCGTTGCGCCAGCGGCCGCACATGGGCGCCTACGGCGCGGCCAAGGCCGCACTCGTCGCGATGGTCACCAACTTCCAGATGGAGCTCGAGGGCACCGGCGTGCGCGCCTCGATCGTGCACCCCGGTCCCACCAAGACGGGCATGGGTTGGAGCCTGCCGGCAGACAAGATCGGCCCCGCGCTCGAGGACTGGGCCAAGTGGGGACAGGCCCGCCACGACTACTTCCTGCGCGCGGCGGACCTCGCCCGGGCCATCATGTTCGTCGCGGAGACACCGCGCGGCGGGTTCATCGCGAACATGGAGCTTCAGCCCGAGGCGCCGTTGGCAGACAACAAGAATCGCCAGAAGCTCGCGCTCGGCGAAGAGGGGATGCCGTCAGAATGACTTCGCGAAACGACGATGCGGCGCGAGACACGAGCGCCGAGGAGGAATGAGCGCGTGACTACAGCAATTGTGCCCCGGGTTTCCGGCGGCGAAGAAGAGCACGGTCACCTAGAGGAATTCCGCACGGACCCGATCGGCCTCATGCAGCGCACCCGTGACGAGTGCGGGGATGTGGGCGAATTCCAATTGGCCGGCAAGCGCGTCATCCTGCTGTCCGGCGCCGGCGCCAACGAGTTCTTCTTCCGTTCGGCCGACGAGGATCTCGACCAGGCCGAGGCATACCCGTTCATGACGCCGATCTTCGGCAAGGGCGTGGTATTCGACGCCAGCCCCGAGCGGCGCAAGGAGATGCTGCACAACTCGGCGCTGCGCGGTGAGCAGATGAAGGGCCACGCGGTCACCATCGAGGGCGAAGTCAAGAAGATGATCGCCGACTGGGGCGACGAGGGCGAGATCGAGCTGCTCGACTTCTTCGCCGAGCTGACCATCTACACCTCGACGGCCTGCCTGATCGGACTGAAGTTCCGTGAGCAGCTCGACCACCGGTTCGCCGAGTACTACCACGACCTGGAGCGCGGCACCGACCCACTGTGCTACGTCGACCCCTACCTGCCGATCGAGAGCTTCCAGCGCCGCGACCGGGCGCGCGTCAAGCTCGTCGGCCTCGTGCAGGAAATCATGAACCACCGGATCGCCAACCCACCCAAGGACAAAGGCGATCGCGACATGCTCGACGTGCTGGTGTCGATCAGGGACGAAGAGGGCAATCCGCGGTTCTCGGCCGACGAGGTCACCGGCATGTTCATCTCACTGATGTTCGCCGGGCACCACACCAGTTCCGGGACCTCGGCGTGGACGTTGATCGAGCTGATCCGCCATCCCGAGGTCTATGCCGAGGTGCTCGCCGAGCTGGAGGAGCTCTATTCCGACGGCCAGGAGGTGAGTTTCCATGCGCTGCGCCAGATTCCGAAACTGGACAACGTGGTCAAGGAGACGCTGCGGCTGCACCCGCCGTTGATCATCCTGATGCGCGTCGCCAAGGGCGAGTTCGAGGTCGAGGGCTACCCGATCCGCAACGGCGACTACGTCGCCGCGTCGCCGGCGATTTCCAACCGCATCCTCGAGGACTTTCCCGACCCCGATGGCTTCCACCCGGACCGCTACAACAAGCCCGAGCAGGCCGATCTCGCCAACCGGTGGACCTGGATCCCGTTCGGCGCGGGCCGGCACCGGTGCGTCGGCGCCGCGTTCGCCACCATGCAGATCAAGGCGATCTTCTCGGTTCTGTTGCGCGAGTATGAATTTGAGATGGCGCAACCGGCCGACAGCTACCGCAACGACCACTCCAAGATGGTGGTGCAGCTCGCCAGGCCGGCGAAGGTCCGCTACCGCCGTCGAAACCAGCGCGGCTAGATCGGAGGGGTGAGATGGGTTATCGAGTCGAGGCCGACCTGGATTTGTGCCAGGGACATGCCATGTGCGAGCTCGAGGCGCCCGGCTATTTCCGGGTGCCCAAGCGCGGCAAGGTCGAGATCCTCGACACCGAGCCGCCCGAGGAGGCTCGCGACGAGATCGAGCAGGCCGTGATGGCCTGTCCGACCCAGGCACTGTCCATCAAAGAAAAAGGAGACTGACCGCTATGTCCGGGAATTCACACTCGCGCGCAGAACTCGAGGCATGGGTCGACCGGTGGCTGCAAGCCAACAAGGACTGCGAAAAAGCCGGCGACTGGCGGCCGCTGGCGGACTTCTACGCCAAAGACGCCACCTACGGCTGGAACATCGGGCCCAAGGAAGACGTGATGTGCGTCGGCGTCGACGAGATCCGCGACATCGCGCTCGGCCTGGAGATGGAGGGCCTGGAGAACTGGGTCTACGAGTACCAGAAGGTGCTCGTCGACGAGAAGCAGGGCGAGATCGTCGGCTTCTGGAAGCAGATCGTCAACAAGGCCGACGGGACCCAGGACGAGATCTACGGCATCGGCGGTAGCTGGTTCCGCCTCAATGGCGAGCGGCTCATCGAATGGCAACGCGACTTCTTCGACTTCGGCCACGTCGCGAAGATGTACGCGAAGCTGATCGAGTCCGGCGACCTGAGCGCCGGCATGCAGAAGCGGATCGAGCGCAGCGTCGCCGGGGAGAAGCTGCCGGGGTACTACCCGCTGGGCCAGGCGCCCGTCCCGATCTGGTGAGGGAGCCAACCAAGCATTTGATTTGTTCCACACGCTATGCTGGCGCGACAGGGGTGCCCTGTGGCATCCGTCACCAGCGCTGCCAGCCAAGACGGGTCCGGCAGTCTCACTTCAAAGGCGAAATGGGGTCAGGTCCAACGTGAAGACAAAAGGCGCACTGATCTGGGAATTCAACCAGCCGTGGTCCATCGAGGAGATCGAGATCGGCGACCCGCAAGCGCACGAGGTCAAGATCCAGATGGAGGCGGCCGGCATGTGCCATTCCGACCACCACCTGGTCACCGGCGGAATCCCGATGGCGGGCTTCCCGGTGCTCGGCGGGCACGAGGGCGCCGGCGTCGTCACTGAGGTCGGCGCGGGCGTCGAAGACATCGCCCCGGGCGACCACGTCGTGCTGTCGTTCATCCCGTCCTGCGGGCAGTGCCCGACCTGTCAGGCCGGCATGCGCAACCTGTGTGACCTGGGGGCCGGGCTGCTGGGCGGGGCTGCGGTGTCCGACGGGACCTTCCGCATCCAGGCCCGCGGGCAGAACGTCTACCCCATGACGCTGCTGGGCACGTTCTCCCCGTACATGGTCGTGCACCGCAGCTCGGTGGTGAAGATCGACCCGTCGGTCCCCTTCGAGGTCGCCGCGCTGGTCGGCTGCGGCGTCACCACCGGCTACGGTTCGGCGGTCCGCACCGCCGACATCCGGCCGGGCCAAGACGTCGCGATCGTCGGTGTCGGCGGCGTCGGCATGGCCGCGCTGCAGGGCGCCGTCAACGCCGGCGCCCGCTACATCTTCGCGATCGACCCGGTGGAGTGGAAGCGCGACCAGGCATTGAAGTTCGGCGCCACCCACGTCTACCCGGACATCGACGCCGCGCTGATGGGCATGGCCGAGGTCACCTACGGCCTGATGGCCCACAAGGTCATCGTGACGGTCGGTGAACTGCACGGCGCCGACATCGACAGCTACCTGAACATCACCCAGAAGGGTGGCACCTGTGTGGCGACCGCCATCGGCAGCCTGCTGGACACCAACGTGACGCTGAACCTGGCGATGCTGACCCTGATGCAGAAGAACCTGCAGGGCACCATCTTCGGCGGCGGCAACCCGCAATACGACATCCCGCAACTGCTGTCGATGTACCAGGCCGGCAAGCTCAACCTCGACGACATGATCACCCGCCAGTACCGGCTGGAGCAGATCAACGACGGCTATCAGGACATGCTGGACGGCAAGAACATTCGCGGTGTCATCCGCTACACGGACGCCGACCGGTAAACCTACCGCAAGCGCGCCGGTGAGCGCCGGCTTCCCGCACTTGTTGGCGCCGGGACGAATCGGCGCCATGTCGGTGCGCAACCGGGTGGTCATGTCTCCGATGGAGACCATGTACGGCACCCCCGACGGGCTGCCGTCGCAGCGCACCCGCGACTATTTCGCAGCCCGCGCCAGGGGCGGGGTCGGGCTGATCACGTTGGGCGCCACCGGGATCGACCACCGTCATCCCGAAACGCCAGGGGGCCTGCACCTGGCCACCGACGACGCCGTCGACGCTCACCGAGCGCTGGTCGAGGTGGTGCACGAACATGGCGCCAAGATCCAGCCCCAGATCGTGCATGCGGGGCCCGACGGCCTGGGGCCGGAGATCTTTGGTGTCACCTCGTTGGGGCCGTCGGTGATTCCCTCGTACCTCACCGGGCGCCCGTCGGCCGAGATCAGCATGCACCAATTGTGTGAGGTGTTCGACTTGTTCCGTGCGGCGGTGCGCCGCGCGGCCGAAGCCGGATACGACGGCATCGAGCTGCACGCCGCGCACGGCTACATGTTGCTGGGGTCTTTCCTTGCCCCGCAACGCAACCGGCGCACCGACGAGTACCGCGGCGATTCTGCGCGCGGTAGGGTGCGGGTGGTGCTCGAGGCGCTGGCCGCGATCCGCTCCGAGGTCGGCGACGCCCTGCCGATCACGTTGCGCATCTCCGGCTACGAGCGGGTCGCGGGCGGCCGCCCGATCTACGAGACCGCGCGGCTGGCACCCGAACTGGTCGCCGCAGGCGTGAGCGCGTTTCACGTCAGCGGCGGGGTGATCGACCGGCTCGTCACCGGAATGGTGAACGGCGCCGACGACGGCGACGAGGTCAACGTGGGGGCCGCGGCCGCGGTCAAGCAGGCGGTCGACGTGCCGGTGATCGCCGTGGGCCGCATTCACGACCCGGTGGCGGCCGAGCGGATCCTCGCCGAGGGACGCGCCGATTTCGTCGCGATGGGTCGCCCGCTGCTGGCCGACCCCGACCTGCCCCGCAAGCTGCGGTCCGGCCAGGCGCACCGGGTGCGCAAGTGCATCTCCTGTGAAAACTGCATCGACGCAATGGAACAACGCTTTTCCGTCGACTGCGCCGTCAACCCCCGCACCGGCAAGGAACGCGAACTGGCCGCGCCCCGCGCCGGCCGCGCCAAGCGCGTGGCGGTGATCGGCGGCGGACCGGCCGGGTTGGAGGCCGCCCGCGTGGCCGCCGAGCGCGGCCACCGCGTCACACTCTACGAGCGCAGCGGCCAACTCGGCGGCGCGCTGCGCTGGGCGTCGGTCCTGCATCCGGAAAACCAACCGTTCCTGCACTACCTGCGCGGCGAGATCAAGCTGAGCGCGGTGAAAGTGTGCCTGAATCACCGTGTTTCGGTCGACGACGTCGTGCGCGCCGCCCCGGACGCGGTGGTGGTGGCCACCGGCGGCCATGTCGCGGTGCCCGGCATTCCCGGCGCGGACCTACCGCACGTGCACACCGGACCCGGCTTGCGCGGGTTGCTCGATGACCGGCTGTTCGCCGGCTGGCGCCAGCGACTGGTGCGCCCGGCCGCGGTTCGGCTCGCCAGCCGGGCGTGGCTGCCGATAGGCCGGCGAGTCGCCATCGTCGGCGGCGACCTGGTCGCCCTCGAGCTCGCCGAGTTCCTGGCGGTGCGGGGGAGGCGGGTGTCGATCCTCGAGGCGGGCAGGGACATTGCCCCGGAAGTGGGCAACAAACGCAAGACCGAGCACATGGATCGCCTCGACCGTCTCGGCGTCACCGTACACGTCC
Source organism: Mycobacterium alsense (assembly GCF_002086635.1). Lineage (GTDB taxonomy): Bacteria > Actinomycetota > Actinomycetes > Mycobacteriales > Mycobacteriaceae > Mycobacterium > Mycobacterium alsense. The sequence goes on along the minus strand of NZ_MVHD01000003.1, from coordinate 16,013 downwards.
GGGCGGCCGTCGAACGCATCACGGCGCAATCCGTGGTGTTCACGCCGGCCGGCGGCGCCGCGCGGCACCTGCCCGCCGACAGTGTCGTCATCGCCGGGACCGTCCAACCCGACACCCGGCTGTTCGACGCCCTCATCGCCGCCATGCCGGGCGCCGAGGTGCACGCGGCCGGCGACTGCGGCGGTCTCGGGCTCATCCGCAAAGCCACCGAGGAAGGCGCACGCGCCGCGTGCGCAATCTAGAGACAGGAGGACAGAGATGACCGACACCGAACAAAGCCAGGTATCCCCGGCCCTGGCGGCCTCGCAATCCTCGTGGCGATGCGTGCAGGCCCACGACCGCGATGGCTGGCTGGCGCTGATGGCCGACGACGTCGTCATCGAGGACCCGATCGGCAAGTCCGTCACGAACCCGGACGGCACCGGGGTGCGGGGCAAGGAAGCCGTCGGCGGCTTCTTCGACAGCAACATCGCCGCCAACCAGCTGACCATCACCTGCGAGGAGACGTTTCCGTCGAGCTCGCCCGACGAGATCGCGCACATCCTGGTGTTGCACAGCAAGTTCGAGGGCGGGTTCACCAGCACGGTGCGCGGCGTGTTCACCTACAAGGTCAACGACGCGGGCCTGATCACCAACATGCGCGGCTACTGGAACCTCGACGTCATGCAGTTCGGCAAGGAGGAGTAGGCCGCTCAGCCGATGCGCCCGAGCCCCGTGATGTTGCCCTGCATCGCCCTATGATCCATCAGCACCATCGTCGGGGTCTCGATCGGGTCGCTGAGGACGGTGACCGACTTCGGCTGCTCCCACAAGAGGGCTCCCGTGCCGGCGTCGACCACCCCGTAGGCGAAGATGTCGAGCGGCGTGGTTTGGTCCAGCCCGATCCGGGTGATGGTGTAGAGCAACCCGTCGGCGGCGGACAGATGCGGCAGCGCCGCGCTGCGAACCCTGTTCTCCCACACCGTATGACACCCGGGGTTGTCGACGTCGACCCGGGTCATCCCGCCTACGAACGGCGCCGTCGCCGGGACCGCGGGCCCGGCGTTCGGGGGCACCGCTGGATAGGGGTAGCCGTAGGTCCCCGTCACGAACACCGAGTTCCCGAGCCCGATCGGCGCGTCCTCGCTGCCCGGGCCGCCCTGGGTCAAAACGGTTTGCTGGCAGATCAATTGGCCCGTGCCGGACTGGTAGACCAGCGCGTGCACCTGCGGGCTGGCGTTGTCGACGATCGTCAGGTAGTCGGCGCCGGTGGTGGGGCCGAAGTACACGGGGGTGGATCCGGTCCCCCAGCTCAGCTGCCCGGGCTTGCGGGCGGGGCCGCGGTCATAAGCTGCGCGCCAAAGGATTTGCGGATTGTCCGTGTTGTCGAGGTTCAGCTCGTAGAGGGCGAACGTGGAGGCTACCGCGACGCGGCCGCTCGGCGCCGACGAGATGCTGTTGGCCACCTGTTCGCCGGCGGGCAGTTGCACGGCGGCGACGCCGCCCCCAACCTTGGACACGCCCACGACGCCGTTGCCGGTCGCGAACCAGACGTTGCCGGCGTAGTCGGGAACGATGCCCACCGAGCTGTCCCCGGCCGGGATCGCGCCCGACAGGTCTGTGGTCTCGGTGACGATCAGCTTCCACAAGCCCAGCGGCCCCTGTCTGACGTGAGCGATGCGCAGCAGGTCGTTGTTGCCGTCGACCATCACCACCTGGTTGTTGTTGTCCAGGTACGCGTAGACACCGCCGAGCAAGCTGCCCTTGGCGACCTGCAGTTTGGCCAGCGGGACGAAGATTGGAGCGACGCCGCCGGGATCGATCAGGAAGATGGTCGGGATCTGGGTGAGGTCGTTGGTGCACAGCGCCAGCACCAGGCCGTCGGTGCCCTGCATGATCGTCGGACAGGCCGCCAGCAGCGGATACCCGAAGATCGCGTTCAGGTGGGCGCCGGGGCCGGGAAGCGGCCCCGCATCGGATGATTCGGCGTCATTGTGCAGCGAGGCGAGGCCCAGGGGGGCCATGAACGGGTTGGGCGTCGCGAACGGACCCCAGGCGGCGGCGCCCCGCGCGGCGGGCGGCACCGCCGCAGAGACAAGGGTCGGGGCGAAAGTCACGGCGCAAGCCGCCAGCAACGCCACGGGAAACCGCACGGAGTCTCCTCCCGCAAATGAGTCAGAGTGATTTTGCCGAGGCTGCAGAACGAAGTCGCAACGGTGCGCTAACGATTCCGCTTCGAGCGGCGTGGCATGCTGGGGGCCATGGCGTCGATCTTCACCAAGATCATCAATCGTGAACTGCCCGGCCGCTTCGTCTACGAGGACGACGACATCGTCGCGTTCCTCACGATCGAGCCGATGACCCAGGGCCACACGCTGGTGGTGCCCCGCGCCGAAATCGATCAGTGGCAAGACGTCGACGGCGCGGTGTTCGCCCGCGTCATGGCGGTGAGCCAGCTGATCGGCAAGGCCGTGTGCAAGGCGTTCCGCACCGAGCGCGCCGGGGTGATCATCGCCGGGCTCGAGGTGCCCCATCTGCACGTCCACGTCTTTCCCACGCGCAGCCTGAGCGACTTCGGCTTCGCCAACGTGGACCGCAATCCGTCACCGGAATCCCTCGACCAGGCGCAGGCCAAGATCAAGGCGGCGCTGGAGCAATTGGCCTAGCGCCTCAGACGTGCGCGGGCACGTCACTGACGCGCGGCAGCGTCACGCGGAAGCAGCAGCCCTCGCCGGGGGCCGTCATTACGCTGACCGCGCCGCCGTGCGCGCGCACCAGAGACTCGACGATGGAGAGCCCCAGGCCCGTGCCGCCGCTCGCCCGCGCCCGCGACGAGTCGGTGCGGTAGAACCGCTCGAACACCCGCGAGGCATCGTGCTGGCTCATGCCGGGACCCTTGTCGGCCACCTCGATCACCGCGTCGTCGCCCTCGGTGCCGACGCGCACGTTGATGTCGGCGCTCGCGGGGGTGTGCTGAAGGGCATTGGCGATCAGGTTGCTGAGCACCTGCCGGATCCGCGGCTCGTCGCCAAGCACCTCCGGGGTGCCGGGACCGTCGAAGACCTGCATGGTGATGACCCGGTCCGGGTCGATCGCCTGCGCGTCGTGCACGGCGTCGCTGGCCAGCGCCAGCAGGTCCACCCGATGCTGCTCCAGCGGTCGTTGCACGTCCAGCCGGGCCAGCAGCAGCAGGTCGTCCACCAGCAGGCCCATCCGGCTGGCTTCGCTTTCGATGCGCGACAACAGCATCGACACGTCGCGGGCGGCGCCCTGCCGATACAGTTCCGCGAAGCCGCGGATGGTGGTCAGCGGCGTGCGCAGTTCGTGGCTGGCGTCGGTGATGAACCGGCGCATCCGTTCCTCGGAGCCGCGGGCCTTCTCGGCCGACGACTCCGAGGAGGCCAGCGCCTGCTGTATCTGGGCGAGCATTCCGTTGAGCGCCAGCGAAAGTCGGCCCACCTCGGTTCGCGGGTCGCGTTCCGGGACGCGGCGATCCAGCTGCCCCGCGGCGATGTCGGCGGCGGTGTGTTCGACCTCGGTCAGTGGCCGCAGGCTGCGGTGCACCACCGCGAAGCTGGCGATCCCGACGATCACCAGCACCGCCACCCCGATGCCGATCTGCAACCAGACCAGGGAGCTCAGGGTGTGCTGCACGTCGGACAGGTCGACCGCCACCGTCGTCAGCCCGTGCGGGCCGCGCACCGACACCGCCCGCCACTGAATGTCAGAGCCGTTGACCGAGGGCAGGGTGGTCGGATCGGGGCCCACGTCGTTGCTGCGCGGCAGTGCCGGTTCCGCGTTGCGGTCGTTGATGGCCGTGAACGGGGTGCCGTCGGTGCCGATGCCCCGCACGTAGAACTTCGACGGCGGTCGGCCGGGATCGGGGCTTTCGAAGGGGCGCGGTGACTGACTGCGCGGGGCCTGCGCCCAGCCGCGGGAGGCGTCGAGCAGGGTCTGGTCGATCCGGCTGATCAGGCTGTGCCGCAGGATCGAGGTGACCGCGAAGCCCGAGAACGCCAGTCCGCACGCCACCAAAATCAGGGTGGCGCCCACCAGGGCCACCCGCAGTGGCATTCCGCGTCGAACCTTGTTGGCCATCTCTCTATTCTTCGCGTGAATGCTCAGCGCGGTTCCCGCAGGACATAACCCACGCCCCGCAGGGTGTGCAACAGCCGCTTCTCCCCCGTGTCGATCTTGCGGCGCAGATAGGACACGTAGGACTCCACGACGTTGACGTCGCCCCCGAAGTCGTAGCGCCAGACGTGGTCGAGGATCTTCGGCTTGCTCAGCACGGTGCCCGCATTGATCACAAAGTAGCGCAGCAGGGTGAACTCCGTCGGCGACAGCGACACCGGTTCACCTGCCTTCCACACCTCGTGGGTCTCCTCGTCGAGTTCGATGTCGGCGAAGGACAGGCGGGCGTTGCGCGGTTCGGCGCCGCCCTTGCCGGCGCGGCGCAGGATGACGCGCAGCCGGGCGACGACCTCTTCCAGGCTGAAGGGCTTGGTCACATAGTCGTCGCCCCCCAGCGTCAGGCCCGCGATCTTGTCCTGCAGGGAGTCGCGGGCCGTCAGGAACAGCGCGGGGGCGTCGATGCCGTCGGCCCGCAGCCGCCGCAGCACCCCGAAGCCGTCCATGCCCGGCATCATCACATCGAGGATCACCGCGTCGGGGCGGGCGTCGCGGGCGCGATCCAGGGCCTGGGCCCCGTTGGTGGCGGTGTAGACCTCGAAGCCCTGGAATTTGAGGCTGACCGACAGGAGTTCGACGATGTTGGCCTCGTCATCGACCACGAGAACGCGCGCCTCCGGTTGGGTTTCGCTGGGGGTAGCCGCTGTCATGAGGTGCATCTGTCCTTCGTGTGCGTTTGCTTTCCGATCATTGTGCGGTTGCTGAAAGCTCGATGCCAGTCGTCTGCTAACCGTCTGCCAACAATCATCGCATAAGCTTGGAACGATCCGGGTTCGGCGCCGGCTTCGCGATAGACTCTGAGGGCATGAACCTCGCCCAAGGCATCGTGTCGCTTGCGACGGCGCCCGCGCGGGCGGGGCTCGCCGCCGCCGACGCCGGCCTGAACGTCGCGACCGCGGCGGTGGGCGTGGCCAAACGCGCGCTGGGCGACGCCAGCGGCGAGTCCCGGACCAACGCGATGGCGGCCATGTTCGGCATCGACGACGCAATCACCCGCGCCAACCGGTTGGCCCGGCTGCTCGACGACGACGCGCCGCTGGGGCGGGCCGTGGCCCAGGACGGGCCGTTGGACCGGCTGCTGCGCCCGGGCGGGGTGGTGGACATGTTGACGTCCGAGGGCGGTTTGCTCGACCGGCTCACCACCGAGGGGGGCGGGCTGCAGCGCGCGCTGCAGCCCGGCGGACTGGCCGATCAGCTGCTCGCCGAGGACGGGTTGATCGATCGGGTGCTGTCCGAGGACGGGCTGGCCGAGCGGCTGCTTGCCGAGGGCGGGCTGATCGACAAGCTGACCGCCAAGCACGGCCCGTTGGACCAGCTCGCCGACGTCGCCGACACCCTGGCCCGGCTGACGCCCGGGATGGAGGCGCTGGAGCCCGCCATCGCCACCCTGCAGGACGCCGTCATCTCGCTGACCATGGTGGTCAACCCGTTGAGCAGCATCGCCGACCGCATTCCGCTGCCGGGCCGCCGTCCCGGCCGGCGCCCGTCGTCGCGGTCGGTGCGCTCGACGCGCATCATCGAGACCGACGAGTGAGCCGTTAGGCTGGCGAGACAGGCGTCGAAGAGCCGGCGTCGGCGGTGTGACTGTCGGGATACGTTGGTGCAGAACATCTTTGGCCGCCGGCCTTCGAAACCGACTCCGCACCGGCGGCACGTTGTCGACACAATGACGACGCTGTCGGGCAGCGCCGACAGGAATTGAGGCACGAATGGAGCCGCGTGAGAGACTCGAACTCTCGACATCCGCTTTACAAGAGCGACGCTCTACCAACTGAGCTAACGCGGCCGGGGCCGGCTCGATAAGCCACGACGATTCTACGACGGGGTGATCCCGCCGGGGCTGCGCGCCGCCTCGAGCCGGCGGAGGTAGAGGTCGACAGGTCGTGTCGTCATATCGGGCGGGAGCTTGCGAAAACGGTCGTCAGCTCAATCCTGACGAGAGGCTCTCATCAACTGGATGGCGCCGGGCGGTACTTGCCGTCTCGCCTTCGGGCAAAAGTTTGCGCTCTGGCGCGCGGTTTTGCGGACATGCAAAGTGTGTTCACACGTCGGACAAACATGTAAAATTTTTCTCGATTGTTTTACATATAGGATACGCTGGCCAGGTGAGCGACTGGGACCCTCAGCTTCCCTACAACGAACTACCAGCCCCCCCAAGCGCGGACGAACTCGAGTCGCGACGCGTTCTCAAAGCCGCTATCGGCGCTAACGCAGCGCTCGCACAGCTTGACCAAGCTGTCGTATCGATTCCAAATCCCAGCGTCCTCATCAACTCCATCCCGATCCTGGAGGCACAGGCCAGCTCGGAGATCGAAAACATCGTCACAACCACTGACGAGCTTTTTCGGCATCTTGCGGACGATGCCGGCGCAGATGCCGCCACGCGCGAGACTCTGCGCTATCGCACCGCTCTCCGGGCTGGGTTTGACCACACTCTCGAGCGAGGACTTACAACGGCGACCGCATCAGTCGTATGCAGCATCATCCACGACCGCGAGATGAAGGTACGTACATTGCCGGGCACCGGGATCGCACGGCCGGGAACCGGCGAGATCATTTACAGCCCACCTGAAGGACGCGATGTCATCAACGAAAAGCTAAGCCAGTGGGAGAGATTCATCCATGCGGATGATGGTCTTGACCCTCTGGTGAGGATGGCCGCCGCCCATTACCAGTTCGAGGCCATCCACCCATTCACCGACGGCAACGGACGCACCGGCCGCATCCTCAACGTCTTGATGCTGACGGAAGCCGGGCTCCTGAGACTGCCCGTGCTCTATCTATCGCGATACTTCATCGACACGAAAAATGATTACTACCGACTACTTCTCGCGGTCACTGCCCAGTCGGCCTGGGAGGGCTGGGTGCTATATGTGCTTGCCGGCATCGAACTCACGTCGCGATACACCATGCGCAAAATTGATGCGATTGGCGCCTTTCAAGACGACTTTAACCAGCGCGCGCGGGCGGCGACTCGCGGTGCCGCGGATGCTGAATTTCAATCTGTGCTGTTCGAGCAGCCGTATTGCCGGATAGCCACGGTAGTGCATCGATGCAATGTGTCGCGACCGACCGCGACGTCCCGGCTGAACGCCCTCGTCGACGCCGGGCTGTTACAGACCGTGAAAGTCGGCCGCGATCGTCTCTTCATAAACCGGGAGTTCTTGCAGCTCCTAGTGCGTCGCGAGCCGCTTGGCGAACCTGATTCGTACGGAAAGAAACTTGGCACGTCTTTATAACGTGCCAAAAGCCCGCGCATAGTTCACATTTGGCCACCGCAGGGCCGCAGACGCGAAGCGCGAAGCGCGTGCTTTGGCATTCCCGAATCACACTCCCGGCCAGGTGGCGGGCGGCGGCGCCCAGCCGAGATACTCGGCGCCGGGCGCCGGGTTCCAGGACTTGAAAATCTGCACGGTGCTGCCGCCGCCGACTCCGGCGACGTTTAGTTGGGAGCTTTGGTCCACGCCACCGGAGACGAAAGTGCCGTCGCCCCTTGCGATTACGACATGCCCCTGGTGGCCCGCTCCGTCGATGTCCCACGGACTCTGCGAGAACACCAACGCCCCCTTGGGAATGTCCGTGTCCATGTGGATCTGCTTGGTTGCCGCGAGGTGGTCATGGAATGCCAGCGCCGAGGGATAACCGAGGCCGGGCTCGCCATAGGCGTTGGCAACGAACCTGCCGCACGCGAAAACGTAGTCGTTCGAACCGACCTTGCTGTTGGCCCACGCGACGGCGCGGTCTTCCTTCGCGGTCGTATCGGCGTTGGCCGGGACGGCAATGGTTAGCCCGAGAGCGAGGGCAGCTGTGGCCAGAAAGGCGAGCCGATGGTTCATCCGTCAGAGCCCTTCCGCTACGTCCCCAACGGGAAACATGGGCAGCAAACCGTCGTCAAACCGCCGTTGCGAAAAGTAGCACCCGGAGACCGTTTTGACAGCAATTCCCAAGGTCCAGCGCGGGCGCAGACGCCTAGCATTGAAAGTGGTTGGTCCTAGCGCTTACCGAGCCTCCGATGCGGAAGTCAGCAGCGATATCAATTGCCGTTGGGGCTCTGATCCTCAGCGGGGGTGTCGCTCACGCCGACACACAACCGATCACTCCGGCACCGCCGCCGGGCGCCCCGAAGTGCCTGACGTTCGACGGCCAGCCGCCACACCTGAACTACCTGCCGTGCGGATGGACGACCGACGGCACACGCTGGACTCCGCCCCCGCCCCCACCGGACCCGTAAAAGCCGACCCGGACTACTGCTGGCCCGGCAGGGCCGGCAAACCGTTCCGGATCCTATCCAGATCGCCCTGGATGCGCTGCAAATCACCCTGGACGGCTTGCAGATCGGAAAGGGTGTTCTGGAAACCCGGCTGCGTCTCGGCCGGGCTGGTGGGCACGTACTGAGGGCAGTACGAGACGACCGCGCCGGCGGTGAAATTGGCGCTTTGGTCGGCGTCCCATATCGTCGAGCGCTGCACGAAGCGGATGGCCTCCGCGTAGTTCGGTTCGTGCGTCAGGAAATCGCAGACCGCGTGCCCGTGGGTCGTCACGTAGTCGTGGCTGGGAACCGGCACGCCGTCGTGGTTCAACGTGTCGATCAACGCCCGGTCGACGATGTCGATCGGCGGGGGGTGCGCCTGCGGCATGGCCGGGAGGGGTCGCGCGCCCGGCGGCGGAGGCGCCGCCGCCGGCTCCGCGGGCGGCGTCTTGTGCGCCCCGAACATCACGACCGCGGCGACGGCGACGGCGAGCAGCGACAGCGGCAACGCCGCGAAGGCACCGAAGCGCCACAGCCGACCCTTGCGTCGGCGAGGCCGGATTTTCGCGATGTCCCCCGCGCCAGCCACCTTCGTGACCTCCGGGATGTGGCCGAGGCGCTCGTCGAGCAGTGCATCGACCTGCTGGGACGACGGCTGCCCGCCCTGTTCACGGATCGCTTGGCGCCGAAGGGCAATCAGCCGTAGTTCCGAGTCGATCGTCTCGCGATCGCGCATATCAGCCAGTCTGATGCCGGCGCGGCAATGTCACAAGTCCGGGTTCTCGGCCACGCGAACCAGGAGGTCGTCGAGGCGCCGCGCGAGGTTCCACCCCAGGTAGACGGCGAAATGAACGACGAGTTCCTCCAGCTCGTCGCGGGTCATCTCGCCGAGGGCGAGGGCGGCCCGGAGGTGTTCGGAGACCTGCTCATCGATCGTGCTCCACGCGGCGCCGCAGATGCTGATGATGCGCCGGTCGCGGCGGGTGAGGTATTTCTGCCGGCTCCAGACCTCGCCGTAGAGGTAGTCGAGGCGGGCGCGGCCGCCGAACGCAGTCGACGCCGACGGCGGTGGGGCGCCGTGGATTTCCTCATAGGCCGCGACGCCGCGCCGCCGGCGCACGCCGTCGTCGGCGGGCTCCGCCCAGGGCTCGTAGTCGTGGGGCTTCGGCTCTTCGCCGGCCTCCTGCGCGATCTTGAACGCGGCCATCATTCCGTACATCTGCATGACCGACGCCTTGGGCCAGCCGGCCTGCGTGCCGAAGTGCAGGACGAACTCGTCGAACTCGGGGTAGGTGATGTCCCCGCTCTTCAAGGCCGCATAGGTGTGGGTTTCGATGGGGGTGATCGCCCCCGCCGCGCCGACGCACGCAAGGGTGATCCAGCGCCGGTCCCGGGGGGTGAGGACGCCGCGCCGCCACATCTCGCCGAAGACGTAGCCGATCACCCCGGACTCGATGTAGGCGCCACTGGGATCCGGGCTCGCGGCCTGCATGATGTGCTCGTACTCGGCTCGCGCGACCGCCAGCCGTTCCTCCCGAGATGCCCACTCGGCCATCAGAACCGCATGATCCAGCCGCCGTCGACCGAGATCGTCTGGCCGTTGATCCAGTCGCCCGCCGGCGAGCACAGCAGCAGCATCGTCCCGATGAGGTCCGCGGGAGGGCCGGAGGTCTTGCCGGGGATTTGTGCGCCCAGCATGTCGCGCACCGGCGAGTCCTTGGGCAGGCTCACGTAGGCGCTGTCGTTGTCGACCAGGCCGGGCGCGATCGCGTTGACGTTGATGCCTCTGGACCCGAGCTCGGTGGCGAGGTTGCAGGTCAACCCGTGCAGCGCGTATTTCGAGACGCCGTAGATCCCGCCGGGCATGAACGCGCCGGCGGACAGGCCGTTCACGATCCGCCCGCCGCCGCGCGCGCTCATCGACTCGATGACCGCCTGGGTGCACACCAGCGGGCCACGCAGGTTCACGTTCAGCACCCGGTCCCAGTCCGGTATCGGCATGTTGGACAGCCCATACGGGGGGAGGTCGGTCATGACGGCGGCGTTGTTGATCAGGATGTCGATCCCCCCAAAAGCCGCGATCGTCGCCGACGCCATCCGGGCGGCCGACTCGGCGGAGGTGACGTCGAGATGCACGGCGATGGCGCGAAAACCGCTGTCCGCCAGCGTATCCGCGGCGCTCTGCGCCGCTTCGAGGTTGATGTCGGCGATCACCACCGAAGCGCCCACGTCGCACAGGGCCTCGGCATACACCTCACCGATGCCGCCGGCGCCGCCGGTCACCACGGCGACCTTGCCGGTGAGGTCGAAGAGTTCCTTCACATCCATTCGAGCATTAGGCACACACTTGACCTTTGAAGTCAAGTGCCTTAGTAATAAGTAAGCTTTCTTAGCGGCCGCTACGCGAGAACCCGGAGGACCCGACGATGGACGTTGACCTGACCGTTCCGGTGGTGCACCTGCACATCGGTGACGAGGTGCGCGCGAACGGTTCGGGCGGCGCGTACCAGCACGTGTATCCGGCGACCGGAGAGGTCCAGGGGCCGGTGCCGCTGGCCGGGCCGGACGACGTCGACGCCGCCGTGCGGGCCGCGCACGCCGCCTATCCCCAGTGGCGCGCCTGGCGGCCGGCCGAGCGTGCGCGGGTCCTTCGCCGGCTCGCCGAGCTGATGGAGCGCGACACCGCCGAGCTCGCCCGCCTGTCGGTGCTCGACAACGGGATGACGGCGGGCATCAGCGGGTCCCTCGTCGGCATCATGGCGAGCTGGACCTCGTACTACGCCGGTTGGGCCGACAAGGTCGAGGGGCGGGTCACGTCGTTCCCGGCGAATCAGCGCGAGCTGGCCTACTCGATGCCCGAGCCGTACGGCGTCGTCGGGATCATCCTGACCTGGAACGGCCCGCTCGTTTCGGTCGGCATGAAGCTGATCCCCGCGCTTGCCGCCGGGAACACGGTCGTCATGAAGCCGTCCGAACTGACGCCCTATGCGACCGAGCACCTGATGGCCCTCATCAGGGAAGCCGGCATCCCCGAGGGGGTCGTCAACCTCGTGTTGGGCGGGCCGGCGACCGGTGACGCGCTGGTACGCCATCCGCTCGTCGAGAAGGTCAGCTTCACCGGTGGACCGGCGACGGCACGCAAAATCCTCGCCGCGTGCGCCGAGTCCCTCAAGCCCGCAGTGCTCGAGCTCGGCGGTAAGTCCGCCAACGTGCTCTTCGGAGATGCCGACCTGGACACCGCGGTCGCCGTCAACGCCTTCAGCGTGCTGGGCACCCTCGCCGGGCAGGGTTGCGCAATCCCGTCGCGCATGGTCGTTCACGCCGACATCTACGACGAGGTCGTCGAGCGCATCGTGGCGATGGTCGCGGGCATGCGGTGCGGTGATCCGTTTGACCCGGCGACGGTCATCAGCCCGGTCGTGACGCGGGAGGCCCAGCAGCGAATCCTGGCCATGATCGAACGGGCGCAGAACGACGGGGCGAAGCTGTTGGCCGGCGGGCGCGCCCCGGATCACCTGCCCAACGGCTTCTTCGTGGAGCCGACCGTGTTCGGGGAGGTGGACCCGGGCTCCGAGCTGGGCCAAATAGAGGTGTTCGGCCCGGTGCTCTCGCTCATGCGGTTCGAGACCGAAGAGCAGGCGATCGCGATGGCCAACTCGACCGCCTACGGGCTCGCCTCCTACGTGTACACGCAGGACATCAACCGGGTGACCCGGATGGTGAGCGCGCTGAAAGCGGGCGGCGTTTACGTCAATGGCGCGAGCCCGGTCGTCGGCTGCGAGCTCGCGTTCGGGGGCGTCGGGATTTCCGGCTTCGGGCGAGAAGGCGGCGAGGAAGGTCTGTTCGAGTTTCTTCGCACCAAAGCAGTTGGCGTATCGGGGGATTAGGCATGACCAAGGCCCTCAACCTCAACGGCGCGGTCGCGGTGCTGACCGGCGCGGGCAGCGGCATCGGCCGGGCGACCGCGGTCGAGTTCGCCGGCCGCGGCGCGTCCGTCGTCGTCAGCGACCTGTCCAAGGACCGGGTGACCGAGGTCGTCGAGCACATCACCGCGCCCGGGTATCCGGCGATCGGGCTCACCGCCGACGTGACGGTCGAGGCGGATCTCGAGACGCTCCGGGACGCCGCGCTCGAGCGGTTCGGCCGGATCGACGTGGTGATGAACAACGTGGGCGTGCTCGCGATCGGCGCCCCCGAGACGCTTCCCGACGAGGCGTGGATCCGGACGATCGACGTCAACCTGCTCAGCGTCGCCCGCAGCAACCGGGTGTTCCTTCCCGGCCTGATCGCGCAGGGCAGCGGGCATGTCATCAACACCGCCTCCGCCTCCGGGCTGCTCGGCTACGGGTTCGACCGGCTTCCCTACGTCGCGTCCAAGCACGCCATCGTCGGGGTCTCCGAGGCGCTGGCGGCCTACCTTGGGGCGAAAGGCGTTGGGGTGACCTGCCTTTGCCCGTCCGGAGTGATCACCAACATCCACGAGGGAATAACGGTGTACGGCGAGGCGGCCACCAAGCCGCGAGCGCCGGCACACCAAATCGCGACCGCGGAAGACGTCGGGAAGCTGACTGCCGACGCGGTCGAAGCCGGGCGGTTCCTCGTCGTGACCGCGCCCGAGGTGCACGACGCTCTCCTGCAGCGCGCCAACGACATCGAGGCATACATCCGGGCGAGCATCGCGGAGCAGACCGGTGCGCAATGATCTGGTGGTGAACACCCGGAACGGACCTCCGCCGGCGACGGCGCTGCAACTGTTGCTGGCGGCCGAGCGGTTGTTCGCCGAGCATGGACTCGCCGGCGTCTCCTTGCGGCAGATCTCGATCGAGGCGGGCTCGTCGAACAACTCGGCGATCCGGTACCACTTCGGCTCCAAAGACGATCTTCTCCAAGCGATCTTCTCCTACCGCGTCAACGACCTGATGCAACGGCGGGCGCTGCTGCGGGCCAGGGCGCACCCCGACGATCTTCGGGCGCAGCTGGAGGCGCATGTGCTTCCGCTGATCGAGCTGGCGGAGTCGCCGGACAGCTCGTACGTGTCGTTCATCGAGCAGCTGCAGCGCACGGGCGCCGTCGACGTCTTCCTCCATCAGTCGAACGCCATGAACTCCCAGGAGGAGTTCACCTCCGGCATGCAGCGGCTGCTGCAACACATCGCCGAGCCGGCGCGGTCGATGCGGATCCAGCAGGCCCAGGACATCGCGGTCCACCTCGCCGCCGAGCGGGAGCGCGCGATTCGCCGCGATGACGTGGTCGTTCCGTTCGCCCTGTTCGTCAGCGGCGTGGTCGACGGACTCGCCGGCTTCCTGGAGGCACCCACCTCCACCGAGACCGACCGGCTCATCTCGCGCGAAAACCGCTGAGTGCGACCGGGATTGGGCGCTCAGATCAAGCCGGCCAGCTCGGTCTGCAGGCCGATGAGGGAAGTTCAACGCCGCCGAACCGAGGCCACGGTCGCTGCCGCAGCCGGCCAGAGCGCACACTCTGTGCTCGCCAGTCGGCGGCTGCACGAAGTCTTCAGGACAGCGCAACCTCTACGCCGCCTGAAAACATGGAGTCGTGTAGCTGCACCGTCCCGCCGCTGGACCCCGGCGGCACGTCGAACGACACCACCGCTTGAATGCTGTTGCCAGGGTTGATCGTTGCGGCGAGAGTCTGTGTCCACAGTGCCGCAGAGGAGTTGGCCTCGTAGATCTTGTTGCCGATGTTCAGTTTCTGATTTGTAGCGGAGAAAATTTGAGCATCGTTCCCGATGTTCAGCACGGTCATGTGCACATTCAGGAATTCGCCTTGGGCAGTCACTATCTCGAATTGGTTGCTGAGGTCACCGGCGGTCTTAGATCGGTCGGCGGAGGTCACGGTGAATGCGAATCGACCGTCCCTGACTTCCTGTCCGAGTGAGGCGGTCGCTGGCGGCATGGCTGAACGCTTTGACGACGGCGCAGGGGGACCGCTGATCGAAGGCATCGCCGGAGTCGCTGGCGCAGAGGGGAGAGTGATCGCTGGATGCGATGAGTGTGCGGCCTGCTTGCCGTGAATAGACGCGCTTATCGCAACGAGAAGGATCAGGCCAACAACGATGACAAAGACGACGGTCGCGATGATGCCGACGATCAGCACCGCGCTGCTCTTGTTCTTTGGCGGTGCGGACGGTGGGCCCCACCGATAACCATCCCAGTGGCGTGTGCCAGGAACGCCGGATGGGTCTGGATACCAGCCTGGTGGAATTGGCGTCACCATCTCCGATTTGCCCTCCTCGCTACTACGACGACGTACCGCTAAACCGTTCGCTAAAGGGGTTAATGGCGGAGTACGGCCGCTCCGTTGGTATTGAGTTCCTTTCGCGTGGCGCGCTACTCGCGCTGACGGCGCCGTTTGGTGTTGGCATTTCACCCACCTTCGCCGGCCGTGAATGTGGCGCGTTGATAGGCGGCTGACAGTGATGGTCGGTACCAGCGGGCCAGCGCATGGCACAGCACCGCGGTCGCCACGAATTGATGCCGCAACGGAAACGCCGCATGCACAATGAGGGCTCGATGGTAGAGCTCGCCGTCGGAGACGAGCAACGGCCGCGACCGGGGCTATGCGCCGAAGAAGAGACCAATGAGGTCGGCTCCGGCAGCCAGGGTCTGGTCGAAAGCGCCTATCAGCCCACCGATCTGACCGCCGTTGAACACCTGCTGACCTGTACCGGTCAACAGGCTCGAGGTGAAGCTCGTCGGGACCTGGGCGCCGAAGACGGTGTTGACCATCTGTTCGCCAGTCCCCACCAAGAGGTTATAGGCGTTGAAGCTGCGGTTCAGCGCGCCGTTCAGCGTGCTATTGGTTCCGAAGACTGTCTGCTCGAACGCGATCTCGTTGGTCACCAGCGATTGGTTGAATGCGAGTTCATTATTGACCAGGCTGGTATTGAACCAGATCTGAGCCTGCTCGATCTGGGTGAGCACAGTGTTTACTGGGTTCGTGCTCGCACTCGCCATGGTCTGCGCGGAGTTGGCTTCCGCGACGGCGTAGCTTCCCGCCCCTGCCGTCAATGTTTGGACAAACTGATCGTGAAACGTCGCGGCTGCCGCGCTGAGCTGCTGATAGCGCGTCGCGCACTGGGAGAACAAAGCGGCAATCTGCGTGGACACCTCGTCGGCGGCCGCGGGTAACACACTGTTGATCGCTGACGCCGCGGTGGTGTTGGATGATCCGATCGCGGAGCCGATGCTTCCCAACCTCGTCGCGGCATCAGCTATTTGCTGGGTCGCGGCAGTGAGGAACGCCACCCGTACCTCCAATACAGGCCATGTGGCCCAGCAGTGCTGATCCCGCCGTTGCGTCGCGACGCTCAGGTTAGTACCTCCGCATCAGCAGCGGACAGTCGTGTGTGCGGAATTTTCCGAGCTCTTTCAATGCGAAAATATTTGTGGCGGACCATAACTGGGTCAGAGCAGGTCCGATTTCGATCCGCCTCGCGTTCGCCGCCGCACAGAAACTTCCCGCCGCACTCGCAGTCGGTGCTTGTAATCGTCGCTTAGTACTACAGCCGTAGATTGTGCGGTGCGGTGTGTCTGCGCTGGTTGAGGCGGTGGCCGCGGCATTGTTCGGAGTT
>NZ_MVHD01000039.1 GCF_002086635.1 Mycobacterium alsense | reverse complement strand
GGGGCGCCCCGGCCGCCGGCGGCGGGCCGGCCGGAAGGGGGAACGCGGGCGTGGCCGGGAGCGGCCGCGGCATCGGCACCAGTCCCTGCGGCGCGGCTCCAATGATCGCGCCGACGACGGTACCGTGCGCGTCGCAGTCCGACAGTCCGTCCTCGCCCATGATGTAGTCGCCGCCGGGCACGACGGGCAGCCGCGGGTTCGGGGTGATCCCGGTGTCGATGACCGCCACGGCCACCCCGTTGCCGGTGCTGTACTGCCAAGCCCGGCCGATGTTGAGCAGGTCGAAGCCGGGCGCCAGCTGCGACACGTCGGGGGTCTTCACGGTGATCGGCACCGAGCAGCTGTTCGCGCGCCGCATCGGTTGGTCCGAGCGTGGCGGCCCGTCCGGGGGAACCATTCCCGGATCCACCTTGGGCGGTGAAATGGCTTGCGCGGCCGGGATATTGCCCGCGAAGGCGACCAGGGTCAGCGCCGCGAGGATCGACGCGGCCCGGCGACACAGCGGTTTCAGTCTCAGTGGCGCAGCCACGTGAACAGCCCTCCCAGCGCCGCGGCGGCCGGCAGCAACACGATCATGGCGAACACCTCGAGCCATTCCACGGTCAACCTGATCAACGGCCGGAATCGCGTCGCGGGCACCAAAAGCGCCGCGGTCAAACCGAATGCGGCGAAGGCCACCACCAGCGCGACCGGCCAGATCAGACCGGTCTCAAGGTTCCTCGGGCCGGCCAGCGCGTACTTAACGATGCCTGCGCACACCGCCGCGCAGGCCCCGCACACCAGCGCCACCGCCTGGTACTTGGCGGCGAACCCACGTCCCTGCGTGATGAAGATGCCCACCACCAGGCCTGCCACCAGCAACGCCAACCACGCCCAGCGGTGACCGGGTGCCAACACCCCCCACACCGCGACGGGGAGCACGATCGACGCCCCGAGGCAGAGGCCCATCTGAATGGCGTTGACCAACCGCGCCGACGCGGCGATCGCGGCACCGCGGGCGGTGATGTCGGTGAGTTCGTCGTCCTCGTCCTCGGTCTCCTTGGCGGTGACCGGCGATACCGTGTCCACGGGCATGCCCTCACGACGCGCGAAAAGGTCGCGCCCCGTGATGGATCCGAAGTGTGGAGGCCGCACGCGCGCCACCCACAGCGCGATCGTCGGTGCCATCCGCACCAGCACCAGCAGGCCGACCAGCACGCAGTCCGACAGCACCTGCGCCGAGACCGGACTGAACATCCGGGCCGTGGCCACGGCGGCCACGACGGCGCACACCGTCACCACCGCGGTCGCCGCGGCGGTCTGCCACCGCTTGCGCGTCGCCGCGCTGATCGCGACCGCCCCCAGGATCACCACCACGAGGCCGATCAGCGCGTGCGGCGCGCCAAGCCGACCGGGCGGAGCGCAGGCGCCCGCGACGGCGATCAAAAGCACCGTGAGCCAAGCGAATCCGCTGAACATGTCGCGACGATGGGGCCATCCCCGAAAGACCACGACCGTCGCGATGGCGAGTAGCAGACCCACCCCGCCGGCAACCGCCGCCGGGATCAAGCTGTCGGCATAAGCGCGTTCCCGCAGGGTCAGCCCCACCACCACGCTGACCGCCATGGCCGCGATCGCGATCGCGGTGTGGGCGGCCGTCAGCGCCGACACCGGCGCGAACATCCGATCGCCGCCTTCGCGGCTGAGCCACTTGCCCATGGCCGCCAGTGCGGTCGACAGCGATTCGTATTGCGGCTCAAATGATTCCCCGTCGACGCGGGGCACCAGCACCAGCGTGTCGCCGTCTTGGACGCCGAGTTCGTCGAGGCTCTTGTTGATGTCGAGGCGTACCCCGTTGACCTTGTGCAACTCGTAGCTGCCCGGCGGCAGGGCGACGCCGTCAAAGCCCTTACGCTTCAGGTCGTCGCTGAGCAGCTCGACCATGCCTTCGAAGAAACCCTCCACCGGCGTCCCCGCCGGAAACACCTGGGAGCACAGGTGTTTGTCGTAGGAGATGTTGACTGCACACCGCGCTGGAAAAGCTACCTTGTGCGGCTGTAACCGCTCGGTCACTGCTGCGCCCTCTCAGCGCCTGCCTCGGGCACGTACTTGTCGGCGAGCCCCGCGGTGATCTCGAACAGTCGTAGCCGCGACTTCTTCTTCAATTCGTGGACGGTGTCGATGATGCCGCCCTTTGCCAGGTGCGGGTCGAACGGCATCACTTCCACGGTCGCACCGACCTTGGTGAACCGCTCGGTCAGATAGGCCAGGGCGTCCTTGTCCACGGCGCTGTCGGAGTGGTTGATGATCACCGTGCTGTGCGAGACCAGCTCGTGGTAGCCCTGCGCACTGAGGAAGTCGATGGCGCGCAGCACCGGCCGGGACCTGTCGGCGGTGATCCCCGAGACGAACACCAAGGTGTCGGTGTTGTCCAGGACGGTCTTCATGACGGGGTGCTCGAGGTCGGGGGCGGTGTCGACGACCATGACGTTGTGGGTTCGCCGCAACCGGGCCAGCACCCCGGCGAACATCGCCGGCACCAGTGGCCTGGGCTGGTCGGAGGTCCGATTGCCGGCCAACACGTCGAGCCCCACCACGTTCTGGCCCAGGTGCTCCCTGATGTCGGCGTAGCCCTGCACGTCGGTGTCGTTGATGATGGCCGTGTAGTCGCCGGGCGGCGACTCGTCGATCCGGTCGGCCAGCGTCCCGAAGCCCGGGACGGCGTCGATGGCGATCACGTTCGTCGGTCGGCATTCGCGGAAGACACCACCGATGCACGCGGCCATCGTGGATACCCCGACGCCGCCCTTGCCCGAGACCAGGGTGATCACAAATTGTCGGCGGATATGCCGGCGGATGCGTTCTTTTAATTCGCGATAATGGCGTTCCCCCGGCGATTCGCCGAGATTTATCTTGCGGAACGAAATGTTGTAAATGAATTTTCGCCAGCCCGAACCCGGCGGGATTTTTCGGGGAGCGGCTAAATCGGTAATACGCATGGTATCCGATACCGAATCCCGGTGGCGCACCGCTGGCGGATCCCCCCGCCCAAGCCTCTCTTCGTCGAACATATTGGGGTCATTCCAAGAGGTCGTCACGACCGTCGATGCTAACACGATTCGTGATACTCCGTTTACGCATCAAACCCGTATGAAACCCTCGAAGCGCATTAGCGGCGCGTTCGGGTTTGCTTTTTAGCAAGATTGGTCGTAACGGCTTCGCTTGCCGACTTTGGCGCGCTCACTTAGACCACGCGCCGGTAGGAGTACCACTCCTCGCCGGCGGGCAGGCTTTGGATGAGTCGGCGCACCGCCGCGCCGATGTCGGTGCGCGATCCCGGGGACAGGACTTGGTAGCGGCGGCCACCCGAGATCACGCCTTCCACGCAGAGCCGGCCGGCGGAGGTATCGACGATGGCCACCGTCGACTCCCCGATTGCGAGCCTGGCCGTCACTTCCGGGCCGACACCGGCCTGCAGCGCCACGATGGCCGCGTACGCCGACCGCGTCGGATCGGCGGCCATGGTGAGAATGTGGAGTTGGTCGACATCCAAATGCTGTTGGAGCAGAAACGATTTCAGGCTGGTGGCGTCATGGACCGACGCCTGCAGCTCGGCGGTGTCGACGGTGACCGGCCGCAGCGGCGCCGCTTCCGCGACCCCGCACAGCCGCTCGACTTGGCCCACCACGAGTTCGGTGGCCGTGCCCGACTCGCTGGCGGTGCCCGCCGGATAGAGACGAACCATGTCGCCGTGGCGTTCCAGGACCACCCACCAGTTGGCGAACCGACAGATGGCCGCGCGGGTCCGGTCGCGGCCCGGCACGCTGATGTGGAGCAGCAATCCGAGGTCGCGCCGAAACAGCACGGTCAGCCACTCCCGGATCATCGGGTCGGCGTTTCCGGCCTCGTCGAGGGCACCGCAGGCTTTGAGTTCGGCGACCACCGGATGGCGCAGCGCCAGCTCCGGTGTCTCCAGCCGCGGCACCAACGGCCGCAGGCCCAGCTCGGGGCACAGCTGCTCCACGCCGGTGACCGCCTGCAGCACCCACAGGCCGTCGATCGTTGTTGTCAGCACGGAAGATTCACCTCAGCCAGCTCGCCACATGGCAAAGGTGGGGCGACGCGGACAGCGTCGGCGCCCCACCCTTGTCGCCTGTGCCGGGCGATTTCAGAACAGGCCGCGGATGTGGTTGTCGGTCGCGATCGCGCCGTCGAGCACGTGGCCGGTCGTCGTGCCGTGCTGGCGCACCGTGTCGATGAGGCCCTGCAGCCCCGACAGCATCTGGTACTGCGCGTCGAAGAAACCCATGGCGCCGTGCCCGGCGAAGAATTCCTGCAGCGCGTTGGTCTTGTTGGCCACGTCGGCGTGGATGGCGTCGAGCTGACCGGCGCGGGATCCGACATCGGCCGCGAAGTCGGCGACGGGACCGGGGTTGTAAGCGATGGGGTTTGACATGGTGACTTCCTTCCTGAAGCGAATTGGGCTGGCGGTTAGGTGATGTTGTGCGCGGTGCCGCCGAACAGGGCGCGGAACGCGTGCTGGGAGTCGGCCTCGTGGCCTTCCATCAGCGCCGCGGCCTGCTTGAGGCCCTCGGCCAGACGGGTGCCACCCGTCAAGACCTTGTTCAGGTCGTTCGTAACTTCGGAAGCCGTCATGTGCGAGGCGACGACGGCGTCACCCGACCAGGTCGCGGGGTTCATGACGTTTTCCTGGTTCGCCAGGTAGCCCTGGCCGATCGCGATCGCGTGTTCCATGTGCGCCTGGATCGCGTCGCTCATGCTCCGTAATACGTTGGCGTCTACGACAATTGACACGGTGGGCTTCTCCTTCTGCGGTTAGGCGTTTTCCCTTTTGATTTGTTCTTCCCGGTGGTTTCTCGGGGGTTGGGTCGAAGTGTATGGCGGCTATTCAGATGTGTCAGTTCACCCTTTGCGCAGCCCGTTTCAGACTCTTTCGTCGACGACGCGCACCATGGCGGGCTGCTCGGTTTTCTTGTCGGACCCGCCGTGCGCGCCGACTGCGGTTCCCACCGGCATGCCGCCGACGGGCGCGCCGGCTGGCGTCGCCGTCGTGGTAGGGGACCGCAGCGATTCCGCGACACCCAGCGCGCCACCGGGTCGCAGCCCCACCGGGCGTCCGCCGCTGCCGGGCTCGAACGCGCTGACCGGACGGGTGAACGTGGTCGCGGGAACGCCCCCGCCGAGCGACGCCCCGCCGCCACCGGCGCCGCTTAACGCGCTCGGCGCGGCCGAAACGGCGCTGACCGCCGTGGCCGGTGTCCCGGCGCCCGCCAGCCCGGCGCCGGGCCCGGCGAACATGCCCATCACCGACTGCAGCGGCTGCATCGCGCCGCTCATCGGCGCCTGCATCAGCTGCACGGGGGCCTGCAGAGCCTGCGGGATCGCGCCCATCACCGACTGCACCGGCTCCATGAAGGTGTTCAGGCCGCCCATGCCTTGTCCGCCCGAGGCCGCCTGACCGGCGCCCGACGTGCCCGTCTGCGCCCCCTGAAAGGCGGCGCGCATTCCATCGCCGGCCGCGGCGTCGCCCGCGGCCTGGCCGATCGCGGCGGCGGCCTCGGCGGGGGCGGCCGGCGAGGCGCCCATGGTCGCCAGCGGCGGGGGAATTGCCAGACTTTCGGCCAGCATGGCAAGCGTGGCGCCGTAGCTGGAGCCGACCAACGAATTGTTGGGCCACATCACGCCGAAGTACTCCGTGTCCAGCGAGATGATGCGGGGGGTCAGGGTCCAAAACACGCTCGGATTGGCGATGTTGTCGGCCGCCTCTTCGACCCGGTTGGCGGTGCACTCCGGCGCCGGGCGCATGGCGGCGTTGGCCGTCTCGTAGGCGGTGATCGCCGCCGCGACCACCCCGGGCTTGACGTCCACCCAGCCGGCCAATCCGTGCAGCGAGGCGTTGAGCGCGGTGACGCTCGCGGCCGAACCCAGCGACCCTGCCCCCAGCCAACTCGCCGAGGTCACTGCCGTGTTGATCATCGACGCGCTGGCCGAAGCGTGATGGCTCGCGCCGACGGCCGTCCAGGCGGTTTGGTTGGCCAACATCGTGGCCACCCCGGTCCCCGTCTTGAGGAGGAGGTCGTTGTCTTCGGGTGGGCGCGCCGCCCACCCTGGGTCAGGCATGAGCCGCTTACACCCCGAGTGTCAGACTGCGCGCCGCCTCGGTGGCGGTGTAGACGCACGCCGCGATGCTCTGCGTTCCGGCGAAGAGCCCGCGCTGCACCGCGTGCTCCTGGACCACGCCGAGGTAGGCACCCCCGCACGCGTTCAGCGCCGTGGCGAACAGGGCCGAGTCAGGGTCGTTGCCCATGGGCATGGCGCCGAGCAAGGCCGGCGCGGCCGCCGCCGCAGACGACTCGACTTCCGCGCTGATCGCCGATTCCGCTCCGGCTGAGCCCAAGACAGCCTCGGGCTGGACGGTAAACGACATATTTCCCTCCGAACCTTCTCGCAGTCCCACCGCTGCGAATGATTGGACAGTGTAGTGCCTGCGCGCCGATCGCGTATTCCCAATATTTATCCGGCGATCCACGGGTGCGAAAATCAATCATGTTGGGCGATAATTGTACTTACGTTGAATTAATGCCACTTGGACCGCAGCGGCCGCTATTGCCACACCTGCAACGCCTGTCACTGGTCGCGCACGGCCGGACCCTGGTGTGAAAGCGGCGTTTTCACAAGAGGATCCGCAGGTGGTCCGGCCCGCGCATTCCATTCCTTAATGCAGTGAAATTTGCGTCCGTTATTGGCCGGCAACGATCGATGGCAGGCCCACCAAAATGCCCTCGACGTCGGATTCGTCGCTCACCAACAATCCGCGTCCCGGCGGCAACATTTGGGCGCGAACAAGCCGGTTGATCTTGTTTTGCGGATCGTTGTCCATATAAAGCTGCGCGACTTTTGCCGACGTTTGATACCTCATCCACGGGTCCATCTGCAACGTCGCCCAGTTGGTGCTGTTGCGCGTCGTGAACACGTGCAGCCCGATCTGCCGGGCGCGTTCCATCAGCATCCACAGCGCGGCCCCGACCGGCGGCGTCGCCGGATAGCTCTGCGACTGCGCCGGCCGCAGGTCCTGCACGTCGTCGATGAGCACGAAGTGCCGCGTCCCCTCCCACGGCTTCAGCGCGCGCAGCTCCTCCTGGCTCAGGCCCTTGGGGGGCAACCGGGGCAGCAGGACCTGCTGGGCCAGTTCGGTGATGACCCGGTCGATCTCGTCCTGGTCGTAGGCGTAGGCGCGCACATAGCCCGGGGCGTGCAAATCCCGCAACCCGTGCGGGGCGGCTTTGGGGTCGATCAGCGTCAGTTGGGCCTCTTCCGGGCTGAATCGGCTCATCACCGCCTCACCGATGGCCACCAGCGACAGGCTCTTGCCGCAACCCTGGCGGCCCAAGATCATCAGGCCCGGGGTGTCGGACAGCCGCAGTGGCACCGGCCCGAGCTGGTGTCGCTCGCCGATCGCGAACGCGATCGACAACTCGTCCGGGGGCCGCGTGGCGGCGTGGGCCTGCAGAATCGGCTCCAGCGCCACGCGGTCCGGCAGCCGTTGCAGGACAGCGTGTTTGGTGACCCCGGCCACCTCGGCGATCCGGGCGCCGACGTCGGGGGTGTCCACCCGCGTGCGGGTCGCCGGGTCGACGGCCACAGGAAGTCCGACGAGCAATTCGTGCAACGAGTCGGTCAGACCAAATCCCGGTCGGTTCAAGGTTCGTCGCGCCGCCTCGCGCGACTCGATCGCCGACTGGCCCATCTGGCTCTCCCCCGGCTCGGCCAGCCGCAACTGGATGCGCGCGGTGGCGTTCTGCAGCAGCTTCTGCCGCTGCCCGTGAATCCAGCCGCCCGCGCTGCACATCACGTGCACCCCGTACTCGGGTCCGCGGCTGCTCAGCGAGATGATGCGGTCGCCGAGCACCATGTCCTTGCCGTATAGGTCGTCGTAGTCGTCGACCACCACGAAGACATCGCCGAACGGGTCATTCGGGTCCGTCCCGCCCAGGCCGTCGCTGCCGGGTCCGAACCGTCGCTCACGGAACCCGTCGAGGTCGATGTTGGCGCGGCGGAACGCGTCCTCGCGGGCATCGATCAACGCGTCCATGCTGCTCAAAATCCGCTCGATGCCCTCGGTGTCCTTCGGGGACACGATGTCGGCGATGTGCGGCAACGAGCCGACCTGGGCCATGGTCGCGCCGCCGACGCAGAAGAACGTCACCCTTGACGGGGTGTACATCATCGCCGCCGAGCACATCAGCGTCATCAGCGTGGTCGTCTTGCCGCGCTGCTTTGCCCCCACCACGATGATGTTGCTGCGCAATGCGTCGATGGCGTGCACGACCTGCGTGGATTCCTCCGGGATGTCCATGACCCCCACCGGGAACACCAGTCCCGGGTTGCGGCCGTAGTCGACGTGCCACGGCTTGCCCCGCCACCCAGCCACCACGACGTCGACGGGCTCGGGGTTTTCCAGCGGCTCGAGCCACGGCCGCCGCGGCGCCCGGTGGGGCACGGTATGCAGCGACTCCCGCAACACGTCGACGATCTTCTTTTTCTTGAAACCATCGTCGTGCAAAAGGAATTCGTCGGGTTCCTCGTCCGCGGCCGAGGCGGCCTGCAACGCCGCGGCATCGGCTTCGTCCAACGGCTGGTACTGCCAGTTGTACAGCCGCGGTTGCGTCAGGGTCATGTCGACGGTCCTGACCACTTCCGCCCTCTTGGGCACGACAAACGGCGCGGACAGGTAGAAGCAACGGAACGGCTCGAGGTCGCGCGGCCCCACCTTGAGCAGGGCGAAGCCGTTTTCCTTCGACGGCAGGTGATACGCGGCGTCGGTGCCGATCACCTCGCGGCTGTCGTCGCCGGACTCGGCGCGCAGCGCGATGCGAAACGCGATGTTGGACTTGACTTTCTGCAGCGACGACAGGTCGAGGCGCTGGCCGCCCAGCATGAAGAAGACGTTGGCGCCGCGGCCTTCCTGGCCGATGTGGATGATGAGGTCGATCCACTTGTCGTGGTTGGCGAACAACTCAAGGTATTCGTCGACGATGACCAGCAACACCGGCACCGGTGGGAGGTCGCGCCCGGCGAGCCGGATCTCCTCGTAGTCGTTGGCGTCACGCGCGCCCACCGACGTGAAAAGTTCGTAGCGCTGCTTGATTTCGCCGTCGATGACCCTGCGCATCCGCTCGGCCAGGTGCCGCTCGTCCTTGCCCAGGTTCGACAGCGCCGCCACCACATGGGGGATGCCCAGGATGTCCTGGGCCGCTGACTCGAACTTCATGTCGACGAAGATGACGTTGAACGTCTCCGGTGAATGCGTCAGCGCGATGCCGTAGACCAGCGACAGGAAGAACTCCGACTTACCCGAGCCGCTGGTGCCGATGACCACGGAGTGAAACCCGAAGCCGCCGAAGTCCTTTGCGCGGATGATGACGTTCTGCAGCTCGCCGTTCGGCTTGGCGCCCACCGGGATCTCGCACCACCGCTCGTCCCCCCGACCACGGCGCTCGGCCCACAGCCGATCGACATCCAGGTCGCGCGGATCGCCGATCCCCAGCGCGCGCAGCAGCTCGGCCGCGCCGCTGGTGGAGTCGGCGATCTCGGCGCTGCTTGTCGGCGACCAGCGTGCCATCGCACGCGCGTACCGGTAGGCCCGCGGAATCGACAGCTGGTCGGCGTGGGCGAAGAACTTTCCGCCTGCGCGAAGCAGCGGCGCCGGGCGGCCGTCGTCGTCCTCCGCGACCTCACCGTTGCGCCGCGCCTTGACGGAGCCGTTGGCGGCGCCGGCCGGCACGGTGTGCCGTTCGCTCATCTCGTAAAGCTGGTCCTTGTCGAACCCGACGCCAATGCCGGGACGAGAAGCTATGCGCAACACCGTGATGCCCGCCTTGCCGACCTGGCCGACCACACTTTCCCAGGCTTCGGGGCTGCCGGTGTTGTCGTCAACGATGACCCAGTGCGGACCCAGCTCGGCACCGGTATCGGGTTGGGCCGTCTCCAGGGCCGAGCCGGTTGTCGTCGGGGCTGCCGCGGCCAGCGGCGTCCACTGGCCGCGCCTGCCCTTCATGTGCAGCTCGGAGCCCAGCGTCGCTTCGAGCTCTTCGGGTGTGGTGAAGATCAGCCGTCGCCACCCGCACGCGTCGAACAGCTCGTCGTGCAGGTTGTGCGGCAGCCACACCATCCAGGACCACAGCTCGGGGTTGCGGGTCACCACCATCAACTTGACATCGCGCGGGTTGTGGAACACCGCCAGCGAACACAGCACCGAGCGCATCAGTGACCGCACCCGGTTCAGGTCGTCGCCGACGAAGCTGAATCCGGGCGCCGAGCGCAAGTTCACCACCTTGGCGATGTCGCGAATCTTGCGTTGCTCCAAGATAAAATCGCGCAAAGCCTGGCCGGTGACGGGCTCCAACTCTTCATCAGAGGCGATGTCGGGCCAGGTTACCGACAGCACCGAATCCGGGGCGTGCTGCACGCCGGTACCGAGCCGGACTTCTAGGAAGTCGACGTCGCCGCGGCCGCGTTCCCACATCCGCGGACCGCCGATGATGGCGCCCAGGCCGCGCGGATCGGAATGCACCGACTCCTGCCACTTGCGCTGGGCACAGACCGCGTTTTGGATCTCGTCGCGGTTGCTATCGAGGTCGCGGAGATAGCGGCGGCGGCCCTTTTCCATTTCGCCCCAGGTGATTTTGCGGGCCCGCCCGAACCGTCCGGAAAACGCCAGCATACTGAACGCGCCAATCCCCATGAGCGGGAAGAAGCCGGTCGACAGGCTGCGCACGCCTGAGACGTAGAGCATGACGATGGTGCCGATCAGCGCGACGATCAGTGCCGGGACGCCGATCATCACCCAGATGTTGCGCGGCTCGCGCTCCGGCAGGGCGATCGGCGCATTCGGTGCCACGCGAACGGGTTTCGGCGGCTGGATCTTGACGCGACTGATCGGAAACGCTCGCTTGGACATCTTCTAGCCTCCCGCCTTCGCCGATGTCGTCACCACGACCGCCTGCCCGAGCGCGGGCACGGTGTCACGCGCCACCAGCGCCGCCTGCTGCGACAGCGCCGGTCCCGCGGCGAATGTCCGCAACAACGGCCACGGCGCCTGCACCGCCATCGCCGGATCCAGGCCCAGCGCACGCAGCGTCGATTCGTCGGAGGCGATGCCGAACCGCACTCCGTTGTCGGCGACCCAGAACAGCGATTCCCGCGAATCACTCGTAATGACACCGCTCGTCGACGTCACGAAGTTGGCAGCGCCGGGCAGTACCAGCACCTGGTTGGCCACCACCGAGGCCGGGTCGCGGTCGTCACGGACCAGTCGCACGATTCGGCTGTCCATCGAGGGGAGCACAGGTAGCCCTCTGCCGTTGTAGATGGCGACCCGTGCCTGCGGATCGGTCGATGCCTTCTCCCACGCCACGCAGGTCGTCGGATTCGCGGCGGAGTCGATGAAGTTCAGTCGCCCGGTCGGGTAGTAGTCCACGTCCAGCGAATTGACCTGGGGAATGTTCACCAGCACGTCGGGGCTCACGGTTCGCGGCGTCGTCGAGCCGTAGGAGTTCGCGCTGCGCATCAGGTCGGCCACGAAGCCGCCGACCTTTTGCACACCGTCGGCCAGCAACACGTAGAACTGGCTGCCCCCGCCGGCCGTTTGGGACTGCAGCACGGCACCGACCTGCGAACCCGGCAGGAACTTCGACGGGGCACCGGCCTCGGGGACCTTGGGCACCCGCAGCGGCTCCGTCGCGGGCATCCCGTCGAAAAGAGCTCGCGAGATCTCCACGGGCACAGTGACTCCGGGGTCGAGTCCGAGACTCAAGGTCACCGCCCGATCGGCAGGATCGACCTGGGAGCGCTTGCCGTCCCAGATCACATAGGCGGAACCCTGAAAGGACGCCAACAGTGCCGCGTCCTTGGCCATCGGTGCCGCGCGTCCGGGGAAGAGCTGGCCCGCGATGGAGGTCACCACGGGCTTGTCCGAGGTGCGGGGCCGGCCCGCGGTGTCGCACACCGCCCACGCCGACGCCGCGCCCCGGTTCACCGGCATCGCCGCCGGCGCGCCCGGGATACCCACCAGCGGACCCGTCGGATATTTCGCGACCTCCGCCGGCTTCACCCACGTCGGCTGCCCCGGGCTGCCCGTCGCCAGCCGCGCCGAAGTCAGGTTCAGCGCGGGATACAGCCGCCCGTCGATGCGGGCATAGATCGCTCCCGATTCGCGGTCGCCGATGATGTTCGAATCACCCACCACGCCACTGGGTTTGAGCACGTTCAGAAGCACCATCCAACCCGCGGCGATGGCCACCAGGACCACCGACAGCGCCAGAGCCGCGGTCTGCTTGCGGTCGTCGTGTTTCATGCGCACCGAGAATCGCGTCGTCGCCGCCCGGAGGCGCCGGTTGTAGAACAGGTGGCCCGAATTCTGGTCGCGGTTCGACAAACTCAGCGGCATTGGTCAGTAGCCCCTCGGTGCGCGGCGGGGATCGGCCTGCTGGATCCGGGCGGCCAGGTTCGACGCATCGGCGGCGACGCCGTAGCGCCGTTGCGCATAGTTGATGAACGCACACGCTTGCGCCACGAGATCATGGATGCTCGCGGACGTCCCCGGCTCGTGGTACGCGGCGAATGTCGGTTCGATGAATTGAAAGGCGCCCCTGGCCGGGGTACCCCTGACCGCGTTGAAGTCCCAGTCGTTTTCGGCGTAGGCATCGTAGTTTGACTCGCGGCGAGCCACGAGGTCCATGCCGCGCGCCCATCGCGCCCGGGCCGCGGGGTCGTGAATGCCCTTGAGGTCCAGCGCTTTACGGATTGCCGCCACAACGGCGGCCCGTCCGCTACCGCCACCGACGTGGCCACGTCGCGTCCGGTGTGCGCGCGGGTATCGCAGCCGCCGCAGTCGCAGCGCCAGCCGGTGTGCGCGCGCTCGCGACCGCACGATGTGGCCGTGCTGACTGCGCAATCGCACGGCCATCCGGGCCATCGCCTCACGCCGGCCCAGCGGCGTATCGGCCGCAGGCATCGCGTCGACAACCGCCGCGTCGAGGTTCAGTCGGGTCGCGGTGCGGGCATCGGCCCGTTCGGCCCGCGCTCTCGCCAGGGCGGCGTCCAGCTTCCCGTCCGCCTCGGCCAGCCGGCGCAGTCTTTCCGCCGACAACGCCGACCGGGCCGCGGTGCGTCCGGGCCTGAAGGCGGCATGCGTCGCGTGCCGTATCCCGTCGGCGCGCACCTCTACCTGCGCGGGGGCGTCTCCGACGCCGTGAACCGCCTCGCCGCCGACGAACAAGCCGTGACCGCGGGACAGGGCGGCCAACGCCCGCATCACCAGTGGATCATTCAACGATTCCCCCACCGTAATTCCGATCGAAATCGGCCTGCGCTTCTTGCCGCAATGCGTCGAAAACCATATTCAGTCGATCCACGAGCTCGCGACACGTATACGACGTCGTCACGTGCGGGGCCAATGACAGCCCGGTGAGGCGCCCGTCGGAATTGCACACCGCATAGATGTCCCCCACATCGGCGGTGAAAGTCACCGCTTCCTGGGCGGCCAGTACCGCCTCCCACTTCTCGAAATTCGCCTTCAGATCGGCCAGTACCTGGTCGACCAATGCTTTATCCGCCGCCGCGTCGGGGCGCACCGCATCCGTACCGGACACCTCAGCTGCAACTCCAATAACTTCTGGCGCGTCGAGCGTCGTCGCTATGGCGGCACCAAAAGGATGCACCAAGCAAGCCGTCGGCGCGCACGTCTACCCCCAGCACGTTCGCTAGCCCTGTAACAATCCTTGCGCCGCAAGGGTTTTCAGAAGCGTGTGTGTAGCCCACGGCGGCCTCACCAAATCCAAACTCGGCAGCTGTTTCGATAATGGCCACGCGTCAAGACATTACTGCCTTTAACCACCTGCGGACCACTCACCTGCGAAAGGGCTATTAGCAGTGTTTAGTTCGGAAATGCAATTCGACGAAATGTCCATTCTCAGTGGGCGGCCTCACCCGTTTGCTTGCAACCGTGCTTATTGTGCCGGCGGATCTTCGTCCGCCGGCACGATCACGATCCGCCGGTTGGGCTTGGCCACCACGGGCGGTTTGCCCTCGGATTTCGTGACGGGCACGCTCGGCGGCACCGTCAGGCGGCCCTTGACCGGCTGGCCGTTGGGGATGCCCGGGACGGTGACCCGCTTTTCGGCGGGCTTGTCCTTGGTACCACCTTCACCGCCCGCGCCCATGGCGCCGGGCATCAGCGGCATACCGGTCATGCCCATCGGCCCCGCCGGGGGCGGCACCCCGCCGGTCGGCACCATTGCCGCCGGCTTGATCGACGCCGCGGCCGGCGTCGTGGGCGGGGAAGACGAGGGCACAGGCGGCGGTCCCATATAGCCGGTTGGGGTCGTGTCCCCGGCGCCGATGCCGCCACCGCCGCCGGCGCCACCCCCACCAAGGCCAGCGCTGTCGAATGCGGCCGGTTCGCCCGACATATCCGTCAATGCCGCCTCGGCCGCACCGCCGCCCTTCGCCGCCCCCATCAGCGGCTGGACAGCACTCTCTGCGGCCTGCATTGCCTGCTGCGGAATCTGGGTGAGCGGCCCCATGAACCCGCCGAGCGCACCGGTGAGCGCGCCCATGAAACCCGACACCATTTGCGGGAACATCTGCGTCAGTTGCTGGAACTGCTGTGCGGAGTCGGCTTCGTTGGCCGGAAACTTCTGAGCCGCATCGAGCGCGTGCGCTCGCCGGTCGGCCTCGCCCTCGGCGCTGGCTGCCTGATCCCCAGGCACGCCGATATTGCTTGCCGCTGCTACTCCTGCGGCAGCCTGATCGGCGGGTGTTAGGCCTCCCGGTGGAAGGCCATTTGGCACTACACCGGGCGGCGCCAGCGGGTTGCTACCCAGCAACCCATAGTCCTCGGGGAACGAGATGATATCTCGACCACCCGTCATGATTTCTCAACCCTCCCCTCAGGGCTTTCAAGACGCTCGCTGGCCTCGACACCCCCGTTGGCCGTCGCGACGCGAGCCGCGTCCTAGTGAGTCGCATGGTAGAGGGGTTGCCGGTCAAAAGGTAGTCATCAAAGCTTTGCCGAGATCGCGACGTACCACGCCATGTGGTAGTTGGCAACGGATTCGTGGCCGGCAATCAAGGCGTCGATAGCTGCCAGCAACATCCAATCCGCGGCGGGGGACAGGTCGTGCGGACCCTCCAGCGCTTTCTGGTAGGCGGCTTGCTGCTCGCCTTGCAACACCTCGACCTCGTTCTCGGTAACTCCCGTTCCGCGCGTCGCGGCTTGCGCCAGCGTCTGCGCGATGCGCGGCAAGCCGTCGCGGCGTCGAACGGCCTCGACCAGCGCCGGACCCAGCTCGTCCACTTCGGGTCCGGTGCGCGCCAAGCGGTCAGCGGTCAGTGCGGGATCGTCGGGTTCCGGCTTGGCGATGAACCCGTGGGGTTTGTGCACGGCGGCAGTCGTGACCGCGCCCAGCAGATCAACCACGTTGGCATCGGATCGTCGGTGGCCCGGTTCCAGCAGTCGATTCACGCCGACGGGGATCTTCACGTTCGGCGGGATCCAGCCGCCCGCGACGTTGCTGACCAGAAGCGTTGTGCCGTCGTCGCGCAGGCCGGCCGCCCACGACAGCCCCGGGGCCTGGCGAGCCACCGCATCGACAAGGCGTTGAAGCCTCTGTTGCTCAGCGGCCCGGCTCGAAACGTCGCCTGCCGCGGCGCCCGCAGCGGCGGACAACGCGGATGCTCCCGCCGGACTCGCCGCGCTTGCTCCAGCCTGCTCGGCGGCGCCGCGCTGGACCGTGGACATCAGCGCGCTACCCGCCGAGGGTGACGTCGGAGGCAACGTCGATGGCGATGGCGCAACGGGGGCGCCGGACACCGGGGCTGTAGGAGCCGGAACCGCCGGTGGGGCAACAACCGGCGGACGCAGATCCGAGCCGTAGACGGGCAACGGCCCGGCAGGGGTCGCCGCCGGGCCGCCGGTCACCGGAGTCATCGGCGTTGAGAGCGGCATCGCTGCGGCGACGGGAACCGCACCACCCGTCGACATCACCGGCGCACTGGACGCTGTGGAAGCCGGTGCGCCCGAACCATGATCCACCGCAGCGACGTCGACCCCGGCCCCAACAATGGTCGGAGCCGATACCGGCGGGACAACGGGGGGTTGCGGCGGTGGCGCGGAACCCGCGCCGGTCGCGCTCATCAGACCCTGCGACAACTGGTTCGCGCCGGACCCTGCTGGCTGGCCTGCAATTACTCCTTGGGCGAATGAGTGGCCCAGCTGGTTGGGCGAGAGCCCACCCAAAGCAGCTGCCGGTGAAAGACCGCCGCCTGCTAGCTGCGAACCAACTCCAACAGCGCCCGGCATGTGCCCGGCGCCGATCGGGGCACCAACCGGCGGGCTACTACCAGCGCCGCCAGGCGCATTTGGCCCACTGCTGCCAACGCCAGCGCCTCGCCCACCTGCTGGCCCACCATCCCCTACGTAACTGGTGGCTACATGTGTTTCGCCGTGGCCATGCACACCTGGCGGACCACCGTCGCCAGTGTTAGCGCTGCCCCCATGGCTTCCGACGCCAACACCGTGCTTTCCCGGAGCGCCATCGTCACCTGTTGCCGGCTTAACCGGACCGTCGGTAGTCAATCCCTGACTCGCAAGGAATTCCTGCGCCGACATCCCCACCCCCTCCGTGGTGAGGATCTTCTCGGTGCCATCCATAATCGCGGCTACTGCGGCACCAGACTTGTGCGCGGCGAATCCATTGGCTTCGGCAATTAATCTCTGGATTTCCGCAATTTTCGTTACTGCGGGCTCTTTTGAGTTTTCGATAGCCGAGATCCGTTGGTTGTATTCGTCAGCGATGCCTCGCAATCCCTCACGCAGATTATCGATCGCGTCTCCCGCCTTTTCAAGCGCGGCGGATTTCACACTATATTTCTCCGCTAAGTCGAGATGAAATTTCTCGCCCTTTTGGTAGCGGTAGACGAGATCGTCGGCAGTATGGCCCTGATTGCGCGATGCGAACTGCGTCCACTGATTACGTAGGCTTTGCGCGTACCGTTCCTGTTGCTCTGCAAGAGCAAGCCAGTGCTGAGCGCCGGCGCGAAGGGTTGATGCTGGCTGTGGCCACCACGAACCTATGAGGGCCGCTGTGTACTTGCCCGCCGGCAGATCCCCCGCCACAAGCACCCCTCCTTAAAACCCGGTCCCATCTTTCCACAAATCGTCGCGGATGCCCTAGTCGCAAAATTGTGCTTCGGCGAGATGCGTTGGAGACCGGCTATGGACAGATCTTTGCCATTGCTGCATTGGTCCGAGTGATTTCGTCAATTGTTGCCTGGTACAGCGGTGACGACAGATCCGTATCACTACTTACAGCATTGGAGTTGCGATAGGCGGAAGCCAGCGCACGTGCGGCATCGCGATCATTCGAGTCGAGAGCTGGATTGGCCGCTGCCGCATCGAGCATCCCTGCCCCATTTGCTAAGGAAATCCGCGCCAGGGCCGTATCAGAAGAATGCGTGTCCACATTCACTGAGTGGGCGGCAAGGTGATAAGCCGAACACAGCTCCTTCTTCGCGGCTGCGACCTGGTCGGGGGCGATAGTCGGAGAAGTAGTCGTGCCCACCGAAGACTTGCCTGAAGCGCCCGCCATAGGCCGCATGATGCTGATAATCGAAACGGTGAGTGCGACGACTGCAAGCAAGACGCCAGCAGTAGCGACGACAACAGCTGTGCGCCCCTTCAACCCCTGGTGAGTCGGTGCGGTGGGTGGTAACCACCGGGCTGCAGGCGGGTTGGGAACCGTCACGTAGTTAAGGCTAATAGTCAGCTCGACGATGTCACTTCAGATATCGAAGCGGACTACTTAGCTCATCGGCGCCTGATGCCGATGCCCACCGGTCGCCGTCCGCGCGATCTCTGGTTCGACCCAGCCGCCCAGGCCGTACTCGCCGCGGTGCCGCGCGGTCATGCCGTCGTGCTGCAGTGCATCGCCGTGACCGGAGGCCACATCGGCGATGCTGAACAGCGATTCCGACCCGTCATCGAAGTAGCGCACGTGGTCATAGACCGGATTCATCGAAATGCCCGGCGCCTCAGCCTTGAATCGGGTGGAGCCGTAGCCGTCCTCAGCGGGATCGTCGCCCAGCCCGCCGAAGCTCAGGCCGATCAGGCCGGGCCCCGTCACGCGGGCCGGCGACCAGGTGACCGCGTCGCCAGAGGCCGCGCCGACGTACAGGTGGCCGCCGGCCGGCAGGTGGAAGTCGGCCGCCGAATGCGCCATGTCGGTGCCCGGAGAGCCGACCAGCACCACGTCGTTGGCACGCATCCCGTATGCCGTCGCCGCATCCGCAACGACGGTCGACCCGTAGGAATGACCAATCACGGTCGTGTGTGCCGGTGCGCCCTCGTGGGTCACCGCGAAAGCGTTCACGTCGGCGGCCAGCACCCGCGCGCCGGCGCGGGCCATGTCCGGCTCCCGCAGGCCCGGGTCGTACCAGCCATCGGGGGCGTCGTAGCCGAGCCACGTCACCACCGCCGTCCGCTTGCCCCACTCCGCGCGAGCCGACTCCCTATAGAGGTTGACGCCCTCGGCTTGGGCCAGCGTGCCGTCGCGCACGCACGTGCCCGCCCCCTTCACCAACACCGCGGTGTTGTCCGCCGTGTCGGGGTTGCCCACGGAGACGGCGGCGGCACCCTCGCCACCGAAAGCCTCGGGCTGGTACTTCACGAGGAAGGCATCCGCGCCACCCGAGCGCGCCTCGCTCAGGCCCTGTTCGGTGCGGCACGCATTGGTGTAGCGGGTGACAGCCGCGGGCGTCAGCCCGTACTTGCCGGGGTCGGCCAGCACGGCGTTGATCGATACCCCGCTCTGCGCGGCGGCGTCCTCGACGCGACGCAGGTCGTCATACAGCACCGCGTTGTTGACCCGGCTGCGGGCGACCACGGGAACGCCGTTGAGGTTTCCCAGCGCCGGCGGACGGTCGGCGATCAGCCGGCTCTGCTGCTCGGGGCTGAGCGTCTTCCACCATCGGTTGACCCCCTCGGCGCTCGTCGCCGGCGGCGGAACCCGCAGCGGCTCTTGGGAATTCGTGGATCCGGAAGCATCCACCGCGTGCAGGACCGACGGGTCGTACCCGTCGGTGCGCAACGTGGTCAGCGACCGGCCCAACGAGCGCGAGTAGTCGCTGCGCTCCGCCTCGAGCCCGGCCACGGCCGCGGCGGTGTCGTCAATGGCTTGCTGCTCGAGGACCCGGATCAGCGCATCCACCGCGGACCGATCGCCCGCGCTGAGTCCGCCGTCCTTCTCGAGATCCAGCGCTTGGCCCAGGAGGTCGTCGATCTCCCGCAGCTGGGCCTCGAGCGTCGAAATCAGCAGCGCGCCAGTTTTTTGCGCCTCGGCCAGGGCGGCCGCGACGTTCTCCAACTCCACCGCGATCGCGGGTAACTGCAACGACTGCAGGCCGAGCGAGTCGATCGCGCGCCGCACTTCCGCCGAGTCGTTGATGGGGTGCTCGCCGTTCACCCGATTCCAGGAGGCCGCGAAGCGTCGCCGCGCGTCCTCGAAGGCGGCCGCCGATTCGGCGGTGCATCGTCCGGCGGCGTGAAACGCCTGCGCCAGAACGGAAATCTGCGCCGGGCGACCGGATTGCAGGCTGTCGTTGATCGCCCACGGGTCACCGCCGGCTTCGGCTATCAGGTGGGGAGTGCTGATGTATCGGAAGTCCATCGCACCGCCCGCTCTTCTGCGGCGTTGCGCTCGTCCATGTCGGTGAACCCGTTGGCGGCGTAATGCGCCTTGTGCCCCAGGCCAGTCAGCGTCTCCTGGTGGCCCTGCAAGTTCTTGACGTGCTGCCCGTGCGCGGCAGTCACCGCGCCGTGGAAGGTCTCGGCGGCGGGAAAGCCGCCGAACATGCCCGGCGCCAGCGAACCCTGCGACAGCCGGTCGGCCCCGGCCTGGGCGTGCCCACCCGCGCGATGCGAGTCGTTGCCCCCCGAGTGCAGTAAGTCAGTGTCGACGAACATCGCCATCCCTCCGCGTGAGCTGGGGGTAAAGCTAATAACCGCCCGGTTGCCGGTCAATTCAGTCCGCCTTTACAGGCTGCTCGCCCCGTCGGCAAGGCCGTCGCCATCGGTGTCGGTGAGCCTGACGTTCCACTTGCCGTCGCCGTCGGTGTCGACGTATCCGGTCGCGCCGCCCTCGCCCGCGCACAGCACGCGGTCGGCCACCCCGTCGCCATCGGTGTCTAGCAGCCGGTCGTCGGCCTGCCCGTGACCGTCGAAGTCGACGAGCGGGCCGCCCGTGTGCTCGACCCCGTCAAGCCCGTACCACCGCAGTTGCCCTCCGCGGTCGACGGCCACCCCCCACGTCCCCGATCCGTCGTCGGTGAAGTACGCCTCCGGGGCGCCGTCGTTGTCGAGGTCGAGGACGGCGTGGTCGGCCGTCCCGTCGCCGTCGAGATCCGCCAGCGCGTCGTCCTGCATGCCGTCGCCGTCGAGATCCAGTGCGATCGCATCGAGCCGGCCGTCGCCGTCCAGGTCGAGGGTCGGCTGGCCGTGCCAGATGGCCGCGGCGCCGCCGTCGTGCGCGAGGCAGTAATCCATGCCTTCTCGGACGCGCCGGCGCCGCTACCCGTTCCCGCGCGAGCGCCACCACGCCAGCAGCTCGGCGCTGGCCTCCTCGGTTGTCAGCGGCCCGCGTTCCAGCCGCAGTTCCTTGAGATAGCGCCACGCCTCGCCAACCTGCGGGCCCGCCGGGATCCCCAGCAGCTGCATGATCTGGTTGCCGTCCAGGTCCGGGCGCACCCGCGCCAGGTCCTCCTGGGCGGCCAGTTCGGCGATGCGCGCCTCCAACCGGTCGTAGCTGGCCTGCAGGCGGGCCGCCCGGCGCTTGTTGCGGGTCGTGCAGTCGGCGCGCACCAGCTTGTGCAGCCGCGGCAGCAGCGGTCCCGCGTCGGTGACGTAGCGGCGCACCGCCGAATCGGTCCACTTGCCATCGCCGTAGCCGTGGAACCGCAGGTGCAGATACACCAGCTGCGAGACGTCGTCGACCATCTGCTTGGAGTACTTCAGCGCCCGCAGCCGCTTGCGGACCATCTTGGCGCCGACCACCTCGTGGTGGTGAAAGCTCACCCCGCCGTCGGGCTCGTGCCGGCGGGTGGCGGGCTTGCCGATGTCGTGCAGCAGCGCGGCCCAGCGCAGCACCAGATCGGGTCCCTCGTCCTCCAGCGCGATGGCCTGACGCAGCACCGTCAGCGAATGCTGGTAGACGTCCTTGTGCTGGTGGTGTTCGTCGATGGCCATCCGCATGCCCCCGACCTCGGGCAGCACCACCTCGCCCATCCCGGATTCCACCAGCAGGTCGATGCCGGCCACCGGGTCCGCGCCCAGCAGCATCTTGTCCAGCTCGGCGGCCACCCGCTCGGCGCTGATCCGCTCCAGCTGCGGGGCCATGGCCTCGATCGCCGCCCGCACCCGCGGGGCGACGGTGAAGCCTAGTTGCGACACGAACCGCGCGGCGCGCAGCATCCGCAGCGGGTCGTCTCCGAATGACACCTCCGGCGCGGCCGGGGTGTCCAGCGCCAGGGCGCGCAGCGCGGCCAAACCGCCCAGCGGATCGAGGAACTCGCCCGGCCCCGTCGGCGTGACGCGGACCGCCATCGCGTTGGCCGTGAAATCGCGGCGCACCAGATCGTCCTCGAGGCGCTCGCCGAAACGCACCTCGGGCTTGCGCGACACCTGGTCGTAGGCGTCGGCGCGGAACGTGGTGATCTCCAGGCGATAGTCGCCCTTGCCGACGCCGACGGTGCCGAACTGGATCCCGGTCTCCCACACCGCGTCGGCCCACCGCCGCACGATTTCCTGGACCTGCTCGGGGCGGGCGTCGGTGGTGAAATCCAAGTCGGGACTGAGCCTGCCCAGCAGGGCGTCGCGCACCGAACCGCCGACCAGATACAGTTCGTGGCCCGCGGCGTCGAACGCGGCGCCCAGCTCGCGCAGCACGGGCGCGTGCTTGTTGAGGGCGACCGCGGCGGCGGTCAGCAGCTC
The DNA here is from genome assembly GCF_002086635.1 of Mycobacterium alsense. GTDB lineage: Bacteria > Actinomycetota > Actinomycetes > Mycobacteriales > Mycobacteriaceae > Mycobacterium > Mycobacterium alsense. Next base: position 32,216 of record NZ_MVHD01000039.1, on the reverse strand, counting down.
GGCATCCTGGGCGTCAGGCACGTTCGATGAGCGTAGTCGGGTGACGCGGCCGACAGCGCCCCCTGGCCCGGTCGCCCACCCGGGCAGCGGTGAGCGTCTCGGGAAGACCGACCCCTGCCAGCTACTATCGCTTGGGTGTCGGACGCCGAACAAGCTAGACCACGTCGACGCCGGGGGCGGCGCCGGCGTCGTGGTACTGGCGCCGCGACCGAGAACCCCACCGACCCGCAGACGAACGGCGACTCGACGGCGTCCAAATCCCGCCGGTCCCGCTCGCCTCGCCGCCGGCCCGATCGGCTCCGAACCGTGCACGAAACCTCCGCGGGCGGTCTGGTCATCGACGGCATCGACGGGCCCCGCGACGAACAGGTCGCCGCGCTGATCGGTCGCGTCGATCGGCGCGGGCGAATGTTGTGGTCGCTGCCCAAGGGGCACATCGAGATGGGTGAGACGGCCGAACAGACCGCCATCCGTGAGGTCGCCGAGGAGACCGGCATCCGCGGCAGCGTCCTGGCCGCGCTCGGCCGCATCGACTACTGGTTCGTCACCGACGGCCGCCGCGTGCACAAGACGGTGCACCATTATCTGATGCGCTTCTCGGGCGGGGAGCTCTCCGACGAGGACCTCGAGGTCGCCGAGGTGGCGTGGGTGCCGATCCGGGAGCTGCCGTCCCGGCTGGCCTACGCCGACGAGCGCCGGCTGGCTCAGGTCGCCGACGAACTGATCGACAAGCTGCAGAGCGACGGGCCGGGCGCGCTTCCGCCGCTGCCGCCCAGCGCGCCCCGGCGCCGCCCACAGACCCATTCGCGCACCCGGCATTCCGACAAGCCCGTCGCGGGCCGGAAGAACGGTCACGGGCCAGGGCCGTGACCGCGCCGCGACTCTGCTGGGCCGGCGTCTTGCGCCTTGCCACAGTGGTGGGCATCGTGGCCGGTTTTGCGGTCCTCGCCGGACCCGCCCCGCGCGCGAACGCGGGCGAACCCGGAACCACACCTTTTGTCCGGGTCCGCATCGATCAGGTGACGCCGGACGTCGTCACCACGACGAGCCCGCCCGTCGTCACCGTCAGCGGGACCGTGACCAACATCGGCGACCGCCCGGTGCGCGACGTCATGGTCCGGCTCGAGCACGCCCCGGCGGTCACCGCGTCGGCCTCGCTGCGCACCTCCTTGGACGGCGGCACCGACCAATACCAGTCGGCCGAGGACTTCCTCACCATCGCTCCCGAGCTGCAGCGCGGCCAAAGCGCCGGCTTCACGCTTTCGGCGCCCCTGAGGTCGGTGACCAAGGCCTCGCTGGGGATCGAGCAGCCCGGGATCTACCCCGTCCTCGTCAACGCCAACGGGACGCCCGATTACGGCGCCCCGGCCCGGCTGGATAACGCGCGGTTTCTGCTGCCCGTGATCGGTGTTCCGCCCGACAATGCCGATGACCTGGGCTCAGCCGTCGCACCGGACACCACCAAACCGGTGTGGATCACCATGCTGTGGCCGCTGGCCGATCGGCCGCGGCTGGCCCCCGGCGCACCCGGCGGCGCAATTCCCGTCCGGCTCGTCGACGACGACCTGTCCGCCTCGCTCGCCAGCGGCGGCCGGCTGGACATCCTGCTGTCCGCGGCCGAGGCCGTCACCGGCCACGACGTCGACCCCGACGGGGCGGTCGGCCGCGCGCTGTGCCTGGCCGTCGACCCCGACCTGCTCGTCACCGTCAACGCGATGACCGGCGGCTACGTGGTGTCCGATTCGCCCGACGGTCCCGCTCAGCTGCCCGGCACCCCCACGCACCCGGGCACCGGCCAGGCCGCCGCGACCGGATGGCTCAACCGGCTGCGCGCGCTGGCCCGCCGCACCTGCGTGGCGCCCCTGCCCTATGCCCAAGCCGATCTCGACGCCCTGCAGCGCGTCGGCGACCCGGGCCTGAGCGCGACCGCGACCAACAACGTCGGCGGGATCGTCGACCGCATCCTGGACGTGTCCTCCGCCCGCGGGGCGACGCTGCTGCCCGACGGGCCGCTGACCGTCGGCGCGGTCAACCTGCTCAGCGGCGACCCCGGCACCGTCGCGATCGCCGCGGGCGAGTTGTCCGCTCAGGATTCGGCCGGCGGCAGCCCCTCCGGCGTGGACACCGCGCCCCAGCGGCTGTCCCCGCAGGTCGTGGTCGCCCCGTTCGACCCCGCCGTCGGCGCGGCGCTGGCGGGCGTGGGCAACAATCCCGTCGCTCCCACCTACCTGGACCCCTCGCTGAATGTCCGGCTCTCGCACGACTCGAACGCCGCCCGGCGCCAGGACGCGTTGGGCTCCATGTTCTGGCACGCCCTGCAGCGTGACGCCGCGCCGCGCACCCAGCTCCTGGTCCCACCGGCGACATGGAACCTGCAACCCGACGACGCGCAGGTAATGCTGACCGCGTTGGTGACCGCGATCCGTTCGGGCTTGGCCGTGCCGCGGCCCCTGCCGGCGGTGATCGCGGAGGCCTCCGCGCGCACCGACCTGCCGCATCAGGCCGCCGGACTGGAAAGACCGCCGCCCGCGCGTGGCCGCTTCGGCGACGACGTGACCGCCACCATCTCCGGCCAGGTCGGGCGGCTCTGGGGGTTGACGTCGGCACTGAGCACCGACGAACGCACCGGGTTGACCGGGGTCCAGTACACGGCGCCGCTGCGCGAGGACATGCTGCGCGCGTTGAGCCAGTCCGAACCGGCCGACACCCGCAACGGGCTGGCCCAGCAGCGCCTGGCGGTGGTCGACAAGACGATCCACGACCTGTTCGGCGCCGTCACAATCGTCAACCCGGGCGGCTCCTACACCCTGGCCACCGAGCACAGCCCGCTGCCGCTGGCGCTGCACAATGGCCTCGCCGTGCCGATCCGGGTGCGGCTGCAGGTCGACGCGCCCCCCGGGATGACGGTCACCGACGTCGGCCAGATCGAGTTGCCGCCGGGATACCTGCCGCTGCTCGTGCCGATCGAAGTGAACTTCACCCAGCGCGTCGCCGTCGACGTGACGTTGCGCACCGCGGATGGCATGCGGCTGGGCGAGCCGGTGCGGTTGTCGGTGCATTCCAACGCCTACGGCAAGGTGCTGTTCGCGATCACCCTCAGCGCCGCGGCGGTACTGGTGCTGCTCGCCGGCCGGCGGCTGTGGCACCGCTTCCGCGGGCAGCCCGACCGCGCCGACCTGGATCGCCCCGATCCACCCCACTCCACACCCGTCGAGGCGCACGACCAGATCGACAAACCCGTCGACCACGAGCAAGTATGAACCCCGCGTTTCGGCGTACCCAGGCGCCGCCCCAGCCGCTGCGCCAGCCGCCGGCCGCACACCGCAGACGTCCGGGCCCGCCAACGGGTCCCCTTCCGCCGGTGCCGGAGTTGGCGCGCCGCCGACCCGAGTTGTCCGACGCCGCGCTGGTCTCCCGGTCGTGGGCGATGGCGTTCGCGACCCTCGTCAGCCGCCTGACCGGCTTCGCGCGCATCGTCGTGCTGGCCGCCATCCTGGGGGCGGCGCTGTCCAGCGCCTTCTCGGTGGCCAATCAGTTGCCCAACCTGGTCGCCGCGCTGGTGCTCGAAGCGACGTTCACCGCAATCTTCGTGCCGGTGCTGGCCCGCGCCGAGCAAAGCGATCCCGACGGGGGCGCGGCGTTCGTGCGGCGCCTGGTCACGTTGACCACCGCGCTGCTGGTGGTCGCGACGGCGCTGTCGGTGCTGGCCGCGCCGGTGTTGGTACGGCTGATGCTGGGCCGCGTCCCGCAGGTCAACGAGCCCCTGACCACCGCCTTCGCCTACCTGCTGCTCCCGCAGGTGCTGGCCTACGGGCTGACGTCGGTGTTCATGGCAATCCTGAACACCCGCAACGTGTTCGGCCCTACGGCGTGGGCGCCGGTCGTCAACAACGTCGTCGCCCTCGTCACCCTCGGCGTGTACGTGGCCGTCCCCGGCGAGCTGTCGGTCGATCCGGTCCGGATGGGCAACGCCAAGCTGCTGGTGCTCGGGATCGGCACCACCCTTGGCGTGTTCGCGCAGACCGCCGTGCTGCTGGTGGCGCTGAAGCGCCAGCGCGTGAGCCTGCGCCCGCTGTGGGGAATCGACCAGCGCCTCAAGCGTTTCGGGGCGATGGCCGCGGCAATGGTGCTCTACGTGCTGATCAGCCAGCTCGGCCTGGTGATCGGCAACCAGATCGCCAGCACCGCGGAGGCTTCCGGCCCCGCGATCTACAACTACACCTGGCTGGTCCTGATGCTCCCGTTCGGCATGATCGGGGTGACGGTGCTGACCGTGGTGATGCCGCGGCTGAGCCGCAATGCCGCCAACGACGACACCCGCGGAGTGCTCGCCGACCTGTCGCTGGCTACCCGGCTGACCCTGATCACCCTGATCCCGATCGTGGCGTTCATGACCGTCGGCGGCCCGGCTATCGGCAGCGCGCTATTCGCCTACGGGCATTTCGGCGATGTCGACGCCGGCTACCTCGGCGCCGCAATCGCGTTGTCGGCGTTCACCTTGATCCCCTACGGGCTGGTGCTCCTGCAGCTGCGCGTGTTCTACGCGCGCGAGCAGCCCTGGACGCCGATCGTGATCATCCTCGTCATCACGGCCGTCAAGATCGTCGGCTCGGTGCTGGCTCCGCACCTCACCGACGACCCGAAGCTGGTGGCCGGCTTTCTGGGCCTGGCCAACGGCATCGGCTTCCTGGCCGGCGCGATCGTCGGTTACTACCTGTTGCGCCACGCGCTGCTGCCCAAGGGTGGTCAACTGATCGGCGTCGACGAGCTGCGCACCATTCTGGTGACGATCGTCGCGTCGATGCTGGCCGGCCTGGTCGCCCACGTGGCCGATCGGCTGCTGGGGCTGGGTCGGCTGACCGCGCACGGCGGGGTGGGTTCTCTGCTGCGGCTGTTGGTGCTCGCGGCCATCATGGTGCCGATCATGGCCACCGTCCTGCTCCGCGCGCGCGTGCCCGAGGCGCACGCGGCGCTGGGCGCCGTCAGGCGCCGCATTCCTCGCGGCGCCCCGGCCCCTGCGCAAGACGGATCGTCCCGACACGCCCGCGTCACGTACCCTGAGCAGAGGAATTCGTCCCCGCCGGGGGTAGGTGCGGTCCAGGAGCCGATCCGGCGCAGGCCTCCGGAGCGGGGCGTCAACGCCCGCATAGCGAAAGGACCGGAGGTGACCGAGCGCCCAGTGGATAGCGCAGCCGGCGCTGGATCCGGCTTGGGGTCGGGCGCCGAGCTACCCTCCGATCTCCAGAGACCCGTCGCCGACGACTTTCAGCCCGACATCCCGCGCGAGCCGGCACCGCGTCCGCCCGACCGGCAAAACGGCGGTCCCTCAGCCGAAAACGGCCGCGGCCCAAGACCATTCGACGCGCCCCGCGAACGCGCCGGCGATCCCGCGGCCGCGGAGGCGGTGCACCTGGTTCCCGGCGCCCGCATCGCCAGCGGCCGGTACCGGCTGCTGGTCTTCCACGGCGGCGCACCGCCCCTGCAGTTCTGGCAGGCGATGGACACCGCGCTGGACCGGCAGGTCGCGCTGACTTTCGTCGATCCGGACGGAGCACTGCCCGACGAGGTGCTGCAGGATGTCCTGTCCCGCACCCTGCGGCTGAGCAGGATCGACAAGCCCGGCATCGCCCGGGTCCTCGACGTGGTCCGCACCGGGTCCGGCGGCCTGGTCGTCTCGGAGTGGATCCGCGGCGGTTCATTGCAGGAGGTCGCCGACACCTCACCGTCGGCCATCGGCGCCGTCCGCGCCATGCAGTCGTTGGCCGCCGCCGCCGACGCCGCCCACCGCGCCGGCGTTGCCCTGTCGATCGACCACCCCAACCGGGTGCGCGTCAGCATCGACGGTGACGTGGTGCTCGCCTATCCCGCCACCATGCCCGACGCCAACCCGCAAGACGACATCCGCGGCATCGGCGCCACGCTGTATGCCCTGCTGGTCAATCGGTGGCCGCTGCCGCAGTCCGGGGTGCGCAGCGGCCTGGCGCCGGCCGAGCGGGACTCCGCGGGCAACCCGGTCGAGCCCATGGTCATCGACCGCGACATCCCGTTCCAGATTTCCGCGGTCGCCGTCCGCGCGGTTCAAGAGGACGGTGGAATACGCAGTGCCTCAACACTTTTGAACCTGCTGCAGCAGGCGACGGCGGTGGCCGACCGAACCGAGATCCTCGGCCCGATCGACGATTCGCCGGCACTGCCACCCACCACCCGGCCAACCAGCGGCCGCGACTACGCGACCATGGCCCGCCGACGGCGCAACGTGCTGATCGGTGTCGGAGCCGCGGTCGCGGTCATCGTGGTGGCACTGCTGGTGCTGGCGTCGGTGGTGAGCAGCATCTTCGGCGACGTCGGCGGCGGCCTGAACAAGGACGAGCTCGGGCTCAACGGCCCGTCGTCCGCGACGTCGTCCACCACGAGTTCCGCGGCCGCGGGCAGCGTCGTCAAACCCACGAAGGCCTCCGTCTACTCCCCCGACAACGAGACCGACAACCCGAGCCAGGCCGGGCAGGCCATCGACGGCGACCCCTCGACCTCCTGGTCAACCGAGGTCTACACCGACGCGGTCCCATTCCCGACGTTCAAGCAGGGCGAAGGGCTGATGTTGCAACTGCCGAGCCCCACCGTCATCGGCCAGGTCACCATCGACATCGCGGGCAGCGGCACCAAGGTCGAGATCCGTTCGGCGTCCACGGCCTCGCCGTCGAAGCTGGAGGACACCACCGTGCTGGCGCCGGCGTTCGCGCTCAAGCCCGGCCACAACGTAATACCGGTCCGGGGCGGCTCGGCGACATCGAATGTGCTGGTATGGATCTCCACGTTGGGGACCACCGACGGCAAGAGCCAGGCCAGCATTTCGGAGATCACGGTCAAGGCGGCTTCCTGACCGCCTGCGGGCTCACAGACCCCGGCGCCGGTGAAGTGCCGCGCGACCCACGATTGGTTACTGTCCGGCCGTGGGTCTCGGGGGAACCGGCGACGGGAAGCGCAGCGACGCCGAACTGCTGGCGGCCCACGTCGCCGGCGACCGTTACGCCTTCGGCGAGTTGTTCCACCGGCACCGACGGCAACTGCACCGGCTCGCCAGGCTGACCACCCGCACACCCGAGGACGCCGAGGACGCACTGCAGGATGCGATGCTTTCGGCGCACCGCTGCGCGGGTTCGTTCCGGCATGACGCCGCGGTTGGCAGCTGGCTGCACCGGATCGTGGTCAACGCCTGCCTGGACCGGCTGCGGCGCGCCAAGGCCCACCCGACCGCCCCGCTGGAGGATGTCTATCAGGTCGCCGATCGCACGGCGCAGGTCGAAACCGCGATCGTGGTGCAGCGCGCCCTGATGCGCCTGCCCCTCGAGCAACGGGCGGCGGTGGTGGCCGTCGACATGCAGGGCTACTCGGTCGCCGACACCGCAGCGCTCTTGGGCGTCGCCGAGGGCACCGTCAAGAGCCGCTGTTCCCGCGGCAGGGTCCGGCTGGCCGAGCTACTCGGATACATCCGTGCCGATCGTCCCGCCGGTCCCTGCATGACGGACACTGGGGCGGATGGGTGAACCCGACGACGAAACCGCGGAGCCGCCTCTAACGGTCGAGCTGCTGGCCGACCTGCAGGCCGGGCTGCTGGACGACGATGCCGCGGCCCACGTGCGCCGACGGGTGCGCGACGACCCCGAGGCGCGGGGGCTGCTGCGCGCCCTCAACCGGGTGCGCCGCGATGTCGCCGCGCTGGGCGCGGACGAGGCCTCGTCGGCGCATGCCGTGCCGCCGGACGTCACCGCGCGGATCTCGGCGGCGTTACGGGCGGCCCATCAGCACCGCGGCGATGTCGCGCACTCGGCCCGGCCACGCGGCCGCCCCGCGCGGGCGGTCGCCGGTGTCGCGGGCGTGGGCGCGGTGCTCGCGGCGATCGGGGTCGGCACCGCGGCGCTGCTCAACGCGCCCGAGCCCACACCCAGCGCCCCGGTCACTGCCGAGCACATCACGGTGTCGACGCCCCCGATGACGATCCCGCTCTCGCCGGCGGAGATCCTCGATCTGCTCGGCCGCGCGCCCGAGTACGGCCCGCTCGGCGACCCCCCGCGCCGCGCGTCCTGCCTCAACGGCCTCGGCTACCCGGCGTCCACCCAGGTGCTGGGCGCGCGACCCATCGACATCAACGCCCGCCCCGGGGTGCTGCTGGTGTTGCCTGGGGACACACCCGACAACCTGGCGGTGTTTGCGGTGGCGACGAATTGCAGCGCCGCCGATACCGGGCTGCTGGCCAACACGCAGGTCTCACGAACCCAGCGGTGATCGCAAGCACGGCGCAGCCGGGCGACGCGGGTCACCGCCAAAAACCCAGCGGTGATCGCAAGCACGGCGCAGCCGGGCGACGCGGGTCACTGCCAAAGAAACGAGCGGTGATCGCCGCCACCGGGCCGGCGGCGATCTAGTGTGGTGCCCGGCACCCCGGGAACACCCGCGCCTACGCTGGCGTTCGAAGACGTAGCTTCCGCACCTGAAAGGCCCGAATGACTGCCGACACTTCCCCACGTGACGGTCACGACACCGTCCACGACGTCATCATCATCGGTTCCGGTCCCGCCGGGTACACAGCCGCGCTCTACACCGCCCGCGCGCAACTGGCCCCGCTGGTTTTCGAGGGCACGTCGTTCGGGGGCGCGTTGATGACCACCACCGAGGTGGAGAACTATCCCGGCTTCCGCGACGGCATCACCGGCCCGGAGCTGATGGACGAGATGCGCGAGCAGGCGCTGCGCTTCGGCGCCGACCTGCGGATGGAAGACGTCGAATCGGTCTCGCTGGACGGCCCGGTCAAGTCGGTCGTCACCGCCGAGGGGGAAACCCACCGCGCGCGGGCCGTCATCTTGGCCATGGGCGCGGCCGCGCGCTACCTACAGGTCCCGGGCGAACAGGAGCTGTTGGGGCGGGGGGTGAGCTCGTGCGCCACCTGCGACGGCTTCTTCTTCCGCGACCAGGACATCGCCGTCGTCGGCGGTGGCGACTCGGCCATGGAGGAAGCGCTCTTCCTGACCCGATTCGCCAGCAGCGTGACGCTGGTGCACCGACGCGACGAGTTCCGGGCATCCAAGATCATGCTCAACCGGGCCCGCAACAACGACAAGATCAAGTTCGTCACCAACGCCGTCGTGGAGGCGGTCGAGGGTGACACGACCGTGACCGGACTGCGGTTGCGCGACACCCTCACCGGCGCCGAGTCAACCCTCGCGGTCACCGGTGTTTTCGTGGCGATCGGTCACGACCCACGGTCGGAGCTGGTGCGCGACGCCATCGACGTCGATCCCGACGGCTACGTGCTTGTGAAGGGGCGCACCACCAGCACCTCGCTGGAGGGCGTGTTCGCCGCCGGCGACCTGGTCGACCGCACCTACCGGCAGGCGGTCACCGCGGCGGGCAGTGGCTGTTCCGCCGCCATCGACGCGGAGCGTTGGCTGGCCGAGCACGAGTCGGGCGCGCCCGACGGCGGCGCAGCAGCCGGAAACTCCGAAGGTACCGACACATTGATTGGAGCACCGCGATGACCGACGCCGAAAAGGGCGGCACCACAATACAAGTCTCCGACGCGTCTTTTTCAGCGGACGTGTTGGCCAGCAATAAGCCTGTGCTGGTTGACTTTTGGGCGACATGGTGCGGGCCGTGCAAGATGGTCGCGCCGGTTCTCGAGGAAATCGCCAGCGAGCGGGCCGGCCAGCTCACCGTCGCCAAGCTCGACGTGGACGCCAACCCTGAGACGGCGCGCGACTTCCAGGTGGTTTCGATCCCCACTCTGATCCTGTTCAAGGACGGCCAGCCGGTGAAGCGGATCGTCGGCGCCAAAGGCAAGGCGGCGTTGCTGCGCGAGCTTTCCGACGCGGTTCCCAACCTCACCTGAGGGTCGTCCGACCCGCCGCGCCGCGCCCCGCGCATAGCCTGGGGTTTTCCGAAAACGGAGAAGCGTCTGCGACAATACCGGGTAGCTGTTAGTCGTGTTCGGCCTTGCCCCGGAGGACCCTTGTATGTCGAGTCCGCGCCGCGAAGGTGGCGACGCGCTGCGCTGTGGTGACCGCAGCGCAGCTGTGACCGAAATTCGGGCGACGCTGGCCTCGCTGGGGCTGCTGGAAAACTCCGACGAAGACATGACCACCGGGCGACACGTGGCCCCCGACGTCTTCGACGCCGAACTCGACCAGGCCGTGCGCGCTTTCCAGCAGAATCGCGGTCTGCTGGTCGACGGCATCGTCGGCGAAGCGACCTACCGCGCATTGAAGGAGGCGTCGTACCGGCTCGGCGCGCGCACCCTATATCACCAGTTCGGGGCCCCTTTGTACGGCGACGATGTCGCCACGCTGCAGGCGCGGCTGCAGGACCTCGGTTTTTACACCGGGCTGGTCGACGGCCACTTCGGCCTGCAGACCCACAACGCCCTGATGTCGTATCAGCGTGAGTACGGACTGGCCGCCGATGGCATCTGCGGCCCGGAAACCCTGCGCTCCTTGTACTTTTTGAGTTCGCGCGTCAGCGGCGGCTCCCCGCACGCCATCCGCGAGGAAGAGCTGGTCCGTCGATCCGGCCCGAAGCTTTCGGGCAAGCGCATCATCATCGACCCGGGCCGCGGTGGCGCCGACCATGGCATGATCATCCAGGGCGCCGCGGGACCGGTCAGTGAAGCGGATGTGTTGTGGGACTTGGCCAGTCGGCTCGAGGGGCGGATGACGGCCATCGGCATGGAGACGTTCCTGTCACGGCCCACCAACCGCAGCCCGTCGGACGCCGAACGCGCCGCCACGGCCAACAACGTCGGCGCGGACCTGATGATCAGCCTGCGGTGCGAATCACAGGCCAGCCCTGCGGCCAACGGCGTCGCCTCCTTCCACTTCGGCAACTCGCACGGGTCGGTCTCCACCATCGGACGCAACCTCGCCGACTTCATTCAGCGAGAAGTGGTGGCCCGCACCGGTTTACGGGATTGCCGGACGCACGGCCGGACCTGGGACCTGCTGCGCCTGACGCGGATGCCCACCGTTCAGGTCGATGTCGGTTACATCACCAACCCGCGCGATCGCGCGATGCTGGTCTCCACGCAGACCCGCGACGCCATCGCCGAAGGCATCCTCGCCGCGGTCAAGCGCCTCTACCTTTTGGGCAAGAACGACCGCCCCACCGGCACATTCACTTTCGCCGAGCTGTTGGCTCATGAATTGTCGGTCGAGCGGGCGTCCCGGCTCGGCGGCTCCTAGCCGCCGTCGGTGATCCGCAGCGTATTGCCCGTCATTAACGAACTCGACGAACTCGACGAACCCGCCCCCACCGGCTGCTCCAACTGAGCGTTGGCCAGCAGGCGTTCCAGCGCCGCCTCAACTTCGGCCTTCCACCCCAGGCCCTTGTCCAGCTCCAGCCGCAGCCGCGGAAAATACGTATGCGGCGCCACCACAACGAATCCCACGTCTTTCAGGAACTCGGCATCGATCATGCAGTGGTCGACTGAGCAGTCCCCCAAAGCCTCTAACACCGGCCGGACGTCGGGATCGGCCGTGTCCGGACCCTGCAGCTCGGAGGCCGCCGCCGTTCGGCCGAACGCTTCCAGTGCCCGGACCCCGCGCCGGACCAGCTCGTCGATCACTCGCGCGATGAGCCCGTGCGGCAGGTCGTCGGCGTCCGGACCCGGCTCGATGTTCATCGATGTCAACAGGATCGCGTCGGCGGACACCGGCGCGGTGGGAAACCGCTGCGCCCGCGGCACCGCCCGGGGCGGCGCGTAGAGCACATAGCCCAGGCACGGCGGCTCGGTGTGGCTGCGCTCGTCGTCGGGAACCGCGATCGCTACCTGTCCACACGAGCCCCATTCCAGCATCACCATCGACAGCCACGCCTCTTTTTCGAATTCGGGGTCGGCGAGGTGGTCCTGGTTACCAAGGGTCGCCGGGTCAACCTCCCAGAAGACGCATCGGCGCGCGTGCTTGGGGAGGTGCTCGAAAGCCTCGAGTCGCAGCGGCGTGATTCGAGCGGACACTAGCCTCCTGGCTTCCGTGCGGTATTGGGGGTCTTCTGATTACGAGACCACCGGCAACCTCTCCAGGATAGGAGAGTTTGCCCACATCGGACCAGTGTTTGACCCGCCACGTGGCCCGGCGCAGTTAGGGGGCCCGCGCACCCGGTGTCGTCCGGTCGAAACCCGAATTTGCTTGGCGCACAGGCGAACTCGTCGCGCTGCGGCGCCCGCGACGAACGTTTGGGGTCCGAAACCGCGGTAGTGTCACAGTGACGTAATTACAGCGGATGGAGGGTTAAGCCTTGGGCGGGGTCATCACGTCGACGATGCGCTGCAGATCTTCGACCGACGCGAACTCGACCACGATCCGCCCCTTGCGTTTGCCCAGGCTGACCGTCACCCGCGTGTCGAAGGTGTTCGACAGCCGCTCAGCAACGTCTTGCAGGCCGGGCATCTGGATCGGCTTGCGGCGCTGGGGCGCCGGCGGGGCGGTGTCACCGCGGTTGGCCAGGGTCACCGCCTCTTCGGTGGCCCGCACCGACAGGCCCTCGGCGACGATTCGGCCGGCCAGCTCCTCCTGCGCCTCGGGGCCGGCCTCCAGCGACAGCAGGGCGCGGGCGTGCCCGGCCGACAGGACGCCCGCCGCGACCCGCCGCTGCACCGCGATGGGCAGTTTGAGCAGGCGGATCATGTTCGTGATCAGGGGACGCGACCGGCCGATGCGCGACGCCAGTTCGTCGTGGGTGACGTCGAACTCCTCCAGCAGCTGCTGGTATGCCGCCGCCTCTTCGAGCGGGTTGAGCTGTACCCGATGGATGTTCTCGAGCAATGCGTCGCGCAACAGGTCGTCGTCGCCGGTCTCGCGCACGATGGCCGGGATGGTGGCCAGGCCCGCTTCCTGGGCGGCGCGCCATCGCCGCTCCCCCATCACGATCTGATACCGCGCGCCGCCCGGAGTTCCCGCCACCTCCCGCACCACGATCGGCTGCAGCAGCCCGAACTCGCGAATGGAGTGGACCAGCTCCGCCAGCGCCTCCTCGTCGAACACCTGCCGGGGCTGCCGGGGGTTGCGCTCGATGTCGGCCGGCGCGATCTCACGGTAGACCGCGCCCACGGCGGCGGCATCGGCCGCGGAGGCACCCGGTCCGCCGATCAGCACGTCGGCGGCCGCATCGCCCATCCGCGGGCCCAGTGTCGCCGGGCCGGAATCGCCTTCCGCGGGACCGGTGGGGATCAGCGAAGCCAGTCCCCGGCCGAGGCCGCCCTTCTTGCGTAACGGCTGCGTCATGGTCGTCCCTTCGCGGATGGTGGTGTGGGTCAATCCCGTTCGGCGAGTTCGCGACTCGCGTCCAGGTAGCTCATCGCCCCGCGCGAACCGGGGTCGTAGTCGATGATCGTCATGCTGTAGCCGGGCGCCTCCGAGACTTTGACGCTGCGCGGGATCACCGTGCGCAACACCTTGGCGCCGAAATAGTTGCGCACCTCTTCGGCGACCTGGTCGGCCAGCTTGGTCCGCCCGTCGTACATCGTCAGGATCACCGTGGTCACCTCCAGCTGGGGGTTGAGGTGAGCCTTCACCATTTCGATATTGCGCATCAGCTGTGACACCCCCTCGAGCGCGTAGTACTCGCACTGGATCGGGATCATGACCTCCGGGGCGGCCACGAGCGCATTGATCGTCAGCAGTCCCAGCGACGGCGGGCAGTCGACGAACACGTAGTCGAAGTCGAACCGCTCGAGCTCGGCCAGCGCGGTGCGCAGCCGGTTCTCGCGGGCGACCATGCTCACCAATTCGATCTCCGCGCCGGCCAAGTCGATCGTCGCCGGCACGCAGAAGAGCCGCGGGCTGTGCGGGCTGGGCCGGAGCGCATCGCCCAACGCAACCTCGCCGATGAGCACCTCGTACGACGACGGGGTCCCCGCCTGCCGCTCGTGGATACCGAGTGCCGTGCTCGCGTTGCCCTGGGGATCGAGGTCGATGACGAGCGTCTTGAGTCCCTGCACGGCCAGGGCGGCGGCGAGGTTGACCGCGGTGGTCGTCTTGCCGACGCCGCCCTTTTGGTTCGCAATGGTGAAGACGCGGCGGCGGCGGGGTCGGCGGAGCGGCGGGTAGGTGGTGTGGAGGACCCGCATCGCGCGCTCCGCCGCGGCGGCGATCGGCGTGTCGTACTCGTTCGATGTTTCACGTGAAACATGGCCGATTGCGGAGTCTGTGGGCTCCGGCTGCGGTTGCGCCTCCGTGAGGCTGGGTGCCGGCCCGCCTACCGTCGGATGGTCGTGGGGAGAGGTCACGATGTCCGCCTGTCCGCCGTTGATGCCGGCATCGGGCGCGACCGCTTTCCGCGCCGCGCTAACACTACGGTTGCGGGCGGACACAAGTAATTCGCGCCACATGTCACCACCCTGGCATCCACAGCGCCCACCGCCGCCATCACACGCCGGTGCGCTTTCAGTTCCTCGGGAGCGCGCTCCCCTTTGATCGCCACCATCCGCCCACCGGGCCGTAGCAACGGCATACTCCACTTCGTCAACTTGTCCAGCGCGGCAACCGCTCGCGACACCGCGGCGTCGCGGCCCCCGAACCGGTCGCGCACCCAGGGTTCCTCCGCACGGCCACGAACGACCTCGACGGCCAACCCTAGTTCGCCGACGACCTCGCTGAGAAACTCGCTGCGCCGCAGTAGCGGTTCGAGCAACACGATCTCGAGGTCGGGCCTTGCGATCGCCAAAGGGATTCCCGGCAGGCCCGCGCCGCTACCGATGTCGACCACCCGCTCCCCCGGCCCCAGCAGCTCGCCCACCGCGGCGCTATTCAATAGGTGCCGCTCCCACAGGCGGTCCGCCTCCCGCGGACCGAGGAGCCCGCGCTCCACGCCGGCTGCGGCGAGCGTTTCGGCGTACCGCCGCGCGGTGTCGATCCCCTGCCCGAAGACCGCCGACGCCGCGTCGCTCAACCCGTCCGGCACGGCATGTTTCACGTGAAACATCTCGTTTCCTTGTTTCACGTGAAACATCCCCGATCCCTGGTGGGCGAATTACACGGCTGTGACTCGGTCAGTCGAGCAGAACCACAACCCGCCGCGACGGCTCCTGGCCCTCGCTCTCGCTGTGAACGCCCGGCACCGCCGCGACGGCGTCGTGGACGATCTTGCGCTCGAACGGCGTCATCGGCGACAGCTCCTCGCGTTCCCCTGAGCTCAACACCCGCCGGGCCACCTTATCGCCCAGCGCGGCCAGCTCCTCGCGCCGGCGGCGCCGCCAGCTCGCGATGTCGAGCATCAGGCGGCTGCGCACACCGGTCTTCTGATGCACCGCCAGCCGGGTGAGCTCCTGCAGCGCGTCGAGCACCTCGCCCCCACGGCCCACCAACTTGTTGAGGTCGTCGCTGCCGTCGATGCTCACGACCGCGCGGTCGCCCTCGACGTCGAGATCGATGTCGCCGTCGAAGTCCAGCAGGTCCAACAGCTCTTCCAGATAGTCGCCGGCGATCTCCCCCTCGGCGACCAGTCGCTCCTCCACGTCGTCGGGTTGGTCTGCTTCCTCCGGCGCCGCCGCATCCTCGTCGACCGACGCTTGCGCGTCGGCTTCCGTGGCATCCGCGTCGAGGTCGCGCTCGGTGGTTTCGGCGTCCGTCATGTCGTTATCTCTCCCTCATCCGTGGCTCCCCGTTCCAGTCGGGTCACTGGTCCAAGGGGCCGGTGGCTTCTCGTCAGCGTTTCCGCTTCTTCGGGCGCGCTCCGGGGCGCGGGGTGCGGTTCGTCGGACCGTCGACGCGGCCCTCGCCGTTCGGCTTCTCCGGTTGCGCCGTCGTCGCGTTCGCGCCCGTGGCGTCGTCACCGTATCCATCGGTATCCGGGTTCGACGCAGGTTCGGCCGATGGCGCTGCCGTCTTGGGGTTGCGCTTGGGCTTGGCCCCCGGTGCCGGCGCGTTCGCGGCGCGGCGCTTGACGGCCTCTTGCCGCTTGGCCTCCTCTTCCTTCTCGATCATCCCGAACACGTAGTGCTGCTGTCCGAACGTCCAGATGTTGTTGGCGAACCAGTACAGGATGATCGCGAGCGGAAGGAACGGACCGCTGACGATGATCCCCAGCGGAAACACGTACAGCATGAGCTTGTTCATCATCGCGGTCTGCGGGTTGGCGGCCGCCTCGGGACTCTGCCGCGCCACCGACGCACGACCGTTGAAGTAGGTCGCTATGCCGGCCAGGATCATCACGGGCGCGCCCACGGCGATCACCGCGGGCCGGCTAAAGACCGTGAACGCATCCAACCCGGCATGCTGCGTCATGAAGGCGCCGATCGGGGCGCCGAACAGGTTGGCGTCCAGGAAGTGGCCGACGTCGGCGGGGCTGAAGAAATAGTTTCCGGTCATCCGGTTTTGGGCCACCGACAGCTGCGTCTGGCCGAAGCCGCCGGTCGTGCGGTTGAACGATCGCAGGACGTGATACAGCCCGAGGAACACCGGGATCTGCGCGAACGCCGGCAGGCAGCCCAAGAGCGGATTAAAGCCGTGCTCGCGCTGCAGTTTCTGCATTTCGAGCGCCAGCCGTTGGCGGTCCTTGGCGTACTTCTTCTGCAGCGCCTTGAGCTGCGGCTGCAGTTCCTGCATCTGGCGGGTGAAGCGGATCTGGTTCACGACCGGCTTGTAGAGCAACGCCCGCAGGGTGAACACCAGGAACATCACCGACAGGGCCCACGCGAAGAAGTTCGACGGGCCCAGGACGGCCGCGAACAACTTGTACCAGACCCACATGATCCACGACACCGGGTAGTAGACGAAGTCGAGGCTGACAAAATCAAAGGACAAAAGACTCACTCTTCCCGTGCTTCGCTGGGGGTTCCCCGGCAGTGCTGGCGTCGTCGAAGCCGGCTCGGCGGCCGCTTCGCTCGGGTATCGGATCCCATCCTCCCCGATGCCACGGTCCGCATTTGGCGAGCCTGACCGCGGACAGCCAACTCCCCCGGATCAAGCCGTACTCGGTGAGGGCGTCGACGGCGTACTGGCTACAGGTTGGCACGAAGCGGCATGTCGGCAGCCGCAGCGGCGACACCGTATGCCGGTACAGCCGGATGAGGAAAAGTAGGCACCGCACGGCGGCACCGCTCGCCCCGTTGGCGGCACCGCGAGCCCGCGCCGCCGGGCTCACCGGTCGGCTCCGGCCGAGTCGCGGACGCGAGACAGCCCGCGCCGCAGTTGCTGTTCCAGCCGCGCCGAGGACGCCTGGCGACTGCTTGGCAACGCTCGGATCACCACCTGGTCGGATTTGTGAAGGTCGCCCAACATCGTCCGCGCGACATGTCGTAGCCGGCGCGCTACGCGATGGCGTTCCACCGCCGAGCCCACGGGCTTCGCGATGATCAAGCCGACGCGTGGGCCGGTGTCGTCTTCGGGCGCCCGGCGAAGGTGGACGACGATATCGGCCTGCGCGGAGCGCGCGCCAAATTTCACCGCGGCGTCAAACTCTTTTGACCGCCGCATCCGGTTGCGTGCGGGAAGCACCGCCGAAAACCTGGTTGCGATCAGGCAGTTAGCGCGCGGCGGCCTTTGCGGCGCCGGTTGGAAACGATCGCCCGCCCGGCACGCGTGCGCATCCGCAACCGGAAGCCGTGCACGCGGGCTCGGCGCCGGTTATTCGGCTGGAAGGTCCGCTTGCCCTTGGCCACGGCGTTCTCCTCGTATTCGAACCATCCGGCCGCTCGACTGCGTCCATCCGTGAGTCGGTCGGGGGTGGGTCTTGCTGCTGGCCGGCGCGGTCCCCGGGCGAAGTACCGGGTCGCAGCCGTATCGCCAACTTTCGGGCGACTGTTCGAGGGTACTGATGAGCCTGCGCTGGGTCAAACTTGCTCTGCCGCAACGAGCCAAACTCACACATCCGCGAAAACAGAAGTTCTCGGCGACGCCTCTGCGGCACCATAGGTGAACGACCAACTTGCACCGCCGAAGAACCCCAGAGAAGCCGATTGGAATGCAGCACAACGGTTGGCAGCCGCACGGAAAACTGTTAGCTTCGGGCAATGCCGTTTCAGCGTGGAACGGCGCTCGACGACGAAGCGAGGATGGCGGATCGACTAGCTGTTTAGACGGCCTGCACGGGCCGTCACCAGCACGGAGATCGCGGGCCGTCGCCGGTAGGCTGCGGCTCGTTTATGCTCATCCTGTCCACACCTGTGCATAACTATGTGGACAGTTGCTTCTTCGCCAAGCGTGGCTGCTCCTCGACCCGGGATCTGCGAGAACCAGGGAGATTACGTCGTTGACCGATGACCCGGGTTCAGGATTCACGACAGTGTGGAGCGCAGTCGTCTCCGAGCTCAACGGCGAGCCCGCCTCCGACGGCATGTCCGCCAATCGCACCGCCCTCGCCACCCCGCTGACCCCTCAGCAAAGGGCGTGGCTCAATCTGGTGCAGCCCCTGACCATCGTCGAGGGTTTTGCTCTGCTGTCCGTGCCGAGCAGCTTCGTGCAAAACGAAATCGAGCGTCACTTGCGCGCCCCGATCACCGACGCCCTGAGCCGCCGGCTCGGGCAGCAGATTCAACTCGGCGTGCGCATCGCCCCACCCGAGGACGGCGGCGACACGCCCTTCGCACAGCCCGACGGCTTCCCCCAAGCCGCGGAAGTCCCGAACTCGGCCCAGCCGGACGACACCGACCTCGATACCCCGCTCGACGCCGACGAGGCCGACGAGAACGCCGAACTCGTTGGCGACGCCGAACAGAGTTGGCCGAACTACTTCACCGACCGCCGCCTCAGCACCGATCCGGCCGTCCTCGGCGGAACCAGCCTCAACCGCCGCTACACCTTCGACACGTTCGTCATCGGCGCGTCCAACCGATTCGCCCACGCGGCGGCCCTGGCCATCGCCGAAGCGCCGGCCCGCGCCTACAACCCGCTGTTCATCTGGGGTGAGTCCGGCCTCGGCAAGACCCACCTGCTGCACGCCGCCGGAAACTACGCACAGCGGCTGTTTCCCGGCATGCGGGTGAAGTACGTGTCCACCGAGGAATTCACCAACGACTTCATCAACTCGCTGCGCGACGACCGCAAGGTGGCGTTCAAACGCAGCTACCGCGACGTCGACGTGCTGCTGGTGGATGACATTCAGTTCATCGAGGGCAAGGAAGGCATCCAGGAGGAGTTCTTCCACACCTTCAACACCCTGCACAACGCCAACAAGCAGATCGTCATCTCGTCTGACCGGCCGCCGAAGCAGCTCGCCACCCTCGAGGACCGGCTGCGGACCCGGTTCGAATGGGGGCTGATCACCGACGTCCAGCCCCCCGAACTGGAGACCCGCATCGCGATTCTGCGCAAGAAGGCTCAAATGGAGCGCCTGGCGGTGCCCGACGACGTCCTCGAGTTGATCGCCAGCAGCATCGAACGCAACATCCGGGAGCTGGAAGGCGCTCTCATCCGGGTTACCGCGTTCGCCTCGCTGAACAAGACTCCCATCGACAAGGCGCTGGCGGAGATCGTGCTTCGGGATCTGATCGCCGACGCCAGCACGATGCAGATCAGCGCGGCGACCATCATGGCCGCCACCGCCGAATACTTCGACACCACCGTCGAGGAGTTGCGTGGCCCCGGCAAGACCCGGGCGCTGGCGCAGTCACGCCAGATCGCGATGTACCTGTGCCGCGAGCTCACCGATCTGTCGTTGCCGAAGATCGGTCAAGCATTCGGCCGCGACCACACCACGGTCATGTACGCGCAACGAAAGATTCTGTCGGAGATGGCCGAACGGCGTGAGGTCTTCGACCACGTCAAAGAACTCACCACGCGGATCCGGCAGCGCTCCAAGCGCTGACTGGCGCGCCCAGGGGCCGTCCCGACAAGTTTTTTCCGAAAAACTTCCCGCACCCCTGTCACACCCGTCACACGCGGTCGCTTGTGTGCAGCGCTGTGCAAAACCCGTCAAACACCGGTGCACAATCGGGGTTTTGGTGCACATCCAGCGTCCATCCCCAGCGACCCAACAGGCCGCACACAGTTGTCAGCGCAATCATCCACAGCCCCGGCCACTCCCTAGCTGCGCCGAAGCTCGTCTGTCCCCAGCATGCACAGCCCTTAATACTGGTACTGAGATCTCTTCGTCGTTTCTTCTTTGAAGAACGGCGTTGGGGACATGCGTTGCCCACGCGACGCGCAGCGCGCGTTGGCCCGGCTTGTCGGCCTTTTGGATTAGCTTTCAAGATGGCCGCAGAAGATCTACGGTTGTGGTTCGACTGCTAGCGACGGGCGGCTAGCCATCTAGGTTTCGAACACTTGGCAGGTGAAGGGACGCTATGGACGCGGCGACGACAACAGCTGGCCTCACCGACCTGAAATTCCGTCTGGTGCGGGAGTCTTTCGCCGACGCGGTGTCGTGGGTGGCAAAGAACCTGCCGACCAGGCCGGCGGTGCCCGTGCTCTCGGGGGTCCTGCTGTCCGGCTCGAACGACGGGCTGACGATCTCCGGATTCGACTACGAGGTCTCCGCGGAAGCCCAGGTCGCGGCCGAAATCGCTTCCCCGGGAAGCGTTTTGGTATCCGGGAGGTTGCTGTCAGACATCACCCGGGCATTGCCGAACAAGCCCGTCGACGTTTATGTCGACGGCAATCGGGTCGCGTTGACCTGCGGAAGCGCCAGGTTCTCGTTGCCGACCATGCCGGTCGAGGATTATCCGACCCTGCCCGCGCTGCCGGAAGGCACGGGGACGCTGCCGGCGGAGCTGTTCGCCGAGGCGATCGGCCAGGTGGCCGTTGCCGCGGGCCGCGATGACACGCTGCCGATGCTGACCGGGATTCGGGTCGAGATTTCCGGTGACAGGGTGGTTCTGGCCGCGACCGACAGGTTCCGCCTGGCGGTGCGCGAGTTGACCTGGTCGGCGTTGTCGCCCGACGTGGAAGCCGCGGTGTTGGTGCCGGCCAAGACGCTGGCCGAGGCCGCGAAAGCCGGCGCCGACGGGGACGAGGTGCGGTTGTCGCTGGGCGCCGGTGCCGGAGTCGGGCAGGACGGGTTGTTGGGCATCAGCGGCAATGGCAAGCGCAGCACCACGCGTCTGCTCGACGCGGAGTTCCCGAAGTTTCGGCAACTGCTGCCGGCCGAGCACACGGCCGTCGCCACCATCGACGTCGCCGAGCTGACCGAGGCCATCAAGCTGGTCGCGCTGGTCGCCGACCGTGGCGCTCAGGTGCGGATGGAATTCTCCGACGGCACGCTGCGGCTGTCCGCGGGCGCCGACGACGTGGGTCGCGCCGAGGAAGACCTCCAGGTCGATTTCGTGGGTGAGCCATTGACGATCGCGTTCAACCCGACGTATCTGACCGACGGGCTGGCGTCGGTGCACTCGGAGCGGGTGTCGTTCGGTTTCACGACGCCGGGCAAGCCGGCGCTGTTGCGCCCAGCGCTCGATGACGACAGCTCGCCGACCGGCACCGGGCCGTTCGCCGCGCTGCCGACCGATTACGTGTATTTGTTGATGCCCGTCCGGTTGCCCGGGTAAGTGTACGTCCGACACTTGGGCCTGCGCGATTTCCGGTCCTGGGCACACGTCGACCTCGAATTGCCGGCGGGCCGTACCGTATTCGTCGGCCCCAATGGGTTCGGGAAGACGAATTTGGTTGAAGCCCTGTGGTATTCGACCACCTTGGGTTCACACCGGGTTGGCACCGACGCCCCGTTGATTCGGGCCGGCGCGGACCGCGCGGTGGTCTCGACGATCGTCGTCAACGATGGCCGGGAATGCGCCATTGACCTCGAGATCGCGGCCGGGCGCGCCAACAAGGCCCGGCTGAACCGGTCCCCGGTGCGCAGCACGCGCGAGGTGGTCGGGGTGCTGCGGGCGGTGCTGTTCGCGCCCGAAGACCTGGCCCTGGTGCGCGGAGACCCGTCGGATCGGCGCCGCTACCTCGACGATTTGGCCACGGTACGTCGGCCCGCGGTCGCCGGCGTGCGCGCCGATTACGACAAGGTTTTGCGGCAACGCACCGCCCTGTTGAAGTCGTTGTCCGGGGCGCGTTACCGCGGCGACCGGGGCGCCCTGGACACCCTCGACGTGTGGGATAACCGGCTGGCCGAGCACGGCGCCGCATTGATGGCGGCGCGGATCGATCTGGTCAATCAGTTGGCGCCGGAGGTGGAGAAGGCCTATCAGTTGCTCGCGCCGGGATCGCGGCCCGCGACGATCAGCTACCGCTCGAGCCTGGGCGACCCCCAGGTCGGCAGCGACCCCACCGACCGGGAGTTCCTGGAGGCCGCCTTGCTGGCCGCCCTGTCGGCCCGCCGCGATGCGGAGCTGGAGCGCGGCGTGTGCCTGGTCGGTCCGCACCGCGACGACCTGGAACTGCGCCTGGGTGACGAACCCGCGAAAGGCTTTGCCAGCCATGGCGAATCGTGGTCTTTCGCGGTGGGCCTGCGGCTCGCGGCGTACGAATTGCTCCGGGAGGACGGCAGCGACCCCGTGTTGTTGCTCGACGACGTGTTCGCCGAACTCGACGCCACCCGGCGCCGGGCGTTGGCGTCCGTGGCCGAATCCGCCGAACAGGTTGTGGTGACCGCGGCGGTGCTGGAAGACATTCCGGCGGACTGGGACGCTAGGCGGGTGCACATCGAGTTGCGCGACGATGACTCGGGGCGGGTTTCGGCGGTGGTTCCGTGACGGGCGACGGCGACACGGAAAACACGGAAAGTGTTGACCGCCTTGGTGGATTGACGGGAATGGACCTGGTGCGGCGCACCCTCGAGGAGGCCCGCGCCGCGGCGCGCGCGCAGGGCAAGGACGCCGGTCGGGGACGGGCGATCCCGCCGGGTGCGCGCCGCGTGGCCGGACAGCGACGAAGCTGGTCGGCACCGGGTCCGGATGTTCGGGATCCGCAGCCGCTGGGCAGGTTGGCGCGTGAACTGGCCAAAAAGCGCGGCTGGTCGGCGCACGTCGCCGAGGGCACCGTGCTGGGCCACTGGTCAGCGGTGGTCGGGCAGCAGATCGCCGACCACGCGACCCCGACCGCGCTCAACGAGGGCGTGCTGAGCGTGGCGGCCGAATCGACGGCCTGGGCTACCCAGCTGCGGATGATTCAGGCGCAACTGCTGGCCAAGATCGCCGCGGCGGTTGGCAACGGTGTGGTGACGTCGCTGAAGATCACCGGGCCGGCCGCACCGTCGTGGCGCAAGGGTCCGCGGCACATCGCCGGCCGGGGGCCCCGCGACACCTACGGTTGACCCGTTGCAGGCTCCACACGATCCCCAGTTACGGGTCTTTCCACAGGCGGCTCAGAGCCGCCAGGACGACGCGTACTCGCAGATCGCACGTCAGGACGCGCCTATGAGGAAGAAATCGCGCGCACGGCGCAGTTAGCTGGGTAGAAACGCGCCCGGAGGAAGGGTCCGGGGCCTCGATCACGGTAGAGTGGTGGCATGCGACCGCTGCGGTGACCGGACCGCCCGCATGAAACCCCAAGGAGAGCATTCCGACCGTGGCTGCCCAGAAGAAGAAGCCTCAAGCCGGATACGGCGCCGAACAAATCACAGTTCTGGAAGGTCTGGAGGCCGTCCGCAAACGCCCGGGCATGTATATCGGCTCCACCGGCGAGCGCGGTCTGCACCACCTCATCTGGGAGGTGGTCGACAACTCGGTGGACGAGGCGATGGCCGGTTTTGCCAACCGGGTGGACGTCCGGCTGTTGGACGACGGCGGCGTCGAGGTGACAGACAACGGCCGCGGTATCCCCGTGGCGATGCACGCCACCGGCGCCCCGACCGTCGACGTGGTGATGACCCAGCTGCACGCGGGCGGCAAGTTCGGCGGCGAGAACAGTGGCTACAACGTCAGCGGCGGCCTGCACGGCGTCGGCGTTTCGGTCGTCAACGCTTTGTCGACTCGGCTCGAGGTGGACATCGCTCGCGACGGCCACGAATGGTCGCAATACTACGACCACGCCGTGCCCGGCACCCTCAAGCAGGGTGAGGCCACCAAGAGGACCGGAACCACCATCCGGTTTTGGGCGGACCCGGACATATTCGAAACCACCGAATACGACTTCGAGACCGTCGCGCGCCGGCTGCAGGAAATGGCTTTCCTGAACAAGGGCCTGACGATCGAGCTCACCGACGAGCGGGTGACCCAGGAAGAGGTCGTCGACGAGGTGGTCAGCGATACCGCCGACGCACCCAAGACCGCCGAGGAAAAGGCGGCCGAATCGACCGCGCCGCACAAGGTCAAGCACCGCACCTTCCACTACCCCGGCGGGCTGGTCGACTTCGTCAAGCACATCAACCGCACCAAGAACCCGATCCAGCAGAGCGTCATCGACTTCGGCGGCAAGGGCGCCGGCCACGAGGTCGAAATCGCAATGCAGTGGAACGGCGGCTATTCGGAGTCGGTGCACACCTTCGCCAACACCATCAACACCCACGAGGGCGGCACCCACGAAGAGGGATTTCGCAGCGCGTTGACGTCGGTGGTGAACAAGTACGCCAAAGACAAGAAGCTGTTGAAAGACAAGGACCCCAACCTCACCGGCGACGACATCCGGGAGGGCCTGGCCGCGGTCATCTCGGTGAAGGTCAGCGAACCGCAGTTCGAGGGTCAGACCAAGACCAAGCTGGGCAACACCGAGGTCAAATCGTTCGTGCAGAAGGTCTGCAACGAGCAGCTGACGCACTGGTTCGAGTCGAACCCCTCGGAGGCGAAAACCGTCGTAAACAAGGCGGTCTCGTCCGCACAGGCCCGGATCGCGGCGCGCAAGGCGCGAGAGCTGGTGCGCCGCAAGAGCGCCACCGACCTCGGCGGGCTACCGGGCAAACTCGCCGACTGCCGCTCCACCGATCCACGCAGGTCCGAACTGTATGTGGTGGAAGGCGATTCGGCCGGCGGCTCGGCCAAGAGCGGCCGCGACTCGATGTTCCAGGCAATTCTGCCGCTGCGCGGCAAGATCATCAACGTCGAGAAGGCGCGCATCGACCGGGTCCTGAAGAACACCGAGGTCCAGGCGATCATCACCGCGCTGGGCACCGGGATTCACGACGAGTTCGACATCACCAAGCTGCGCTACCACAAGATCGTGCTGATGGCCGACGCCGACGTCGACGGCCAACACATCTCGACGCTGCTGCTGACGCTGTTGTTCCGGTTCATGCGGCCACTGATCGAAAACGGGCACGTCTTCCTGGCCCAGCCGCCGCTGTACAAGCTGAAGTGGCAGCGCAGCGATCCCGAGTTCGCCTACTCCGACCGGGAGCGCGACGGCCTGTTGGAGGCGGGCCTGAAGGCCGGGAAGAAGATCAACAAGGAAGACGGCATCCAGCGCTACAAGGGTTTGGGCGAGATGGACGCCAAGGAGTTGTGGGAAACCACCATGGACCCATCGGTGCGGGTGCTGCGCCAGGTCACCCTCGACGACGCCGCCGCCGCCGACGAGCTGTTCTCGATCCTGATGGGCGAGGACGTCGATGCGCGCCGCAGCTTCATCACCCGCAACGCCAAAGACGTTCGCTTCCTGGACGTCTAAGACCTACAGGGACATAGATGACTGACACCACGCTGCCACCCGGCGACGAGGCCGGCGACCGCATCGAACCGGTTGACATCCAGCAGGAGATGCAGCGCAGCTACATCGACTACGCGATGAGCGTGATCGTGGGCCGCGCGCTGCCGGAGGTGCGCGACGGCCTCAAGCCGGTGCACCGCCGCGTGCTGTACGCGATGTACGACTCCGGCTTCCGCCCCGACCGCAGCCATGCCAAGTCGGCGCGGTCGGTGGCCGAGACGATGGGCAACTACCACCCGCACGGCGACGCGTCGATCTACGACACCCTGGTGCGCATGGCGCAGCCGTGGTCGCTGCGCTATCCGCTCGTCGACGGGCAGGGCAACTTCGGCTCGCCGGGCAACGATCCTCCGGCGGCGATGCGCTATTGTGCCTCTGGAGATGCCTTGGTGCGCTTGCCGTTCGGGCAGTCGGTGCGGATTGGCGACGTCGTTGCCGGAGCAGCGCCCAACTCGGACAACGCGATCGAGTTGAAGGTTTCGGATCGGCACGGAAACCCGGTGCTGGCCGACCGTCTATTCCATTCGGGCGACCACCAGACGTACACGGTGCGCACGGGCGAAGGCTACGAGGTCACCGGCACGGCGAACCACCCGCTGCTGTGCCTGGTCGATGTCGGCGGTGTGCCGACGCTGCTGTGGAAGTTGATCGAAGAGATCCACCCAGATGATTGCGTTGTCTTGCAGCGCACCCTCCCAATGGAGTTGGGGCCGGCCGCCTGGCATGACGTGATGGAAGCACTGCTGTTGGGCGCCGTCATTAGTGAGGGCTACGTTTCGGAGACTCACGCTGGGTTCGCCAATTGTGATCGCGACTACTTCGCGATGGTCGCCGGTGCGTACGACGCCGTCATCGGCGGCAAACGCTGCATTTACCAGACAACGAACGCATCGGGCTTTCTGATGCAAAAACTCCACGTCTACGACATGACTGCGCTGAAACAGAGCCGCCTCTGGGAGATGGTGGGACAGCGGTCCGCCAACAAGGCTGTGCCCGAGTGGCTGTGGCACTCCCCCGCCGCGGTTAAAAGGGTGTTCCTGCAGGCGCTATTTGAGGGCGACGGCTCATGCTCGGCGCTGCCGCGCAACACCATTCAGATTTCTTACTCAACCCGCAGCAAGCAACTGGCCGCCGACGTGCAGCAGATGCTGCTCGAGTTCGGCGTCATCTCACGTCGCTACCGCCACGCCGTCGGCGAATACAAGGTCGTGATCACAAACCGCGCCCAAGCCGAACTCTTCGCCACGCAAATCGGATTCGGAGGGGCCAAGCAGGAGAAGCTGCGCGACATCCTGGAAGCATTCCCCCCGTGCGCCGGCATGGACACCGACCACGTTCCCGGCCTCGCGCGGTTCATCCGTAAACACTGTGGCAGTCGTTGGGTCGACAAGGACTGGCTCAATCGCCACAACGTTGACCGCATCCAACGTTGGCGGACCGGCGGTGAAGAAATCCTCTCCCATATCGCCGATCCGGACGTCCGCGCCATCGCCACCGAGCTGACCGACGGCCGCTTCTACTACGCGCGCGTGGCTTCGATCACCAATGCCGGCGTGCAACCCGTCTACAGCCTGCGCGTCGACACCGACGACCACGCCTTCCTGACCAACGGCTTCGTCAGCCACAACACAGAGGCGCGGCTGACCCCGCTAGCGATGGAGATGCTGCGCGAAATCGACGAGGAGACAGTCGATTTCATTCCCAACTACGACGGCCGGGTGCAGGAACCCACGGTGCTGCCCAGCCGGTTCCCCAACCTGCTGGCCAACGGGTCGGGCGGGATCGCGGTCGGCATGGCGACCAACATCCCGCCGCACAACCTGCGCGAGTTGGCCGAGGCGGTGTTCTGGTGCCTGCAAAACCACGAGGCCGACGAGGAAGCCACCCTGGCCGCGGTGATGGAGCGGGTCAAGGGCCCGGACTTTCCCACCCACGGGCTGATCGTCGGCTCGCAGGGCATCGGCGACGCCTACAAGACCGGCCGCGGCTCCATCCGGATGCGCGGCGTGGTCGAGGTCGAAGAGGCCAGGGGCCGAACGTCTTTGGTGATCACCGAGTTGCCGTATCAGGTCAACCACGACAACTTCATCACCTCGATCGCCGAACAGGTCCGCGACGGCAAGCTGGCCGGGATCGCCAACATCGAAGACCAGTCCAGCGACCGGGTGGGCCTGCGCATCGTCGTCGAGCTCAAGCGCGACGCGGTGGCCAAGGTGGTGCTCAACAACCTCTATAAGCACACCCAGCTGCAGACCAGCTTCGGCGCGAACATGCTCGCGATCGTCGACGGGGTGCCGCGCACCCTGCGGCTCGATCAGATGATCCGTCACTACGTCGACCACCAACTCGACGTCATCGTCCGCCGCACCACCTACCGGCTACGCAAGGCCAACGAGCGGGCCCACATCCTGCGCGGCCTGGTCAAGGCGCTCGACGCGCTGGACGAGGTGATCGCGTTGATCCGCGCGTCGGAGACCGTCGACATCGCCCGCGCCGGCCTGATGGAGCTGCTCGACATCGACGAGATCCAGGCGCAGGCGATCCTGGACATGCAGCTGCGGCGCCTGGCGGCCCTGGAGCGCCAGCGCATCATCGACGACCTGGCCAAGATCGAGGCCGAGATCGCCGACCTGGAAGACATCCTGGCCAAACCGGAGCGCCAACGCGGCATCGTGCGCGACGAACTGAGCGAGATCGTCGAGAAGCACGGCGACGACCGTCGCACCCGCATCGTCGCCGCCGACGGCGAGGTCAGCGACGAGGACCTGATCGCCCGCGAGGACGTCGTCGTCACCATCACCGAGACCGGATACGCCAAGCGCACCAAGACCGATCTGTACCGCAGCCAGAAGCGCGGCGGAAAGGGCGTGCAGGGCGCCGGGCTCAAGCAGGACGACATCGTCAAGCATTTCTTCGTGTCCTCGACCCACGACTGGATCCTGTTCTTCACCACGCAGGGCCGGGTCTACCGGGCCAAGGCCTACGAGCTGCCGGAGGCGTCGCGCACGGCGCGCGGGCAGCACGTCGCCAACCTGCTGGCGTTCCAGCCCGAGGAGCGCATCGCGCAGGTCATCCAGATCCGCAGCTACGAGGACGCCCCGTACCTGGTGCTGGCCACCCGCAAGGGCCTGGTGAAGAAGACCAAGCTGACCGACTTCGACTCCAACCGCTCGGGCGGGATCGTGGCGATCAACCTCAGGGACGGCGACGAGCTGGTCGGCGCGGTGTTGTGCTCGTCCGACGACGACCTGCTGCTGGTCTCGGCCAACGGACAGTCCATCCGGTTCTCGGCGACCGACGAGGCGCTGCGCCCGATGGGCCGGGCCACTTCGGGGGTGCAGGGCATGCGCTTCAACACCGACGATTACCTGTTGTCGCTCAACGTGGTTCGCGAAGGCACCTACCTGCTGGTCGCCACGTCGGGGGGTTACGCCAAGCGCACGGCGATCGAGGAGTACCCGGTGCAGGGGCGCGGGGGCAAGGGCGTGTTGACCGTCCAATACGACCGTCGGCGCGGCAAGTTGGTGGGTGCGCTAATCGTCGACGACGAGAGCGAGCTCTACGCGATCACCTCCGGCGGCGGCGTGATCCGCACCGCGGCGCGCCAGGTCCGCAAGGCGGGCCGGCAGACCAAGGGTGTGCGCTTGATGAACCTGGGCGAGGACAACACGCTGTTGGCCATCGCGCGCAACGCCGAGGAGGCGGCCGACGAGGTGGTCGGGGACGCAGACGGCGAAGCGGATTCGGAAGGCTAGCGGGGATGCGGGCACGCGGCGGCCCGGCGGGACGCCCGGGCAACTAGACTCGGCGCGATGGCCGTGCGGACCAAGCGCGGACTGCCACCGCGCAGGCGGCCAACGCAGGAGACCTAAGGAGTCGGGGTGACGTCACCGAACGAGCAGGGCGCCCCCAAACAGGGCGACGGCATCAATGGGGATGGCTTGGCCGAGCGTGCCGGGGCACACCGCGCCCCGACGCAGACGAACCGCGTTCAGGATGCCGTCGACGCGCCGTCCCGCCAGCGCGGCGCCACCCGAGCGTCCCACGCGGGCCAGCGCGAACCCGAACCGCGCCCCGAGCCGCGACCGTCGGGCCCGCCCACCGGGGCCGATGCCCGGCTGAACCGCTTCATCTCCGGCGGCGCCGCGCCGTCGCGCGACTCGGCGGGCGCGCCCGCGGAGGCCTACGCCAGCGAGCTGCCCGATCTGTCCGGGCCGATTCCGCGGCCCGCGCAGCGCAAGCCCGTCCCGGCCCGCGGCGCCGAGGGCCCAAACCGGACCGCGACCGCCGAGGGCCGGGAAAGCCGGGAAAGCCGGGAGTCCGGCGAGGGCCGCGAAAGCCGCGTCCAGGTTTCCAGGCGGACCCGCGGCCCCGTTCGGGCCAGCATGCAGATCCGCCGGATCGACCCCTGGAGCACGCTCAAAGTTTCCCTGCTGCTGTCGGTGGCGCTGTTCTTCGTGTGGATGATCGCGGTGGCGTTCCTCTACCTCGTGCTCGGCGGCATGGGCGTGTGGGCCAAGCTGAACAGCAACGTCGGCGACCTGCTGAACAACACCAGCGGCAGCAGCGGCGAGCTGGTGTCCAGCAGCACCATCTTCGGCGGCGCCGTGCTGATCGGGCTGGTCAACATCGTCCTGCTGACGGCGATGGCCACCATCGCCGCGTTCGTCTACAACCTGACCACCGATCTGATCGGCGGCATCGAAGTCACGCTGGCCGACCGCGACTAGCCTGGATCATGCGCTTTTGGGGGTGGGGTGGCGATTGCGGTAATCTCGTCGCTCGGCCATACGCGAGCAATGGGCCTATAGCTCAGGCGGTTAGAGCGCTTCGCTGATAACGAAGAGGTCGGAGGTTCGAGTCCTCCTAGGCCCACAACCATGTGCCCGTCCAGACGCTGCGTGAGGCTTGCACTGCCACTGGCCCTGGTCGCCGTGGCGGCGGCGGTGGCCCGGTCACGACGCGCGGTCGAGGTCTGGCACGTGGCGGTGGGCGATCCAGCCGATCACCCACCGAGCCACGACGAGGGGCCTTAGCTCAGTTGGTAGAGCACTGCCTTTGCAAGGCAGGTGTCAGGGGTTCGATTCCCCTAGGCTCCACAGACTTCCGCTGATTGTCCGCACTACCCGGCCGCCGGTGGTTTCGCCATCACCGCCGGCTTGAAGCCGTAGGTCGGAAGCATTCGCCCGTAACGGTTTCCACCCATCGCCCCGAACGGAGCCATCGGCAGGGCATTCATTCCTTCGGCCGCGGCGGGGGCAACGCCGGCGTTGAGCGCCGCGACGCCCGGGTTGGTCACCGCGCTCACCGGCGCCCAGCTCGGCGGCACCGACAACGCGCCCAGCGGAAGCGCCCTCCCGAGACCTCCCGCGACGCCCGCGGCGTTGGCGCCGGCGTTCGCGGCGGCATTGGTGGCGCCCGCCGCGGCCGCCGGGGCTGCCTTGGCCGCCGACGCGGCCGCCGGGGCCAGACCCTTCATGAACGATGTCAGGGCCACGATCGCGTTGGTGCTCTGCGCCGTTGACGTGGCCGTGGGCATGAAGCCGCTGATGTACTTGGTGTACAGGGTGATGAAGTCGTCGACCGAGGTGTTGCTCGTGATGAAGTCGTCGATCGTTTTGCTGGAGAACGGCGCCGCCATAATCTTCAAAGCCTCGGTGATCGAGTTCAGATTCGGCAACGCGCTTTGCACATCGATCGCCGAGGAATTACCCACGGCTGCCGAGACCGCGGCGGCCTGCCGTGCCAGCCCGGATGGATCGGCCACCGGCGGCGGTTCGGAGAACTCGGTCAACTGCGACGCTGCCGCGGACGAACTCGAGTAGGCGTACATCGCCGCCGCGTCCTGGGCCCAAAACTCGAAGTACTCGCCTTCCGTGGCCGCGATCGCGGGCGCGTTTTGTCCCAGGAAATTCGTCGCGAGCAACTCCGCCAACAGCGCGCGGTTGGCCGCGATGACCGGAGGGGGAACCGTCATCGCGAACGCCGTCTCGTGCGCGGCCGCTGCGGCGGCCGCCTGGGAGGCGGCAAGCTCGGAATCCGTTGCGCTGCTTTGCAACCACGCCACATACGGCGTCGCGGCCGCCACCAGCGATGCCGACGCCGGACCCAACCACGGGCCACTCGTGAGTGCGGAGATCACCGACTGAAAGCCCGCCGCCGCCGAGTGCAGGTCGGCGGCGAGCTCGCCCCAGCCCGCCGCGGCGGCGACCAACGAGCCCGCGCCCGGACCGGTGTACATGCGCCCGGAGTTGATTTCCGGGGGCAACAGCCCATAGTCCATTCGCTCAGCCCGCCGACGCCGCGTTGGCGGCTTCGGTCGCCGCGTAGGAAGCCGCACCCGCCGACAGCGTGGCCACCAACAATTGCTGGATCACCGCCGCCTGAGCGCCCAGCGCCTGGTACCGCTGGGCGTGCACGGCGAACTGGGCCGCGGTCAGCGCGGACACCTCGTCCGCCGCGGCGGGAACCACACTTTGGGTCGGCGCGGCCGCGGCCGCGATGCCGGCGTTCAATGTGTCGGCGATCGACTGAAGATTCGCGGCGGCTGCCGCGAGCTTCTCCGGATACGCGTTTACGAAAGACATCGGGGTCCCTTTCAAATTTTGGGCGTCGCCACCGGACGATATAACCCGACTTGGCTCAAATTAGTGCGCATCACAGGCGCGGATTTTGAGCAGAGCGGTGCGGAGGTCGTCGGGTAGCGGG
>NZ_MVHD01000038.1 GCF_002086635.1 Mycobacterium alsense | reverse complement strand
GCGGCTGCGCCGGGGGGGGCGGGGGGGGGGCGTCGGAGAGCTTGGTGTTCAGCGGCGGCGGGGGGACGCCGTCCGCCGGCTTCGGGTCGCCGACGACCACCCAGTTACCGGAGGGGTCCTGGACCAGATGCGCGGTGTCCCTCGTCGGGATCATGCCCTGATTGCGGGCGGCTTCGGCGAGCGCCGGGGCGGACTCCGCCTGGCGCACATCGCGTTCCAGCGCCTCCTTCTGCTGCAGCAGCATTCGGTTCTTCTCGCGGGCGTGGCTGAGCTGATACGACCGCTCGGCCGAGGCGGTGGACAACCACAGCGTCAGCCCCAGCCCGAGACCGAGCGCACCGATCACCAGCACGACAAACGGGACCTTGCGCGCCAGCGTTCGGGGGCGCAGGTCGATCGACGTGAGCCGAATGGCCAGGCGCTCGCTCAGGCGGGGTCGAACGGCCTTGGGCGCCTTGGCTTTCCGCGCCTTGGCCCGCGCCTTGGCCTGGCTGCTGTTCTTGGGCCGGCCCGATCGCTCGACCGGCCGGGCGATCGGGCTGGTCTGCGGGCCCGACCTGGGCGCCCGGCTCTCGCGGGTGTTCGCCGAGGCGTTCTTGGGCCGGGTGCGGCGCGGTTCGGCCGCGGCGCGCCTGCCCTTGCGGGCCGAGCCGTCGCGGCGGTCACCGCCGCCGCGGCGCTTCGGGCTCTCGCGCTTTACCTTCATGCGTCGCCTTTCCCGCTCGTCTGTTCCAGCCGTTGCAGCGCCCGTAGTCGCACCGCGGCGCTGCGTGGGTTGCGTTCGATCTCGGCGGCGTCCGCGCGTTCGGCGCCGCGTGTCAGCGACCGGAACAGCGGCTCGTGGCCGGGAAGCTCGACCGGAAGGTCCACCGGCGTCCGTGACGTGACCGCCCCGGCGAACACGCGTTTGACGATCCGGTCTTCCAGCGATTGGTAGGCCATCACCGCGATGCGTCCGCCGCCGGCCAGCGCGTCCAAGGCGGCGGGAAGGGCCGAGCGCAGCGAGGCCAGTTCGTCGTTGACGGCGATCCGCAACGCCTGGAAGGTGCGCTTGGCCGGATGCCCGCCGGTGCGGCGGGTGGGCGCCGGGGTCGCTTGGTACAGCAGGGCCACCAACTCCGCGGTCGAGGTGAACGGGGCGCGGGCGCGCCGGCGCACGATCTGGCCGGCGATGCGGCGCGCGAACCGCTCCTCGCCGTAGCGGTGCAGGATGTCCGCCAGCGCCGCCTCGTCGTAGGTGTTGACGATCTCGGCCGCGGTCAGCGGCGACGACGGGTCCATCCGCATGTCCAGCGGCGCGTCCTGGGCATACGCGAAGCCCCGTTCGGCGCGGTCCAGCTGCATCGAGGAGACGCCGAGGTCGAACAGCACCGCGTCGACCGATTCGCTTGCGGGGTAACCGGATCCGGCGAGGGCCGCGCCCAGGCCGTCGTAGCGGGTGTGCACCAGGGTGACGCGGTCGCCGAACCGGGCCAGCCGTTGCCCGGCGATGTCGAGCGCGCTGGGATCGCGGTCGAGCCCGACGAGCCGCAGCCCGGGCAGCTCGGTCAAAAACCGCTCCGCGTGCCCCCCGGCGCCGAGGGTCGCGTCGACGAGGACCGCCCCCGACCCGTCGGGGTCCGACCGCGTCAACGCCGGGGTGAGCAGCTCGACGCAACGCCCCAGCAGGACGGGCACGTGCCCGAAATCGCTCGAATTCTCAGCCACCGCAACGCCTTCCCAGGCCCGGCGGGCGGCCCCTGCACCCGGGTCTCTGTCCGAAGGTACGAACCTGGCGTTGGGGAAGTACGCCAGGGTCGGTTCGGGCAGAGGCCACGATGCACGGGCACACGCCTCAGATAATGTCGCCGAGTGCTTCATCGCTGGCCGCGGAGAAGTTCTCTTCGTGGGACTGCTGATAGTCGTGCCAGGCCTGCGCGTCCCAGATCTCGAGGTAGTCGACCGCGCCGATCACCACGCAGTCCTTGGACAGGTTGGCGTACCGGCGGTGGTCGGCCGAGAGCGTGATCCGCCCCTGGGCGTCGGGATGCTGCTCGTCGGTGCCGGCGGCCAGGTTGCGCAGGAACGCCCGGGCTTCGGGGTTGCTGCGCGACGTCTTGCTGGCCCGCCGCGCCAGCTGTTCGAACTCCGCCCGCGGGTAGACCGCGAGGCTGTGGTCCTGACTCTTCGTGACCATCAACCCCCCTGCCAGCGTGTCGCGGAACTTGGCGGGCAGCGTCAGCCGCCCCTTGTCGTCGAGTTTGGGCGTGTAGGTGCCGAGAAACACCGGCTCACCTCCCGCTATCGGTCACCCAAACACTTCGGCCACCATACCCCACGATCCCCCACTTTGCCCCATTGTTGGGGTGTCGACGCGGCGTTTTGCCGGTTATCCACCACCCAGCGTCGCGGAGCGGCCGCCGCGGGGCCGCCGGCGCGGGGTCGCTAGGCCGACCCGCCACGGAAAACCCGCACGTCAAGACCGCGGTTTCGGCGCGTAGGCCCGGTGGGGGCCGGCGTGGGGCCCGGTGGGGCGCCGCGCCTGCGCGCGGGACACGGTTCGGGCTCGATTGGGCATCGATCGCGTGATAGCGCCCCGGCGGGCGCCGAGCCTGCGACCGGGCGCCGAGCGTGCTCGGGCACGAAAAACGGGGCAGCCGCGCGGCTACCCCGTACTGGCCCGTGCCGGCCTACTCGTCGAAGCGCCGGCGGAAGCGATCCTCCATGCGACTGGTGAACGAGCCGCCCTTGTTGCGGCGCTGGCGCGCCGAGCCGGGCGCGGACCCGGAACGATCCGGGCGCCCCGACAACCGCGGGCCGGTGATCGCGTAGACGACGCCGCCGAACATCACGACGAAGCCGAAAATGCTGAGAATTGGGATGGTTCCCAGCCAGGTGGCGCGGAAGGCAACCCCGGAAACCAGCATCGCAAGGCCGATGACGAACAACGCGGCGCCTTGCAGGCGCCGCCGTGCTGTGGGCGCGCGGAACCCTCCGCCACGGACGCTCGACGCGAATTTGGGGTCTTCGGCGTAGAGTGCGCTCTCGATCTGATCGAGCATCCGCTGTTCATGATCGGAGAGTGGCATTCGTCCCTCCTTGCCGACAGTTTGGCACGTAACTATCGATAGCACGCGGATGCCCGTTGTAAAGGCAACTAACCCAAATGATACGAGGTCGATCTGCGCCGTACCACTGGTTCGGCAGCGATTCTATCCCGGCCCCGTAGCCCGACGCGTGCCGCCCGCAACGACGGTTCTCGGCCGATGCGACCGCGCGGCGCGGGGCCCGATACGCGACGGATAATGGCGACACCGGCATTCGCCGACCCGATATGCGAAGCCACCGGACGAGGAGGGCACCGCGAGTTGGCGACATTCCTCATCGATTTGGCGCCGGCCGACATGGAGCGCCGTCTCGGGGACGCCCTCGGGGTGTATGTCGAAGCGATGCGGTACCCCCGCGGCACCGAGAACCAGCGCGCCGCCATGTGGCTGGAGCACATCCGCCGGCGGGGGTGGCGGGGGGTGGCCGTCGTGGAATTGGAGGCACCCGGGGCGGCGGCCGGCACCGACGCAACCCGCGAAACCCAACCCCCGTCGGCCGCGGAACTGAGCGGCGCGCCGCTGCTCGGCGTGGCCTACGGCTACCCCGGCGCGCCCGGGCAGTGGTGGCAGCAACAGGTGGTTTTGGGCCTGCAGCGCGGCGGGCTGCCGCCCCAGGAGATCGCGCGGCTGATGAACAGCTACTTCGAACTGACCGAGCTGCACATTCATCCCCGGGCGCAGGGCCACGGGCTCGGCGAGGCGCTGGCCCGTCGCCTGCTCGCCGGGCGGCCCGAGGAGAACGTCCTGCTCTCCACGCCGGAAACCAACGGCGAGCCCAACCGCGCGTGGCGGCTCTACCGCCGGCTGGGTTTCACCGACATCATCCGCCGCCATCACTTCGCCGGGGACCCGCGCGCATTCGCCGTCCTCGGCCGCGCACTGCCGCTATAGGCGCGCCCGGGGGGTCTGGCACGATGACCTCGTGCACGCCAGCGCTCCCCCGGTCACGGCCCGGCAACAACCGCCGTTCACCCCCCGGCGCCGCCGCGCGCTGGCCATCGCGTTGCTGCTGCTGATCGTGCCCCTGGCCGCCGGATGCCTGCGGGTGCGGGCGTCGCTGACCATTTCGCCCGACGACCTGGTATCCGGGGAGATCATCGCGGCGGCCAAACCGAAGACGGCCAAGGACGCCGGACCCCAGCTCGAGACGAACAACCTGCCGTTCGGCCAGAAGGTGGCGGTGTCGACCTACGACAGCGACGGCTACGTGGGGTCGCAGGCGGTGTTCTCCGACCTGACCTTCGCCGAGTTGCCGCAGCTGGCGAACATGAACTCCGACGCCCAGGGCATGAACCTGTCGCTGCGCCGCAACGGCAACCTGGTGATCCTCGAGGGCCGCGCCGACCTGACGTCGGTGACCGACTCCGACGCCGACGTCGAGCTGACCGTGGCGTTCCCCGGCGTGGTGACGTCGACCAACGGCGACCGCGTCGAGCCCGACGTGGTGTCGTGGAAGCTCAAGCCGGGCGTGGTGACCACCATGACGGCCAACGCCCGTTACACCGATCCCAACACCCGCAACTTCACCAGCGCGGGCGTGTGGCTGGGCATCGTGTCCTTCGCCGCGGCCGGTGTGGTGGCGGTGTTGGCCTGGGTCAGCCGTGACCGCTCCCCGCGGCTCACCGCGCCGCGCGACCAGCCGCCCGGCTAGGCCGGCGACCAGTAGGCCAGCATCTCCGCGAAGGTCTGGAACGCGGGCCCGGAAACCCCGTAGGTCGCCTCCAGATGGATGCTCAGCGGGAAGCCGAGCTCGGCGACCCCGTCGATCACCCGCCGGTACAGGTCCACCATCAGCCGGCGCTTCTGGTCCGGTTCGGCGCCGGCCAACCGCTTGACGACCTCCTGCTCGCGGGCCACCGCGGCGTTGCCCGGGTCCTGGATCAGCCAGTTGATCAGGCCCACCCGGCTCTCGACCTTCGGCACGAAACCGAAGGACAGCAGGATTTCGGGCCGGTGGTCGGTGTTCTTGGCGAAGTCGGTCAAAAAGCGCACGATCGCGTCGGAATACAGCAGCTGCGTCATCCCGTAGGTCGCGCCCCGGTTGCATTTGAAATCGAGCCGGCCCTGCTCGCCGTCGCGGGTGGGGATGACGATCACGCCGCGGTTGATCACCAGGTCGCGATAGATCGACAGGGCGTCGGTCGGTGCGACACCGGAGCCCTCGCCGTCGTTCATGGTGCGCGGGACGCCGACGAAGACCACTCCCTCCATCCCGGCGTCGCGCAGGCTGGTGAGCCGCCGGCGCAGCGACGCCTCGTCCATGAACGCGGTCACCTGGGTGCACAGGCCGCGCAACCCCGGCAGCTCCGGCCTGATGATCGACCAGAAGTCCAGCACGTCCAGTTTCGGCTTCATCGCCACGGGACGGTCGTCGTCCTCCGCGATCATCCCGGGGATCATCACGTGCCGGAGCCGGCCGTCGAGGCCCGATTCGGCGGAGTACCGCACCACTTTTCGCGCGTCCTCCAGCGCCCGCTCCCGGCCGTCTTCGGTGTTGGGGGGCACCAATTCCAGCGCGATCGTGTTGAGCGTCACGCGGCACTCTCCAATCGGATCCATCGGGCGGCTTGCTGGGCAACCCCCGACAGCATAGGGGCACGATAGTGAGGCATTCGAAGCAACTCGAAGCGACTGTGGCCGGCCCGCCCGTCATACACTGTCGGCCCAGAGACCCTGCCGAGCAGAAAGGGGCGCCGCGCTGAGCGCAAGAGGCACGGCGGCAGCGGCCACCGTCGAGTTGACCAGCGCCATCACCGAGCAACTTCGGCGGTATCTGCACGGCCGGCGCGCCCAGTCCGCCCACATCGGGGCCGACTACGACGCCCTGATCGCCGCGCTCGAGGATTTCGTGCTCGACGGCGGCAAGCGGCTGCGTCCCGCCTTCGCCTACTGGGGCTGGCGGTCGGTGGCGGACGCGGAGCCCGATCCCGAAGTGTTGTTGCTGTTTTCCGCGCTGGAGCTGCTGCAGGCCTGCGCGCTGGTGCACGACGACGTGATCGACGAGTCCGCCACGCGGCGCGGCAGGCCGACGACCCACGTCCGCTTCGCCGCGCTGCACCGCGAGCGGCGATGGCGGGGGTCGTCGGAGCGGTTCGGGGCGTCGGCGGCGATCCTGCTCGGCGACCTCGCGCTGGCCTGGGCCGACGACATCGTCTTCCAGGCTTTCGGCCGCTCGATGCCGCTCGCTGCCCAGCAACGCGTGCACCGCGTGTGGGCCGACATCCGCACCGAGGTGCTCGGCGGGCAGTACCTCGACATCGTCGCCGAGGCCAGCGGCGCCGAGTCGATCGCGGCGGCGCTGACCGTCAACACCTTCAAGACCGCCTGCTACACCGTGGCGCGGCCGCTGCAGCTCGGCGTGGCGGCCGCCGCGGACCGGCCCGACGTGCAGGCCGCCTTCGCCGAATTCGGGACCGACCTGGGCGTGGCGTTTCAGCTGCGCGACGACGTGCTCGGCGTGTTCGGGGACCCGGCCGTGACCGGCAAGCCCTCCGGCGACGACCTGAGGTCGGGCAAGCGAACCGTGCTGCTGGCCGAGGCGCTGCAGCTGGCTGACGAGTCAGACCCCTTGGGGGCCAACCTGTTACGCTCGTCGATCGGCGCCGACCTGTCCGAGGCGCAGGTGGGCGAACTGCGGGGCGTCATCGAATCGGTCGGCGCGCTGGCCGCGGCCGAGCAGCGCATCGCCGCGCTGACCGAACGGGCGCTGGCCGCGCTGGCGGCGGCGCCGATCAACCGGGCGGCCAAGACGGGGCTGACCGAGCTGGCCGGGATGGCCACGAACCGGTCCGCGTGAGCCAATGACCACCCCCACCGATTCGAGTTCCACCAAACCCCCTGTGGCACGGTATGTTTCGCGGATCATCGCGTTCTCCGCCGCGCCGGAAGCCGGGCCGGCGCGGCTGGGCTTCGCGGGGTCGGTGTTGATCACCGCGGGCGGGCTGGGCGCGGGGAGCACCAAGCCCCACGACCCCCTGCTGGAAGCGCTGCACCTGTCCTGGCTGCGCTTCGGCCACGGGCTGGTGCTGTCGTCGATTCTGCTGTGGGCGGGCGTGGGACTCATGCTGATCGCGTGGGTGGCCCTGGGCCGGCGGGCGCTGGCCGGCGACGCGACCGAGTTCACGATGCGGGCGACCACCGGCTGCTGGCTGGCCCCGCTGCTGTTGTCCGTGCCCGTCTTCAGCCGCGACACCTACTCGTATCTGGCGCAGGGCGCGCTGCTGCGCGACGGCTTCGACCCCTACGCCGTGGGCCCGGTGGCCAACCCGAACCCGTTGTTGGACAACGTAAGCCCGATTTGGACCATCACCACGGCGCCCTACGGGCCGGCGTTCATCCTGATCGCGAGGGTGGTCACCATGGTCGCCGGCAATCACGTCATCGCCGGGACGATGCTGCTGCGGTTGTGCATGCTGCCCGGGCTGGCGCTGCTGATCTGGGCCACCCCCCGCCTCGCCCGCCACCTGGGCACCAACGGAGCACTGGCGCTGTGGATCTGCGTGCTCAACCCCCTGGTGCTCATCCACCTGATGGGCGGGGTGCACAACGAGATGCTGATGGTCGGCCTGATGGCCGCCGGGATCGCGCTGACCTTCGCCGGCCGTCACGTCCTGGGCATCGTCGCGATCACGGTGGCGATCGCGGTCAAGGCCACCGCCGGCATCTCGCTGCCGTTTTTGGTGTGGGTGTGGGCGCGGCACCTGCGCGAGCGGCGCGGGTATCGCCCCCTCCCGGCGTTTTTGGCGGCCACCGCGGTGTCGCTGGCGATCTTCTCCGTCGTGTTCCTGGCGCTGTCCGCGGTCGCCGGCGTCGGGCTGGGCTGGCTGACCGCATTGGCGGGCTCGGTGAAGATCATCAACTGGCTGACCGTGCCGACCGCGGTCGCCAACCTGATCCACGCGCTGGGCAGCGGGCTGTTCCCGGTCGACTTCTACGCCACGTTGCGGATCACGCGGCTCGTCGGCATCGGAATCATCGCGGTGTCGTTGCCGCTGCTGTGGTGGCGGTTCCGACGCGACGACCGCGCCGCGCTGACCGGGATCGCGGCTTCGATGCTCGTCGTGGTGCTGTTTGTGCCCGCCGCCCTGCCGTGGTACTACTCCTGGCCGCTGGCGGTGGCGGCGCCGCTGGCCCAGTCGCGGCGGGCGGTCGCGGCCATCGCCGGGCTGTCGACATGGGTCATGGTGGTCTTCAAACCCGATGGGTCGCACGGCATGTACTCGTGGTTGCACGTCGCGCTGGCCACGGCGGTCGCGCTGGCCGCCGCCTACGCCGTGTACCGGACGCCGGCGCGCCGGGAGTCTGCCGCAGTCAGTACGCCATAGCCTGCGCGCGCCGCACCACCTCGCGCGCCTGGTGCGCGTGCAGGGCGTCGACGGGGCGGGCGTTGCTGATCGCGTCGCGGGTGCCGTCGCGCGTGATCGTCAGCGACGGGTCGGGGGTGAACAGCCAGCGCACGATCTCGGTGTCGCGGTAGCCCCCGTCGTGCAGGATCGTCAACAACCCGGGCAGGCTCTTGACCACCTCGCCGGCCTTGGTGAAGAAGACCTGGGGCACCACCACACCGCCACCGCGGCGCACCGCGACCAAGTGCCCCTCCCGCAGCTGCTGCTGCACCTTGCTGACCGGCACGCCGAGCAACTCGGCGACCCGCGGCAGCTCGTAGGTTGGCTCGTCGGGATCCAGGACGTCGTCGCCGGCCGGAATACTGCTCATCAGCGAAAGTGTAGGCCGTGCTCGGCGCATTGGGCCCAGGTTTCGCGGCCGGTTGCGCGGCCGCACCTACGATGGCCCCGTGGCCGGAACCGGGACGGGTGACCCCCTCGAGGGCGCGTTGCTGGACGGCCGCTACCGCGTCGAGTCCAGGATCGCCAGCGGCGGCACCTCGACGGTGTACCGCGGCCTCGACGTCCGCCTCGACCGCCCGGTCGCGGTGAAGGTCATGGACTCGCGCTACTCCGGCGACGACCAGTTCCTGACCCGCTTCCAGCTCGAGGCCCGCACCGTCGCGCGGCTGAAAAACCCGGGGCTGGTCGCGGTGTACGACCAGGGCCTGGACGCCCGGCACCCGTTCCTGGTGATGGAGCTCATCGAGGGCGGGACCCTGCGCGAGCTGCTGGCCGAACGCGGCCCGATGCCGCCGCACGCCGCGGCGGCGGTGCTGCGGCCGGTGCTGGGCGGCCTGGGCGCCGCGCACCGGGCGGGGCTGGTGCATCGGGACGTCAAGCCCGAGAACGTCCTGATCTCCGACGACGGCGACGTGAAGATCGCCGACTTCGGGCTGGTCCGCGCCGTCGCGGCCGCCAAGATCACCTCCACCAGCGTCATTCTGGGCACCGCGGCCTACCTGTCGCCCGAGCAGGTGCGCGACGGCAACGCCGGCCCGCGCAGCGATGTCTACTCCGCCGGCGTCCTCACCTACGAGCTGCTCACCGGGCGGACGCCGTTCAGCGGCGACTCGGCGTTGTCGATCGCCTACCGCCGGCTGGACGCCGACGTGCCGCCGGCCAGCGCGGCGATCGACGGTGTCCCAACGCAATTCGACGAGCTGATCCAGCGCGCGACCGCGCGCGACCCGGCCGAGCGATACGCCGACGCGATGGAGATGGGCGCCGACCTGGAGGCGATCGCCGCGGAGCTCGCCCTGCCGGACTTCCGGGTGCCCGCGCCGCGCAACTCCGCCCAGCACCGCTCGGCGGCGCTGCACCACAGCCGGATGAGCCAGCGCCCGCCGGCCGCGCACCAGCCGGTGCGCCACCCCACCCGTCAGCTGACCCGCGGGCCCGAGCCGGGCGAGGGCGAATACCGGGCGGTGGCAGGGCAATTCGCGGGAATCCCGTTGAGCGACTTCGTCTGGGCCCGCCAGCGCGCCCGGCGGATGGTGCTGGTGTGGGTGGCCGTCGTGCTGGCGCTCACCGGTCTCGTCGCGGCTGTCGGGTGGACGATCGGCAGCAACCTCAGCGGGCTGCTGTAGCTCGTCGGCCCGCGAGCGCGCCCAAATGCACGGCCGCGGCGGCGTGTCGCCGTGCAACACGCGCGCTCGGCCCGAAAAGTGAAGGTGGCTAGTCGCGCAGCATCTCGGCGACCAGGAACGCCAACTCCAGCGACTGCTGGGTGTTCAGCCGCGGGTCACAGGCCGTCTCGTAGCGTCCGGCCAGGTCCAGGTCCGAAATGTCTTGCGCCCCACCGAGACACTCGGTGACGTTCTCGCCGGTGATCTCGACGTGGATGCCGCCGGGGTGGGTGCCCAGCGCGCGGTGTACCTCGAAGAACCCCTGCACCTCGTCGACGACGCGGTCGAAGTGGCGGGTCTTGTAGCCGTTGGACGACTCGTGGGTGTTGCCGTGCATCGGGTCGCACTGCCAGATCACCTGATGCCCGGTGGCCTGGACCTTCTCCACGATCGGCGGCAGCAGGTCGCGCACCTTGTTGTTGCCCAGCCGGCTCACCAGCGTCAGCCGCCCGGGCTTGTTGTGCGGGTCGAGCCGCTCCACGTACTCGACGGCCAGCTCCGGGGTCATCGTCGGGCCGATCTTCACCCCGATCGGGTTGGCGATCACCTCGGCGAACGCGACGTGCGCCCCGTCGAGCTGGCGGGTGCGCTCGCCGATCCACACGGTGTGCGCCGAAAGGTCGTACAGCTGCGGCTCCCCGCCCTCGACGTCGGACAGGCGCAACATCGCCCGCTCGTAGTCGAGCACCAGTGCCTCGTGGCTGGCGTAGATCTCGGCGGTCTGCAGGTTGCGGTCGGCCACCCCGCAGGCGCTCATGAACCGCAGGCCCCGGTCGATCTCGGTGGCCAGCGCCTCGTACCGCGCGCCGGCCGGCGACGTCCGGACGAATTCCCGGTTCCAGTCGTGGACCAGGTGCAGCGACGCCAGCCCTGACGAGGTCAGCGCCCGCACCAGGTTCATCGCGGCGCTGGCGTTGGCGTAGGCACGCACCAGCCGCGACGGGTCGTGCTCGCGCGCCGCGGCGTCGGGCGCGAAGCCGTTGATCATGTCGCCTCGGTAGGACCGCAGCCCCAGCGCGTCGATGTCGGCCGAGCGCGGCTTGGCGTACTGCCCGGCGATGCGGGCCACCTTGACCACCGGCATGCTCGAGCCGTAGGTCAGCACGACGGCCATCTGCAGCAGGGTGCGGATGTTGCCGCGGATGTGCGGCTCGGTGTTGTCGACAAACGTCTCCGCGCAGTCCCCGCCCTGCAACAGGAAGGCCTCGCCCCGCGCGACCTGGGCCAGCTGTTCCTGCAGCCGGACGATCTCCGACGGCACCGTCACCGGCGGCACGCTCTCGAGCACCGTGCGCATCGCCGCGGCCTGGTCGGCGGGCCAGCTGGGCTGCTGGGCGGCCGGCTTGGCGAGCGCCGCGTCCAGCCGCGCGCGCAGGTCGGGCGACAGCGGCGGCAGCGGCGGCAGCTGGTCGATCGGGATGTCGACGGTCCAGTTCATCGGTCTATGGTAACCGGGGCGCAGGGGTGGTTGATCAGGGCGAACGCCGCTTCGCCGCCTCACCCGACGTGATCAGCCGGAACCGGTGCAGCTGATCGCGGGCGTCGACCAGGGCGTCGTGGGCCTCCCGCGACCGGGGCGGCATCCGGGGCGACCCCCGCTCCTCCCACAACTGCCGCAATTCCCTGGTGAAGCGGGGTATCGCCGGCGGCAGGGCCGGCATCGCGCCCCACAGCTGGCACAGGGCCACGTGGTCGTAGGCCCCCACCCAGGCCCACAGCTCTATCGGCTCGTTCGTCTCGACCCCGAAGAACTCCTCCAGGTCGGCGCGGATCCGCGCGCGCGAGCGCCACAGCTGCGACGACGGGGGCGGCAGCTTGGGCAGCACGTGGGCGCGCACCCAGCTGCCGGCACGCTCGGGGTCGAATTCGGTGGACACCGCGTAGTACTCGCGGCCGTCCTCGGCGACGACCCCGATCGAGACGAGTTCGATGGTGCGGCCGTCCTCGATGAATTCGGTGTCGTAGAAGTACCGCACCCGGCCAATCAACCCGTCTACTTGCCGATCAGGATGGGCCCCGTCGGCGCCGGCGCCGCGTGCACGTCATGGTCGAGCCGGGCGTCGACGGTGCGCGAGTCGGGCAGGCGCGGGGTGCCCGCGATCGCGCACTGCACCCACAGCTTGGCGCGCACCACCGGGCGGCGCAGCCTGCGTTCGCGCTGCAGCGCGCGGCGCATCTTGTCGGGCTGGCCGGTGTAGCGCCACCGGGCCCACGGCGCGTGCGGACGCGACAGCCGGATCGCGCCGACCACCAGCAGGACGACCACGAACAGCCCCAGCAAACCGGTCCACACCTTGCCCTTGAGCACCACGATCACCGCCAGCGGCAGGGCCAGCACCAGCACACCACCCACCCCGGCGCGCAGCGCCACCGAATCGGCGCCGTGCCAGATCGGCAGGAAGAACATCAGCGGGTGCAGGCCCAGGATCAACAGCCCGGCGACGGCCACCGCGGCGAAGACCGC
This sequence comes from Mycobacterium alsense, assembly GCF_002086635.1. GTDB lineage: Bacteria > Actinomycetota > Actinomycetes > Mycobacteriales > Mycobacteriaceae > Mycobacterium > Mycobacterium alsense. The sequence goes on along the minus strand of NZ_MVHD01000038.1, from coordinate 41,770 downwards.
GTCCACCGAGGTCCGGCCGTCCTCGGACCAATAGACGTCGGACAGGTGCAGGATCAACGCGTACTCGTCGAGCACCAGCGCCGCGCCGATACCGAAAAGCGTTGCCGCCAAAATGAATTCGGGCTCATGCCCGTCCACGGACAGGGTCACCAGGGTCAGCCCCGACACCAGCACCAGCAACACCCCGAACGTCACATGGTGGATGTGCACCCCGCCGACGTGGACGTTGCGCGGCTGCCACCACCGCGCCGGGGCCCCCGCCTCGGCGCGGTGCCGGATCACGCGCACGAAGGCGCGGGTGACGAAAAAGGTGAGGATGAACGCGACCAGGCAGCACAGCAGGGGCAGCCGCCCGCCTTCGTGGATGTCATGCGCGTACCAGTGCGAAACCCCGTACACGAACCAGTGGAACACCCTTGAAAACCTACGCCTGCGCGCCGCCGCAACGCGGGAGCCGCGCTCGCGACACGAGGCCGAAGCCGCCCACCGATTACGCTGTTCTGCGAAATGAGTAGATGGCGGGCGCCCGGCGTGGGCTTCTCAAGCAAACGTGGCCCCGGGCGGGCGGTGCTGTGGTGCCTGCTCTGGCTGCTGGCGGCGGCGGCGATGTATTACGTGGCCGGGCAGCTGTTCGGGCACACGCCGTACCGCATCGACATCGACATCTACCAGCTGGGCGGTCAGGCCTGGCTGGACGGGCGGCCGCTTTATCGGGGGAACGTGTTGTTCCACACGCCCATCGGGCTGGACCTGCCGTTCACCTATCCCCCGCTGGCGGCCATCGTGTTCTGCCCGTTCTCCTGGTTGCACATGCCGGCCGCCAGCGTCGCGATCACGGCGGTGACCCTGCTGCTGCTGATCGTCTCGACGGCGATCGTGCTGACCGGCCTGGACGTGTGGGGCACCTCGGCCGCGGTGCCCGGCCCGGCCTGGCTGCGCCGGCTGTGGCTGGCGGTGCTCATCGCGGCGGCCGCGACGCTGTGGATGGAACCGATCGTGTCGAATTTCGCGTTCGGCCAGATCAACGTCGTGCTGATGACCTTGGTGCTCGCCGACTGCGTGCCGCGGCGGTTGCCGTGGCCGCGGGGGGTGCTGCTGGGCCTCGGGATGGCCCTCAAGCTCACCCCGGCGGTGTTCCTGCTCTACTTCCTGCTGCGCCGCGACAACCGCGCGGCCCTGACCGCGCTGGCGTCGTTCGCGGCGGCGACCCTGCTGGGCTTCGCGCTGGCGTTCGGCGACTCGTGGGAGTACTGGACCCACACCGTGCATCACACCGACCGCATCGGCGAGGCCGCGCTGAACACCGACCAGAACATCGCGGGCACCCTGGCCCGGCTCGGGCTGGGCGAGCACGCACGCTTCGGCCTGTGGGTCGTCGCCTGCCTCCTGGTGCTGGCGTCGACGGTCTGGGCGATGCGGCGGGTGCTGCGCGCCGGCGAGCCCATCCTCGCGGTGATCTGCGTGGCCCTGTTCGGGTTGGTCGTCTCGCCGGTGTCCTGGTCGCACCACTGGGTGTGGGTGCTGCCGACGGTCCTGGTGACCGCGGTGCTCGCCTGGCGGCGGCGCAACCCCGCGCTGGCCGCGCTCAGCGCCGCGGGGGTCGCGCTGATGCGGTGGTCGCCGATCGACCTGCTGCCCAAGCATCACGAGACGACGGCGAACCTGTGGCACCAGCTGGTGGGGGCGTCCTATGTGTGGTGGGCGTTGGCGGTCATCGCCGTGGCCGGCTGGACCGTCACCGCGCGGGCGGGCTCACCGCGTTCGGTGACGCCGGTACCGGCTCCGGTGCGGGCCTAGCCGACGGCCGTCTCGGGGATGCGGGCGGCCTCACCGCTCGATTGGTCGGCCTCGGGCGCGGCGCCGCGTTCCTTGACGCTGGCGGCGTAGATGTCGACGTACTCCTGGCCGGAGAGGCCCATCAACTCGTAGATCACCTCGTCGGTGACGGCGCGCTCGATGAACCGGTTGCCGGCCAGCCCCTCGAACCGGGAGAAGTCCATCGGCTCGCCGAACCGGACGGTGACGCGCCCGAAGCGCAGCATCGTCGTGCCCGGCGGGTTGACCACGTTGGTGCCGATCATCGCCACCGGAATCACCGGGACCCCGGTCTGCAACGCCAGCCGGGCCAGGCCGGTCTTGCCCTTGTACAGCCGGCCGTCGGGCGAGCGGGTGCCCTCGGGGTACATGCCCAGCAGCTTGCCCTGGCCCAGCACCTGCTCGGCGGTGGTGAGCGCGGCCTGCGCGGCGTCGGCGTCGGTGCGGTCGATCGGCACCTGGCCGACGGCGGTGAAGAACCACCGGCTGAACCAGCCCTTCAGCCCGGTGCCGGTGAAGTACTCCGACTTCGCGAGAAAGGTGATCCGCCGCCGCACCACCAGCGGCAGAAAGAAGCTGTCCATGACCGCCAGGTGGTTACTGGCCAGGATCGCCGGCCCCGAAGTCGGAACATGTTCCAGGCCTTCGACTTTCGGCCGACCGAGCAGTGAGAGCAGCGGGCCCAGCAGGATGTACTTGAATAGCCAGTACCACATGGCCCTCCCTCTCGCCCGCCCCGGTGTTCTGCGCCAACTGTACCGACCCACAGGGCAACCGACCACCTTCGTCCCCGCGGGTCACTCCTCGACGGTGACCGGGATGGGCTGGTAACGCGTCTTCGCGGCGCCCTCCCCGGCGCCCCCGTCCGCGGGGGCCCCGCCGCCCGGGGGACCGTCCGGCGGTTGCGGCGAGCCGTCGGGGCCACCGGCGTCGCTGACTTCTGTGATGATGCCGCGGATCACCTCGAGCAGGGCGACGCTGTGGTCGGCGACCACGGTGAGCAACGGGTGCTGGTCGCCGGTGGCCAGCGCGGCCAGCGCGCACACCGGGCACCACACCTGCTGGCACTTGCCGGCTCCCGCACCGGCCCCCGCCGCCAGCGCGGCCGCCGTTCGCACCGCCGGGTCGATGCCGTCCAGGATGGCCTGGGCGAGCCGGCGCAGCTCGGGACCGATGTCGGGATGAGCCCCACTCACTTCGGCCACACCTCCGGATCCGGTCGAAAGCGCACGGTCAGCTCGCTACCCCGCAGATGCGCATCGAGCACCGTGCAGCGCCGCAGCACCGACGCCAACTTGACCCTGCGCCGCAGTCCCCCGGCGCTGATGATCAGGTCGTCGTCGACTCGGCCCAATGACAGTCCTCGGGGATCGAGCTGGGGCAACGTTAGCCGCATCCGGTATATCGACCCAAGCCCCGACCCGGATTCCAGGTCGACGACCGGGCGCAACGGGCCCGGCGGCGGTGCCCCGCCGCGCCGGCGGGCGCTGTCGACCAGTCCCGCCAGCGCCTTGGGGCCGATCGGTTCGCCGGACAGGTGCGGGGTCAGCACCAGCGCCACGTCACCGATGGCGGCGTCGAGTTCCTCGAGCACGACGCGTTGTTCGGCGATGCGTTCGGCGTACCAGTAGAACGCCGGGTGCTCGGGCAGGTTGCGGTACTCGTAGGACTCGTCTTCGGTGAGCACCTGGTTGACGATCAGCTCCTCGACCCGCACGCCCATCAGCGCCAGCGAACCGAGCGTGCGCACCGCCTCGGCGGCCACCACCCGCTCGGGCGTCAGCACCAGGTGCGCGGTGACCAGCTCGCCGTCCGTCAGCAGCGCGTTGAGCCCGTCGACGCTGGCGCTGATGCGCTCCAGCAGCTCCACCACCGCGGCCGAGCGGGAGTCGTCGGCGGCGATGGACAGCCGCCGATGGCGCGGCCACGCCCGCTCCACGTAGAGCCCGAAGGTGGCGGGCAGAGTCAACATGCGCAACGCGTCCGCGGTCGAGGCGCAGTCGACGACGACGCGATCCCATCGCCCGGAGGCGGCGAGCTCGCCGACGGCGTGCAGGCCCAGCACTTCCTGAACACCCGGCAGCGCCGAAAGCTCTTCGGGCGCAATGGTGCTCAGCTCCGAGTCGGCGAACCGCCGATCCAATGTGTCGACCACGCCGCGCCAGCGGGCCTCGAGCAGGGCCAGCGTGTCCAGCGCCAGGGCGTCGAGGAGGCCGCCACCGGCGTCGGCGGCATCGGTTTCGAGGTCGGCGAGCACCCGCACCGCCTCGCCGCGGCCGCTCGGCGGGACCGGCACGCCGAGCACGTCGCCCAGCGAGTGCGCCTGGTCGGTGGACACCACCAGCACCCGTCGCCCCGCGCTCGCGTCGCACACGGCGGTGGCGGACGCCAGGGTGGACTTTCCTACCCCGCCCTTGCCGACGAACAGACTGATCCGGGCCGGGGCGGGCGCCCGGAATTCATTGGTCTCACTCAGCCCTCGACTCGTTTCTTCAGATCCTTCAAGGCGGTGTCGGTCAGCCTGCGCTCGGCCTTGCGCTTGAGCAACCCGATCATCGGGACGGCAAGGTCGACGGAGAGTTCATAGGTGACATCGGTGCCGGATCCCTTGGGCGTCAAGCGATATGACCCCTCCAGCGAGCGCAGCAGCGAGCTGGAGACCAGGGTCCAGCTCAGCGACTGACGATCCTTCGGCCACTGGTAGGACATGACCATGGTGTCCTTGATGACGCCGGCGTCCATCACGAACCGCACGACCTTCGGATAGCCGTCGGCGCCGCGCTCCTGCACCTCGGCTTCCTTGTACTCCGAGATCCACTCCGGGTAGGAATCGATGTCGGCGATGACATCGAGCACCGTGCCGGGATCGGCTTCGATGTGGATGGTCTGCGTCGTCTTCTCCGCCACCTGGCTGCTGCCCTCTCTCCCGCGGGCGGGTAAGGCCCCACGATGTCTCCGCGATCGCGCGCCGAAACGGTACTCCTACCGCCATACCTCGATCGAAGTCAAACTACCGGAGAAACGCCGACCGGACGCGAGCGTTCCACCGTCCTTTTGACCTCGAAGGCCATTTTCTTTCCCGCCACCCGACGGCGGTGTGTCATCTTCGCCAGATTGAGCTTTGCCAGCTGCCAGGCCGCCACCCCACTGGGTTCGGCGTGCAGGAAGTAATGCAGCACCACCCCGTCCAGCGACGGCTCCAGCCAGACCTCCATGGTGCCGGTCAGCGCGCCGGTCACCGCCCACCGGATGCCCTTTTCGCCGCGGTCCTCGACGACCTGCAGCCGCAGGTCCGGCCACCACCGACGCCAACACGACGCATCGCCGAGGACGGCACCCACCCGCGCGCCGTCGGCCGCGACAAACGTCTGGTCGGCGATCTGGATGCTGTTCATCGCCCCAGCTTCACACACCGATCCGGATTGCCACTATGCGGCCACCCCCGGCCCGGCGTGCTCCCGGAATCCGCGGATTAGGCTGGGCGGCAGCAAACCGGCCCGAACCGGGTCGCGCAACGTCACTACTTTCAATCGAGGTCATCACAGTGCGTGAGTACAGTGTCCCCGCCCGCTTCACCGTCGGCGAGCACGAAAACATCGCGACCATGGTGTTCGAGCACGAGCGCAACGACCCGGGCTTCGTCATCTTCCGGCGGCTGGTCGACGGCGTGTGGACCGATGTCACCTGCGCCGAGGCGGCCACGCAGGTGCGCTCCGCGGCGCTGGGCCTGATCTCGCTGGGCGTGCAGGCCGGGGACCGGGTGTCCATCTTCTCGGCCACCCGCTACGAGTGGGCGATCCTGGACCTGGCGATCCTTTCCGTCGGCGCGGTGACCGTGCCGATCTACGAGACGTCGTCGGCCGAACAGGTGCGGTGGGTGCTGCAGGACTCCGAGGCCGTGCTGGCCTTCGCCGAGACCGACGCGCACGCCGCGACGGTCACCGAGCTCACCACCGAGCTGCCCGCCCTGCGCCGGGTGCTGCACATCGACGGCGCGGGCCCCAAGGCGCTGGACCAGCTCGCCGAGGCGGCCGCCGACGTCGAGCCGGCCGAGCTGACCGCCCGCCTCGAGGCGCTGCGCGCCGACGATCCCGCGACGCTGATCTACACCTCGGGCACCACCGGGCGTCCCAAGGGCTGCCAACTCACCCATTCCAACCTGCTCTACGAGAGCCGAGGCGCCAAGGAGGCCCTGCCGACGCTGCTCGACGAGGGGCAGCGGCTGCTGGTCTTCCTGCCGCTGGCCCACGTGCTGGCCCGGTCGCTGACCCTGTCCGCGTTCGCCAACAAGGTGACGGTCGGGTTCACCAGCGACATCAAGAACCTGTTGCCGATGCTGGCGGTGTTCAAGCCGACGGTGGTGGTGTCGGTGCCGCGGGTGTTCGAGAAGGTGTACAACACCGCCGAGCAGAACGCCGCCAACGACGGCAAAGGCCGGATCTTCGCGATGGCGGTGCAGACGGCCGTCGACTGGAGCCAGGCCCACGACCACGGCCGCCGGCCCGGGCTGCTGCTGCGCGCCCGGCACGCGTTGTTCGACCGGCTGGTCTACCACAAGCTGCGCGCGGCGCTGGGCGGCGAGTGTCACGCGTCCGTCTCCGGTGGCGCGCCGCTGGGGGCGCGGCTGGGCCACTTCTACCGTGGCGTGGGCCTGACCATCCACGAGGGCTACGGCCTGACCGAAACCAGCTCGGCCATCACGGTCAACCAGGTCGGCAACGTCAAGATCGGGACCGTCGGAACGTTGCTGCCCGGCAACAGCATGCGCATCGCCGCCGACGGTGAGCTGTTGGTGCGCGGCGGCGTGGTGTTCGGCGGGTACTGGCGCAACGAGCAGGCGACCGCCGACGCGTTCACCGACGGCTGGTTCAAGACCGGCGACCTGGGCGCGCTCGACGAGGACGGCTTCTTGACGATCACCGGCCGCAAGAAGGAGATCATCGTCACCGCCGGCGGCAAGAACGTCGCGCCCGCGGTGCTCGAGGACCAGCTGCGGGCGCACCCGCTGATCAGTCAGGCCATGGTGGTGGGTGACGCCAAGCCGTTCATCGGCGCGCTGATCACCATCGACCCCGAGGCGGTCGACGCCTGGAAGGAGCGCAACCGCAAGCCCGCCGAGGCGTCGGTCGCCGATCTGGCCACCGACCCCGACCTGTTCGCCGAGGTGGACGCGGCGGTGAAAAACGCGAATCTGGCTGTGTCGCATGCCGAGTCGATCCGCAAGTTCTGCATCCTGCCCGTCGACTTCACCGAGGACACCGGCGAGCTGACGCCGACGATGAAGGTCAAGCGCAACGTGGTGGCCGAGAAGTTCGCGTCCGACATCGAGGCGATCTACGCCAAGGACTGAGCGCGGGCCCACTAACCCAGCAGGTCGGCCAGGCGGGCGGCCAGCGCGTCCCAGCGCCACTGCGACGTCACCCACGCGCGCCCGGCCGCGCCCATCGCGGCCGCGCGGTCGCGATCGGCCAGCAACGCGGTGACGGCGTCGGCGACCTTGTCCACCGAGCGGCCGTCGACCAGCAGCCCGGTCTCGTTGTGCCGCACCGTTTCCGGGGCCCCGCCGGACAGGCCGGCGATCACCGGCACGCCCGTCGCCGAGGCCTCCAGGAACACGATGCCCAGGCCCTCGACGTCCATGCCGGCGCCGCGGGTGCGACAGGGCATCGCGAACACGTCGGCCAGCGCGTGATGGGTGGGCAGTTCGGCGGCGGGCACGCCGCCGGTGAACCTCACGTGCTCGGCCACCCCGCACTCGTCGGCCAGCTTGCGCAGCGCACCCAGGTGGGGCCCCCCGCCGACGACGACCAGCACGGCCCCGTCGACCCGCCGCCGGATCGACGGCAGCGCGCGGATCAACGTGTCCTGGCCCTTGCGCGGCACCAGCCGCGACACGCACACCACGGTCGGTCGCTCGCCGAGCCGGTAGCGCGCCCGTAGCTCCGCCCGGGCGGCAGGGTCGGGCCGGAACCGGTCGGTGTCCACGCCGGGCGGCAGGTACTCCATCCGCGCCGCGCGGCCGAAGGCGGACGCGAAGCGCGACCGCGTGTAGTGGCTCACGAACGTCACGACGTCGGTGTGCTCGCCGATGCGACGCAGCACCGACCGCGCGACCGGCAGCATCGACCAGCCCACCTCGTGGCCGTGCGTGCTGGCGAGCACCCGGGTCGTCCCGGCCCGCCGCGCGCGGGGGGCCAGCAGTGCCAGCGGCGCGGCCGCGCCGAACCAGACGGTGTCGATGCCGTGCTCACCGATCAGCCGGCGCATCCGGGCGTCGACCGCCGGGCCGGGCAGCATCAGGGTGCCCGGATGGCGCACCACCCGATAGCCGGCGCCCCGGGCGGACTCGTCATAGGCGTCGGCGCCCTTCCATTGCGGCGCGTACACCGTCACCGCATGCGACCCGGCGGCGGCCAGCCGGCCCACGAACTCGCCGAGGTAGGACTGGATGCCGCCCGGGCGGGGCGGAAAGTCGTTGGTTACCAGCAGGACCCGGCTCACTGACGACAGGCTAGCCTGGCGACGGTGCAGACCGTGTCCACGGTCTGAGGAGAAGCCCGGCAATCAAGCCGCGCCGGCCGGCCACTGATGCCAGCGCACGAGCAGCCCCGCCGTGTCGACGCCGAGGACGTCGTGGACGGCGGTGGGCACATCGACGTGGCTGACGCCGCACGCGGCCACGTACAGGTCGCGCAGCTTGGGCGGGCCGTAGGTGTCGGCGACGAAGCGGGCGAACCACCAGGCGCGGTCGTAGGCCGCCGAGCGCTGCGGACCCGGCGCGTCCAGATCGCCGTCGGCGGGCATGGTCAGCGGCACCGGCAGCGCGTCTCGGGGCACCGGGGTGGGCGGCCGGGCGACGAAGTCGGCCACCCCTTCGGTGAGCCAGCGGGGCGCATCCGATGCGGTGGCGGGGCGGGCGGCGTAATGAAAAAGCTCGTGGGTCAACACAATTCGCAGCGCGGGCTCGTTCATGTTGGCCGCGCCGGGCGCGAACACGATCCGCTGGCCCAGCGCGACCCGGCGGGTGGGATCGACGCGGTCGGCGACGGTCACGGCGGCGATGTCGGCCCACTGCGACGCCGGTCCCCCGCCGGCGGCGGCGCGGAACTGTTCGTTCGAGCCGGCCGCGAGCACCGAGACGTCGCGTGGCCAGTCGGCGCCCCAGAACGCCTCCACCGCGCGGATCGCGGACCCCATGTTGGACGCCACCCGCGACAGCAGCCGGTCGCTCGGGAGGCCGCCGGGGCCCCAGAGCCGGACGGTGCGGTCGCCGACGACCAGCGACTTCGAGGCGGCGCCGACGTGACCGCGGGCGGGGGTGACCAGCTGTGCGTGCCGGGAACGGCTGTCGCCGGCCGCGTCGAACGGGACGGCCGCGGCGACGATCAACTCGAGCGCGAACACCCATGCCAGCAGGATCGGCAGCCGCCGACGCCAGCCGGGACGGTCAGTAGCGGCGGGCGTCGTGGATCGGGCCTGCGGCATTCATCGGCACCACGCGCACCGGCTGGCCGTAGGTGGAGGAATGGATCACCATGCCGTCACCGACGTAGATGCCGCTGTGGGACGCGTCGGAATAGAAGGTGACCACGTCGCCGGGCTGCAGGTCCGACATGGCCACCGGCTGGCCGCCTTGGGACTGCGCCTGGCTGGAGTGCGGCAGCGAGATGCCGGCCTGCTGGAAAGCCCACATCACCAGCCCCGAGCAGTCGAATCCACCGGGCGCCGCACCGCCCCACACGTAGGGGGAGCCGACCTGCGTCAGCGCCGCCTGCACGACGGTTCCGCGGTTGCCGCCGCCCACGCCGCCGGGCGCGCCGGGCATGCCGAAGGGAGGCGGAGCCCCGCCCGGCGGCTGCCCGCCGGGTGGCGGCGCCCCGGGCGGTAACGCGTCCGGCGCGGGCGCGCCGGGCGCCGGGGCTCCCGCCGGAAGCTGCCCGGGATCGGCGAGCGCGGTGCGCTGCTGGGGCGTCAGGGACACGTACTGGGACTTGACGACCGCGATCTGCACCTGCAGCTGGCTCTGCTTGGACTGCAGGCTCGCGCGGACCGCGGCCGCCTGCTCGGCCGCGCTCTTGGCGTCGGCGGCGGACTTGGCGGACGCCTGCTCGGCCTTGGCGGCCTGCTCGCCCGCGATCCGGTAGTTCGACATCTGCGTGCGCATCTGGGTCGCCATCAGCCGCTGCACGGCCAGCTTGTCGATCAGACCCTGCGGCGACGACGCGGTCAGCATGGCCGCCATGCCGTCGACGCGGCCGCCCATGTACTGCGCGGCGGCCAGCTTGTTGACCGCGCCCTGGAAGGCGGCCAGGCGTGCCTTCGCCGCGTCCGCGGCGGCCTGGTCGTCGGCGTGCTTCTTCTCCGCCGCGCGCTGCACGACCAGCTTCTTGGTCAGGTCGAGCTGCGCGCTGTGCATCGCCTCGGTGGTCTGCTCGGCCTGGCGCGACAGCTGGTTCAGCTTCGCCAGGGCATCGTCGGCCGGATCGGCGCCCGAGAACCCGGCATTCGCGGCAAGGATTCCGGAGAAGATGGTGAGACCCGCTAACGTACCGACGGTCGATCGTGTAAGCACACGCGCACACGGGTACATCCGGACGAAGCTCAAAATTGGCATCCTTAAACGGCCTTGGAACGGCACCGCCGGGGCACTGCGCCGTCGAGCTAGTTTAGGTCTCAAACAGGTTACGAAATGGTCTCGGTGTTTGTCCAAAGCGGATGGTTAAGAAAATAGGAAGATTTCTGTCATTACCTTGTGAATGCTGGCGATCCCCTAAGACGGTCCAGTGGTTTTGGCGCACAAGGCAATTAGGCTACACCGGACCCTCGCTCCCGATGAATCGGCACCAGTCGCAGCCGCGGCGCCAACCCCGCGTCGGCGAGCACCTCGAGCGCCACCCGCTCGTCGTATAACAACGTCTCCGGCGCCCCGAGCAGCACGCTGACCACGCAGTCGCGGCACCCCGGCCCGCGCACCGCGCACCGGTCACAGTCGATCACCACCGGCGCGAGCGCTTCATCGACCGCACTGCCACCTGAGCTGTTGTTCCGTGCCATCTGGGCGGTCCTCTCCGTCTGTCTCCGTCTGGTCGGTCTGGCCCTCGAAAACGCCGAGTTCACCCGAACGCTAACCGCGCCCACCGACATCTCCCCCGGCGTGGCGATCCCGGGCTGTCGGTCGGCCTGCCTAACGTCACGCCCATGGGTGCCAGTGGGGCGGCGCAGCTGAGTTTCGCCGACATGGGCTGGGACCCGGCCGCCTCGCCGAGCCCCCACGTCGACGAAATCCCGTTGCGCGAAACGACGTTCGTCGTGGTCGACCTGGAGACCACCGGCGGGCGCACCAAGGGGACGGACGCAACGCCGTGCGACGCCATCACCGAGATCGGCGCGGTGAAGGTCCGCGGCGGCGTGGTGCTCGGCGAGTTCGGCACCCTCGTCGACCCGCAACGCAGCATCCCGCCCCAGATCGTTCAGCTGACCGGCATCACCACGGCGATGGTGTGCGACGCCCCGACCATCGACGCCGTGCTGCCGATGTTCCTCGAGTTCGCCGGCTTCGATGCGGGCGCCGTGCTCGTCGCGCACAACGCCGGGTTCGACGTCGGATTCCTGCGCGCCGCCGCCCGGGGCTGCGGGATCGCCTGGCCGCGGCCGCAGGTGCTGTGCACGGTCCGCCTGGCGCGGCGGGTGCTCACCCGGGAGGAAGCGCCCAGCGTGCGCCTCGCCGCGCTGGCGCGGCTGTTCGCCGTCGCCGCCCAGCCGACGCACCGCGCCCTCGACGACGCCCGCGCCACCGTCGACGTGCTGCACGCGCTCATCGAGCGGGTGGGCAACCAGGGCGTGCACACCTACGCCGACCTGCGCTCCTACCTGCCCGACGTGACCCCGGCCCAGCGCCGCAAGAGGGTGCTCGCCGAGGGATTGCCGCACCGGCCGGGGGTCTACCTGTTTCGGGGGCCGGGGGGCGAAGTGCTCTACGTCGGGACCGCCGTGGACCTGCGCCGGCGGGTGGCCCAGTACTTCACGGGCGCGGATCCGCGCGGCCGGATGAAGGAGATGGTCGCGCTCGCCGTCGCCGTCGACCACGTCGAGTGCGCGCACGCGCTGGAGGCCGGGGTGCGCGAGCTGCGGATGCTGGCCGCGCACGCCCCGCCGTACAACCGGCGGTCGAGGTTTCCGCAGCGGTGGTGGTGGCTGGCGCTCACCGACGAGGCGTTTCCGCGGCTGGCGGCGGTCCGCTCGCCGCGCCACGACCGCGCCGTCGGCCCGTTTCGGTCCCGCGCCGACGCCGCCGACACCGCCGAGCTGCTGGCCCGGTTCACCGGGCTGCGCACCTGCACCACCCGGCTGGGGCGCTCGGCCCTGCACGGGCCCGCGTGTCCCGAGGCCGAGGTCTCGCCCTGCCCCGCCCCCCGCGGCGTCACCGCCACCCAGTACGCGGGGGCCGTGGCGCGGGTCGCGGCCCTGATCGACGGGCTGGACAACGCGGCCCTGGCGGCCGCCGTGCGCCGCGTCGGCACGCTCGCCGAGCAACGTCACTTCGAGAGTGCCGCGCGGCTGCGGGACCGCACCGCCGCGGCCATCGAGATGCTGTGGCGCGGCCAGCGGCTGCGGGCGCTGGCCGCGCTGCCCGAACTGATCGCCGCCGCGCCGGACGGGCGGGGCGGCTACCACCTCGCAGTGATCCGCCACGGCGGGCTCGCCGCGGCCGGCACCGCCCGCCGCGGGGTGCCCCCCATGCCGGTGATCGACGCCATTCACGCTGGCGCACAGGCGATCCTGCCGGCGGCGGCGCCGCTCGGCGGGGCGCTGGTCGAGGAGACCGCGCTCGTCGCGCGGTGGCTGGCCGCGCCCGGGGTGCGCATCGTCCGGATCGCCGACGCCGCGGGGAACGGGTGGGCCTCCCCGCTGCGGTCGGCCGGCGCCTGGGCGGGGTGGGCGGCGCTCGCGCGTTCGGCGCGGCTGGCCTCACACCAAGGCCCGGCGCAGGTCGGCGACTCAGGCCTGCTGGCCGAACCGCACCCATCGCGCGAGCAGCTGTTCGGCCGCCCCCGAGTCGATGGCGGCGCCGGCGCGGGCCAGCCCGTCCTCCCAGGCCGGCAACCATTCAGCGCGGCTGGATAGCCCGGCGTGCGCGACGATCGCCCCGGCGGCGTTGAGCACCACCGCGTCCCGGACCGGCCCCCCGGCGCCGGACAGCACCGCGCGCGCCTCCGCCGCGTTGGCCTGCGCGTCGCCGCCCAGCAGCTCGTGCGGCTCGGCGCGGGCGAACCCGAACCCGGCCGGATCGAACGTCAGCCGGTCCACGGTGCCGGCCTGCACCCGCCAGATCGTGCTCGTGGTGGTGGTGGTCAGCTCGTCGAGCCCGTCGTCGCCGTGCACCACCAGCACGCTGGAGCGGCGCCCGGCGAACACCCCGGCCATCACCTCGGCCAGGTCGGCGAACGCGCAGCCGATCAATCCCGCCCGCGGCCTAGCCGGATTGGTAAGCGGCCCAAGGAGATTGAACACCGTCGGCACCCCGACCTCGCGGCGCATCGCCGACGCGTGCCGGTAGGACGGGTGAAACAGCGGCGCGAAGCAGAACCCGATCCCGACCTCGGCGACGCTGCGGGCGACCTGCTCGGGACCCAGGTCGATGCGCACGCCGAGGGCCTCCAGCGTGTCGGCGCCGCCGGACAGCGACGACGCCGCCCGGTTGCCGTGCTTGACCACCGGCACCCCCGCCGCCGCCGCCACGATCGACGCCATGGTGGACAGGTTGACGGTGTTGACGCCGTCGCCCCCGGTGCCGACGATGTCGACGGCGTCGTCGGGGATCGCCCCCGCGGGCAGCGCCAGGGCGTGCCCGAGCATGACGTCGGCCAGCTCGCTCACCTCGGCCGCGGTCGGGACCTTCATGGTCATCGCCACCGCGAACGCGGCGATCTGGGCCGGGCTCGCGTGGCCCGTCATGATCTGGTCCATGGCCCAGCCGGCCTGGCCCCGTGCCAGTTCCCGGCCGCCGGTCAGGTGGCCGAGGACCTCCGGCCACGACGGGGCCGACCCCGGTGGGAAGGCTTCAGACGACACGGCCACGCGCCGATGGTCCCACGAGAACCAGCCGCCCCCCAATCGCCGCTGGAGCGGGCCGCGCTCGCGCCGGTCGCGGGCCCGCCGCGGCACGCGAAACGCCGATCGCGGTTTTTTCCGACCCGGGTAGAGCTCGACAACTACAAAGCGTCATACTTGCGGATGTGACCAGCGCTGTGGGGACCTCCGGTACCGCGATCACGTCGCGAGTTCATTCGCTCAATCGGCCCAACATGGTCAGTGTCGGCACCATAGTGTGGCTCTCCAGCGAGCTCATGTTCTTTGCTGGCCTGTTCGCGATGTATTTCACCGCGCGGGCGCAGGCCGGCGGGAGTTGGCCGCCGCCGCCGACCGAGCTGAACCTGTATCAGGCCGTCCCGGTGACGCTCGTGCTGATCGCCTCGTCGTTCACGTGCCAGATGGGCGTGTTCGCCGCCGAACGCGGCGACGTGTTCGGGCTGCGCCGCTGGTACGTGATCACCTTCCTGATGGGGCTGTTCTTCATCCTCGGTCAGGCGTACGAGTACTACCACCTGATGACGCACGGGACGACGATCCCGGGCAGCGCCTACGGCACCGTGTTCTACCTGGCGACGGGCTTCCACGGCCTGCACGTCACCGGCGGCCTGATCGCCTTCATTTTCCTGCTGGCCCGCACCACGATGAGCAAGTTCACGCCGGCGCAGGCGACGGCCAGCATCGTCGTCTCCTACTACTGGCATTTCGTGGACATCGTGTGGATCGCGCTGTTCACCGTGATCTATTTCATTCGATGAAGGCCGGGGCTTTCACGAAGAACAGGAGTGCTCGGTTGAAGGGACTGGGGTCTACACGCAAACCAGGCGGTCAGCGCAGCGATCGCGCGCGGCGGCGATTGCGCCGCCGCTTGTCGGGCGGCCTGCTGCTGCTGATCGCGCTGACGATCGCCGGCGGCCTGGCGGCCGTGCTGACCCCCACCCCGCAGGTGGCCGTCGCCGACGAGTCGTCGTCGGCGCTGCTGCGCACCGGCAAGCAGCTGTTCGACACCTCCTGCGTGTCCTGCCACGGCGCGAACCTGCAGGGCGTGCCCGACCACGGGCCCAGCCTGATCGGGGTCGGCGAGGCGGCCGTCTACTTCCAGGTCTCCACCGGCCGCATGCCCGCGATGCGCGGCGAGGCGCAGGCCCCGCGCAAGGAGCCGATCTTCGACGAGTCCCAGATCGACGCGATCGGCGCCTACGTGCAGGCCAACGGCGGCGGCCCCACCGTCGTGCGCAACCCCGACGGCAGCCTCGCGATGCACTCGCTGCGCGGCGACGACCTGGGCCGCGGCGGCGACCTCTTCCGGCTCAACTGCGCGTCATGCCACAACTTCACCGGCAAGGGCGGGGCGCTGTCGTCCGGTAAGTACGCGCCCGACCTGGGCGCGGCCAACGAGCAGCAGATCCTCACCGCGATGCTGACCGGCCCGCAGAACATGCCGAAGTTCTCCGACCGGCAGCTGTCCTTCGACGCGAAGAAGGACATCATCGCCTACGTCAAGACCGTCTCCGAGGAGCGCCAGCCGGGCGGCTACGGCCTCGGCGGATTCGGACCCGCGCCCGAGGGCATGGCCATGTGGATCATCGGGATGGTGGCCGCCATCGGGCTGGCACTGTGGATTGGGGCGCGAGCATCATGAGCGACTTGTCCAACAAGAGCGACGTGCGCGGCTCGGACACCGACAAAGCTCCTGCGGGCGCCGGGGCGCCCTATGAGCCCGACGAGGCCGCGCTGGCCGCGATGTCGCAGCAGGAGCTGGTCGCCCTGGGCGGCAAGCTCGACGGCGTCGAGACCGTGTTCAAGGAGCCCCGCTGGCCGGTCGAGGGCACCAAGGCCGAGAAGCGCGCCGAGCGCTCGGTGGCCCGCTGGCTTTTGCTGGGCGGCGGATTCGGGCTGGCGCTGCTGCTGGTCTTCCTGTTCTGGCCCTGGGAGTACAAGTCCAAGGAGGAGGCGGGCGGCTTCCTCTACTCGCTGGCCACCCCGCTGTACGGCCTCACCTTCGGGATGTCCATTCTGTGCATCGCGGTGGGCGCGGTGTTGTATCAGAAAAGGTTTATCCCCGAAGAGCTTTCGATTCAGGACCGCCACGACGGCGCCTCGCGTGAGGTCGACCGCAAGACGGTGGTGGCGAACCTGTCCGACGCCTACCAGGGCTCGACGATCGGCCGGCGCAAGCTGATCGGCATGTCACTGGGGATGGGCCTGGGCGCGTTCGGGCTGGGCACCCTCGTCGCGTTTGCCGGCGGCCTGATCAAGAACCCGTGGAAGCCGGTCGTGCCTACCGCCGAGGGCATGAAGGCGGAGTTGTGGACGTCGGGCTGGACCCCGCGCTACCACGGCGAGACCATCTACCTGGCGCGGGCCACCGGCTCGCACTCGGGTGCCCCGTTCGTCAAGATGCGCCCCGAGGACATGGACGCCGGCGGCATGGAGACCGTCTTCCCGTGGCGCGAGTCCGACGGCGACGGCACCACCGCCGAATCGCACGAGAAGCTGACCGCGATCAAGATGGGCGTCCGCAACCCGGTGATGCTCATCCGCATCCGGCCCAGCGACATGCCGCGGATGGTCAAGCGCCAGGGCCAGGAGAGCTTCAACTTCGGCGAGTTCTTCGCCTACACCAAGGTCTGCTCGCACCTCGGCTGCCCGGCATCGCTGTATGAACAGCAGACCTACCGCATCCTGTGCCCGTGCCACCAGTCGCAGTTCGACGCGCTGCATTTCGCCAAGCCGATCTTCGGTCCCGCGGCGCGCGCGTTGGCGCAACTGCCGATCACCATCGACTCCAACGGGTATCTGGTCGCCAACGGCGACTTCATCGAGCCCGTCGGTCCGGCATTCTGGGAGAGGACGACGACATGAGTCCGAAACTGAGTCCCCCGAAGATCGGTGACGTCCTGGCGCGCCAGGGCGAAGACATCGACACCCGCTATCACCCGTCGGCGGCGGTGCGCAGGCAGCTCAACAAGGTCTTCCCGACCCACTGGTCGTTCCTGCTGGGCGAGATCGCGCTGTACAGCTTCATCGTGCTGCTGATCACCGGCGTGTATTTGACGCTGTTCTTCGACCCGTCCATGACCGAGGTCACCTACAACGGCGTCTACCAGCCGCTGCGCGGGGTCGAGATGTCGCGCGCCTACGAGACGGCGCTGAACATCTCCTTCGAGATCCGCGGCGGCCTGTTCGTCCGGCAGATCCACCACTGGGCCGCGCTGATGTTCTCCGCGTCGATCATGGTGCACCTGGCCCGCATCTTCTTCACCGGAGCGTTCCGGCGGCCCCGCGAGGCGAACTGGGTCATCGGGTCGCTGCTGTTGATCCTGTCGATGTTCGAGGGCTACTTCGGCTACTCGCTGCCCGACGACCTGTTGTCGGGCATCGGCCTGCGGGCCGCGCTCTCCTCGATCACGCTGGGGATGCCGGTGATCGGCACCTGGCTGCACTGGGCGCTGTTCGGCGGCGACTTCCCCGGCACCATCCTGATCCCCCGCCTGTACGCGCTGCACATTTTGCTGCTGCCGGGCATCATCCTGGCGCTCATCGGGCTGCACCTGGCGCTGGTGTGGTTCCAGAAGCACACCCAGTTCCCCGGCCCCGGCCGCACCGAGCACAACGTCATCGGCGTGCGGGTGATGCCGATCTTCGCGGTCAAGTCCGGCGCGTTCTTCGCCTCCATCGTCGGCGTGCTGGGCCTGATGGGCGGGCTGCTACAGATCAACCCGATCTGGAACCTCGGCCCCTACAAGCCATCTCAGGTCTCGGCCGGCTCGCAGCCCGACTTCTACATGATGTGGACCGAAGGCCTGGCGCGCATCTGGCCACCGTGGGAGTTCTACTTCTGGCACCACACCGTTCCGGCCGCGGTCTGGGTCGCGCTGATCATGGGGCTGGTATTCATCCTGCTGATCATCTACCCGTTCCTGGAGAAGCGGTTCTCCGGCGACTACGCGCACCACAATTTGCTGCAGCGGCCGCGCGACGTGCCGGTGCGCACCTCGGTCGGGGCCATGGCGATCGCCTTCTACATGATCCTGACCCTGGCGGCGATGAACGACATCATCGCGTTCAAGTTCCACATCTCGCTGAACGCGACGACATGGATCGGGCGCATCGGGATGGTGATCCTGCCGCCGTTCGTCTACTTCATCACCTACCGGTGGTGCATCGGGCTGCAGCGCAGCGACCGCGAGGTGCTCGAGCACGGCGTCGAGACCGGCATCATCAAGCGGCTGCCGCACGGCGCCTACATCGAGCTGCATCAGCCGCTGGGGCCCGTCGACGACCACGGTCACCCGATCCCGCTCGAGTACCAGGGCGCGGCCATTCCCAAGCGGATGAACAAGCTGGGATCGGCGGGCGCGCCGGGCGCGGGCAGCTTCCTGACCGCCGACCCGCCGTCCGAGGACGCCGCGCTGCGCGAGGCGGCGCACTCCTCCGAGCGACGCGCGCTGGCCGCGCTGCGCGAACACCAGGAGACCGGCGTCGGCTCGCCCAACGGAGAGCACGCCGAGCACTAGGCGGCCCTCGAGGCCGCGCACGCATCGCCCGGCGAAAGCGACCGGCTAGCGGGCCCCGGCCAGCTGGCGCAGCTGCCGAACGTGTAGCCATTCCACGGCCGGCATCGCCGCCGTGATCACACCGGCCAGCCCGTAGCCCACCCAGGACGCGCCGTCGTGGCCGACGGCCATCAGGTAGGTCGCCGCCGCGACCGCGATCAGCGCGGCGCCCATCGTGCCGGCCAGGATCACGGTGCCGCGCAACCAGACCCGGTCCACCGCGGCGCCGGACCACTCGGCCGATTGCGCGGCCTGCATCCGCTGCTGGCGCGCCCGCTCGGCCGCGGTGCGCGGCTTGGGAGCCATCAGGCGCACCGGCGGCCGGTTCGCCCCGGGCGCCGGCGCCGCCGCCCGCGCCGGCTCGATCAGGCCCAGGCGGCGGGCCCGCAGCAGCACCGGGATCGCCCCGGCGATGATCAGCGCGGAGACGATGATGACGGCGTACAACACCCAGGGGGTTTGGGAGCTGCCGGCCACCTTGTGAAAGCCCCGGCCCAGGTCCACCAGCGCGACGGCGGCCGCGACGCTCACGCCCAGCAGCACCAGCCAGATGGCGGCGCACGCGCCCACCAGGATGCGGTCGATGACGTCCGGCGGGATGGTGTCCGGACCCCGCCGATAGGCGGAATATCTGCTGACCATCAGCAGCTCGTCTGGGGTGCGTCGCTGTTGTTCGACGACAGCACCGTTCCGTCGCTGGTGGTGATCGAGCAATTGAGCCGGCTGACCCGGAACAGGCTGGACGCCTGGACCGAGCCGACGTCGGACGTGGAGATCGGCGTGACCGTCATCGACCACGGGATGTACACGTTGTGCTGGGTGCGGGAGCGGCCCGAGGCGTCGACGTAGGTCACCGAGATGATGTCGCCCGGCGCCTTGGTGCCGGTCACCGAGTAGGTCACCTGCCGCGGACCGGTCGGGGTCGTGGTCGGCGGCGGCGACATCGTGGTGGTGGCGGGGTTGGCGAGCTTGTTGGTGCCGGTGCGCGTGACGAGCAGCGACGCCGCGACGACGAGCGCGACGGCGGCGACGATGGCGGCGACGCCGACCACCCACGGCCAGCGCGGCGCGCGGTGCTCGTCGTCGGCGTCGGCGGATTCGTCGTAGCTGTCGTAGTCGTACAGCCTCAGGTCGGCCGGCAGGTAGGGGCCGCTGAGGAATTGCTCGGCCTCGGGGGCCGAGTAGGCCCGCGAGTACGCGTCCGTCTGCCCCGTCTGGTCGGTCTGGTCCGCGGCGGGCAGTTCGGCGCTGTCGTCGAAGGGCTCGACGTCCCCGGGGGAGTCAGGCGCCGGTTCGCCGACGGAGTCGCTTGCAGAATCCGGGTCGCCAGGTTGCCATCCCGGAGGCTTCGGCCCGCTCATAGTTCCCTGCCCTGTCCAACCGCGTCACCGGCGCGCGGGGCCCCGCGGCTACCTCGTTGCGCGCGCGCTGGGAAGTTTCTCATTGTGCCGGGGCAACCCTATCGAACCAACCGAAGCAAAGAAGTCTTGGCAAAGGGTCCGCCGGTCAACTGATGCCCTGATTGTGACCTTCGAGCCGCAAATCAGTGCTTCTCGGGGCCCATGTAGTACTCGAACACCAGCCCGGCCGCCGTCGCCAGGATGAACACCACCCCGGCGACGATCAGCCAGGGCAGCCACAGCGCGATGCCGGTCGCCGTCACCGAGCCGGCCAGGGCGATCAGGATGGGCCACCAGCTGTGCGGGGCGAAGAACCCCAATTCCCCTGCGCCGTCGCTGATCTCGGCGCCCTCGTAGTCCTCCGGGCGGGTGTCCAGCCGGCGTGCGACGAACCGGAAGAAGGTCGCGGTGATCAGCGCGAGGCCGGCCGTCAGCGCCAGCGCGGTGGTGCCCGCCCACTCCTCACCGCCGGTGGCGAACAGGGCGGTCAGCACCCCGTACAGCACCGACGCCACGATGAAGAACGCGGCGATGAATTCGAACAGCCTCGCTTCGATGTGCATTGAGCGTCCTACCTACTGGCTTGCGGTCATCTCGCCGCGACGGGTTTCGAACGGGTGGGTGGTCACCGCTACCGGCGACTGGGCGATCGCCTGCAACGCCTGGGCGTTGGTCTTCCCGGCGATCCGCTGCTGCAGGTAGGCCTTGAAGTCGTTGGGCGCCACCACCCGGACCTCGAAGTTCATCATCGAGTGGTAGGTGCCGCAGAACTCGGCGCAGTGGCCGACGAACGCGCCGGTCTTGGTGATCTCCTCGACCTGGAACTTGTTGACGCTGTTGTTGGCCTCGGGGTTGGGGATGACGTCGCGCTTGAACAAGAACTCCGGCACCCAGAAGGTGTGGACGACGTCGGCCGAGGCCATTTGGAATTCGATGCGCTTGCCGGCCGGCAACACCAGCACCGGAATCTCGGTGGGGGTGCCCAGCGTCTCGACCTTGTCGAAGTTCAGGTAGGTCCGGTCCTCGGGATTGAGCCCGCGGATGGCCCCGACGCGCTCCTCGCCGTGCGCGTCCTTGCCTTCGGGCTTGGAGACCATCGCGTGCTTGCGCGCGGGGTCGGCGCCGTCGTAGGTCAGGGTGCCGTCCTTGAAGGCGACCTTCTGGTAGCCGAACTTCCAGTTCCATTGGAAGGACGTGATGTCGACGACGACCTCGGGGTCCTTGGCCAGGTGCAGCATCTTCTCCTGCACCACCACGGTGAAATAGAACAGCACCGAGATGATGAGGAACGGCGTCACGGTGAGCGCGAGCTCCAGCGGCATGTTGTAGCCGAACTGGCGCGGCAACTCGGTGTCGGTGGCCTTCTTGCGGTGAAACGCCGACGCCCAGAAGATGAGCCCCCACACGATGACCCCGACGACCAGGGACGCGATCACCGATCCGATCCACAGCTGCCGGTTGAGATGGGCCTGCGGCGTGATGCCCTGCGGCCAACCCATGCCCAGCGCCTCCGACCAGCTGCACCCGCTCAGCGTCACCGCCAGCACGCCCAGCGTCGCGGCCAGGGCCAGCGGCCGCAGCCGGCGGGACAGACCCCGCCGGGAACGGATCTGCTCGCGAGGTGTCACCTTGGCGCCTCCTCCTCGGACAATCGAATACTACGCAGCGTAGACCACGCCGCTCGCCGCGCTGACGAAGCCCCGACCGGTCCCCGGTGTGTGGCTCCGCGAGCGCGGCCCGAGTGCGGCATACTGGGGCGCCGTGTGTGGTCTGCTGGCGTTCGTCGCGGCCCCGGGCGCCGCCGAGGCCGGCGGCGCCGCCGACACCTCGGCCGCGCTCGCCCGCGCCTCGCATTTGATGCGCCACCGCGGCCCCGACGAGCCGGGCACGTGGACCAATGCGGACGGCTCCGTCGTCTTCGGGTTCAACCGGCTGTCGATCATCGACATCGCGCATTCGCACCAGCCGCTGCGGTGGGGACCGCCGGAGACGCCCGACCGCTACGAGCTGGTGTTCAACGGCGAGATCTACAACTACCTCGAGCTGCGCGACGAGCTGACCGCCACGCACGGCGCCGGGTTCGCCACCGACGGCGACGGCGAGCCGATCGTGGCCGGCTATCACCACTGGGGCACCGGCGTGCTGGCGCGGCTGCGCGGCATGTTCGCGTTCGCGCTGTGGGACACCGTCACCCGTGAATTGCTCTGCGCCCGCGACCCGTTCGGCATCAAGCCGCTGTTCATGGCCACCGGCACCGGCGGCACCGCGGTGGCCAGCGAAAAGAAATGCCTGATGGACCTGGCCGCGCTGGTCGGGTTCGACGCGCGCATCGACGAGCGGGCGGTGCAGCACTACACGGTGCTGCAGTACGTGCCCGAACCCGAGACCCTGCACCGCGGGGTGCGCCGGCTGGAATCGGGCTGCTACGCCCGCATCCGGCCCGGTCGGCCCCCCGAGATCACCCGCTACTTCGTCCCGCGGTTCGACGCGGTGCCGATCACCCGCGACACCGAACAGGCCCGCTACGACGAGATCACCGCGGTGCTCGAGGACTCGGTGGCCAAACACATGCGCGCCGACGTCACCGTCGGGGCGTTCCTGTCCGGCGGCATCGACTCCACGGCCATCGCGGCGCTGGCGATCCGGCACAACCCCAAGCTGATCACCTTCACCACCGGGTTCGAGCGGGAGGGGTTCTCCGAGATCGACGTGGCGGTGGCCTCGGCGGAGGCGATCGGCGCGCGCCACGTCGCCAAGGTCGTCAGCCCCGACGAGTTCGTCGCCGCCCTCCCCGAGATCGTCTGGTACCTCGACGAACCGGTCGCCGACCCCGCGCTGGTCCCGCTGTTCTTCGTCGCCCGCGAGGCGCGCAAACACGTCAAGGTGGTGCTGTCCGGCGAGGGCGCCGACGAGCTGTTCGGCGGCTACACCATCTACCGAGAACCGTTGTCGCTGAAACCTTTTCAGTATCTGCCGCGGCCGCTTAGGCAGTCGATGGGCAAGGTGTCCAGGCCGCTGCCGGAGGGCATGCGCGGCAAGAGCCTGCTCTACCGCGGGTCGCTGACGCTCGAGGAGCGCTACTACGGCAACGCGCGCAGCTTCTCCGACGCGCAGCTGCGCGACGTGCTGCCGGGGTTCCGCGACGAGTGGACCCACACCGACGTGACGGCGGCGGTGTACGCCGAGTCGGTGGGCTGGGACCCGGTGGCCCGCATGCAACACGTCGACCTGTTCACCTGGCTGCGCGGCGACATCCTGGTCAAGGCGGACAAGATGACGATGGCCAACTCGCTGGAGCTTCGGGTGCCCTTCTTGGATCCCGAGGTGTTCGCCGTCGCCTCCCGGCTGCCCGTCGAGGCCAAGATCACCCGCACCACCACCAAGTACGCGCTGCGACGGGCCCTGGAGCCGATCGTTCCGGCGCACGTGCTGCACCGTCCCAAGCTGGGGTTCCCGGTGCCGATTCGGCACTGGCTGCGCGCGGGCGAGCTGCTGGAGTGGGCGTATGCGACGGTGGACTCCTCGCAGGCCGATCACCTGGTCAACCTGGCGGCCGTGCGCCGCATGCTCGACGAACACCGAACCGGCGCAAGCGATCACAGCCGCCGGCTGTGGACGGTGCTGATCTTCATGCTGTGGCACGCGATCTTCGTCGAGCGCACGGTGGTGCCGCAGATCAGTGAGCCGGTGTATCCGGTTCAGCTCTGAGCCCCCGGGGGCAGGCATTCGGCGTGTGGCCGCCGTCGGCTCACGGCCGACGCCGCGGCTTGGCGCCCGGCGCTAGGCGAGCACCTCCGCGATCTCGGCGGCGGCGTCGTCGCCGTAGGCGCCCGCCAGCCGGGCCGTGGCGGCCTCGCGGTCCCACGCCCACTCCTGGGTCCCGGTCGACTCCAGCACCAGCACCGCGACCAGCGAGCCCAGCTGCGCCGAACGCTCCAGGCTCAACCCGGCGCTGTGCCCGGTGAGGAAGCCGGCCCGGAACGCGTCGCCCACGCCCGTGGGGTCGGTCTGGCTGGTCTCGGGCACCACGCCGACGTGGGTGGTCGTGCCGTCGCGCTCGACGATGTCGACGCCCTTGGCGCCCAGCGTCGTCACCCGCAGGCCGACCTTCCCCTGCACGTCGGCCTCCGACCAGCCGGTCTTGGACAGCAGCAGCTCCCACTCGTAGTCGTTGGTGAACAGGTAGGCCGCGCCGTCGACGAGCCGGTCGATTTCCTCCCCGGACAGCCGCGGCAGCTGCTGAGACGGGTCGGCGGCGAACGGCAGGCCGAGCTTGCGGCACTCGTCTGTGTGCACCACCATCGCCTCGGGGTCGTTGGCGCCGATGATCACCAGGTCGGGTTTGCCGGCCGACGACACCAGGTCGGCCAGCCTGATGTTGCGGGCCTCCGACATGGCGCCCGGGTAGAACGACGCGATCTGGGCCATGTCGAGGTCGGTGGTGCAGACGAAACGCGCCGTGTGCGCGGTCTCGGAGATCAGCACATGGTCGCAGTTGACGCCGTGCGACTGCAGCCACTGGCGGTAGTCGTCGAAGTCGTCGCCCGCCGCGCCCACCAGGGCGACGTCGCCGCCCAGCACGCCGATGGCGAAGGCGATGTTGCCCGCCACGCCGCCGCGGTGAATCACCAGGTCGTCGACCAGGAAGCTGAGCGACACCTTCTGCAGGTGCTCGGCCAGCAGGTGTTCGGAAAACCGGCCGGGAAACCGCATCAGGTTGTCGGTCGCAATCGAACCTGTCACCGCGATCGTCACGAAATCTCCATCCATCGTTAGTAAGGTCGCCTAGCTTACTCAGCCGCATGGGGCGTCGTCGCTTCGCGGTCGGCCCGCAGCCGTGCGCTAGCCTGCCAAGGGGAAGTCACGGGCCCGCTCACGATTCGGCCCGCTCACCGTTCCGTCCACCACGGTAGGAGAAGCAATGGCAGGTCCGCACCCGCCGCACCAGACTGTCGGCGCCGGCGGACCAACGGGCCAGTCGCAGCCGCCCGCCTTCGCCCAGCAGCCCGGCCAGCCCGGCCAGCCCGGTTACGCCGGTCCGCCCCCCGCGGTGCCCTACCCGGCGCCACGGTCCCGGCGGCGGTTGATCGTCGGCGTGCTGGTGGCCGTCGCGCTGGTGGCCGCGCTGACGCTGGCGATCACCTACGGGGTGCGCACCAACGGCGCCAACACCGGCACGTCGCTGTCCGAGAGCGCGGCCAAGGCGGCGATCCAGGAGTACCTGGACGCGCTGGATCACCGGGACATCGACGTCATCGTGCGCAACGCGCTGTGCGGAATGTACGACGGGGTGCGCGATAAACGCTCCGATCAGGCGCTGGCCAAGATGAGCAGCGACGCCTTCCGCAAGCAGTTTTCCGAGGTGCACGTGACGTCGATCGACAAGATCGTCTACCTGTCGCAGTACCAGGCCCAGGCGCTCTTCACGATGCAGGTGTCACCGGCGGCCGGGGGCCCGCTGCGCGGCGAGGTGCAGGGCGTGGCGCAGCTGCTGTTTCAGCGCGGCCAGATCGCGGTGTGCTCGTACGTGCTGCGCACCGGCGGCACGTATTGACGCCGTCGCCGGATCAGTTGAACGAGTCGCCGCAGGCGCAGGAACCGGTGGCGTTGGGGTTGTCGATGGTGAAGCCCTGCTTCTCGATGGTGTCGACGAAGTCGATGGACGCGCCCTCGACGTAGGGGGCGCTCATCCGGTCGACGGTCAGGGTCACGCCGCCGAACTCCGCGGTCAGGTCGCCGTCGAGCGTCCGGTCGTCGAAAAAAAGGTTGTAGCGCAGGCCGGCGCATCCGCCGGGCTGCACCGCGATGCGCAGCGCCAGGTCGTCACGGCCCTCCTGGTCCAGCAGGGACTTCGCCTTGGCGGCCGCGGATTCGGTCAGGATCACGCCGTGGGTCTTGGCGGTCGACTCGTTTTGCACCGTCATTGCTTTCTCCTACGTGCCTCGCGGAAATCGTCGTCTGGGTGGGGCTGTCCGGTGGGGCTCCGCTGCCCGGGTAAAACCCACTCCCTCAACGGTACCCTGCCGGACCGCTATTCCCGAGCCGCGCCGCCACCTCGGACGCCAGACCCATCAGCTGGTTGGCCGCGTCGGCCTGCGCCAACCGCACCGAACCGGCGTAATCGGCGATCGACAGCGCGGACATGATGCCCGAGGAGCGCACCGCGGAATTTTCCAGGCCGACCTGCCCGGCCAGGACGATCACCGGGATCCCCAGCGGGCGCGCCGACTCCGCGATGAACCCCACCACCTTGCCGAACAGCGACTGCTCGTCGAACCGGCCCTCGCCGGTGACGATCATGTCCGCGACCTCCAGCTCCTCGGCCAGGTGGGTGTGTTCGGCGATGATCGCCGCGCCCGACTCGCACCGGCCGCCCAGCGCGAGCAGCCCGGCCCCGATGCCGCCGGCGGCCCCCGCGCCCGGCTCCGAGCTCACGTCCCGGCCGGCCGCGGCCTCCAGCTCGAGCGCCCACGCCTCGAGGCGAACCTCGAGCGCGGCGACGGCGGCGGTGTCCGCGCCCTTCTGCGGCCCGAACACCCGCGCCGCGCCCCACGGGCCCAGCAGCGGGTATTCGGTGTCGGAGGCGGCGATCAGGTCCACGTTGGTCATTCGGTGCCGAGCCTCCTGCAGGCCGCCCAGCTGGGTGATCATGCCCTTCCCGCCGTCGGTGCACGCGCTGCCGCCCAGCCCGACCACGATCCGCGTCGCCCCGACCCGCAACGCCTCGTAGATGAGCTGCCCGACGCCGCTGCTGTCGGCGGCCACCGCCGTCTCCGGGGTGGGCGGGCCGCCGAGCAGGTTCAGGCCGCAGGCCTGCGCGCATTCCAGGTACGCGGTCGACGAGGCGGGGTCGAACACCCACTTGGCCTCCACCGTTTCCCCCAGCGGCCCGTACACCCGCAGCGAACGCTTCTCCCCCAGCCGGCTGGCCAGCACCTCGACGAAACCGGGGCCGCCGTCGGACTGGGGCGCCACGGTGAACCGGTCGCCCGGACGCGATCGGGTCCAGCCGGTCGCGATCGCGGCGGCGGCCTCCACGGCCGACAGGCTGTCCCCGTAGCAATCCGGGGCGACCAGGACCTGCATGGCCGGCAGCCGAAGCCGCCCGGGCGCAAGGACATCGGCAGCGTCATCCGATGCCATCGTGCCGTCATCCATCACAGGTAGCCGTTCATCACCGTAAGCGTAGGTCCAAGCGCCGGGCTGGCGCATGGCTAATAACAATGCCTTGCGGGGCCGTTACCGGGCCGTCTTGGGCCGAAGTAACCTGGCCACTGTGAAGCTAATGGGCCGCAGGAGGAGCCGGGAGGACGGTCGGCAGGGCGACCTCGAGGGGGCGGTGCCGGGCGATGCCGGCGGCGCGGCCGGGGGCTCACCGCGGTCGACCCGGACCGGCCCCAAGGGCCGGCCCACACCGAAGCGCAGCGAAGCCCGCCGCAACGCGAAGAAGGGCCCGGTCGCGCCGGCGCCCATGACCGCGTCGGAGGCCCGGGCCCGGCGTAAATCGCTGGCCGGCCCCAAACTCAGCCGCGAGGAACGGCGGGCCGAGCGCGCCGCCAGCCGCGCGCGGATGACCGATCGCCGCGAGCGCATGCTGGCCGGCGACGAGGCGTACCTGCTGCCGCGCGACCAGGGACCGATCAGGCGCTACGTGCGCGACGTGGTGGACTCGCGGCGCAACGTCCTCGGGCTGTTCATGCCGGCGACCCTGCTGCTGTTGTTCATGTCGTTCGGCGTCCCGCAGCTGCAGCTGTACGCGTCTCCGGCGATGCTGGTGCTGATGCTCGTCATGACCGTCGACGGGCTCATCCTGGGGCGCAAGGTCAGCAGGCTGGTCGACGCGAAGTTCCCGGACAACACCGAAAGCCGTTGGAAGCTGGGCCTTTACGCCGCGGGCCGGGCGTCGCAACTGCGCCGCATGCGGGCGCCCCGGCCCCTAGTCGAGCGCGGCAGCAGTGTTGATTGACCGGCGCCTGAGAGCCCTCTGATCCCGGTGCGCACCCTGGTGCTCGGCGGGATCAGGTCGGGCAAGTCCCGTTGGGCCGAGGAGGCCATCGCCACGTCGCTGCCGCCCGGCCAGCCGGTGCGCTATCTCGCCCCCGCGCCGCCGGGCGGGAACGACCCGGCGTGGGCGGCCCGGATCGCGGGCCACCGCGAGCGCCGGCCCGCGCATTGGTCGACGGTCGAAACCGACGACGTCGCGGCGCAGTTGCGGCGGTCGCCGGGCACCCCCACGCTCGTCGACGACCTCGGCGGCTGGCTCACCGGCGCGCTGGACCGCAACAACGGCTGGGCCGGCGGGTCGGGGGCGGCGCCCGTCGCCGAGATGGTCGCCGCCATCGGCGAATTCGGTTCCACGCTGATGCTGGTCAGCCCGGAGGTCGGGCTGACCGTGGTGCCGGCCACCGCGTCGGGGCGCCGCTTCGCCGACGAACTGGGCTGCCTTAACCAGCGGGTCGCGGCGGCGTGCGATCGCGTGGTGCTGGTGGTGGCCGGGCAGGCCGTGCAGATCAAACCGCCGGGGGCGTGATGGAATTCGCGCCAGTGCCGCCGCCCGACGCGGGCGCCGCCGCCGCCGCCCGCGCCCGCCAGGACACGCTGACCAAGCCGCGCGGCGCGCTGGGCCGCCTCGAGGACCTGTCGGCGTGGGTCGCGTCGTGCCAGGGGCGTTGCCCGCCAAGGCAATTCGAGCGCGCCCGGGTGGTGGTCTTCGCGGGCGACCACGGCGTCGCGCGGGCGCGGGTGTCGGCCTACCCGCCGGAGGTCACCGCCCAGATGGTCGCGAACATCGACGCCGGCGGCGCGGCGATCAACGTGCTGGCGAACGTGGCCGGCGCGACGGTGCGACTCGCCGACCTGGCCGTCGACGCCGAGGCGGCCTCGGAGCGCATCGGCGCGCACAAGGTGCGGCGCGGCAGCGACGACATCACGGTGGGCGACGCGCTGTCCGACGACGAGACGGCGGCCGCGCTCACCGCGGGGCGGGCCATCGCCGACGAGGAGGTCGACGCCGGAGCCGACTTGCTCATCGCGGGCGACATGGGGATCGGAAACACCACGGCCGCGGCGGTTTTGGTGGCGGCGCTGACGAACAACGAGCCGGTCGCGGTGGTCGGCTGGGGGACGGGGATCGACGACGCGGGCTGGGCGCGCAAGACCGCGGCGGTGCGCGACGCCCTGTTCCGGGCGCGGGCGGTGTTGCCCGACCCGGTCGGGCTGCTGCGCTGCGGCGGCGGGGCGGATCTGGCGGCGATGGCCGGCTTTTGCGCGCAGGCCGCGGTGCGGCGCACCCCGCTGCTGCTCGACGGCATGGCGGTGACCGCCGCCGCGTTGGTCGCCGAACGGCTGGCGCCCGGCGCCCGGCACTGGTGGCGGGCCGGTCACCGGTCCCCCGAGCCGGGCCATCAGTTGGCCCTCGCCGCCCTCGAGCTGGACCCGATCCTGGACCTGCGCATGCGGCTCGGCGAGGGAACCGGGGCCGCGGTCGCGCTGCCGGTGCTGCGCGCCGCGGTGGCCGCCCTGTCGTCGATGGCGACCTTTTCCGAGGCCGGGGTAGCCGGGCCCTCCCCCACCCCGCCTCCGTGATGCGCTCTGTGGCAACGGCTTTCGCGTTCGGCACGGTGCTGCCCGTACCGGGGTCACTGCGCGCGCCGATGGGCCGGGGCGCGATGACCGCGCTGCCCGTGGTCGGTGCCGCGCTGGGCGCGCTGGCCGCGGGCGTGACCTGGTGTGGCGCTTGGGTTTTCGGTGTGTCCAGCCCGCTGCCCGGCCTGCTCGCCGTGGCGGCGCTGCTGCTGGCGACCCGGGGGCTGCACATCGACGGCGTCGCCGACACCGCCGACGGGCTGGGCTGTTACGGCCCGCCGCGGCGCGCGCTGGCGGTGATGCGCGACGGATCGACCGGCCCGTTCGGGGTGGCGGCGGTGGTGCTGGTGATCCTGCTGCAGGGGCTGGCCTTCTCCGCGCTGACACCGGCCGACGTCCTCCTGGCGGTCTTTGCCGGGCGGGTCGCCGCGGTGCTGGCCTGTCGCCGCTCGGTGCCCGCGGCCGAGGGCAGCGCGCTGGGCGCCCGGGTGGCCGGCAGCCAGCCCGCGCCGGTCGTGGCCGCGTGGCTGGTGGCGCTGCTGGCGGTTGCGCTGGCGGCCGGGCCGCGGCCGTGGCAGGGGCCGGCGGCGGTGCTGGCGGCGGTGGCCGGCGGCGCGGCCCTGGTGGGGCATTGCGTGCGCCGGTTCGGCGGCATCACCGGCGACGTGCTGGGCGCCGCGATCGAACTGACCACGACGGTGAGCGCGGTGGCGCTGGCGGGTCTGGCGCGGGTGGGCTGACGAGGTTGCGCGGCGTCGCGAACCACGCGAGCAGCGCCAGAGCGGTGAGCGCCCACGCGCCGCCCATCAGGTGTTCGAACCCGCTCCACAGCCGCTCCCGGCCGTTGTCGTGCGGCAGGAAGAGCCAGGGCGGGACCAGCACCACCGCGGCCGTGGCGACCCCGGCGACCAGGTTCGCCGCGCCGCCGGCCGCCGCCCAGCGCGTCAGCGCGTATACGGCCGCCGCCGACAGCCACAGCCAGTGATGACCCCACGACACCGGCGAACAGAGCAGGCCGATGAACGCGGCGGACAGCAGCGCCGCGACCGTGTCCCCGGAGCGCCGGTTGACCGCGATCGCGACGACGGCCAGGGCCAGCACCGCGAGCGTCGCGCCCGCCGCGACGGGGCCCCGCACCGGGTCGAGGGCGGGGATGCGCTCGATGACCCCGCGCAGCGACTGGTTGGACGCGAACCGCAGCTGGCCGATGCGCGCGGGGTCGAAGGCGGTCTCGGTGAAGTAGCGCACGGTGTCCGAGGGCGCCACCAGCCAACCGGCCAGCACCGCGAACGCCGCGGCGCCCAGCGACACGGCCAGCGCCCGCCACTGCCGGGTCACCAGGAAATAGCCGATGAACACCGCGGGGGTCAGCTTGACCGCCGCGGCGAGGCCGACCAGCAGCCCGCGTGGCCACGGCGTCGAAGGCGCCAGCACGTCGACCGCCACCGCGGCGGCCAGGATCAGGTCGAGCTGTCCGTAGGTGAAGTTGCCCTGGACCGGGGTGCTGAGCGCGAAGACCATCGCCGCGGCCAGCGCGACGGTCGCGGCCCTGGCCGACGTCGGCGCCGTCAACCAGCGCCGGCCCCGCAGGCGGTCCCACCGGTCGTGCGCGGCGGCGAGCAGGATGCCGAACAGGCCCGCGCAGGCGGCGGCGTTGAGGACCACGAGCGCGGCGATCGCCGCGCCCGCGGGCACGATCGCCAGCGGGACGAACAGCAGCGCGGCGAACGGCGGATAGGTGAAGGGCAGCCCGCCCGGCGAGTGGTTGACCGCCGCGAAGTCCGGGGCGTAGAGCGGGTGGCCGGCGAGCAGCGCGTGGCCCCCGGCGCGGTAGACCAGCGCGTCGATGTAGCCGGGCTGGCCGCTGCGCATCCGGACCAGCTGGACCAGACCAAACGCCGTCGCCCAGGCCGCGGTGGCCGCCACCAGGATCGCCGACGGCGCCCAGCGCGGGGCGGCCGGGCGCTGGGCGTCCAATCGGCGGGGCAATTCGCTGTCAGCCCAGCCGGGACATCCAGCCGTGGGTGTCGGCGAACGTGCCCCGCTGGATCCCGGTGAGCGTGTCGCGCAGCGCCATCGTGACCTCGCCCGGTTGCCCGTCGGCGATGGTGAATTCGGACTCTCCGTACTTCACCCGCGCGATCGGGGTGATGACCGCCGCCGTGCCGCACGCGAACACCTCGGTGATCTCGCCGGCGGCGGCCTTCTTCTGCCACTCGTCGATATCGACCTTGCGTTCCTCGACGGCGAATCCGGCGTCGATTGCCAACTGCAGCAACGAATCTCGCGTGATGCCGGGCAGCAGCGAGCCGGACAGCTCGGGGGTGACCAGGCGCGCCGATCCACCGCTGCCGAGCACGAAGAAGATGTTCATGCCGCCCATCTCCTCGACGTAGCGGCGTTCGACGGCGTCCAGCCAGACCACCTGCTCGCAATCGTTTTCGGCCGCCTCGGCCTGGGCGAGCAGCGAGGCGGCGTAGTTCCCGCCGAACTTGGCGGCGCCGGTGCCGCCCGGGCTGGCCCGCACGTATTCCGTCGACACCCAGACGGTGACGGGGCTGATGCCGCCCTTGAAGTAGGCGCCGGCCGGGGAGGCGATCACCAGGTAGCGGTACTGCTTGGCCGGCCGCACCCCCAGACCGGACTCGGTGGCGAAAATGAACGGACGCAGATACAGCGCCTCCTCGCCGCCGGCCGGCGGCACCCAGGCCTTGTCGACGGCGATGAGCTGGCGAAGGGATTCGACGAACAGGCCTTCGGGCAGTTCGGGAATCGCCAGCCGGCGCGCCGACGATCGCATCCGGGCCGCATTGGCCTCCGCGCGAAACGACACGATCGACCCGTCCGCCCAGCGGTAGGCCTTGAGGCCCTCGAATACCTCCTGCGCGTAGTGCAGCACCAGCGCCGACGGGTCCAGCTCGATCGGGCCGTAGGGCACGACACGCGCGTCGTGCCAACCCTTGCCGTCGGTGTAGTCGATCGACACCATGTGGTCGGTGAAGTATTTGCCGAAACCCGGCTCGGCCAGGACTGATTCGCGCTGTGCGTCGGTCGCGGGATTGGACGTGCGCGCAACGGTGAACTCGAGCGAGCCGCTGGTCATGCCGCCGATTCTATATCCGTGCGCCACTGGATTTTTGCCACGCCAACCCCGGGCGACTAGCGGGTTTTCGCGGCGACGAACGGCGGGCGGACCACCTCGCACTCGGCGGGGCGGCCGCGGACGTCGACGGTGATGCGCTGGCCGTCCTCGATTCCGGCGTCGGTGTCGATCAGCGCCAGCCCGATGCCGGCCTGCAGCGTCGGCGAGAACGTCCCGGAGGTGGTGACACCGACCGGTCTGTCGCCGGCCAGCACGGTCAGCCCGGGACGCAACACCCCGCGGCCGACCATCCGCAGCCCGCGCAGCAGCCGGCGCGGCCCGGCCGCCTTCTCGGCCAGCAGCGCGTCGCGGCCGAAGAACGCGTCCTTCTTCCAGCCGACCGCCCAGCCGCACCGGGCCTGCAGCGGTGAGATGTCGAGCGAAAGCTCGTGCCCGTGCAGCGGATAGCCCATCTCGGTGCGCAGCGTGTCGCGCGCTCCCAGCCCGGCGGGCTCTCCCCCGGCCGCGCCCACCGCGTCGATCAGCGCGTCGAACACCACGCCCGCGTCGTCCCACGGCGGCAGCAGCTCGTAGCCGTGCTCCCCGGTGTAGCCGGTGCGGCACACGCGCACCGGCACGCCCGCGTAGGTCGCGTCGGCGTAACCCATGTAGTCCATGTCGTGCGGCAGCCCCAGCGCGCCGAGCACCTCCGCCGACCGCGGGCCCTGCACGGCCAGCACCGCATACGAGCGATGCTCGTTGGTGATGGTCAGGCCGGCCCCCGAACCGGCGCCGGCGGCCGCGCGCAGCGCGTCGACCACCGCCACGGTGTTGGCGGCGTTGGGCACCAGGAAGATCTCGTCGTCGGCGACGTAGTAGGCGATCAAATCATCGATGACGCCGCCGGATTCGGTGCAGCACAACGTGTATTGCGCCTGGCCCGGCCCGATGCGGGCCAGGTCGTTGGTCAGCGCGGCGTTGACGAATCGGGCCGCGCCCGGCCCGCGCACCAGCGCCTTGCCCAGGTGGCTGACGTCGAACAGGCCGACCGCGTTTCGGGTGGCGTTGTGTTCGCTGACCGTGCCGGCGTAGGACACCGGCATCGACCAGCCGCCGAACTCGGCGAAGTTCGCGCCCAATTCGCGATGGCGATCGTCCAGCGGTCCGTGCTGCAGCTCGGTCACGACGCCTTACCCTAATCGGCGCGCCGGCTGGCACACTTTGGTAGGTGGCCGACTCCTTGGATTTCGGAGAGCTCGAGGCCGCGGGTATCGCGAACGCCCGCGAGCGGGCCGACCTGATCAAGTACCTCGACGGGCTCGGCTTCAGCGTCGACGACATGGCGGAGGCCGAGCGCCGCGGGCGGCTGTTCGGGCTGGCCGGCGACGTCCTGGCCTGGTCGGGACGTCCGATCCACACGATGCAATCCGCCGCCGAGCAACTCGGGCTGTCGCCCGAGGACGTGGCGCACGCGTGGGCTTTGCTCGGCCTGACCGTCGCCGGGCCCGACGTGCCCGCGCTGAGCCAGGCCGACGTCGACGCCCTGGCGACCTGGGTCGCGTTCAGGGCGGTGGCCGGCGAGGACGGCGCCTTCGGCCTGCTGCGGGTGCTCGGCGCCGCGATGGCCCGGCTGGCCGAGGCCGAGACGTCGATGGTCCGCGCCGGGACGCCGCACATCCAGATGAACTACACCCACGACGAGCTCGCCACGGCGCAGGCCTACCGGTCGGTCGCCGAGTTCGTGCCCCGCCTCGGGGTCCTGATGGACGTCGTGCACCGGCATCACCTGACCAGCGCCCGCACCCACTTCGAGGGGGTGCTGCGCGACACGTCGTCCAGCGTCGAGTGCGGCATCGGTTTCGCGGACCTGTCCAGCTTCACCGCGCTGACCCAGGCGCTGAGCCCCGCGCAGCTGTCGGAGCTGCTCACCGAATTCGGCGCCACCGTCGCCGACGTGGTGCACGCCGACGGCGGCCGGGTGGTCAAGTTCATCGGCGACGCCGTGATGTGGGTGTGCTCGTCGCCCGAGGGGCTGGCGCGGGCCGCGATCGATCTCGTCGACCATCCGCGGGCGCGCGAGGAGGGCCTGCAGGTGCGTGCCGGCCTGGCCTATGGCACGGCGCTGGCCATCAACGGCGACTACTTCGGCGTCCCGGTCAACCTGGCCGCGCGGCTGGTGGCGGCCGCGGCGCCGGGCCAGGTCCTGGCCGCGGCGGAGCTGCGCGAGGAATTGCCGGACTGGCCCGCGGTCGCGCAAGGACCGTTGGCGCTCAAGGGTTTTGACGAGCCGGTGACCGCCTTCGACCTGCGCCGAGGGGGCGCCGCCGGGTAAGGTCGCGGTCCACTGACTAGGGTGGTTTGCCGTGAGCACCGAACCGGGCTACCAGGCCCCCGCCGTCCCGTCCGTTCAGGTCGCCGTCTCGCTGCCCAAACGGGGCGTGGGTTCCGCGGTGTTGCTGGTGCCGGTCGTCTCGACCGGCGACGAAGACAAGCCGGGCGCGGTCGTCTCCGCGGCCGGCCCGTTCCTGTCGGCCGACGCGGTCGCCGAGATCGATGCCGGCCTGCGGGCGCTTCAGGCCACCGGCGCCGGC
The DNA here is from genome assembly GCF_002086635.1 of Mycobacterium alsense. GTDB lineage: Bacteria > Actinomycetota > Actinomycetes > Mycobacteriales > Mycobacteriaceae > Mycobacterium > Mycobacterium alsense. The sequence continues at coordinate 6,648 of NZ_MVHD01000038.1, read as the reverse complement.
GAACAGGTGCACCGGCTGGTGGTGTCGTCGCTGCCGGTGGCCAGCGTGCTGACGATCGGGCTGGGCAAGCCGCGCCCGGAGTGGCCGGCCGAGACCATCCGCCGCGCCGCCGGGGCGGCGGCGCGCTCGCTCGGCAGCGCCGAGGCCGTGATCACCACGCTGGCCGGGCTGCCGGGCGACGACGTCTGCTCGGCGGTCGTGGAGGGGTTGATCCTGGGCAGCTACCGCTTCACCGAGTTCCGCAGCGACAAGACCGCGCCGAAAGACAAGGGGCTGCGCTCCATTACCGTGCTGTCCGGCGCGAAGGATGCCAAGGACCAAGCCGCGCACGGTGCGGCGGTCGCGACCGCCGTCGCCACCGCCCGAGACTTCGTCAACACCCCGCCGAGCCACCTGTTTCCCGGCGAATTCGCCAAGCGCGCAAAGGCTTTGGGAGAGTCCGTCGGTCTCGAGGTGGAGGTGCTCGACGACAAGGCGCTGCACAAGGCCGGCTACGGCGGGGTGATCGGCGTCGGCCAGGGGTCGTCGCGCCCGCCGCGGCTGGTGCGGCTGATCCATCGCGGCTCGAAGCTCGCCAAGAAGCCCAAGCAGGCCAAGCGGGTGGCGCTGGTGGGCAAGGGCATCACGTTCGACACCGGCGGGATCTCGATCAAGCCGGCGGCGTCGATGCACCACATGACCTCCGACATGGGCGGCGCGGCCGCCGTCATCGCGACCGCCGCGCTGGCCGCCCAGCGGCGGCTGCCCATCGACGTCATCGCGACGGTCCCGATGGCCGAGAACATGCCCTCGGCGACGGCGCAGCGCCCCGGCGACGTGCTGACCCAGTACGGCGGGACCACGGTCGAGGTGCAGAACACCGACGCCGAGGGCCGCCTCATCCTGGCCGACGCCATCGTGCGGGCGTGCGAGGACGAGCCGGACTACCTGATGGAGACCTCCACGCTGACCGGGGCGCAGACCGTGGCCCTGGGCGCCCGGATCCCGGGGGTGATGGGCAGCGACGAGTTCCGCGACCGGGTCGCGGCCGTGTCGCAGCGGGTGGGCGAGAACGGCTGGCCGATGCCGCTGCCCGACGAGCTCAAGGACGATTTGAAGTCCACGGTCGCCGACCTGTCGAACATCAGCGGGCAGCGCTTCGCCGGCATGCTGGTCGCCGGGGTGTTCCTGCGCGAGTTCGTCGCCGACGGCGTCAGCTGGGCCCACATCGACGTCGCCGGCCCCGCCTACAACACCGGCAGCCCGTGGGGCTACACCCCCAAGGGCGCGACCGGGGTGCCGACCCGCACGCTGTTCGCGATGCTGGAGGACATCTGCGAAAAGGGTTAGTGAACGGCTGACCGCGCGGCTACCTCGTCAGGCGCGCGAGCACCGCGCCGCCCAGCTTGCGGCGCGGCCAGCCGAGCACGCCGGCGGCGGCCAGCGCGGCGTTGGCCGCGTTGCGGCCGCAGGCCCCGTGCACGGATCCGCCCGGCGTCGCCGACGCGCTGCCCAGATACAGGCCCTCGATGGGGGTTTCGGCCCGGCCCATCCCCGGCGCCGGGCGAAAGATCAGCATCTGGGGCAGCTGCGCGGAGCCGCCGTTGAGCGCGCCCAGGTGCAGGTTCGCGTCGCTGGCCTCCAGGTCCGACGGGCGTTGCACGAACCGCTCGATCACCGCCGAGCCGAAGCCCGGGGCGTGCTCCTCGATGACCCGATCCACCGACGCGGCGAGCCGCTCGGCGGCGGTGTCGTCGGCGACGTTGCGCGGCAAATGCGTGTAGGCCCAGACGCTTTCGGTGCCCGGCGGCGACCGGCTCGGGTCGGCGGTGGTGGTCTGGCCCAAAAGCAGGAACGGGCGGTCGGGCACCACCCGGGTGTTCAGGTCGGCCATCCAGCGGACCAGCCCGTGGCCGTCGGCCCCCAGGTGGACGGTGCCGGAATTTCGCAGGCTTTTCGCCCGCCACGGGATGGGTGAGCCGAGCGCGTAGTTGACCTTCACCACCGGCGGATCCCAGACGAAGTGCTCGAGCTCCCGCCGCAGCCCGGCCGGCACCGCGTCGGCGGGCAGCATGTCGCAAAACAGCCGCGGCGCCGTCACGTCGGCGACGACCGCGCGGCGCGCCCGAACCGTCCGCCCGCCGGCGGTGGTCACCCCGACCGCCCGGCCGCCGCGCACCAGGATGCGAGAAACGTTCTCGTCGCAGTCGATTCGCGCGCCCGCCGAGCGGGCGCGCGACACCAGGGCCGCCGTCAGTTGGCCCGAGCCGCCGACGGGCACCGGCCAGCCGCCGTCCTGGGCCAGCATCGTCATCAAGAACCCCATGGCGCCGCTGATCGGCGCGTCCGGGGGCACGTCGGCGTGCATCGCGTTGCCCAGCAAGAGGACTCGCGGCGCCTCCCCGTCGAACAACTGGTCCACCATGGTGTTGGCGGGCTGAACCATCAACCGCGCGAGCCGCACCGCGTCGGACGTGCCGAGCTTCAGCAGCAGCCGGATCAGCGGGCGCACCGGCGGAAACGGCGCCAGCATCGCGTCCATCAGCGGCGTTTTGATTTTCTGCCACAATTCCACGGCGCGCCACCAGTTGTCGCCGTCGGACGGCTCGCGCCGCGCCAAATCCGCTGCGGTGCGGGCGAGGTCGCGGTAGATCACGGGCGGGTCGTCGTCGGTTGCGGCGCGCGGATGGCCCACCACCGTGGGCGCGTGCGACCACCGCAGCCCGTGATCTTCGAGCCGCAGCGCCGCGATCGCCGGGGACGCGAGCGTCATCGGGTAGAAGGAGCTGAACAGGTCGGTGATGTAGCCCGGGGTCAGTTCGGCGCTGCGCACGGCCCCGCCGGGCTCGGGCTGCGCCTCGAGCACGAGCACGTCCCAGCCCGCGTCGGCCAGCATCGCCGCGGCGACCAGCCCGTGGTGTCCGGCCCCGATTACGACGGCGTCGGTCGTCTCGCCGGCCATCCCCTACTTGACCTGGCTCGGGTCGAGCCGTTCGGCAAGCGCGGTCAGCCGCAGCAGGCACTCGCGGTTGCGCGGGTAGACCGCGGCGAGGGCCAGCCGGTCGGGGATGAATTTCATCGGCCCGGAGGCCGGTACCTCGATCATCTCGATCCGGCAGCCGCCGCCCGGAATGTCGCTGAGCAGCATCGTGATCCGGGCGCCGCCCAGCGGACCCAGGCCCGCGTGCAACACGAGTTCCTCACCGGGCGTGCAACTTTCGACCACCGTCTCGTCGCTGATGACGAGCGGCCACACCCCGATCGAGTGCTTGATCGCCGAGCCGGGCTCCGGCCAGCGCGGGTCCACCGCGCGGGTGCGGCTGTTGCCCACCACCCATTGCGAATACGTCCACCCGTCGGCCATCGTGTCCCAAATCTGCTGACGGGTCGCCCGCACTTCGCGGGTCGCGGCCATCTCACGCGTCATTGTCAAAGTTCCTTTCGCAGCGGCTGTGGTCCCACGGATACCCGGGAGCCGCGAAACCATGCGCCGCCGCCCCGGGCCCCGGGTTTAACCGACGCGGCCTTTGGCTACTGGAGGCGGTACGACCCGCATTTGACAGGAGGCCAATTGTGACAATGCGACGGTTGATCGTGGCGGCGGGCGCCGCGCTCCTGCTGGCCGGCATCATCGGGCTGCTGGTCCCGGTGTCGGTGTCGGACGGCAACGGCAATTCGGTCTCGTGCGGCAACGGCATCGCCGCGGACTACTCCAGCGCGCGCAACGCCAACGACAAGAACGGCGCCAACATCCCGATCCTGAACCAGGTGCTCCCGCACAACGACTACGTGGCGCAATGCCAGTCGTCGGTCAACGGCAGGCGCAGCTGGACGATCCCGTTGGCGGTCATCGGGATCGTCGCGGTCGGCGGCGCGCTGCTGGTGGGGCGTCGCCGGGGCGTCGGCGCGGACGGGCCGGTGGCGGGCACCCGCTAGTCCGCCGAGACTGCGGCCGGCACGTCGTATCGCCCGCCAATCCGCGATCCGAGCGCAGGATCGATGGCTAGATGACCCGCACCCGGGCGGTGCTGCGCAGCGCCTGTGGCGCCAGGCGCGAAAGGCCGTACAACGCATAGGCCTCCGGCGCGACGGGGCGGATCGGCTTGTGCTTTTTGACCGACGACAGGATCGCGTCGGCGACCTTGTCCGGCCCGTAGTGGCGCAGCGCGAACATCCGACCGATCTGGCCGCGGCGGTCGTCGATGGTGTCGTCTTTGCCCCCGGCCGCATGGAAGCGGGCGGTGCTGATGATGTTGGTGTTGATGACGCCGGGACAGATGGTGGTCAGCCCGATCCCGGCGGCGTCGAGCTCGGCGCGCAGGCAGTCGGAGAACATGTAGGTCGCCGCCTTCGACGTGCAGTACGCGCTCAGCGACTGCAGCGGGGCGTAGGCGGCCATCGAGGCCACGTTGACGATGTAGCCGCCGGTACCGCGCTCGACCAGCCGCCGGCCGAAGGACCGGCAGCCGTTGACCACGCCACCCAGGTTGATGTCGAGCACGCGGTCCCATTCCTCGGCCGGGGTGTCCAGGAAGCTCCCCGCCGCGCCGATGCCGGCGTTGTTGACGACGATGTCGGGCACCCCGTGCTCGGCGCTGACCCGCTCGGCATACGCCTCGACGGCATCAGCGTCGGACACGTCGAGCACGTAGGCGTGCGCGACGCCGCCGCGCGCGACGATCTCGGCGGCGGTCTCCTTGACGGTGGCCTCGTCGACGTCGCTGACCACCAGCTCGGCGCCCTCGCGCGCGAAGGCGAACGCGGCCGCCCGCCCGATGCCGCTGCCCGCCCCGGTGACCGACACCAGGGTGTCGCCGAAGTAGTCGCGGGGACGCCCGACCTGCGCGCGCAGCATCGCGCGGCTCGGCCGTTTGCCCTCGGCCAGGTCGGCGAAGTCGGCCACCGCGGCCGCCATCACCCGCGGGTGCGACATCGGCGAAAAGTGACCGGCCTTGATGTCGCGGCGCCACAACCGCGGGACCCAGCGGGCGGCCTCGTCGTACCCGTACGGGCGGACGTACTTGTCTTCGGTGTTGACGATCAGCTGCACCGGCACGTCGACGACGGGAACCGGCCGCTTGCGCGCGAACGAGCGAAAGTAATTGGCGGGATAGGTCTTTACCGAACGCGCCGCATCGCCGGGCAGTTGGTCCGAGTGGTGGATCTTCTCGTCGGGGATGTTGTCGACGGCGTTGCGGCGCAGCGCGGGGATCGACAGCGCCAGCCGCAGGAACAGCGGCGCCAGGACCGGGACCGAGAACAGCGCCATGTAGGTGAGCCGCAGCGCCTGGGTGAGCGAGCGCAGGAAGCGGCGCGGGCGCCAGGGCCGCCGCAGGCCGCCGAAGATGTAGTCGACGAGCTGGTCCTGGCTTGGGCCCGACACCGACGTGAACGAGGCGACCCGGTCCGCCGCACCCGGGCGGGTCAGGTACTCCCAGACGCCGACCGACCCCCAGTCGTGGCCCAGGACATGCACGGGGGTGCCGGGGCTGAGCTCGCCGATCACGGCGGCGAAGTCGTCGGCAAAGCGCGGCATGGCGTAGGCGGAGACCGCCTTGGGGACCGAGGACATGCCGACGCCGCGGTTGTCGTAGCGGATGACGCGAAACCGCTCGGCCAGCAGCGGGACGACGCCGTCCCACAGCACGTGCGAGTCGGGGAACCCGTGCACCAGCACGACGGTCGGGCCCTCGCGGTTGCCCTCCTCGTAGACGGCGATGCGCACGCCGTCGCTGCTGTCGACGAACCGCTCGGGTACCTGCTGTAGCGCCTGCATCGGACCTCCCGCTCTGACTGCGTGGCCACACCGTAGCAACAGCTCGGTCCGCCCTGGATGTGTGCGCATGCAGGCGCAGTGACAGGATAGTTTTGGATAGCTACGTCGCCGCCCCAGCGAGATGTTCGACCCACCCGACCCACGAGCGATCGAGGAGTCAAACGAGATGGCCTTCTCCGTCCAGATGCCCGCACTCGGTGAGAGCGTCACCGAGGGGACGGTCACGCGCTGGCTCAAGCAGGAAGGCGACACGGTCGAACTCGACGAGCCGCTGGTCGAGGTGTCGACCGACAAGGTGGACACCGAAATTCCGTCACCGGCGGCGGGCGTGCTGACCAAGATCATCGCCCAGGAGGACGACACCGTCGAGGTCGGCGGCGAACTGGCCGTCATCGGCGACGCGGGCGAGGCGCCCCAGGCCCAGCCCGCGGCCCCCGCCCAGCCGGAGCCGCAGCCCGAACCGCAGCCGCAGCCGGCGGCCGAAGCCCAGCCCGAGCCCGAGCCGCAACCGGCGGCACCGGCCCAGCCGCCGCGGCCGTCGCAGCCAGCCGCGGGCGGCGACACCGGGGACACCAAGCCCGTGCTGATGCCCGAGCTCGGCGAGTCGGTCGCCGAGGGCACCGTGACCCGCTGGCTGAAGCAGGTGGGCGACACGGTTCAGGTCGACGAGCCGCTGGTGGAGGTGTCCACCGACAAGGTGGACACCGAGATCCCCTCACCGGTGGCCGGCGTCCTGGTGAGCATCACCGCCGAGGAGGACGCGACCGTGCCGGTCGGCGGTGAGCTGGCGCGCATCGGCGCCAGCACGGACGCGTCGGGCGCATCCGGCGGCGGCGCCCCCGCCGCCCCCGCGGCCCCGCCGGCGCGGGCGGCGGTGGGGGGGCCGCAACCGG
>NZ_MVHD01000037.1 GCF_002086635.1 Mycobacterium alsense | reverse complement strand
GCCGAACAGCAGCCCGCCGGCCCCGCCGGCGCCCCCCGTCCCGCCGGTTCCGCCGACCCCGCCGGCGCCGCCGTTGCCGAACAGCCCTCCGGGCCCGCCGGCGCCGCCGGGCAGGCCGGCCAGGGTGCTAGCGCCGCCGTTGCCGCCGTCGCCGTACAAAAAGCCGCCGGGGCCGCCGGGCTGCCCCACCCCGGAGACCGTTGTCCCGTTGGCGCCGTTGCCGATCAGCGGCCGCCCGAACAGCGCGAGGGTGGGCGCGTTGACCGCGTTGAGCACCTCCTGGCCGACGGCCTGCAGCGGCGAGGCGTTGGCGGCCTCGGCGAGGGCGTAGGAACCCGCGCCCGCGGTCATGGCCTGCACGAACTGGCGGTGAAACGCCGCCGCCCCGGCGCTGATCGCCTGATATTCGGCCGCGTGCGCGCCGAAGAGCGCCGCGACGGCTTGGGACACCTCATCCGCGGCCGCGGCGACCACCCCGGTGGTCGGGGCCGCCGCCGCCGACGTCGCCGCGGCGATCGTCGAGCCGATGCCCGCCAGATCCGCCGCCGCCGACTCGACCACTTCCGGCACCGCGAAAACGAACGACACGCCGTGGCCTCCGATCTCCTACGCGCCGGTCCCCGGACCGATGTTGCGGGCCGGGCGCGTGCGCAGGTCGTGCACGTAATCCTCTGGCGCGCCGGCGATTTCGGCCGCGTCGGCCATCACGCCGAGGTAGCGGGCCGACGGCAGGCCGCCCTCCCAGGCGTCGAGCACGTACAGCCACGCCAGCACCGGGTCGGTGGTGGTGTCCGACGAGATGCGCTCCACCCGGCAGCGGATCTTCTTGTGCACCCCGAACTCGGAGCCCTCCCAGCGGTCGAGGTTGTACTCGTCGGCCGGCGTCATGTCGTAGAGCACGACGAACACCTTCGAACCCGGGTCCTCGACGATCGTGGCCAGCGCGCCCTCCCAGCCGATGTCCTCGCCGCCGAACGTCAGCCGCCACCCGTGCAGCCAGCCCGTACCCGCCATCGGCGAGTGCGGTGCGCGCTTGAGCATCTGCTCGGGATCCATGTTCGATCCGTACGCGGCGTAGAGCGGCACGGGGAAAGCTTAAACGCCGCATCGCCGCGCGCTATTCACCCGAGCGTTTCGCGGGCCCCGCTCGTCGCGGTTAGGTTAGGCAGCGTGGTGACCCGCATCGTAATCCTCGGCGGGGGGCCGGCGGGTTACGAAGCCGCGCTGGTCGCCGCGACCTTAGGCTCGGAGCGGCCCGACGCTCCCGACGTCACCGTCATCGACGCCGAGGGCGTCGGCGGGGCGGCCGTGCTCGACGACTGCGTGCCGTCCAAGACGTTCATCGCCTCCACCGGGCTGCGCACCGAGCTGCGCCGGGCGCCGCGGCTGGGCTTCGACATCGACATCGACGACGCCAAGATCTCGTTGCCGCAAATCCACGCCCGGGTCAAGAGGCTCGCCGCCGAGCAGTCCGCCGACATCGCCGCCCAGCTGCACAGCATGGGGGTGCGCGTGGTCGCGGGCCGGGGCGAGCTCGTCGACCCCACGCCCGGGCTGGCCCGCCACCGCGTCAAGGCCACCCATTCCGACGGCACCACCAGCGAGTACGAGGCCGACGTCGTGCTCATCGCCACCGGCGCCAGCCCGCGCGTCCTGCCGTCGGCCCGGCCCGACGGCGAGCGCATCCTGACCTGGCGGCAGCTCTACGACCTCGCGGCGCTGCCCGAGCACCTCGTCGTCGTCGGCTCGGGCGTCACGGGCGCCGAATTCGTGCACGCCTACACCGAGCTGGGTGTGCAGGTGACCGTGGCGGCCAGCCGGGACCGGGTGCTGCCCTACGAGGACGCCGACGCCGCGCGGGTGCTCGAGGAATCGTTCGCCGAACGGGGCGTCAACCTGGTCAAGAACGCCCGGGCGGAGTCGGTCACCCGCACCGAAGCCGGGGTTTTGGTCACGATGACCGACGGGCGCACCGTCGAGGGCAGCCACGCGCTGATGACGATCGGGTCGGTGCCCAACACGAGCGGGTTGGGCCTGGAACGGGTGGGCATCGAGCTGGGCGCCGGCAACTACCTGCGGGTAGACCGGGTGTCGCGCACCTCGGTGCCCGGCATCTACGCCGCGGGCGACTGCACCGGGCTGCTGCTGTTGGCGTCCGTGGCCGCCATGCAGGGCCGCATCGCGATGTATCACGCGCTGGGGGAGGGCGTCAGCCCGATCCGGCTGCGCACCGTGGCGGCGACGGTGTTCACCCGGCCCGAGATCGCGGCCGTCGGGGTGCCGCAGTCGATGATCGACGACGGTTCGGTGCCCGCCCGCACCATCATGCTGCCGCTGCGGACCAACGCGCGGGCGAAGATGTCGGGGCTGCGGCAGGGCTTCGTCAAGGTGTTCTGCCGCAGGTCCACCGGCGTGGTGATCGGCGGCGTGGTGGTGGCGCCGATCGCCTCCGAGCTGATCCTGCCGATCGCGGTGGCCGTGCAGAACCGCATCACGGTCAACGAGCTGGCGCAGACGCTGGCCGTCTACCCGTCGCTGTCGGGCTCCATCACCGAGGCCGCGCGCCGGTTGATGGCCCACGACGATCTGGACTGAAACCCGAACGAAAACGGCTAGCCTGGGTGCAGCAAACGCTACCGACGAGTAACCGATGGGAGTCTGTCGTCGTGCCCGATTCGTCGCCGCCCGCCTCCACGCTCGGGCCCGCCACGCGCGCGGCGGCCTGGGAGCGGCTCGGCGCCGAGCAGTTCGACGTGGTGGTCATCGGCGGCGGCGTGGTGGGCGCCGGATGCGCGCTGGACGCCGCCACCCGCGGGCTCAAGGTGGCGATGGTCGAGGCCCGCGATCTGGCGTCGGGGACGTCGAGCCGCTCGTCGAAGATGTTCCACGGCGGGCTGCGCTACCTCGAGCAGCTGGAGTTCGGTCTGGTCCGCGAGGCGCTCTACGAACGCGAGCTCTCGCTGACCAAGCTGGCGCCGCACCTGGTGAAGCCGATGCCGTTCTTGTTCCCGCTGACCAAGCGCTGCTGGGAACGTCCGTACGTCGCCGCGGGCATTTTCCTCTACGACCGCCTGGGTGGCGCGAAATCCGTTCCGGCGCAAAAGCATCTGACCCGCGCCGGCGCCCTGCGGCTGAGCCCGGGGCTGAAGCGGACGTCCCTGATCGGGGGGATTCGCTACTACGACACCGTCGTCGACGACGCGCGCCACACCATGACGGTCGCGCGCACGGCCGCGCACTACGGGGCGGTGGTGCGCTCCTCCACCCAGGTGGTCGCGCTGCTGCGCGAGGGCGATCGGGTGACCGGCGTGCGGGTGCGCGACTCCGAGGACGGCGCGATCACCGAGGTCCGCGGCCACGTCGTGGTCAACGCGACCGGGGTGTGGACCGACGAGATCCAGGCGCTGTCCAAGCAGCGCGGGCGGTTCCAGGTGCGCGCCTCCAAGGGCGTGCACGTCGTGGTGCCGCGGGACCGCATCGTCAGCGACGTCGCGATCATCCTGCGCACCGAGAAGTCGGTGATGTTCGTCATACCGTGGGGCAGCCACTGGATCATCGGCACCACCGACACCGACTGGAACCTCGACCTTGCCCACCCCGCGGCCACCAAGGCCGACATCGACTACATCCTCGGGACCGTCAACACGGTGCTGGCCACGCCGCTCACCCACGCCGACATCGACGGCGTGTACGCGGGGCTGCGGCCGCTGCTGGCGGGCGAGAGCGAGGAGACGTCCAAGCTGTCGCGCGAGCACGCGGTGGCGGTGCCCGCGCCCGGGCTGGTGGCGATCGCCGGCGGCAAGTACACGACCTACCGGGTGATGGCCGCCGACGCGATCGACGCCGCCGCGCAGTTCATCCCGGCCCGGGTGGCGCCGTCGATCACCGAGAAGGTGAGCCTGCTGGGCGCCGACGGGTACTTCGCGCTGGTCAACCAGGTCGAGCACGTCGCGACGCTGCAGGGTCTGCACCCGTACCGGGTGCGCCACCTGCTGGACCGCTACGGTTCGCTGATCGACGACGTACTGGCCCTGGCGGCCGACGCGCCGGACCTGCTCAGCCCCATCAAGGAGGCCCCGGGCTACCTGCGGGTGGAGGCGCTGTACGCGGCCGCCGCCGAGGGGGCCCTGCACCTGGAGGACATCCTGGCCCGCCGGATGCGCATCTCGATCGAGTACTCGCACCGCGGCGTCGACTGCGCCCGCGAGGTCGCCGAGGTGGTGGCGCCGGTGCTCGGCTGGAGCGCCGCCGACGTCGACCGCGAGGTCGCCAACTACACCGCGCGGGTGGAGGCCGAGGTCCTGTCGCAGGCCCAGCCCGACGACGTGTCGGCGGACGAATTGCGGGCCAGCGCGCCCGAGGCGCGCGCCGAGATCCTCGAGCCGGTTCCGCTCAGTTGAGGCCCAGTTGAGGCCCGCCCCGCTTCCCGTGCGCGACGGGCTCGGCCCCGCGCGGGTGCGGCTGCGCGGCGGCCCGGTGCTGGCCGAGCTGACGGCGCGGTTCGGGGTGGCCGACCGCGAGGTCGTCGACGCCGACGGGGTGGCGGTCGATGAGACGACGGTGCTGTCGGCGGGTTCGTTTGTGTACCTGTATCGCGAGCTGCGCGAAGAGGTTCCGGTGCCGTTCGAGATGCCGATTCTGCATCGTGACGACGACATCGTGGTGGTCGACAAGCCGCATTTTTTGGCCACCATGCCGCGGGGGCGCCACGTCGCGCAGACCGCGCTGGTGCGGCTGCGGCGGGAGCTGGGCCTGCCCGAGCTGAGCCCGGCGCATCGGCTCGACCGCCTGACGGCGGGCGTGCTGGTGTTCACGGTTCGGCGCGAGGTGCGCGGCGCGTACCAGACGCTGTTCGCCCGCGGCCTGGTCGCCAAGACCTACCTGGCGCGGGCGGCCGTCGATCCTTCGCTGGCGCTGCCGCGCGTGGTGCGCAGCCGAATCATCAAGCGGCGCGGAAGTTTACAGGCTGTCACCGAGCCGGGTGCGCCCAACGCGGAGACGCTGGTGGAGCTCGTCTCCCCGGACGGGTTGTACCGCCTGACGCCGCGCACCGGACGCACCCACCAGCTGCGCCTGCACATGGCCTCGCTCGGGGTGCCGATCGTCGGAGACCCGTTGTATCCCTATGTGATTGACGTGACGGCCGACGACTTCAGCACGCCGCTGCGGCTGCTGGCGCAGCGCATCTCGTTCGACGACCCGCTGACCGGTGCGCGCCGCGAGTTCGTCAGCGGCCGGACGGGTCCGTAGCGCTGCAGCCGTTTATCCACAACTTGGGCCGGCGGCCACAGCGTGTCAGTCCGCGTCGCTATACTCGAACGTATGTTCGATGAGTCGGGTCCGGGGTCGCGGGCTGCGGTGATCGCGCGCTTTGATGAGTTGTTCGAGCGGCGTTATCCGTCGACGACGGCGCAGTCCACGGCCCTGCTGAACCGGATCGCTGCGGCGTCGCGGGCGGAGAATCGGCAGGCCGCCGCGCAGCTGGCGTTGATCGGGGAGTTGTTTTGCTATCGGCTGTCGCGCTGCTCGGACACCGAGGACTGGGCGATCGACACGATGGAGGCGGTGGCCGCCGAGGTCGCGGCGGTGTTGCGGATCAGCCAGGGCCTGGCCGCCAGCCGGTTGCGCTATGCGCGGGCGATGCGTGAGCGCCTGCCGAAGGTCGCTGAGGTGTTCAAGGCCGGCGATATCGATTACCGGGTGTTTCAAACCCTGGTGTATCGCACCGATCTGGTCACCGACCGCGACGTGCTGGGCAAGGTGGACACCGCGTTGGCGGCCAATGTGGCGCGCTGGCCGTCGATGACGCGGGGCCGGCTGGCCGGGCAGGTGGACAAGATCGTCGCCCGAGTGGATCGGGATGCGGTGCGGCGCCGCGCCAAGCATCAGCGCGATCGCGAGATCTGGATCGGCGATCTGGCCGAATCTGGGATCTCGCAGATCAACGGCACCCTGTTCAGCGTTGACGCGCACGCGCTGGATCAGCGGTTGGATGCGTTGGCGGCCACCGTGTGCGGCCACGATCCGCGCACCCGCGAGCAGCGCCGCGCCGATGCGCTGGGGGCGCTGGCCGCCGGGGCGGATCGGCTGGGCTGTCGCTGCGCACGGTCGGATTGCGCCGCCGGCGCCAAGCCGGCGGCCGGGCCGGTGGTCATCCACGTCATCGGGGAGCACGCCACCGTCCAGGGCCACGGCACCACCCCGGGCTCCGAAATCGGCGCCGATGGGCTGATCCCGCCCGAACTCGTCGCCGAGCTCGCCAAATCGGCCAAGCTGGTGCCGCTGTTGCACCCCAGCGACGCGGCCCCGGAGAAGGGCTACGTGCCGTCGCGACGGTTGACCGACTTCGTGCGGTGCCGGGACTTGACCTGTCGGGCGCCGGGTTGTGACCGCCCGGCCACGCGCTGCGAGGTCGACCATACGATCCCCTACAGCCGAGGCGGGGCCACTCACGCGAGCAACCTCAAATGTCTATGCAAGGTGCATCATTTGCTGAAAACCTTTTGTTGGTGGCGTGATCAGCAACTGCCCGATGGCACCGTGATCTGGACGCTGCCCGACGGGAACACCTACGTCACCACCCCCGGCAGCGCGCTGCTGTTCCCCAGCGTGTGTGTGCCCACCGGCCAGCCACCCAAAGGGCCGCCGCGCACCGAGCCCTGCCCCCAGCGCACCGCCATGATGCCCCGGCGCCGGCGCACCCGCGCCCAGGAGCGCGCCCACCGGGTGGCCACCGAACGCCGCCACAACCGCCAAGCCCGCCAAGCCCGCCAAGCCCGCCAAGCCCACCCGACCCGAAAATCGGAGACCGGCGACTACTTCGGCCCCGCCCCACCCACCGGCGATGAGGATCCGCCGCCATTCTGAGCGCGTGAACACCCGGCGACTGGGTAGCCCGTGGCGATGGACATCACCGTCACGTTCGTCGGCAATGCCACCACGTTGATCGCTGCCGGCGGGCTGACGCTGTTGACCGATCCGAATTTCCTGCACCGCGGGCAGCACGCGTACCTGGGCTACGGGCTGGCATCCCGGCGACTCGAGGAACCGGCGCTGAGCATCGAGGAACTGCCGCCGATCGACGCCATCGTGCTGTCGCACCTGCACGGCGATCACTGGGACAGGGTGGCCCAGCGGGGGCTCGACCACGCGCTTCCGGTCGTGACCACCCCACACGCGGCCAAGCGGCTGCGCCACCGCGGCTTCGACCAGGCGGTCGCGTTGTCGACCTGGCAGCGCCACACGATCATCAAGGGCGCCAACACGATTCACATCACGTCGCTCCCGGGGCGCCACGCGCCGGTGTGGGCACGGCGGCTGCTGCCGCCGGTCATGGGCACCATGCTGGAATTCGTCGACGCCGACGAGTCGGTCCGCCGACTGTACGTGTCCGGCGACACCCTGCTCGTGGACGAACTCAACGAGATTCCCGCCCGTTTCGACGCGATCGACGTCGGGATGCTGCACCTCGGCGGAACCCGCCTGCCGGCCGGGCGCCGGCTGCCGTTCGGGCTGACGGTGACCATGGACGGCCGCCAGGGCGCGGAATTGGTGGCGGCGCTCGCGCTGCCGGAGGTGATCCCGATCCATTTCAACGACTACGGGGTCTTCGCCTCGCCATTGGCCGACTTCGTCGGCGAGATGCAGCGCCGCGGCTTCGCCGAGCGAATCATCACGGTGGGGCGCGGCGCCTCGGTCACCGTGTGAGCGTTCTCGCTGCTCAACGAAGCCTGCGTACCGCTTCGCCCGCCGGCGCCACAGGTATATCGTTCGTCTCATCCGTTACCAACGGGGGAAGGATCCGGCACGTGGGGCGTCGAGGCGCAATGTTTGAGCAGTTATCGCGGCGCCGTCAACGCGATTTCCGGGTTCGCTCCCCGTACAGGGGAATGTGAAATGCCATGGATGTACTAGCGCTGCCCCCCGAGGTGACCTCCGCGCTCATGCACTCCGGGCCGGGCGCCGCCTCGCTGGTCGAAGCGTCCGCCGCCTGGCAGCGCCTGGGCACCGAGTTGGAGAACACGGTCAGCACCTACACCTCGGTGGTGTCCGCGCTGACGGAGTCGTGGAGCGGCCCGTCGTCGACGGCGATGCTGCAGGCCGTCCAGCCCTACATCGCGTGGCTGCGCGACACCGCCCAGCAGTCGCAGCTGATGGCTTCCTCGGCGCAGGCCGCCGCGGCGGCGTTCAACGCCGCGCGCTCGGCGGTCGTTCCGCTTGCGACGGTGACCGCCAACAGGACGCGCCTGGCCCAACTGGTGGCCACCAACCGGTTCGGCAGCAACCTTCCGGCGATCGCGGCGGCCGAGGACGAATACCAGGGCATGTGGGCGACGAACTCCGCGGCCCTGACCCGCTATCAGGCGGCCTCCGACCAGGCCACCGAGCTGCCGGGGTTCTCCTCGCCGCCCCCGATCGCCGGCCCCGCGGGGACGGCCGCCCAGGCCACCGCCGCGCCGGCCGCCGCCGCGCCGGCGGCCTCGACCCCGATCGGGGATTTCCTGGAGTCGATCGTGGGCACCCCCTTCGGCTTCGACCCCAACACGGGTTGGTTCGGGCTGGCGAATACCTATGCGAACCAGTTCATCTCGTCGGGGTTTCCCATCAACATGCTCAGCTACGTGGCGCAGAGCACGTCCGCCCAGGCGCTGCAGAGCGTGGGCAGCGACGTGGGTCAGGGTCTCGCCGAGGGGGAGTCGGCGCTGGGGGCTTCCGAGATCGGCCTGGCCGATGCGATCAGGAGCGCCGGATCGGCGCCGACGGCGTCGCTGGGCGTCGGGGTGTCGATGGGCAAGCTCACCGCGCCGCCGGCGGTGGTGGGGTTGTTGCCCGCAGCGCAGACCCCCGTGCAGCTGGCGTCGGCGGCCTCGCCGATCGACGCCGGGGAGGCCGGGTTCGGCATGCTCCCGCCGCTGATGCCGCCGCCCATCTCGGCGGGCAGCGGCTGGCGCAAGAGGAAGCAGCCCAAGTCCGAGGACCTCGAAATCGGCAAGCAGGTCAAGGGATCGGTGATCCACCCGCCCCCCTCGGCGGGATGACGGCCGCCATGAGAACCGCCTGAGTCATGGATTTTGGGACGCTGCCCCCCGAGATCACCGCGGCGCTGATCCACTCGGGGCCGGGCGCCGGGTCGTTGATCGAGGCCTCGGCGGTCTGGGCGAGGCTGGGTGTCGAGGTGGAGGACGCGCTGCCCGACTACGCCACGGTGCTCTCGTCGCTGGCCGAGGACTGGCAGGGCCCGTCCTCGATGGCCATGATCTCGGCCGTCGACCCCTACATCACCTGGCTGCGCACCACCGCACAGCAGTGCGAGCGGCTCGCCTCGTCGATGCGGGCCGTCGCGATGGCATTCGAATTAGCTTGCCGGACAGTCGTTTTCCCGGTACAGGTCACCGCCAACCGCACCCGGCTGGCACGGCTGGTGGCCACCAATTGGCTCGGGACCAACAGCGTGGCGATCGCCGAGACCGACAGCCAGTACGAGGGCATGTGGGTCAACAATTCGGCGGCGATGTATCGCTACGCGGCGACGTCGGCGCAGGCCACGCGGCTGCCGCAGTTCGTGTCGCCGCCCGCGATCGCCAACCCGGCCGCGGCCGCCGCGCAAACCGCCGCCGCGCCCGCGGCCTCGACCCCGATCGGGGATTTCCTGGAGTCGATCCTGGGCACCCCCGGCGGCTTCGACCCGCAGGTGGGCTGGTTCGGGTTGGCCAACAAATACGCGAACCAGTTCATCGCCGGCGGATTCCCCATCACCCTGCTCAGCTATCTGGCGCAGGCCAATGCGGCGCAGGCGCTGCAGAACGTGGGCAGCAGTGTGGGCCAGGGTTTGTCGGAGGGCGAGGCGGCGCTGTCGGCGGCCGGCGCCGACCTGGCCAACGCGATCAGGGCCGTCGGTTCTACGGCGGCGCCCACGGCCGCGGCGGGCGTGGGTGTTTCGATGGGCAGGCTGATCATGCCGCCCGCCGCGGTCGGGATGCTGACCGCTCCGCAGCCGCCGGTGCAACTCGCGTCGGCGGTATCCCCGCTGCCGGCGGGGGAATCCGGGATGCCCTCGTCCCCGATGCCGCCGATGATGATCCCGCCGTCGACCGGGGCGCGCAAGGGTAAGCGCGAGGGCCGGGACTACGACGACATCGAATACGGCCTGGAGCTCAAGGGGACCTTCATGACCCGCCCGCCGTCAGCGGGATGAGCGGTCGGGCTCGTCGGTGCCCAACGTGAAATAGTTTTCCTCTTCCTGCAGAAAGTGCAGGCGCAGCAGCGCGTACAGGCCGTACAGGCAGGCGAGCAGGTCGTCGACCTGGTCCGGGGCGATACAGCCGCGGCTCTGCGCCAGGGCCAGGTGGGCGCCGATGCGGTCCGACAGACGTTGTATTTCGGCGTGGGTGCGGCTCATCGTGGCGGTGGCCTCACCGGTGCCCAGCGGACAAGCCAGCGCGGGATAGAGTTGGCTTTCCTCGGCGCGTTCGTGGGGAAGGATGCGCTCGACGAGCAGGTGGTGCGCGCGTGTTATCGCTTGCAGCGCAGACTGGTTCGGGGCGACAACCAGGCTGTCAGCGGCGTCCCGCAGCATCGCGATGGTCTCGCGCAGTTCGTCGTGTTCGGCGTCGAAGCGGCGCAGCATCCGTTCGGTTTGTGCCGGCAGATCGATCTCGAGGGACGGATTGCCGCGCAGCGCGCGCAGCGCGTTGAGGATCACGGCAACGTCGATGGCTTCCTGCAGCAGCGCTCCGGCGGCCGGCGGCAGCCATCCGATCGCCGCGACGGCCATCGCGGCCAGGGACAGGCCCATGCCGACCACCGCGCTCTGCACGGCGATGCGGCGCGACCACCGGGCGATATCCATCGCGTCCGCGAGCCGGTCCAGCCGGTCGGTGGTCAACACGATGTCGGCGGCTTCCGACGACGCGGTGGCGCCGCGCGCACCCATCGCCACGCCGACGCCGGCCGCGGCCAGCGCGGGCGCATCGTTCACCCCGTCGCCGACCATCACCGTGACGGCGCGGTCTTGTTCGGCGCGCACGGCGGCGACCTTGTCGGCCGGGCTCTGTTCCGCGTACACCTCGTCCAGCCCCAGCACGGCGGCGACCTCGCGGGCGGGCTCGGTGCGGTCTCCGGTGAGCATCACCAATCGTTGTAGCCCGGCGGCGCGCAACCGGCGCATGGTGCGTGGCGCGTGGCGACGCAGCGGGTCGCGCAGCAGCACGGCGCCGGCCGGTCGCGCGTCGATGCAGACCCAGGCGATGGCGGCGGAGTCCAGGAGGGCGCGGTTCACCGCCGAGCGGGCCCAGTCCGCGGCCACGCCGCCGGTCAGCTTGCCCACTTCGACCCGGCGATCAGCCACGGTGGCGGTCACGCCCCGCCCGGGTTGCTCGGTCACGTCGGTGGGTAGCGACAGCCGCAGGCCGCGCGCGAGGGCTTCGGTGACGATCGCCTGCGCGAGCACATGCGGGGAATACTGGTCCACCGAAGCGGCCAGCCGCAGCACCTCGGTGGCGTCGCAGCCGGGCGCGGTCACGACGTCGATCACGACGGGCTGCCCGATGGTCAACGTGCCGGTCTTGTCCATCACCAAAGTCCTTGCGCGCCCGAGGTTCTCCAGCGCCGCGCCGCCGCGGACCACCACGCCCCGACGCGAGGCGCGCGACAGGCCGGACACGATCGCCACCGGGGCGGCAAGCAACAGCGGACAGGGTGTCGCCACCACCAGCACCGCCACGGCGCGCGTCGCCGATCCGGTGGCCAGCCAAGCACCACCGGCCACCAGCAGCGCCAGCGGCAGGAACCATGCGGCGTACCGGTCGGCCAGCCGCACCACAGGCGCGTTTTCGGCCCGGGCGTCCGCGGCCATCCGCACGATCTGCGCGTAGGCGCTGTCGTCGGCCGTGGCGGTGGCGCGCATTTCGAATGCGCCGCCCGCATTGACCACGCCGCTGCGCACCGGTTCGCCGCGAGCGCGTTCCACCCCCAGCGACTCGCCGGTCAGGACCGACTCGTCGAGCACGGCCGCCGTGCTGGCGATGCGTCCGTCGACCGGTACCACCTCGCCGGGTCCCACGACCAGCAGGTCGTCGACCGCCACCTCGTCCAGCCCGATCGTGCTCACCGCCGACCCGTCGCGGCGGCGAGCGAACCGCGGGGCATGTTCGAGCAGCGCGCGCAGATCGTGCGACGCGCGACGCTCGGCCGCCGCTTCCAGCGCACGCCCCCCGGACAGCATCACGGCGATCAACGCACCCGCGAGGTACTCGCCGACCAGCAGCGTGCCGACCAGCGACAGCACCGCGATGAGGTCGACCCCGATCCGGCCGCGGCGCAGCGCAGCCACCACCCACAGCGACGCCGGGATGATCGCGGAGAACGTGCCCGCCATCCAGCACGCATCGGCCAGTCGGGGCGAGCCGGTCAGCCAAGCGATCCCGCCGGCGGCCAGTGCGGCGACGCCCAGAGCGAACAACGCCGCACGTCCTCTACTGCCCATAACCGGACCCCTTCGGGAAAAAGGCCTGCCGCCAGCGTGGCCCGACCAGGTCAGGTCGGCTAGGGCCGGGGGTCACATGACCGATCCGGCTTTGGTTACCTGTGCCACCCGATCGAAGGACCGAGGTCACTAGGAATGGGGTCGGGGATTCGTGAACATTGCGGCGTGACTGGTTCTTCTTATCCATCCCCCGGTTCGCTTCCGGTGTCCACCGTCATCGGTGAGCCGGTGGCGCGCGTCGTCGCCGACGCGACCATCGCCGACGCCGCCAGCGCGATGATCGCCATCGATGTCGGGGCCGTCGTGGTCGGCGACGACGAGCGGCCCGCCGCGCTGGTGAGCGAGCGCGACGTCGTTCGCGTGGTGGCATCCGGTAAGGACCCCGCCACCGTGTGGGCGCATGACGTGGCCAGCACCCAACTGGTGTGGTGCGACGCCGAGGCGACGATCGATCAAGTGGCGGCGCGGATGATGGACCGCTACGTGCGCCACATCCTGGTGGAGCGGGATGGCGCGCTGGTCGGCATCGTCTCGGCGCGCGACCTGCTCGGCGTTTATAGCGCCTACGGCGCGGACCCGGAAACCGATTCGGCGTAAAGCGCCGCCGGCGGAGTGCCGGGCGCTCACTACATCAACGGCGTTTCGCCCCCGGCGGACGGAGCGCGCACCCGTAGTCTCCGAAGGTCATGAGCGAAGAACGCGAGCTGGTCATCGTCGCCGGCTACCAGGATCTCGATTCGGCCCGTCGAGACTTCGAAACCCTGACCGAGCAAACCAAGGCCAAGCGCGTCGCGGTACGCGGCGCGGTGCTCGTCGCCAAGGACGCCGAGGGGAATCCGGTCCTGGTCGACACCGGCAATCGCCTGGGCCGCCGGGGCGCCGCGTGGGGGGCCGGGGCGGGGCTGGCCGTGGGCCTGTTCTCACCGGCGCTGCTGGCCTCGGCGGCGGTGGGCGCGGCGGCCGGGGCGCTGGCGGGCACGTTCGCCAACCACCGGATCAAGAGCGGCCTGGCCGACAAAATCGGCCAGGCGCTGTCCGCGGGCAGCGGCCTGATCATCGCGGTGACGCCGCCCGCGGGCCGGCTCGCCGTCGAGCAGGCGCTGGCCGGGTCGCCGATGAAATCCGTTGCGGAGCTGAGCCGTTCAACGCTGCGAAGTCTGGGCGCGGCGCTACAAGAGGCGATGGGAAAGTTCAACCCCGACCGCACCCGGCTGCCGCTGCCGCCGCGCGCCTTCGGCGGCACCGTCGGTCGCACCATGGCCGACTCGGTCGGTGACTGGACCATCGTGCCCGGCCCGAAGGCGCCCGACGGCGCCCCGAACGTGCTGATCGTGCTCATCGACGACGCCGGGTTCGGCGGGCCGGACACCTTCGGCGGCGCCATCGCGACCCCTACGCTGACCCGCGTCGCGCGAAACGGCCTGGCCTACAACCGCTTCCACGTCACCGCGGTGTGCTCGCCCACCCGTGCGGCGCTGCTGACCGGGCGCAACCACCACCGGGTTGGCTTCGGATCGGTGTGCGAGTTCCCCGGACCGTTCCCCGGCTACTCGACGGTCAGGCCGCGCAGCTGCGCCTCGCTGCCGCGCATCCTGCGCGACAACGGCTATGTGACCGGCGGTTTCGGCAAGTGGCACCTGACACCCGACAACGTTCAGGGCGCGGCGGGGCCGTTCGACAACTGGCCCCTGGGTTGGGGATTCGACCACTTCTGGGGATTCCTGAGCGGCGCCGCGGGCCAGTACGACCCCATCATCACCCAGGACAACTCGGTTATCGGCGTGCCGCAGGGCGGGGACGGCAAACCCTACTACTTCCCCGACGACCTCACCGACAAGGCCGTCGAGTGGCTGCACGGCGTGCGCGCCCAGGACGCCGAGAAGCCGTGGATGATGTACTACTCGACCGGCGCCACCCACGCGCCGCACCACGTGTTCAGCGAATGGGCCGACAAGTACCGCGGCAGGTTCGACGAGGGCTGGGACGTCTACCGGCGCGAGACGTTCGAACGCCAGAAGCGTCTCGGGATCATCCCGCCCGACGCCGAGCTGACCGAGCGCCCCGACCTGTTTCCGGCCTGGGACAGCTTGTCGGACAACGAAAAGAAGCTCTACGCCCGCCAGATGGAGGTGTTCGCGGGGTTTTCCGAGAACGCCGACTTCAACGTCGGCCGGCTGCTCGACGCGATCGAGGAGCTCGGCGAATCCGACAACACGCTCGTCTTCTACATCTGGGGCGACAACGGCGCCAGCATGGAGGGCACGGTGACCGGCTCGTTCAACGAGATGACGTTTTTGAACGGTCTCGTTCTCGACGCCGAACGTCAGCTGCAGCTCATCGAGGAGTACGGCGGGGTCGCCGCGCTCGGGGACGAGTTCACCGCGCCGCATTTCGCGAGCGCGTGGGCGCACGCCAACAACACCCCGTTCCAGTGGGGCAAACAGATGGCCAGCCACCTCGGCGGCACGCGCGACCCGATGGTGGTCGCCTGGCCCAGCCGCATCCGGCCCGACGGCAAGGTCCGCAGCCAGTTCGCGCACTGCATCGACATCGCCCCAACCGTTTTGGAGGCCATCGGTTTGCCGCAGCCGGTCGCGGTCGACGGCATCGATCAGGAGCCGATGGACGGAACCAGCTTCGCCCACACCTTCGACGCGGCGGACGCCGAAGAGCGCCACACGGTGCAGTACTTCGAAAACTTCGGCAGCCGCGCCCTTTACCGGGACGGATGGTGGGCCTGCGCCCGGTTGGACAAGGCGCCGTGGGACCTTTCGCCGGAGACGCTGCAGCGATTCGCGCCCGGCAACTACGACCCCGACGACGACGTGTGGGAGCTGTACTACCTGCCCGACGACTTCTCCCAGGCCCGCGACTTAGCCGCCCAGCGGCCCGACAAGCTGGCCGAGCTCAAGCGGCTGTGGTGGGAGGAGGCCGAACGAAACCGTGTGCTGCCGCTGCTGGGCGGGATCGCGGTGATGTTCGGCAGCCTGCCGCCGCTGCCCACCACCACGCGGTTCGCCTTCAAAGGCGGCGTGCAAAACATCCAGCGCGGCATGGTTCCACGCATCTTCGGCCGCTCGTACGCGATCGAGGCGCGCCTGGTCGTTCCCGACGGCGGAGCGCAGGGCGTCATCGTCGCCAACGGCGATTTCATCGGCGGCTTCGCGCTGTGGGTCGACGACGGCGGGCGGCTGCACCACACGTACTCCTATCTCGGCGTGGACACCTACCGGCAGGCGTCCACCGAGCCGATCCCGACCGGGGACGTCACGGTGCGGATGCTGTTCGAATCGGACCGGCCGGTGCCGGGCTCGGGCGGGCGGGTCACGCTGTGGGCCAACGACCGTCGGATCGGCGCGGGTGAGATGGCCAACACCGTTCCGCTGGCCTTCACCTCGTACGCCGGGATGGACGTCGGGCGCGACAACGGCCTGGTCGTCGACCGCGCCTACGAGGCGCGCGCCCCCTACGCGTTCACCGGCACCGTCAGGGAGGTCGTCTTCGACCTCAAACCCGTTCACCCCGAGGCGGAGCGGGCGCTGCACGAACACGCGTCGGTCCAGGCCGTCGGGCGGGGCGCCGCCGGCTGAGGCCGAAAGTCACTGCGGCGATTGGACGGCCGGCGCCCCGGAGAGCCCGGCCTCGAGTCCCCGATCGATCTGGTCGGCGACGGAGGACCCATCGCTGGAAACCGTCTGCGAGCAGCTGCAGTGGATTTCGCCGAAGACGCTGGGATCGGCGCCGACCGGTGCTGCCATCGCCACCGCCGCGCCGACCGCAACGACGGCGCCGACAAGGATTTTCGATGCCATCCCGAAATCGTAGGCGCCCCGAAGTCGCGCCAGCGCAAGCGCGGCGTTGCGGTTTCGTTAAGACGCGTGCCTCGGGCAGTACGCCCGGATGCTCGCGCCGACGAAATACCCCGCGTGGAAGCCGTCCAGATCGGTGTTGCTCATCACGGACTGGGCGACCTGGTTCGGGGTCTTGCCGATATCGAGTTCGTCGCAGACCTCGTGGCCGGAAATGATGGCCTGCTGGGGCGATCCGAAATAGATGCCCTTCGCGTGCAGCGCCGCCAGGAAGGCGTCGTCGGCCGCGTCGGCGTGCGCGGCGGGGGGCGTCGCCGCCAGGGGAGCCACCGCGGCGGCCGGCCCCGCCAGGAGCGCTGCGAGGAGCGCGGCGCGGACGCTTGCCATGTCGCATCCTCCCTCACGGCGCAGTCGGCCCCCAGCTTCGCACAACGCAACCATTCGCCGAATGCGATCGCGGCAACTGCCGCAGGGAGATCGAGGCCGTCGGGCCCGTCAGGAGGGAATGTCCGCGTACTGCGGGCAGTAGGCGCGCTCGGAAACGGCGACGAAGAACCCGGAGTGGTCGCCGTCCAGGGTGCTGCTGTTCATCACGTCCATCGCGATCTGGTCCTGGGTCTTACCCAGGTCGAGCTGGCGGCAGACCAGGTGGCCGGCCGCGATCGCGGAAGCGGGGGTCTCGTGGGCGATGCCGTGCGAGTGCAACACCCTGATGAAGGCGTCATCGTTGCCGTCGGCGTGGGCGGTCGGGGCCGGCGCCAGGAGGCCAAGCAGCGCGGCCGCCGGGACGAATCCGGCGGCCAACACCGACAACAGCGGGCGGAGCCTGCGGGTTCGGGTGTTCGCCATGCGTGCAGACTCGCCCAGAAAGGTTGCGAGCAGGTTACGGCTGGGCATCGTGTCATGGTCGCGGACGTTTCAAGAACCGCAAATATTTACGAGCACCGCGACGTTAAATCGGTGTTCGCCCCCGCCGACGCGCCTGACCGGCCCGCCTCCGTCGAATCGCGGCCGCGCTGGGTAGCTTGACGGCATGCCGTATATGCGCTGGTTGTCGCTCGCCGTGCTGGCGATGTGCTTGGTCGGCTGTGGTGTGCGTCACGTGGCGGCGGCGGGCGCCCGGGATGTTGTGGGCACGTTGCGCTCCGGCGGCATGGACCGCACCTACGCTCTGCACCTGCCGCCGGGCGATCCCGTCGGCCTGGTGCTGAGCCTGCACGGGGGCGGCGGCACCGGAAAGGGGCAGCGGGGCCTGACCGATTTCGACACCGTGGCCGACGCCCACGACCTGCTGGTGGCCTATCCCGACGGTTACGACAAGAGCTGGGCCGACGGGCGGGGGGCGTCGCCGGCCGATCGCCACCACGTCGACGACGTCGGGTTCCTGGTCGCGCTGGCGGGCAAGTTGCAAACCGACTACCACATCGCACCCGGGCACGTCTTCGCCACGGGCATGTCGAACGGGGGCTTCATGTCCAACCGGCTGGCGTGCGACCGCGCCGACGTCTTCGCCGCGATCGCGCCGGTGGCCGGGACGCTGGGCGTCGGCGTGTCCTGCCACCCGTCACGCCCGGTGGCCGTCCTCGCGGCGCACGGGACCGCCGACCCGCTGGTGCCGTTCAACGGCGGGAAGGTGCGCGGTCGCGGCGGGGTCAGCCACGCGATCGCGGCGAAGAGCATGGTGGACACGTGGCGGTTGGCCGATGGGTGCCAGGGTGATCCGTCGTCGCAGGTGCTGGCCAACGTCGGGGACGGCACCGTCGTGCACCGCTTCGATTCCACGGCGTGCGCCGCGCCCACCGCGGTGGTCTTCTACCAGATCGACAACGGTGGGCACACCTGGCCGGGAGGCAAACAGTATCTGCCGCAGGCGATTATCGGTCGCACCTCGCGCGCGGTGGACGCCTCGGAGGTGATCGCCCAGTTTTTCCTCGCCCACGCCCGCGACTAGCGATACGTGGGGCAGTACGCGGCGACGGCCGCGCCGACGAAGTATCCCGCGTGATAGCCGTCCAGCCCGCTGTTGGCCATCACCTCGTTCGCGATCTCCGGCTTCTGTTTCCCCAGGGCCAGTTCCCGGCAGACCTGGTGTGCGGCGGTGAGCGCGGCCTGCGGCGACGAGAAGTCGATGCCCCTGGCCTTCATCGCGCTCAAAAACGCGTTGTCCATCGCGTCGGCGTGCGCGGCCGGCGCTGCGGCGAGGCCGAGCAGCGACGGGGCCACGAGCAGGCCGATCAACAGGGCGCGGTGGATCACCCCGAGATCATCGCATGCCGGTCGCCGGTGCGCGAAAGTTGCTTCACCGCTGGCAAGACGGGCACCAGTAGGTGACCCGCTCACCACCGCCGTCGTGGCGGATGCGCGTGCCGCACCGACGGCAGGGCTGACCGGCCCGGCCGTAGACCCACAGCTGCTTGCCATGCCGGGTATCTCCGGTGGTGCAGCGGTTCCACCGAAACCTGTTGGTCCACAGCATGTCCCGGGCGCGCGATACCAGCCGGCGGGGGTCGGTGACCGCGCCGACCGGCGCGGTGGGCAGATGGCCGCTGACGAAACATATCTCGTTGCAGTAGACGTTGCCGATCCCGGCCAGCACCCGTTGGTCCAGCAGCGCCTCGCCGATCGGCCGGTCCGGGCGCGCGGTCAGGTTGGCGGCGGCGCGCGCCGGGTCCCAGTCGCTGCCCAGCAGGTCGGGACCCAGGTGCGCGACGGCCTCGCCGTCCCGGTCGCGCTCGAGAATCTCCAGCACCCCCAGGTCGACACCGACGGCGCGAATACCGTTGGCCTCCAGCACGATTCGTGCTCTATGGTCCACCCGCACCGGCCGCTCGCCGACCCGCCAGCTGCCCTCCATCTTCAGGTGCGAGTGAATGCTGGCCCGCCCGGCCCGGATGAACAGGTGCTTGCCGCGGCTGACCACGTCGTCGACCACCTCCCCGGTCAGGTCGACCGTCGCGAACCGCGGCACCCGGACGTCGCAACGCGTCAGCGTGCGCCCGGCCAGGTGCTGCCGCAACATGGCCGCGGTGTGCCAGACGGTGTCACCTTCGGGCATTTCTCACCGCAACCGCATTCCGCGTGGGGTGCGGGCGAATCCGGCTTCGGCGAGCGCGGCCACCGCCGCCTGCGGCGCGCCGGGCTGCAGCGCCGGGGTCCCGTCGACGCGTTCGACCAGGATCGAAGCGACCCGGCGGGCGGCGACCAGTTCGGCCAGCGCCCCGGCCGCGGCGTGGTCGGCCGCGGGATCGTCGGTGAACGTCAGCAGCGAGCGCCCGCCGCGCTCCAGAAACCAGGCCAGCCCGCCGTCCACCAGCACGACGAGCGCGCCCGCCTTGCGGCCGGGGCGCGCGCCGGGGGTCTCGGTGCCGTTGCCGGGGGCCGGCCAGGGCAGGGCGGCGCCGTAGGGGTTGGCCGGGTCGGCGGCGGCCAGCGCGACGGCCCGGTACTCGGGTCGCTCCGGGTCGATCCCGTCGCTGTAGCTGCGCAGCAGGTCGACGGTGGAGGCGACGGCGAACTGGGCGCCGCCCAGCGACTCGACGAAATAGCCGCGCTGGCACCGCCCGGCCTCCTCGAACGCGCTCAGCACCTTGTACAGGGTGGCGAAGCCGCCCGGCACGCCCTCGGCGGCGACGGCGCCCCGGGTCAGCACGCCGTGGCGGTTCAGCAGCAGCTCCGCCTGGTAGTGCGCCCGCACGGTGGAATCCGGCTCCGGCGCCGGCAGCGCGGACCACCGCCCCGCCACGGCCGGGTCGGTGCTGCGGTGCTGGGCGTGCGCGACGCTGTAGCGGCTCAGCCGCGGCGGCCGGCGCGTCCGGTGCGCCGGCTGGGAGGGCCGCGCACGCTTGCGGGCGCCCGAGCCACCCAGCACGGCGCGCACCGGCGCGAAGGTGTCACCGGTGATCCAGCCGGCCCAAACCAGTTCCCACAGCGCGTCTTTGAGCGCCGCGTCGGTCTGCATGGCGGATGCGCCGTTCTGGGCGAGCTGGCGGAAGAAGTACGCGCCCCCGCCGGCGAGCATGTCCAGGATCGCGCGGTGGGCGTCGGTGAGGTCCAGCGCGGCGGGGCCGGCGAGGGTCAGGGGCGCCGACTCGCTGGTGTGCAGCGCGATCCAGCCGTCGCTGCTCGAGATCGGCCCGGCCCCCGACCAGGTGACCTCGCCGGTGGCGAGCAGCTCATCGAGCAGTGCGGGGGAGTAGTCGCGGACCCGCGGCGCCAGCACCAGCGGTTCGATCGCCGACGCCGGCATCCGCACGCCGGCGAGCTGGTCGATCACGGACATGAGTCCGTCCAGGCCCCCCTGGGTTGACCGGCCGGCGGGGTCGACGCGATGCCAGGCCGGCAGGAACCGCCCGTAGGCGGCGGTGCTCACCGGCTCCACCTGCGCGCGTAGCGCCGCCAGCGAACGTCGCCGCAGGATGCGCAGCACCTCGGTGTCGCACCACTGCTCGGCCCCGGCTGCGCCGCCTTCCGGGGCGGCCCCGGGCGCGACGACGAAGTCGCCGCGCACGAGCCGCCCGTCCGCGGCGAGCCGGCCCAACACGTCGGCCGTCACCCGCAATCCAAGGCCGAACCGGCCGGCGGCCTCGGCCGTGGTGAACGGGGTGTGCGTACGCGCGTAGCGGCCCAGCAGCTCGCCCAGCGGGTCGGCCACCGACTCGGTGAAGGCGGCCGGCACGCCCAGCGGAACCGCGGCGCCGACCCCGTCGCGCAACAGCCCGATGTCCTCGGCGGCCACCCACCAGGTGCGGCCGGCGAACGACACGGTCAGCGCGCGCCGGGCGGCGCGCAGACCCTCCAGCCAGCCCCCGACGCCGGCGCCACCGGCGCGGGCGGCGACCTCGTCCTCGGTCAGCGGGCCCAGCAGCCGCAGCAGGTCCGCCGCCCCCTCGGCGTCGCGCGCGGCCCGGTCGCCGGTCAGGTGCTGCAGCTGGCGGCCGGTCGCGGCGATGACGTCCGGGTCGAGCAGCTCGCGCAGCTCCACCCGGCCGAGCAGCTCGGCCAGCAGCGTGCTGTCCAGCGACAGCGCCGCGGCGCGGCGCTCGGCCAGCGGGGTGTCGCCCTCGTACATGAACGCCCCGACGTAACCGAACAGCAGCGACGCCGCGAACGGCGAGGGCCGCGCGGTCTCGGCCTCCACCACCCGCACCCGGCGCTGGGCGATGCCGGCCATCAGCCCGACCAGCGCCGGCACGTCGTAGACGTCCTGCAGGCATTCGCGGATGGTCTCCAGCACGACGGGGAAGTCGGGGTACTTGCGCGCCACGTCGAGCAGCTGGGCCGCCCGCTGGCGCTGGTGCCACAGCGGCGAGCGGCGGCCCGGGTGCCGCCGGGGCAGGAGCAGCGCGCGCGCCGCGCACTCGCGGAACCGCGACGCGAACAGCGCCGAGCCGCCCACCTCGGCGGTGACGATGGGGTCGATCTCGTCCGCGTCGAAGACGAACAGTTCGGCCCCGGGCGGGGCGCCGTCCCCGCCGGAGAGCCCGGTGTCGGGCAACCGCACCACGATCCCGTCGTCGGAGGCGGTCGGCTTCTCGTCGATGCCGTAGCGCTCGCGCAGCCGGCGGCCGACCGCCAGCGCCAGCGGCCCGTGCACCCGCAGCCCGTGCGGCGAGTGCAGGATCACCCGCCAGTCGCCCAGCTCGTCGCGGAACCGCTCGACCAGCAGCGTGGTGTCGGTCGGCACCACCCCGGCGGCGCTTCGCTGCTCGTCCAGCAGCCCCCACAGGTTGTCGGTAGCATACGCGTCGAAACCCAAAGTGGCGCAACGCTTGTCGAATTCCTGGCGGTTCAGCGCCGCCAGCTCGCCGGTGAACGCGCCGAGCGCCGCGCCGAGCTCGGCCGGCCGGCCGACGTCGTCGCCGCGCCAGAACGGCAGCCGGGCGGGCTGGCCCGGCGCGGGGATCACCAGCACCCGGTCGTGGGTGATCTCGACGATGCGCCAGCTGGTGGCGCCCAGCGAGATAACGTCGCCGGGGCGCGACTCGTACACCATCTCCTCATCGAGTTCGCCGACTCGCGAAGGCCTCTCGGCATCGGTGGCCAGGTACACGGTGAACAGCCCGCGGTCGGGGATGGCGCCGCCGGACGTGACGGCCAGCCGCTGCGCGCCGGGCCGCGCGGTCAGCGTGCCGGCGTCGCGGTCGTAGACCAATCGCGGGCGCAGCTCGGCGAATTCGGTGGACGGGTACTTGCCGGACAACAGGTCCAGGGTCGCCTCGTAGACGCTGCGCGGCAGCGTCGCGAACGGGGCGGCGCGCCGCACGGTGTCGAACCACTGGTCGGCGTCCAGCGGCTCGAGCGCGGCGGCCGCCACGGTGTGCTGCGCCAGGATGTCGAGCGGGTTGGCGGGCACCCGCATCGTCTCGATCTGGCCGGTGAGCATGCGCTGCACGGTCACCGCGCACCCGATCAAGTCGGTGCGGTGCTTGGGGAACAGCACCCCCCGCGAGACCTCGCCCACCTGGTGGCCCGCCCGCCCGATGCGCTGCAGGCCGCTGGCCACCGACGGCGGCGCCTCCACCTGGATCACCAGGTCGACGGCCCCCATGTCGATGCCCAGCTCCAGGCTGGAGGTGGCCACCACCGCCTTGAGCAGCCCCCGTTTGAGGTCCTCCTCGACCAGGGCGCGTTGTTCCTTGCTGACCGACCCGTGGTGGGCGCGCGCCAGGATCGGCTCGGCGCCGTAGGTCTGCCCGCTGCCCATCAGGTGTGCGGGGGCCCCGCCCGCCACCTCGGAGTTGGCCTCGGTGGCGAGCGTGAGCCCGCAGCGCTCGGCGTGGATCTCGTTGAGCCGCGCGGTGAGCCGCTCGGCCAGCCGCCGCGAATTGGCGAACACGATCGTCGAGCTGTGCGATTCGATCAGGTCGACCAGCCGCGCCTCGACGTCGGGCCAGATGGTGTTGTTGGCCAAATTGGCCATGTCGGGCACCGGCACGGCCACCGCGAGCTCGAGGGTCTTGCCCGACGGCGGGGCCACCACGGTTGTCCGAGCGGTCGGGCCGGCGCCGGACAAGAACCGCGCCAGCTCCTCGGGCGGGCGCACCGTCGCCGACAACCCGATGCGCTGGGCGGGCGGGCCCTGCCGCAGGTCGTCCAGCCGCTCCAGCGACAGGGCCAGGTGCGCGCCGCGCTTGCCGCCGGCGATCGCGTGGATCTCGTCGACGATGACGGTTTGCACGCAGGCCAGCGTCTCGCGGGCGGCGGAGGTGAGCATCAAGAACAGCGACTCGGGGGTGGTGATCAGCACGTCGGGGGGGTGGGCGATGAGCTGGCGGCGCGTCGCGGGCGGCGTGTCGCCGGAGCGGACCCCGACGCTGATGTCGGGCGGCGGCAGGCCGTGGCGCTCGGCGATCCTGGTGAGCCCCGCCAGCGGGGTGCGCAAGTTGCGTTCGACGTCGACCGCCAGCGCCTTGAGCGGCGAGACGTACAGCACGCGCGTGCCGGCCGGCCTTTCGGGCGCGGCGGCGAGGCGGTCCAGGGCCCATAGGAACGCGGCGAGCGTCTTGCCGGACCCGGTCGGGGCGATCACCAGCGTGTTGTCGCCGCCGGCGATGGCCTCCCAGGCTTGCGCCTGCGCGGCGGTCGGTGCCGCGAAGGTGCCGAGGAACCACTCCCGGGTGACGGCGCCGAACCGGGTTAGGCCGAACCGGGCCAGTGGGTCAGGGGTGCTCACCCAACCATGGTGCCAACAGACACCGACAGGCACTCACAGTTGCGCGGTGGCCATCGCCTCGGCGAGGTCGGGCGGAATGTCCGGGATGCGGACGATGGCGTCCAGCAGCGCGTGCGCACACGCGTCGGCGAGCTTGTCGGCGTCGGAGGTCGGGTCCATGATCCGCTGCCGGCAGATCTCGAAGGTGAGCGCCAGCCAGCCGTGCAGGATCACGCGCAGGTGCCGCTCCACTTCGGGCTTCAACTTCCGGTCCGGGGACTGGGCCACCAATTCCTCGATCCGGCTCATGATGTGTTCCATCTGCCGGTTCTTGGCGTCGTCGCTGACCCCGAGCAGCACCGGGTCGGACCGGCCGAGGCCCACGTACGCCGCCCACGCCGACTCCGGATGCTGCTGCTGGTAGGCCATGTAGGCCAGCACACCCAGCTTGAGCTCTTCGAACATCGTCAGACCCGCTGGACGCAGCTGGTTGGTGGCCTCGTGCAGCCGATCGGCCTCGTCCTGGACGACCGCGGCGAAGAATGCCCGCTTGTCCGGGAAGTAGTGATACATCAGGGCGCGGGACACCCCGGCCCTTTCGGCGATCTCGTCGATGCGGACGTCGTCATACGGCCGCTTCCCGAAAACCTCCGCCCCCAGAGCGAGCAGCTCCGCTCGGCGGTCCTCAGGGGATAACCGCCTCCTGGCTGTTGCCATGTGTCAGATAGTACTCACGGGCCCGCATACCCCATGACGACCGGCTGCCGAGGCGTCTCAGCTCGCCTTGGTGTGGCGCACGCAGAACCGGAACGCGTACCACGAAATCTCCGCCTGCAGGTCCGCCTTTTCCAGGAAGCCCTGCCAGTCCTGGCGGCGGAATCCCCGGGCGATCGAGATCATCCCGTCGGAGCGGATGATGTGGTGCCAGCCCATCAAGCGGGCCAGGACGGGAAAGCCGTAGTACGCCAGCGAGTGGCGATGCAGGTCCGCGATGTGCCAGCCGTACACGGAGTTGGTGTCGAGCCAGGTCAGCAACTCGACGACGTCGTTGTCGCCCAGGTGATGCGCGACCTGCGAGCTGACGATGAAATCCGCCGGCCGGTCGGGCTGGTAGGAAAAAACGTCGCCCGTTCGGTAGTCGATGGACATTTCCGGGGGCGTGGCACCGCGTGCGGCGGCGGCGCTTCGGGGATTGGAGTCGATGCCCGTCAACCGCGCCTTCAGCCCGCGCCGGTCCGCCCACCGGGCAATGGCGCGCAGCAAATCGCCGTCACCGTAGCCGACGTCCAGCACCGAGAACGTCGCGCCGGCCGGCAGCGCCCTCGTGGCCCGCGCCAGCCAGCGCAGCGTCGGGCGGTGGGCGAAAGTGAGGCGGTTGACCACGGCCAGTTCGGCCAAGCAGCGCTGGTAATCAGCTAAATCGAGGGCGGCGTCGTCGAGCACTTCGGGCACCGTGCTGCGTATCGAGAGATCCATTCACCCTTCCTCGACGCTCCCGGTAAGTCTGACCGGCCGTGAGCCAACCCGGCAAGCGGCTGAATGGTATCCGCAACGGGGCTTTTGGCGAAATCGCGGTCAGCCGAAGTGAACGCCCTGAGCCAGCGGCAACGCGTCGGAGTAGTTGACGGTGTTGGTGGCGCGGCGCATGTAGGCCTTCCACGCGTCCGAGCCCGACTCCCGGCCGCCGCCGGTCTGCTTCTCCCCGCCGAACGCCCCGCCGATCTCCGCGCCGGACGTGCCGATGTTGACGTTGGCGATCCCGCAGTCGGACGCGTCCAGGAAACGCTCGGCCTCCCGCAGGTCGGTGGTGAAGATGGCCGAGGAAAGCCCCTGCGGCACCCCGTTGTTCAGCGCGATCGCATCGTCCAGGTCGTCGTAGGCCAGCACGTAGAGGATCGGCGCGAACGTCTCGGTGGCCACGACGGCGGTCTGCGCGGGCATGCGCACCAGGGCGGGTTCGACGTAGTAGGCGCCGGGGCGGTCCGGGACGTGCCGGCGCTCGCCACCGATGACGTCGCCGCCGTCGGCGCGCGCCTGCTCCAGGGCGCCCACCATGTCGCGGTAGGCGGTCTCGTGGATGAGGGGACCGACCAACGTGTCCGGCGCCGTGGGGTCGCCGATCGGCAGCCGCCGCAGGGCGGTCGCCACCCGCTGCGCCACCGCGTCGGCCACCGAGCGGTGCACGATCAGCCGCCGCAGGGTGGTGCAGCGCTGCCCGGCGGTGCCCGCGGCGGCGAACACGATCGCGCGCACGGCCAGCTCAAGGTCGGCCGACGGCGTCACGATGGCCGCGTTGTTGCCGCCCAACTCCAGCAGCACCCGGCCGAAGCGGGCGGCGACGCGGGGGCCGACGGCCCGGCCCATGCGCACCGAGCCGGTCGCCGAGACCAACGCCACCCGGCCGTCGTCCACCAGCCGCTCGCCGAGGTCGCGGTCGCCCAGCACCAGGCCGCTCACCGCCGCGGGCGCGCCGACGTCGGCGGCGGCCCGGCTGATCAGCGCCTGGCAGGCCAGCGCCGTCAGCGGCGTCAGCTCCGAGGGCTTCCACACCACGGTGTCCCCGCACACCAGCGCCACCGCGGCGTTCCACGCCCACACCGCGACGGGGAAGTTGAACGCGGTGATCACGCCGACCACGCCGAGCGGATGCCAGGTCTCCAGCAGGCGATGCCCCGGGCGCTCCGAGGCGATGGTCC
Organism: Mycobacterium alsense; assembly: GCF_002086635.1. GTDB lineage: Bacteria > Actinomycetota > Actinomycetes > Mycobacteriales > Mycobacteriaceae > Mycobacterium > Mycobacterium alsense. The sequence goes on along the minus strand of NZ_MVHD01000037.1, from coordinate 29,247 downwards.
GGCCGTAGAGCTGGCGCGACAGGCCCACGGCGAATTGGCAGACGTCGATCATCTCCTGCACCTCGCCCAGCGCCTCGGATTCGATCTTTCCCACCTCGACGGTCACCAGCGTCGCCAGCTCGGCCTTGTGCCGGGCGAGCAGCTCGCCGAGCCGGGCCACCAGGGCCCCGCGCACCGGGGCCGGCGTGCCGCGCCACACCGAAAAGGCCTGCGCCGCACCGGCGACCGCCAGGTCGGCGTCATCGGCGGTGGCGGGCGCGACGGTGAACAGCACCTCGCCGGTGATCGGGGTGCCGGCCGGCAGCCCCGGTTCGCCCGGCTCGCCGAGGCGTGTCCCGGCGCCGATCGCCGCACACGCCTCGCGCGCCTTGGCCCGCAGCCGATCGGAACTCATTTCGATGCCTCCTCGTAGAGCGCGTACGGGTCATGGATGTCGCGGGCGATGGCCCCGGCCAGCCACTGCGCGCCTCGACCTCGCCGAACCGCACGCGGACACCGGCGATGTCGGCAGCGCGGGATCGCACAGCTGCCGGCGCCCGAGCAACGTCTGCACGCGGGCGCGCAGGTCGGCCGGGAAGTAGCCCCGGTCGCGGGTGGCCAGCATGGACGTGAACCCCGGAACGGGTTGCGCGCCAGTTCTTTTGGATCGACGGGCCGATACGCCGTCGACACCGGAACCGGCGAGGCGGCGCGTCGCAGGTCGTAGTAGCCCACCGGAAACATGCCGAAGGCGGCGAACAGGTCGGCCACGGCGGCCAATTCGGCCGGGCCGCCCACCCGGATGGCGGCGTGCCGCTCGGCGGTCACGCGCCGCGGCGAGTCGTAACGTTCGGCGTCCGGATGGCGCGCCACGTGGTCGGCGTTGACCCGCTCGCTGACCTCGACCAGCGTGGCGTACGCGGGCACCTCGGCGGCGTACATGGCCGACAGTCCCGCGGCGAAACGCGCGCGCAGCCGCCAGGGCCGCGGCGCCTCAGCCCGTTTCACGGCGCGACCTCCGGCGTGGCGGGCTGCGATAGTCTCCGGCCATGAGTGAGTCGCTCGACGACGTCGACCGCATCCTGGTGCGCGCGCTGGTCGCCGACGGGCGCGCCACCCTGGCGGAGCTGGCCGCCGACGCCGGCCTGTCGGTGTCGGCGGTGCAGTCACGGGTGCGCCGGCTGGAGTCCCGCGGTGTCGTGGCGGGGTATTGCGCGCGGATCAACCCCGAGGCGGTCGGGCACCTGCTCTCGGCGTTCGTGGCCATCACCCCTCTGGATCCCTCTCAGCCCGATGATGCTCCCGCCCGGCTGGAACACATCGAGGAGATCGAGGCGTGTCACTCGGTGGCCGGCGAGGAAAGCTACGTCCTGCTGGTGCGGGTGAAGTCGGCGCGGGCGCTCGAGGACCTGCTGCTGCGCATCCGCACCACGGCCAACGTGCAGACCCGCAGTACCATCATCCTCAATACTTTCTACAGCGACAGGCAATACATACCATAATTTTTCCTGTCGATAGCCAGTAACACCGTAAAAAGCAGCTATTCTGGCGGTATGAGCGCCGCCGCGAACCCGCTCGTCCTGGTCGACCCGAACGCGGAACCCGACCGGGACCCCGCGCGCGACCCGAACCGCGTTCGTGACGTGCTCTCCCGCAGTGTGCTGGCCGACGGGTTCGACATGGTGCTCGACCTGACGCGCTCGTCCGGCTCGCACCTGGTGGACGCGCGCGACGGCCGGCGCTACCTCGACATGTTCACGTTCTTCGGCTCGTCGGCGCTGGGCATGAACCACCCGGCGCTGGCCGGCGACGAGGAGTTCCGGGCGGAACTCCTCGACGCGGCGCTGAACAAGCCCAGCAACTCCGACGTGTACACGGTCGCGATGGCCCGCTTCGTCGCAACGTTCGCGCGGGTGCTGGGCGACCCGGCGTTGCCGCACCTGTTCTTCGTCGACGGCGGGGCGCTGGCGGTGGAGAACGCGCTCAAGGCCGCGTTCGACTGGAAGAGCCGGCACAACGAAAGACGCGGTATCGACCCGGCGCTCGGCACCCGCGTGCTGCACCTGCGCGGCGCATTCCACGGGCGCAGCGGCTACACGCTGTCCCTGACCAACACCAAGCCCGTCGCCGTGGCCCGCTTCCCGAAGTTCGACTGGCCGCGCATCGACGCCCCGTACCTGCGGCCCGGCCTGGGCGCGGCGGGCACGGCCGCGCTGGAGGCCGAGTCGCTGCGACAGGCCCGCGCGGCGTTCGAGGCCCACCCGCACGACATCGCGTGCTTCATCGCCGAACCGGTCCAGGGCGAGGGCGGGGACCGGCACTTCCGACCCGAGTTCTTCGCCGCGATGCGCGAGCTGTGCGACGAGAACGACGCGCTGCTGATCTTCGACGAGGTGCAGACCGGCTGCGGCCTGACCGGAACCCCTTGGGCCTACCAGCAATTGGGCGTGGCGCCCGACCTGGTGGCGTTCGGCAAGAAGACCCACGTGTGCGGCGTGATGGCGGGACGGCGGGTCGACGAGATCGCCGACAACGTCTTCGCGGTCAGCTCCCGCATCAACTCGACCTGGGGCGGCAACCTCGCCGACATGGTGCGCGCCCGCCGCATCCTCGAGGTGATCGAGGCCGACGGGCTGTTCGGCCGCGCCGCCCAAGCCGGCCGCTACCTGCGTGCCCGGCTCGACGAACTCGCCTGTGACCTTCCCGGGCTCGTCCTCGACCCGCGCGGGCGCGGCCTGATGTGCGCGTTCAGCCTGCCCACGTCCGCCGACCGCGACGAGGTGATCCGCGGGCTGTGGCGGAGCGGCGTGATCGTGATGCCGTCGGGGGAGGACGGGGTGCGCTTCCGCCCCGCGCTGACCGTTTCGCGCGCGGAGATCGACGCGGCGATCTCCGCCGTGCGCGCCGCCGTGACCGCGGTGGCCAGGTCCTGATGGCGTTTACCGGGGTTTACCGCCGGGTATCTGTCCCCATGCGCGCTACGTGGTAGCCAAGCGGTAACTAATCGGGCGCGAAAAACGATGCATAAAGGGCAGGCACACCCAGGACGCAGGGGGCAAGGGATGCAGAAAGCGGATCAGCGGTCACCGGGGGACCGCTTGGGGCAGGAGGACGGCGAGGTGCACGCCGCGATCCGGTTCGCCGTCCTCGCCGCCGCGGCGGGCGTCGGGTTCGTGATTCTGGCCGCGTTGTGGGTCAGCACCTGCCCGGGCACCGGCGTCGACACGGTGGCCTGCGGCGCGCCCCAGCGGACGATGCTGGCCTTCGGCGGGCCGCTAATCCTGCTGGCCGGCGGCCTCTGGTCGTTTCTTCGCACCTACCGCGTGTGGAAGGCGCACGGCACCTGGTGGGGGTGGCACGGCGCGGGCTGGTTCCTGTTGACGCTGATGGTGGTGACGCTCGGCCTCGCCGCGGCGCCCATCGCCGGCTCGGCGTTGGCCCTGTGAGTCGTCAGGGGTGTGCTAACGCGCTCTAATGCGCTCTAACGCGTGGTCGGCTCTTTGCTGGCGGCGTGCTCGCGCGCCGCGTTGTCGGCGTCCGCGTGAGCGCCATCGGCGCCCCACCGCGCGTCGATGGCGCTCACGCGGCGATTCTCCATCACGAACCACAGGGCCGCGGCGATGATGCCGAGCACCGCGACCAGGACGGTCGTGGCGAGCCACTCGTAGTGCCCGTAGGCGGCGGCGGCCGTCGTGCTGATCATCCCGGCCACCGAGACGGCCATCAGGATGAACCCCGGCCAGTAGAGGTTGTCCTTCATCGAGAAGCCGGCGTGCGGCTGCGTGGTCCGGTAATGATCCGTCGGATCGCGATGTCTGTCGCCCATCACCCTCCCTGTCTCGTCGGACGGGACAACAAAATCCTACCCACTCGCCCGAGCCTGCGGAACTCGCAACTTTGCCCGCTGACCAGCGGCTCCGTCAGTTCGCGTCGGCCGGCTCGCGCACCAGCGCCTCGGGTAGCGCGATCGCCCCCACCGTCGTCACGAGCCACACCACGATCGTTGCTGCGAGCCAGGACTCAACGCCGTGGATGGACAGCCCATGGGTCAATTTCGAGGCCAGAGCCAGCGCCACGAGGGTCAACACCAGGCCGGCGGCACCGAGCAGCAGCGACGCGTAGGCACGGGGCAATCTCAGGATGAACAGTGCCAGGGTCGCCTGCGCCACGGAGAACAACACCACGGCGACGACGAACCCCGACGCCGACACCGACACACCGGGCACGACCCAGGCCGCCACCAGCAGTCCGATGGCCCACGGTGCCAGCAGCACAACCGCCCGCAACATGGTTTGCTTCATGACGTCAAGTCTAGGTCTCGACGGCCCCGTCTTCCTGGGTTATTCGCCGCGTCAAGTGGGTATCAGCTTTAGACCATGATGAGAGTCTTATATGTTTCGCTAGCGAATCAGCGTGAGAGGCCCACCCACTTCGGGAGCCATACCCGGCGGCCAGCGTGACCAACCGACTGGAACCCACGGTCGATGGCGGCCCGCGGAGCAGTAGTACTGTCAATCGGACGTTGCCGGGAGACCAAATGACCGATGCGGGATTGCGCGCCAACCGGCGTCAGCGCGGCCACCGGGCCGTGGAACTGCACGTAGCCGCGCGCCTCGAGAACCTCGCGATGCTGCGCACGCTGGTGGGCGCCATCGGCACCTTCGAGGACCTGGATTTCGACGCGGTCGCCGACCTGCGGCTCGCGGTCGACGAGGTGTGCACCCGGTTGATCCGCTCGGCCACCCCGGACGCGACCCTGGTCGTCGTGGTCGACCCGCACGACGACGAACTGGTCGTGGAGGCCTCCGCTGCGTGCGAGACCCACGACGTGGTGGCGCCCGGCAGCTTCAGCTGGCATGTGCTGACCTCGCTGGCCGACGACGTCCAGACGTTCCATGACGGTCGCGAGCCCAATGCAACCGGCAGTGTCTTCGGTATCACGCTGACGGCGCGACGGGCGGCCTCTAGCAGGTGAGCTCCCGAGCTTCCGGCAGTTCGACGTCACGCCCGAACGAATACGCCGATGTCCCGGACATGTTTCGTGAGTTGGCGACCGTGGCCGCCGACTCGATGGAATTCCATCGCCAACGGGACAAGATCGTGGAGCGGTGCCTGCCGCTGGCCGATCACATCGCCCGCCGCTTCGAGGGCCGCGGCGAACCGCGCGACGACCTGGTCCAGGTGGCGCGGGTCGGACTCGTCAACGCGGTGGTCCGCTTCGACGTCGAAACCGGTTCGGACTTCGTGTCGTTCGCGGTGCCCACGATCATGGGCGAGGTCCGCCGTCACTTCCGCGACAACAGCTGGTCGGTCAAGGTTCCGCGGCGCCTGAAGGAACTGCACCTGCGGCTGGGCGCCGCGACGGCGGACCTGTCGCAGCGGCTCGGGCGGGCGCCCACCGCCACCGAACTCGCCGCCGAACTCGGCATGGAGCGCGACGAGGTCGTCGAGGGCTTGGTGGCCGGCAGCTCCTACAACACGCTGTCCATCGACACCGGTGGCGGCAGCGACGACGACGATGCCCGCGCGATCTCCGACACCCTGGGCGACGTGGACGCCGGCCTCGATCGCATCGAGGACCGCGAGGCGTTGCGCCCCTTGCTGGAGGCGCTGCCCGAGCGCGAGCGAATGGTGTTGGTGCTCAGGTTCTTTGAATCGATGACCCAGACCCAGATCGCCGAGCGGGTCGGCATCTCACAGATGCACGTCTCCCGGCTGCTGGCGAAGTCGCTCGCGCGGCTGCGGGACCAGCTGCAGTAGCGGTCGCGACTCGTCGCCGCCGGCCCGGGCCGACCTCAGCAGCGGCTCCGCGCGCGGCGTCGTCACCGGCAGGGTGCCGTCGGGATCGCAGATCCCCAGCAACCGCGACACCGCCGGGCTGGGCACCATGGCCCAGTTGGCCTGGGCCGCCGAGCACGCGACGTTGATTCGGTGCAGGGCCGAAAAGCCGGCCGTGCCAATGAATTCCAGGTCGCGCAGGTCCAGGATCACCCGCCGGGAGCGCCGGATGGTGCGTTGCACGTAGTCGTCGAGCTGATCGGCGTTGGCGGCGTCGAGCTCGCCGTGGACGGTGATCACCGAGCCCTTCGGGCCCCAGCGCGCAGTGAACTGCGCGGTGCGGCTTTGTTGCCAAGATTGAGCCACAGACATGCTTGTCTCCATCGTCGGGAGGGTCGTGCTGTGGATGACATCGGGTGACGAGCGGTGCCGATCGAACGGGGAGTTCGCCGTCGCCTTTCAGCACGTCTCCGACGTTATCCGGGCGGCTGTGAACTCAACCTGAACTGAACCCTACCCGCGGTGGGCGGGACCGACAACCGATTGCCCGGCTATTTGATCTCGGCGAGAACGGTGCCCTGGGTGATGGCCGCGCCCGGCTCGACCGCCAGCCCGGTGATGGTGCCGTCCTTGTGCGCGGTGACCGGGTTCTCCATCTTCATCGCCTCGAGGACGACCACCAGGTCGCCGGCGGAGACTCCCTGGCCCTCCTCGACCGCGACCTTGACGACGGTGCCCTGCATGGGCGCGGTCACCGCGTCGCCGGAAGTTGCCGCGCCGCCGTGCGATCCGCGCTTGCGCGGCTTGGGCTTCTTGCGAATCACCCCGGCATCGCCGCCGCCGGCGCCGTTTGCCAGCGCCAAATCACCGGGCAGCGACACCTCGAGCCGGCGGCCGCCGACCTCGACGACCACCTTCTGCCGCGGCCGGGCCTCCGCTTCGTCGTCGAGGGGCTCGCCGCCGGTGAACGGTTCGATGGTGTTGTCCCACTCGGTCTCGATCCAGCGGGTGTGCACCGAGAAGCCGTCATCGTCGCCGATGAACGCCGGGTCGGACACCACGGCGCGGTGGAACGGGATCACGGTGGCCAGGCCCTCGACCTCGAACTCGGCCAGGGCGCGCCGGGCGCGCGCCAGCGCCTCGGTGCGGTCGGCGCCGTGCACGATCAGCTTGGCCAGCATGGAGTCGAACTGACCGCCGATCACCGAGCCGGTCTCGACGCCGGAGTCCAGCCGGACACCGGGACCGGTGGGCGGGTGGAACTTGGTAACCGGCCCGGGCGCGGGCAGAAAGCCCCGCCCCGCGTCCTCGCCGTTGATGCGGAACTCGATGGCGTGGCCGCGCGGCGTGGGGTCCTCGGTGAGCTCCAGCTTCTCGCCGTTGGCGATCTTGAACTGCTGCAACACCAGGTCGATGCCCGCGGATTCCTCGGTGACGGGGTGTTCGACCTGCAGGCGGGTGTTGACCTCCAGGAACGAGATCAGGCCGTCCTGCCCGACCAGGTACTCGACGGTACCCGCGCCGTAGTAGTGGGCCTCCTTGCAGATCCGCTTGGCCGACTCGTGGATCTCCTTGCGCTGCGCGTCGGTCAGAAACGGCGCCGGCGCCTCCTCCACGAGCTTCTGGAAGCGGCGCTGCAGCGAGCAGTCGCGGGTGCCGGCGACGACGACGTTGCCGTGCTGGTCGGCGATCACCTGCGCCTCGACGTGGCGGGGCTTGTCCAGGTAGCGCTCGACGAAGCATTCGCCACGGCCGAACGCCGCCACGGCCTCGCGGACCGCCGACTCGTAGAGCTCCGGAATCTCTTCGATGGTGCGCGCGACCTTCATGCCGCGCCCGCCGCCGCCGAAGGCGGCCTTGATCGCGATCGGCACGCCGTACTCCTTGGCGAAGGCCACCACCTCGTCGGCGTCCTTGACCGGGTCGGGGGTGCCCGGCACCAGCGGGGCCTGTGCGCGAGCGGCGATGTGGCGGGCGGTGACCTTGTCGCCGAGGTCGCGGATGGACTGCGGGCTCGGCCCGATCCAGATCAGGCCGGCGTCCATGACCGCCTGCGCGAAGTCGGCGTTCTCGCTCAGGAAGCCGTAGCCGGGGTGGATGGCGTTGGCGCCGGACTTCTCGGCCGCGTCGAGCAGCTTGGCGAAGTCCAGGTAGGACTCCGCGGAGGTCTGGCCGCCCAGCGCGAACGCCTCGTCGGCCAGGCGCACGTGGGGCGCGTCGGCGTCGGGCTCGGCATACACCGCCACGCTGGCCAGGCCCGCGTCGCGGGCCGCGCGGATCACCCGGACTGCGATCTCACCGCGATTGGCGACGAGCACCTTGGCGATCCTCGAGCTGGCGTGACTAGCCACTGCGCCTCCTGTTTGGCATGTGCGTCTCTGGTCTCTAAGAGATTTCTTACAAGTCTTGTCCGGGGAAGTTTAGGCGCCGCGCCGTGGGACCGGTCACTCGGTTCCCCATTCAGGCCGCCTCGCGCAATCGGCGCTTGATGCGGGCCAACATCGCCGACATGCCGCGCAGCCGCAGCGGGCTGATCAGAGCCGCCAGGCCCAGATCGGTGTAGAAATCCTCGGGCACCGCCAGGATGTCGGCGGCGGGCTGCTCGTCGAGGCCGGCGGCCAGGATCGAGGCGAAGCCGCGGGTGGTCGGCGCCTCGGCGGGCGCACTGAAGTGCAGCCGCACCCGGTTCGGGTCGCTGGCGTCGACGTGCAGGAACAGCGGCGATTGGCATTCGGGCACCGGCTCCATGGCGGACTCGGCCAGGTGCGCGGGAAGTGCCGGCAGCTCATTCGCGAATTCCAGCAGCAGCGCGAGCTTGTCCTGGCCCTGGACTTCGGCGAAGTCGGACACCACCTCGGCAAGGGGCGCGGGCAGGCTCATCGGGCGGGGACGGCCCCTGGTTCTTCGCCGGCCACGATGGGCACGCGCACGGTGTTGCCCCATTCGGTCCACGAGCCGTCGTAGTTGCGGACCCCGGGCTTGCCGAGCAGGTGGGTGAGCACGAACCAGGTGTGGCTGGACCGCTCGCCGATGCGGCAATACACGACGGTCTTGTCGTCCGGCTCGATGAACCCGTACAGCTGTTCCAGCTCGGCGCGGCCGCGGAATCGGCCGCTCTCGTCGACCGCCTTGCCCCACGGGATCGAGCGCGCGCTGGGGATGTGCCCCGCGCGCAGCGCGCCCTCCTCGGGGTAGTCGGGCATGTGCGTGCGTTTGCCCGTGTACTCCTCGGGCGAGCGCACGTCGATGAGCGGCTGGCTGCCGAGGACGGCCAGCACGTCGTCCTTGTAGGCGCGGATGGGCGCGTCGTTGCGCTGCACGACGGGGTACCCGGTCGACGTCTTGGTCGGCACGTCCAGGGTGGTCTCGCGGCGCTCGGCCAGCCACAGGTCGCGGCCGCCGTTGAGCAGGCGCACGTCGGGGTGGCCGAACAGCGTGAACACCCACAGCGCATACGCCGCCCACCAGTTGCTCTTGTCGCCGTAGATCACGACGGTGTCGTCGCGGGCGATGCCCTTGCGGTCCATCAACTCGGCGAACTGCTGGCCGTCGATGTAGTCGCGGACCCGCGGGTCGTTGAGGTCGGTGTGCCAGTCGATCTTGACCGCACCGGGGATGTGGCCGACGTCGTAGAGCAAGACGTCCTCGTCGGACTCGACGATCGCCAGGCCGGGGGCGCCCATGTTGGCGGACAGCCATTCGGCGGTGACCAGTCGTTCGGGGTGGGCGTACTCCGTCAGGGTGGGGCTTGGGTCCGGGGGTAACGACACAACTGGAGCCTACCGTTGGCGCGCAGGCGCGGTTTGTCAGTGGTTGGCGGTGCTGCGACCCGCATCGGGTGTGCGGCCTGGGTTTCGGCGGTGACCTCAGGGCTTCGGCCGGGCACCCTGGGCGGGAAAAATCGCCGGATCGACGCCGTGGCTTCACACCGAAGGCTCGGGGCTGGCCGCCCACAGCGCGGCCACCGACAGCCCCGCCCGCGCCAACAGCGAACGCAGCAGCGGCAGGCTCACGCCGATCACGTTGGACGGATCGCCGTCGATCCCGTCGACGAACCAGCCGCCGAGCCCGTCGAGCGTGAAGCCCCCGGCTACCTTCAGCGGCTCGCCGCTGGCGACGTACGCCCGCAGGTCCGCATCGCTGGGCGTGGCGAAATGCACTGTGGTGCAGCTTGATTGGACCTCGCGGTGGGTGACGGTGCCGTCGCGCAGGCGCAGCAGGCTGTGCCCGGTGTGCAGCCGGCCGGACCGGCCGCCGAGCAGCCGCCACTGGTCCAGGGCGGCTTCGGCGGATTGCGGCTTCCCGCACAGCCGTCCGTCGATGTGCAGTATCGAATCACAGCCCAGCACAACGCAATCCGTGGCGATCCGGGATTCCAGCATGCCGGTGACGGCGTCGGCCTTGGCCGCCGCCAGCGCGCACACCACCTCGGCAGGTTCGGCCTGCGGGCCCAGGCCCGCGGTGATCCGCTCCTCGTCGACGCCGGACACCACGACCACCGGCTCGACGCCGGCCTGGCGCAGCACCTTGAGGCGGCCCGGGGAAGCCGACCCCAGCACCAGGCGGGTCACTGCTTCATGTGCGTCATCTGCTGCATGGTGAGGCGCTGGTAGTTGGACATCGCGTAGCGCAGCCGGTCCACCGGCAGCCCCCACCGGGTGCGCTCCGGCTGGGCCGGCTCCGCGGCGGCGCGACCGGCGCAGCCCAGCACGGCGACCAGCGCGGCCACCTCGTCGTCGGTTGGGTGTCCCTTGAGGATGTGGATGTGTGGCTCGTGCGGCTGGCCGGCCGCGGCGGTCTCGTCGCTCACAGGGCCCGACCCGTTGCTCTCGTTCCCGTCACTCACTCGACTCACAGGGTCCGATTCGTTCGTCTCGTTCCCGTCACTCACTCGACTCACAGCGGAATGTTCCCGTGCTTCTTGGGCGGCAGGTGGGCGATCTTGCGCTCCAGCAGGCGCAGCGCCGTGCCGATGTAGCCGCGGGTGTGCGACGGCGGGATCACGGCGTCGACGTACCCGCGCTCGGCGGCGACATAGGGGTTGACGAGGGTGTCCTCGTACTCCTGCTGCAGCTGCAGCCGCAGCGCCTCGACGTCCTCGCCCCGCTCGGCCGCCTCCTTGAGCTTCTGCCGGTACACGAACCCGACCGCACCGGAGGCGCCCATCACCGCGATCTGGGCCGTCGGCCAGGCCAGGTTGACGTCGCAGCCCATGTCCTTGGAACCCATGACGCAGTAGGCGCCGCCGTAGGCCTTGCGGGTGATGACCGTGATCTTCGGGACGGTCGCCTCGCCGTAGGCGAACAGCAGCTTGGCCCCGCGCCGGATGATGCCGTTGTACTCCTGGCCGGTGCCGGGCAAAAAGCCCGGAACGTCGACCAGCATGACGATCGGGATGTTGAAGCAGTCGCAGGTCCGCACGAAGCGGGCCGCCTTCTCCGAGGCGTTGATGTCCAGACAGCCGGCGAAATGGGTCGGCTGGTTGGCCACGATCCCCACCGGCCTGCCCTCGATGCGGCCGAACCCGACGACGATGTTCTGCGCGTAGCCGCCCTGGATTTCCAGGAACTCGTCGTCGTCGAGGATGCGGGTGATCACCTCGTGCATGTCGTAGGGCTGGTTGGGGGAGTCCGGGATCAGGGTGTCCAGCTCGAGGTCCTCGTCGGTGAGGTTGTCCTCGATGGCGCCCGGTGGGTGCGGCTCGGCGTAGCGGGGCGCGTCGGTGGCGTTGTTGGGCGGCAGGTAGCTCAGCAGGTCGCGCACCCAGTCGAAGGCGTCCTGCTCGCCGGACGCGACGTAGTGCAGGGTGCCCGACTTGGCCATGTGGGTGTGGGCGCCGCCGAGCTCCTCCATGGTGACGTCCTCGCCGGTGACCGTCTTGATGACGTCGGGCCCGGTGATGAACATCTGGCTGGTCTGGTCGACCATCACCACGAAGTCGGTCAGCGCGGGGGAGTACACGTGCCCGCCGGCGGCCGCACCCATGATCAGCGAGATCTGCGGGATGACGCCGGAGGCCAGGATGTTGTTGCGGAAGATGCGGCTGTAGAGGCCCAGCGAGACGACGCCCTCCTGGATGCGCGCGCCCGCGCCGTCGTTGATGCCGATCAGCGGGCGGCCGGTCTTGACCGCCAGCTCCTGCACCTTGACGATCTTTTCGCCGTAGACCTCGCCGAGGCTGCCGCCGAACACCGTGGCGTCCTGGCTGAAGATGCACACGTCGCGGCCGTCGATGGTGCCGTAGCCGGTGATCACGCCGTCGCCGAGCGGGCGGTTGTTTTCCAGCCCGAAGTTGGTGCTGCGGTGCTTGGCCAGCGCGTCGAGCTCCACGAACGAGTCCTCGTCCAGCAGGGCGAGGACGCGTTCGCGCGCCGTCAGCTTCCCCTTGGCGTGCACCTTCTCGACCGCGGTCTCACCGACCGGGTGCAGCGATTCCTCGCGCCGCTTGTGCAGTTCGGCCAGCTTTCCGGCGGTGGTGTGGATGTCCACGGTGTGCTCGGCGGCCGGCTCGGCCGTGTGATCGGTAACGCTCGTCATGGAACCCGATGTTATCGGCAGCCCCGGCGGCGGGGTTTTAGGCTGGGCGATCATGGACACCGATGGGCTCCAGGCGCCCCTGGACCCGGCGGGGTTGCGCGCCGAGTTGATCGGGACCGGGCTGGGCTGGCGCCGGCTCGACGTCGTCGAGCGGACCGGCTCCACCAACGCCGACCTGCTGGCGCGCGCCGCCGCGGGGGAAGACATCGCCGGCGCGGTGCTGATCGCCGAGCACCAGACGGCCGGGCGCGGACGCCACGGTCGCGGCTGGTCGGCCACCCCACGGGCCCAGATCACGATGTCCGCCGGTGTCAGCGTCGTCGACGTGCCCACCGAGGGCTGGGGCTGGCTGTCGCTGGCCGCCGGGGTCGCGATCGTCGACGCGGTCAACCCGCTGCTCGAGGTGACCGGACGCGGGGCGGGCCTCAAGTGGCCCAACGACGTGCTGGCCGACGGGCGCAAGCTGGCGGGCATCCTCGCCGAGGTGTCACGACCGGTCGTGGTAATCGGCTTGGGCCTCAACGTGTTTGCCGCACCCGAGGACGTCGACGGCGCGACCTCACTGGTCGACCTCGGCGTGGCGGCACCCGACCGCGGCGGGCTGGTCGGCGCGGTGCTGCGGGAGCTCGGCCGGCGGATCGTGGCCTGGCGCGCGGCGCGCGGGGCCGACTGGGCGCTGGCCGCCGACTACCGGGCGCGCAGCCTGACCATCGGCACCCGCGTGCGCGCCGAGCTGCCCGGCGGCAAAGAGGTCGTCGGGACCGCCAACGCCATCGACGACCACGGCAGGCTGTGCGTGGAGACCGGGACCGAAACCGTCGTCGTTTCGGCCGGTGACGTGGTGCATTTGCGGTAACTTCGGGCGGGTGAGCTATCCGGATAATGCCCTGGCCGCGGGCGAGCAGGTCGTCCTGCACCGCCATCCCCACTGGAAGGGTTTGATCGGGCCCGTCGTCGTCCTCGTGCTGGTCACCGCGCTGGCCGCATTCGGCTCGGGCTACCTCAACTCGACGCACTGGTCGCAGGTCGCCAAAAACGTTCTGCACGGCGTTATCTGGGCGATCTGGCTGGTGATCGTCGGCTGGCGCACGCTGTGGCCGTTCTTGAACTGGCTCACCACGCATTTCGTCGTCACCAGCCGCCGGGTGATGTACCGGCACGGGGTGCTGACCCGCAGCGGCATCGACATTCCGCTGGCGCGGATCAACAGCGTGGAATTCCGGGATCGGGTGTGGGAGAGGATGTTTCGCACGGGGACGCTCGTCATCGAGTCGGCGTCACAAGATCCGTTGTCGTTCCCCGACATCCCGCGCCTGCGCGAGGTGCAGGCGCTGCTGTATCACGAGGTCTTCGACACCCTCGGCTCCGCCGGACCCGACGCGTCGCCGAGCTGACGCTCACGGCTCAACTCCGCGCGGCGGGTCCTGTTGCGCCAGGCGCGCAACAGCGTGACGTTGCTGGGTTGTGCGTCGTCCCCGAAGGCGTCCTCGAAGACTTCGGCGATGCCGCCCGCGGTCAGCGCCGATTCCAGCGCCTTGTCGGGGTTGCGCGCGAACTGGTCGGGGAACACCCAGCGCCGGAAGGCCCAGAACCGGAAGGCCATCTGCAACAGGTTGCCGATGATGTAGGCCGAGATGAAGTCGGCGATGTTCTCCACGGTCAGCGACACCGTCGGCACGCGCAGCTGCAGGACGTAGCTCGAGATCCACAGCGGCGCCATGGACAGCAGCACCCCCACGCCGCTGAACGCGAAGAACAGCAGCGCCTCGTGATGGCGCTCGCGGCCTCCGCGGTCGCGGAAGCTCCACTCCCGGTTCAACACGTAGGACGCGATCACCGCGACGATGCCCGCGATGACCTTGGCGGTCACCGGCTTGGGCTCGAGAATCGTCAGCTTCAGCGTGTAGAAAATCGCGGAGTCGATAACGAACGTCGTGCCGCCGACGATGGCGAATTTGATCAGTTCGTGGTGGCGCTGCGCATACGGCTGAACGACCCGCGGCAAACGCGCGATTGTGGCTTCGGCGAAGGACACAACCCGTCAGTGTACGGACGGACACAAAAACGACGCAAAAAGTTACCCGGCGAATCGGCGTCGCACCCGGTCATGGCGCCCGTAGCGCCCGCACCGCCCCACGGCCGCGGACCGTGACACGATGATGGCCGTGCCGAGTACACGCCCAGTGGTCGCCATGGTCGGCGGCGGCCAACTCGCCAGGATGACCCACCAGGCCGCGATCGCGCTGGGCCAGACGCTGCGGGTGCTCGCCGGCGCGCCCGACGAGTCGGCCGCCCAGGTCTCCCCGGACGTGGTGATCGGCTCGCACACCGACCTCGAGGACCTGCGCCGGGTGGCGGCCGGGGCCGACGTGCTGACGTTCGACCACGAGCACGTGCCCGCCGACCTGCTCGAGAAGCTGGTCGCCGAGGGCGTGAAGGTGGCGCCGCCGCCGCAGGCCCTGCTGCACGCCCAGGACAAGCTGGTGATGCGACGCCGGCTGGAGGAGCTGGGCGCGCCGGTGCCCCGCTACGCCGGCATCGGCACTCCGGAGGAGCTGGAAGCCTTCGCCGCGCGGGTGGGCGGTCCGGTGGTCGTGAAGGCGGTCCGCGGCGGTTACGACGGGCGCGGGGTGCGGATGGCCCGCGACCCCTCGCACGCCCGCGAGATCGCGGCCTCCTTCCTGGCCGACGGGGTGCCGGTGATGGCCGAGGAGGAGGTCAACCTGCGCCGCGAGCTGTCGGCGCTGGTGGCGCGCTCGCCCTTCGGGCAGGGCGCGGCGTGGCCGATCGTCGAGACGGTGCAGGCCGACGGGATCTGCGTGCAGGTGATCGCCCCCGCTCCGGCGCTCCCCGACGACGTCGCCTCGGCGGCCCAGCGGCTCGCGCTGCGGCTGGCCGCCGAGCTGGGCGTGGTCGGGGTGCTGGCCGTCGAGCTGTTCGAAACGGCCGACGGAGCGCTGTTGGTCAACGAGCTCGCGATGCGGCCGCACAACTCCGGGCACTGGACCATGGACGGGGCGCGCACCAGCCAGTTCGAGCAGCACCTGCGCGCGGTGCTGGACTATCCGCTCGGCAGCACCGACGCGCTCGCCCCGCTGACCGTGATGGCCAACGTGCTGGGCGCCCCGCAGACGCCCGCCATGACGATGGACGAGCGGCTGCACCACCTGTTGGGGCGGATGCCGGACGCCCGCGTGCACCTCTACGGCAAACTCGAGCGGCCCGGCCGCAAGATCGGGCACATCAACTTCGTCGGCACCGAGCGGGACGCCACCAACCCCGCGGGGCTGCGTGAGCGCGCCGAGCGGGCGGCACACTGGTTGTCACACGGGCGGTGGACGGACGGATGGGATCCACATGGCTAGTAGCGGGGCTCGCGTCGCGGTGATCATGGGCAGCGACAGCGACTGGTCGGTGATGTCCGACGCCGCCGACGCGCTGGCGGAATTCGACATCCCGGCCGAGGTGCGGGTGGTGTCCGCGCACCGCACCCCCGCGGCGATGTTCGACTACGCTCGCGGCGCGGCGGAGCGCGGCCTGGAGGTGATCATCGCCGGCGCCGGCGGCGCCGCGCACCTGCCCGGGATGGTCGCCGCCGCGACACCGCTGCCGGTGATCGGGGTGCCGGTGCCGCTGGCGCGGCTGGACGGCCTGGACTCCCTGCTGTCGATCGTGCAGATGCCCGCCGGCGTTCCGGTGGCGACGGTCTCGATCGGCGGCGCCCGCAACGCCGGCCTGCTGGCCGTGCGCATCCTGGCGTCCTCCGACCCGCGGCTGCGCGCGCGGATGGCCGCCTTTCAGGACGGGCTGGCCGAGACCGTGCGGGCCAAGGACGCGGCGCTGCAGGAGCGTCGGGGTAAAGTTACCGGTCAGTAGCAAGGAGACGTAGGAGGCTCACGATGGCCGGATGGGCCGGAAACCCGTCGTTCGATCTGTACCAACTGCCCGAGGAGCACCGGGAGCTGAGGGCGGCGATCCGCGCGCTGGCGGAAAAGGAGATCGCCCCCCACGCGGCCGACGTGGACGAGAACGCCCGGTTCCCGCAGGAGGCCCTGGACGCGCTGAACGCGGCGGGCTTCAACGCCGTGCACGTGCCCGAGGAGTACGGCGGGCAGGGCGCGGACTCGGTGGCGGCGTGCATCGTCATCGAGGAGGTCGCGCGGGTCGACGCGTCGGCGTCGCTGATCCCGGCGGTGAACAAGCTGGGCACCATGGGGCTGATCCTGCGGGGCGCCGACGAACTGAAGAAGCAGGTGCTGCCGCAGATCGCCGGCGGCGCGATGGCGTCGTATGCGCTGTCCGAGCGCGAGGCCGGCAGCGACGCGGCCTCCATGCGGACCCGGGCCAAGGCCGACGGGGACGACTGGATCCTCAACGGCGCCAAGTGCTGGATCACCAACGGCGGCCAGTCGAGCTGGTACACGGTGATGGCGGTGACCGACCCGGACAAGGGCGCCAACGGCATCTCGTCGTTCATGGTGCACCGCGACGACGAGGGGTTCACCGTCGGTCCCAAGGAGAAGAAGCTCGGCATCAAGGGCTCGCCGACCACCGAGCTGTACTTCGAGAACTGCCGCATCCCGGGCGACCGGATCATCGGCGAACCGGGCACCGGCTTCAAGACCGCGCTGGCGACCCTCGACCACACCCGGCCCACCATCGGGGCCCAGGCCGTGGGCATCGCGCAGGGCGCGCTGGACGCCGCGATCGCCTACACCAAGGACCGCAAGCAGTTCGGCGAGTCGATCAGCAGCTTCCAGGCGGTGCAGTTCATGCTGGCCGACATGGCGATGAAGGTCGAAGCCGCGCGGATGCTGGTCTACCAGGCCGCCGCCCGCGCCGAGCGCGGCGAGGGCGACCTCGGCTTCATCTCGGCGGCGTCGAAGTGCTTCGCGTCCGACGTCGCGATGGAGGTGACCACCGACGCCGTGCAACTGTTCGGCGGCGCGGGCTACACCACCGACTTCCCCGTGGAGCGGATGATGCGCGACGCCAAGATCACCCAGATCTACGAGGGCACTAACCAGATTCAGCGCGTGGTGATGTCGCGGGCGTTGTTGCGCTGAGCGGTCGCGCTCGACACCAGCGTGGGCTACCGGGATTCGGAGTGCCGCCGGGCCAACCAGGTGATCAGCCGGCCGAGGATGATCAACAGCAGCACGAAGACGATCAGCAAGAACGCCGCGTCGTAGGACAGGGCGCGCGCGGCCTTCGACGGCAGGTTGTAGAACGTCCAGATCGGGTAGGTCAGGTAGCCCACCGGTGAGTCGGTGAGCTTTCCGGTCGGCGCGGAGTTCGACCAGCCCGCGGTGTACAGCATCGGCGCCGTCTCGCCGACCGCCAGCGCGAGCGCCACCAGCAGGCCGGTGACGATCCCGGGGATCGCCGACTTGAGCACGATCTTGCGCAGGGTCCACCCCAGCGGCAGCCCGAGCGCCTCGGCCCCCTCCCGGTAGGAGGTGGGCACCTGGGACAGCGCGGATTCGGTGGCCTTGGCGATGTAGGGGATGCTCATCGCCGACAGCGTCAGCACCCCCGCCGCCAGCGAAAAGCCCCAGTGGAACTTCACCACGAGCGCCAGGTAGCCGACGTAGCCGAGCACGATGGACGGGATGCCGGACAACACCTCGTACGCGCCGCGCAGGATGGATCGCGTTCTGCCGCGGGCGAATTCGGACAGGTAGATCCCGGTCAGCACGCTGACCGAACCGCCGACCACCAGGACGCCGATGCCGACGACGACGGTGCCGATGATGGCGTTGCGCAGGCCGCCGCCGTTGCCGCGCGTGTTCTCGGTCACCACGCGCCAGGTGAACACCGGCAGCGCGCGGGAGACGACCTCGAGCAGCATCCACAGCGTCGGCACGACCACCACCGCCAGGCAGCACACGCAGGCGGTCCAGAACAGCGCGTTGACGACCTTGCGCCGGACGGTCGCGTTCACCTCACACCCCCCGCCCCACCGGCAGCGCGGTGCCCGACACCCGGCGCACCATGGCCCGCGCCGCCACGTTCGTCAGCAACGTGATCACCATCAGCACCAGCGACACCTCGGCGAGGGTCTTCACCGCGAAGTCGGTGAAGTCGGTCATCGCCGAATCCAGTTGCGACACCACGGTGGCGGCGATGGTGGTCATCGTCGCGTAGATGTTGGTGGGCATCGCACCCAGCACCGCGCCCGAGACCATCGCGACGGCCATCGTCTCGCCCAGCGCGCGCCCGAGCCCGAGCACGACCGCTCCGATGATGCCGCTGGACACCCACGGCAGCGTGACCCGGCGCGCGCACTCGAAGTCGGTCATTCCCAGCGCGATCGCGCCCTCGCGGGGCAGCACCGGCACCTGACGGATCAGGTCCCGGGTGGTGCTGGCGATGATGGGGATGACCATCACCGCCAGCACCAGGCCGGACACGAACATGCCCTCCCCGTTGCCGGTGTTGCCGCGGAAGTAGCCGAGCACCGGCACGTCCGGGGCGTTGCGGGCGATCAGCGGCGCGACGTGGTGGGCGATGAACGGCCCGAATGTCATTGCGCCCCAAAGGCCCACGATGACGCTGGGGATACCGGCGAGCAACTCGAGCACCATCCCGATGGCCGACGCCAGGCGCCTGGGCAGCCGCTCCACGATCACCAACGCCGCGCCGATCGACACCGGCACCGCGATGATCAGGGCGATCGCGGAGGTCGCCAGGGTCCCGACGATCAGCGGCAGCGCCCCGTAGTAGGCGCCGACCGGGTGCCGGACGCCGCGGGTGACGACGGCGTCGCCGTAGGTGTTGCCCGGGTTCCAGTCGGTGGCGGTGAAGAAGTGCAGTCCGTTGACCCGGATCGCCGGCAGCGCCTCGAGCAGCAGCGTCGTCAGCACGAACACGAGCGCGAGCAGCGGCATCACCGCGCCCACCGCGCCCAGCGAGCGGATGGCCAGGCCGGGGCGGCCCGCACGGCGAATCTGCTGAATCCGGTCGAGCGCGCGCGGCATCGTGAAGGCGGTCACCAAATCCCTACTGGCCGCTGATCTTTGCGATCTGGGCGTCGGACAGCTTGACCACCGACGCCGGCAGGGGCTGGAAGTGAACCTTGTCCAGGAACGAGGCGTTGTTGCCGTCGGTGACCGCCCAGTGCAGGAACGCCTGCAGCGTCTGGGCGGTGGCGCCGTCCTTCTGGCCGCTGTTGACGATGGCGTACTCGTAGTTGACGATCGGGTACCCGTCGGGGGCCGGGCCGTTGATCAGCGAGATCGCCTGGTTCGCCGGCGTATTCGACGCGAATCCGGCCGCCTCGGCCTGGATGCTCTGGGCGTCGGGCAGCAGGTACTTGCCGGAGGCGTTGGCCAGTTGCGCCTCGCCCAGCCCCCGCTGCTGGGCCTGGTCGAGGAAGCTGATGCCGATGTAGGCCACGCAGCCGGGGGTGTCCGCGCAGCCGGTCACCATGCCGCCGTTGCCGTTCTCGCCCAGCGCGCCGGGCACCGCCGGGAAGGCCACGGTGGTGCCGTAGGCGGGCGAGCGGCCCCAGCCGTCGGGATCCTGCTTGGACAGGTACTGGGTGAACAGGAAGGTGTCGCCGGAGCCGTCGGAGCGGTGCAGCGGGACCACCGGGGTGGCGGGCAGGTTCACGCCGGGGTTCAGGCCCGCGATCTGCGGGTCGTTCCACGTCTTGACGGTGCCCTGGTACATCGCGGCCAGCACCTTGCCGTTGAGCTTGAGGTGCTCGGTCACGCCGGGCAGGTTGTAGTTGACCTGCTGCGCGGAGATGGCCAGCGCGATGTTCATCAGGCCCTTGTGCTGGGCCATGTCGCCCTCGGACAGGTAGGCGTCGGAGGCGCCGATGTCGACCGCCCCGGCCGCCGCCTGGGAGATGCCGGTGCCCGAACCGGTGCCCTGGGGGGTGATCGTGACGTTCGGGTACTTGTCGTGATAGGCCGGGCCCCACAGGTTGAACAGCGGGTACAGCAGGGTGCTGCCGGTCTCCGACAAGGTCACCGGCGCGGACGCCGGCGTCGTGGCGACCGGGCCGCCCGCCCCCTGATTCGACGCTCCGTTGTTGGAGTTCGAGCCGCAGGCACCCATGCTGACGGTCAGGGCCAACACCAGCGGCGCGGTGGCCGCCAGGGTCAAGAACCTACACCAACGCGTTTTCACGATCTCTCACCTTCCTTTGCGATCCTTTGCGATCCTTTGCGATCCTTTGCGATCCTTTGCGATTCCCTTGCGTTACTGACGGTTTGGGCTCACCCGGTGATCTTGGCGATCTGGGCGAGCGACAACTTCACCACCGGATCCGGCAGCGGCTGGAAGTGAACCTTGTCCAGGAACTTGTCGTCGTTGCCGTCGGTGACCGCCCAGTGCAGGAACGCCTGCAGCGTCTGGGCGGTGGCAGCGTCGGGCTGGTTGCCGTTGACGATCGCGTACTCGTAGTTGACGAGGGGGTACCCGTCAGGGGCCGGGCCGTCGATCAGCGAGATCGCCTGGCTTGCCGGCATCGTCGCGGCGGAGCCGTCGGCCGCGGCCTGAATGCTCTTGGCCTTGGGCAGCAGGTACTTACCGGATGCGTTGCCCAGCTTGGCCTGGCCGAGTCCCCGCTCGTCGGCCGCGTCCAGCGAGCCGATGCTCGTGTAGGCGACGCAGCCGGGGTTCGCCGCGCAGCCGGTCACCATGGCGCCGTCGCCGTTCTCGCCCAGCGCGCCGGGCACCGCCGGGAAGTCGACGGTGGTGCCGAAGCCCGGCGAGCGGCCCCAGCCGTCGGGGTCCTGCTTGGACAGGTACTGGGTGAACTGAAACGTGCTGCCGGACCCGTCGGAGCGGTGCAGCGGAACCACCGGGGTGTCCGGCAGGTGCAAGCCGGGGTTGAGGGCGGCCAGCTGCGGATCGTTCCAGGTTTTGATCCTGCCCTGGTACATCCCGGCCAGCACCTTGCCGTTCAGCTTGAGGTGCTGATGGATGCCGGGCAGGTTGTAGTTGACCTGCTGGGCGGCGATGGCCAGCGCGATGTTCATCAGCCCCCGGTGGGCGGCCACGTCGCCCTCGGACAGATAGGCGTCGGAGGCGCCGATGTGGACCGCCCCGGCCGCGACCTGGGAGATGCCGGCGCCCGAACCGCTGCCCTGGGTGACGAGGGTGACGTTCGGATACTTGGCGTGGTAGGCGGGACCCCACTCGCTGAACAGCGGGTAGAGCAGGGTGCTGCCGGTCTCCGACAGCTCCACCCTTGCCGTCGCCGGCGCGGTGGCGACGCTGCCCGTGGCCGGCCCGGGGGCCGGCGCCCCGCCGGGGGTCTCGGCGTGCGAGCCGCAGGCGGCGACCGCCAGGGCCGTCACCAGGGCCGTCACCAGGGCCGTCGCCAACGCCGTCATCAGGGCCGGCAGCGCATCCAATCGAGCCTTCACGTCCTCGCTTCCTCGTGCGTCCCGCCGCGCGGGCCCTTCCCCCGGCTAGCCGTCGGTGGCCCCAACCCTTTCGGTCCCCGTCCGGTCCGGCCGGAACGGCGCGAAGTAGCGGGCGGTTTCCTCATGCTTCGGCGACAGGAACAGCTGTTCGGTGGGCCCCTCCTCGACCAGCCGGCCTTCGAAGAAGAAGGCGGTCCGGTCGCCGGTGCGGGCGGCCTGGGCCAGATCGTGGGTGACCATGACCACGGTCAGGCGGTCGGCGAGCGATCGGATGAGCCCCTCGATCTTTTCGGTCGTGGTCGGGTCCAGCGAGGAGGTGGGCTCGTCGAGCAGCAACACCTCCGGGCCGACCGCAAGCGCGCGGGCCAGGCACAACAACTGCTGCTGACCGCCGGAGAGCCGGAACGGCGAATCCCCGAGCCGATCCTTGACCGCATCCCACAGGCCGACCTCCGTCAGCCGGGCCTCGGCGACGTTCTTGAACTCCTTGCGCGGCACCATCTTGTGGGCGCGCACGCCGGCGACGACGTTGTCCATGATCGACATCGGGAACGGGTTGGGGCGCTGGAACAGCATGCCCACGCTGCGGCGAAACTCCATCAGGTCACGGCCGGAGAAGATGCTGCGCCCGCCCATCAGGACGTCGCCGCTGTGCCGGAAGCCGGACACCTTGTCGTTCATCCGGTTCAGCGTCCGCAGAAAGGTCGTCTTACCCGAGCCCGTCGGCCCCAGCAACGACGTGACCGCGCGCGCGGGGAACTCCAGGCTCACCCGATCGAGCACGGTCTTGGCGCCGAAGCCCAGCGTGAGGTCCACCGCGGCCATGGCCACGGGGGCGACCGGGGCGGCCCCGGTCTCGGCATCGTGCGGTTCACGGCCCATCAAAATCCGATGCTACTGCGCGTAACCGGCGCGACACCGCTCGTTAAACATGTCCTCAGCTACCTACAAGGTGTCGCTAATCCCACGCTCGTCCACAAAGGTTTGTATATTCACGATTGGTTCACTTGGTTGTTACCAAAGGTCACTGTGTGCGCCGTGCACGGTCCCGACGCGACGGGAGGGTTGCGTGAGGTTAATCCGATCTGGCGCCGCGCTGAGCCTGCTCGCCGTCAGCGCGCTGGTGTTGGCCGGATGCGGTGGCAACTCCAACACTTCGTCGGGGTCCAGCGCCAAACCGATACCGGTGGACTGCGGCGGCAAGAACCGGCTGCACGCCAGCGGGTCGACCGCGCAACAGAACGCCGTCGAGCAGTTCGTCTACGCCTACGTGCGGGCGTGCCCGGGGCACACGCTGGACTACAACGCCAACGGCTCCGGCGCCGGCGTCGAGCAGTTCGTCAACAACGAGACCGACCTGGCGGGCTCCGACGTCCCGCTGAACCCCTCGACGGGTCAGCCCGACCGGGCCGCCGCCCGGTG
Organism: Mycobacterium alsense; assembly: GCF_002086635.1. GTDB lineage: Bacteria > Actinomycetota > Actinomycetes > Mycobacteriales > Mycobacteriaceae > Mycobacterium > Mycobacterium alsense. The sequence continues at coordinate 6,148 of NZ_MVHD01000037.1, read as the reverse complement.
CGGTTCCCCGGCGTGGGACCTGCCCACGGTGTTCGGCCCGATCGCCATCACCTACAACGTCAACGGCGTCGGCTCGCTGAACCTGGACGGGCCGACCGCGGCGAAGATCTTCAACGGCACCATCACCAAGTGGGACGACCCGGCGATCAAGGCGCTCAACGGGGGCAACAGCTTCCCCTCGACGCCCATCCACGTCGTGTTCCGCAGCGACAAATCCGGGACCACGGCCAACTTCCAGAAGTATCTCGACGGCGCGTCCGACGGCGCCTGGGGCAAAGGCACCGGCGAGATGTTCAACGGCGGCGTCGGCGAAGGCGAAAGCGGCAACAACGGCACGTCGGCGGCGCTGCAGAACACCGACGGGTCGATCACCTACAACGAGTGGTCGTTCGCGGTGGGCAAGCAGCTGCACATGGCGCAGATCATCACCTCGGCGGGCCCGGATCCGGTGTCGATCACGACCGACTCGGTCGGCAAGACCATCGCCGGCGCCCGGTTCCAGGGGCAGGGCAACGACCTGGTGCTGGACACGTCGTCGTTCTACCGGCCGACCCAGGCCGGCGCCTACCCGATAGTGCTGGCGACCTACGAGATCGTCTGCTCGCACTACCCGGACAAGGCGACCGCGCAGGCCGTGAAGGCGTTCATGCAGGCGGCCATCGGTCCGGGGCAAGATGGACTAGAGCAGTACGGGTCGATACCGTTGCCGAGCTCGTTCCAGTCCAAACTGGCGAACGCGGTGAATGCGATCTCGTGAACACGCGAAAGCCTGCTTTTAGCAGCTTGGTGAGAAGGGAGCCGCCGCGGTGAGCGCGCCGGGTACGCGAATGGGGTCGCAGTTCGGGCCCTATCGGCTGCTGCGGCTGCTGGGCCGCGGCGGGATGGGTGAGGTCTACGAGGCCGAAGACACCCGCAAGCGCCGCGTGGTGGCGTTGAAGCTGATCTCCGAGCAGTTCTCCGGTGACCCGATGTTTCGCGCGCGCATGCAGCGCGAGTCCGACGCCGCGGGCCGGCTGACCGAGCCGCACGTGGTGCCGATCCACGACTACGGCGAGATCGACGGCCGCCTCTACCTGGACATGCGCCTGATCGAGGGCGACGACCTGGCCACCCTGTTGCGGCGCACCGGGCCGCTGAGCCCGCCGCGGGCGGTGGCCATCGTCAGCCAGGTCGCCGCGGCGCTGGACGCGGCGCACGCCAGCGGCGTGACGCACCGCGACGTCAAGCCGGAAAACATCCTCGTCACCAACAGCGACTTCGCCTATCTGGTGGACTTCGGGATCGCCCGCGCCGCCGCCGACCCGGGGCTGACCCAGACCGGCACCGCGATGGGCACCTGCAAGTACATGGCCCCGGAGCGGTTCACCAGCGACGACGTCACCTACCGCGCCGACATCTATTCGCTCGCCTGCGTGTTGGGGGAGTGCCTGACGGGGTCGCCGCCGTTCCGGGCCGACAGCATGGAACGGCTGATCGCCGCGCACCTGCTCGAGCCGCCCCCGCGGCCCAGCCAGATGATGCCCGGGCGGGTTCCGGCGGCCCTCGATCAGGTGATCGCCCGGGGCATGGCCAAGAACCCGGAGGAGCGCTACCGCACCGCCGGCGAGCTGGCCGCCGCGGCCCACGACGCCCTGACCGCCTCCGAGCAGCACCAGGCCGTCGCGATCCTGCAGCACGGCGAGCCGATGGGCGACGCCGAGACCATGGTTCGCCCCGTGGTGCCCACCGGCGGCTGGCCGGCGCCGCCCGGTGGCGGCTTCACCGGCGGCAACACGATCTCGCCGCCCGGGGGGGTCAGCGGGTGGCGCAGCCAATCCGTGCCGATGCCGTATCCGCAGCCCTCGCGGTCCGACTACTGGGGCGGCGGGCCCCCGGCGGACCGGAGGCGCAAGTGGTGGATCGTCGGCGGCGCCTTCGCGGTCGCGCTCGTGGCCGTGATCGCGCTCGTCGTCGTCCTGATGCACGGGTCATCCGGGACCCAGCCGAAGGAACAGGCCGGGCAGAGCGAGCTGCCCTTCACCGGCATCGACTTCCGCCTGTCGCCGGGCGGGGTGGCGCTGGACAAGGCGGGCAACGTCTACGTGACCAGTCAGGGCATGTACGGGCGGGTGGTGGAGTTGCCGGCCGGCACGAGCGCCCCCCGGGTGCTGCCGTTCAACGGGCTGTACCAGCCGCAGGGGCTGGCGGTGGACGACGCCGGCACGGTCTACGTCAGCGACTTCAACAACCGGGTGGTGAAGTTGACGAGGGGCTCGAACAACCAGACGGTGCTGCCGTTCAACGGCCTCAACTACCCCGAGGGCGTGGCGGTGGATGCCCAGGGCGCGGTGTATGTCGCCGACCGGGGCAACGGCCGGGTGCTGAAGTTGGCCGCCGGCGCGAACGCCCAGACGGTGCTGCCGTTCAACGGCCTGAAGAACCCGGACGGCGTGGCGGTGGACCCCGCGGGCAACGTCTTCGTCGCCGACACCGACAACAACCGGGTGCTGAAGCTGGAGGTCGGGACGAACGCCCAGATCGAGCTGCCGTTCGGAGGCGTCTCGGTGCCGTGGGGCATCGCGGTGAACCCGGCGGGCGACGTCTTCATCACCGAGCACGACAGCAGCCAGGTCAAAAAGCTGCCCGCCGGGTCGAACGTTCCGGTGGTGCTGCCCTTCACCGGTCTCAACACGCCGCTGGCGGTGGCGGTCGACTCCTCCGGCGACAATTCCAAGGGCGGCGGGACCGTCTACGTCGCCGACCGCGGCAACAACCGGGTGGTCAAGCTGGTTCCGTGACCAGGAACTCGTCGTTGTGCTGCCCGGGGGCGGGCGGGGGACCGGCGGCCACGGCGTCGAAGCTCGAGTAGCGCGCCGGCATCCGGACGACGGTGATCGCCTCGTCGCCGCCGCCGACCTGCAGGGCGAGCTCGTTCTCGGCGAACAGCTCGGTGCCGACCACCTGTTTCCAGGTGTAGGCCAGGCAGGCCATCAGGCCGCCCTCCTGCAACAGCTCGACCCATTCGGCCGCGGTCTTGGCGGCCAGCGCCGACTCGAGTTCCTCGGTCAATTCGTGGTAGTTCAGCGCGCGCGAGCGCTGGTCGGCGAAGCGCTCGTCGTCCGTCAGGTCGGGGCGGCCGATGATCTGGCACAGCTTCGCCCAGTGCTTGGGCACGTAGGCGCTGATGACCAGGTAGCCGTCGGCGGCCTTGAACGCGTCCGACGGTTGGGTGGCGAAGCCGACGCTTTTGCGCTTCTTGGGTTTTGGCGCGGCGTCGGGCTTGGGCGCCTCGCTCGGCTTGTTCAGGTGGATGGTCAGCTGGCTGGCCTGCAGGTTGACCGCGACGTCGTACATGGCCACCCGGACCGTGTCGGCCACCCCGTGGCGCTCGCGGTTCAGCAGCGCGGCCAGCACCGCCTGGGCCAGCACGTGCCCGCTGGCCGCGTCGACGAGCTGGAACGGGATGATCTGCGGCTTGCCGGTCGGCGTGGGCATCCCGGTGCTCATGCCCGACTCGGCGGCCACCATCAGGTCGACGCCCGGCCTGCTGCCGTGGGGCCCGTTGCCGCCGTAGGCCGACAGCCGCGCGTAGATGAGGCGGGGGTTGCGGGCCCGCAGGTCGTCGGGGCCGAGCCCCATGCGCTCCATCACCCCGGGCCGAAACCCTTCCAGCACAACGTCGGCGGTCTCGGCGAGCCGCAGTATCTGCTCCTTGTTCTCGTCGGCGGTCAGGTCCACGGCGACCGATTTCTTGCCGCGGTTGTGGGGCAAGAACAGCGTGGGCAGGGGCGGGCGCCCGGGCAGCACCGCGGTGATCTGCCGGGCGGCCTCGCCGCCGGGCGCCTCGACCTTGATGACCTCGGCGCCCAGGTCGGCCAGCACCTGCCCGGCCAGCGGCCCGGCGATGTTCTGGGTGAAGTCGAGCACCCGGTAGCCGTCAAGTGGCTTGGCGGGCTTGCTGTTTGGCACTCTGGCCCCCTCCTTAAGCTGGCTTGCCCAGCACCGCGGTGCAGTAGTAGTTCCGTCCGAAGGGCGCGTCAGGGTCGCCGGACTGCAGCGGTAATCCGTTGTCGCCCAGCAACTTATTGAGCGGTGTGCGCACCGGATGCCAGCCGCGCTCTTCCAGGTAGGCCGCCACGTCGTTGCGTTCGCCGGGGAAGCCCAGGTCGTCGAGCGCGACGTCGAGGCCGTTCTCCCGCCACCTTTCGCCCGCGGCGTTCAGCGCGTCCCCGCTGACCCCAGTGTTGTGAAACACCTCGGCCACCAGCCTGCTGCCGTCGGCGCTGAGCTCGGTGACCTGATCCAGCAGGCGGTCCTGCGCGTCGGCGGGCAGGAAGCCGAGCAGGCCCTCGGCGGCCCACGCGGCCGGCCGGCTCGCGTCGAACCCGGCCCGCCGCAGCGCCGCCGGCCAGTCGTGGCGCAAGTCGACCGACACGTTGCGCAGCTCGGCCGTGGGCGTGGCGCCGAGCTCGGCGATGGTGGTGGACTTGAACGCGATGACCTCGGGCTGGTCGATCTCGAACACCGTGGTGCCGTCGGCCCACCGCAGCCGGTAGCCCCGCGCGTCCAGGCCCGAGGCCAGGATGACGACCTGGTCGACGCCGGCCTGCTGGGCCTCGGCGAAGAACGCGTCGATGTAGCGCGTGCGCGCCGCGAGCATGTCGGTCATGCGTTGCATGCCCCACGCGGCGCCGGGCACGTCGACGTCCCGGGAATCGAGTTCGCCGGCGGCCCAACGGGTGAAGAAGTCCACGCCCACCGCGCGCACCAGCGGCTCGGCGAACGGATCGTCGATCAGGCCCGCCCGGGTGGCCCGGGCCCGCCCCGACGCGACCATCGTGGCCGTCGCTCCCACGCTGGTTGCCAGGTCCCAGGTGTCGTCGTCGGTGCGCGCCATCCGTGGTCCTTCCGTGGTCCTTCCGTGGTCCCGTTCAAGGCTGGTTAGACAGAATAACGATACGGTCTCTCGGCCGTTGCGGGTCCCGGCCCGGGAGGGTCCTGTCTTACGATGACCCGGATGGAAACGCTGGTGCCGATCGCCGCGTCGCCGTGCGCGACGACGGTCACCCGGGATGTCGACTGGCGGCGCAACGCCCGCTTGGCGCTTCAGCTGGCCTGGCTCAGCCTGGCCGTGGTGCTCGCCGAGGGCGTCGTCGGGCTGTGGCAGGGGCTGGCGGTCGGATCCGTCGCGCTCACCGGATGGGCGCTGGGCGGCGGCGCCGAGGCGCTGGGCAGCGCGATGGTGGTGTGGCGCTTTTCGGGTTCCCGCACCCTCTCCGAGACGGCCGAGCGCCGCGCCCAGCGCGGTGTGGCGGTGTCGTTTTGGCTGACGGCCCCCTACATCGCCGCCGAATCCCTCCGCGACCTGGCCGGCGAGCACCGCGCCGAAACCTCGGTGATCGGCATCGGGCTGACGGCCGCCGCGCTGTTGCTCATGCCGGTGCTGGGGTGGGCCAACCACCGGCTGGGCACGCGACTCGGCTCGGGGGCCACCGAGGATGAGGGCACCCAGAACTATTTGTGCGCCGCCCAGGCGTCCGGGGTGCTGGTGGGCCTCGCGGTCACGGCGGCGTGGTCGGGCGGTTGGTGGATCGACCCCGCGATCGGGCTTGGGATCGCAGGCATCGCGGTGTGGCAGGGCGTGAGATCCTGGCGCGGCCACGCCTGCGGCTGCTGAGGCTGGGCAAGGTCAGTCCGGTCCGGCTTCCCACGTCCCGGGCAGCATCGGCACGCTGGGCCCACCCGCGCCGCCGCCCGCGGCCGGCAGCGTCGCCAGCCCCGCCGCGCTGGAGCCGTCCCTGGCGGCGGTCCCGACGAAGCCCAGGGCGCCCGCGCCGCTGGCCGAGGGGGCGGGCTCGGGTTCGAGGTCCATGTATTCGTAGCCGCGGCCCGGCTGGGTGAGTTTGGCCCGGCGGCGCCGCGGCGACGCGGCCCGTTCCTCGGGCGCGGCCGCGACCGCCGGCGCGTCGGCGCCCTCCGGTTCCGGCGCCTTCTTCCGGGTGCGGGCGGTCGCCGCCCTGCGGGCATCCGCGCCCAGGCCGCCGACCAGGTAGGCGTAGCCGTCCATGCCCGCGGTCAGCGCCGCGCCGGTCAGCGTCGGCGGCGCGGTCGACGGTGGCGGCATCGCGGGTGTGGCGGTCACCGCCGTCGCGGGCGCGGGGGCCGGGGC
>NZ_MVHD01000036.1 GCF_002086635.1 Mycobacterium alsense | reverse complement strand
CCCCGTGACAATGGTGACCGTGGCGACGGCGCGGGCTGGGGGGCCGCATTGCCCGGGCCGTGCGCGTCGGCGGGCCGCTCGCGACCGGGTGTCGCGAGGCGCGCCGTCGCCGCTTCCGTCGGCTGGCGCGGCGGGGCCTGCAGCCGCGCGGTGCCGGCGCCCGACGGCGCGCCCGGGGCCGGCTCGCGCGCGGGCCTGGGTTCCGGCGGGCCGGGGCGCACGGGCCGCGGCGGTTCCAGCGCGCCGGGGTGGGTGGGGTCGTGCGGCGCGCGTGGCTTCGCGGCGACCAGGCTGGCCGCGGCGACCGGCGGCCGGGCGGCCCGCCCGTTGAGGGTGGGTCGCTTGCGCTCGTCGGGCAGGTCGATCTCGCCCAGCCCCAGCTTGTTCTGCAGGCGCCTGGCCCAGCGCGGGGCCCACCAGCAGTCGTCGCCGAGCAGCTTCATCACCGAGGGCACCAGGAACATCCGGACCACCGTCGCGTCCAGCAGCAACGCCGCCATCAATCCGAACGCGAGGTACTTCATCAGCACCAGGTCGGAGAACACGAACGACGCGGCGACCACCGCGAGCACCAGCGCGGCGGCGGTGATCAGGCGGCCGGTGGTCGCGGTGCCGATCCGGATGGCCTCGGCGGTGGACATGCCGCGTTCGCGCGCCTCCACCATGCGCGAGACCAAAAACACCTCGTAGTCGGTCGCCAGGCCGAATCCGACCGCGACCACCAGCGCGATCAGCACCACCATCAACGGCGTCGGGGTGAAGTTCAGCCACGTGGCGAAGTGCCCGTCGACGAAGATCCACGTCAGGATGCCCAGGGTGGACCCGAGCGTCAGCGCGCTCATCACCACGGCCTTGATCGGCAGCACGAACGAGCCGAAGGCGAGGAACATCAGCACCGTCGTGGCGCCGAGCAACAGCACCAGCATCAGCGGCGCCTTGTCGAAGAGGCTGTGGATGCTGTCCTGCTCGAGCGCGGGCGTCCCGCCCACCAGCAGGTTGAGGCCCTTCGGCGGGTTTGTGGCGCGCAGTTCGGCGATCTTCTTGGCGGCGTCATTGCGGTTGGACAACCCGTTCTGGATCACCCGCACCGAGTCGTCCTTGGGCTGCGACGTCCCGTTCGGCCCGTTGACGCAGGGGTTGCCGGCGATGGTCGGGCACGGCCGCTCCTGCCAGGTCTTGTCGGTGAACCCGGTGATCGGCGCGAGCCGGTTGCGGATGTCGGCCACCTGCTGATCGGTGACCTTGGTGTGGTTGTCGCTTTCGATCACGACCGTCAGCTGCTCGGTCCGGTAACCGGGGAAGAGCTTGTCGAAGTGCTCCTGCGCCAGGCGGACGGAGTTGTTCGGCGGCAGGTACTTTTCGCTCATGCCGCCGAACGACAGGTTGCCCAGGGGAATGACCAGCAGGATCATGCCGACGGCGATCGGGACGGCGAACGCCAGCGGTCGCTTCATCACGAAGTTGACGAGCTTGCCCCAGAAGCCGGCCTCGACCTCTTCCCGGGTCTTGGTCTTCTGCAGCCGGTCCGCGAGCCAGTTGAGGTAGGCGCGCGACACCTTCCAGTTCCGCAGGAAGGGAACGCGGAACGCGGTCCGCACGCCCAGGGCGTCGACGTGGCGGCCGAGGATGCCCAGGCTGGCGGGCAGCAGCGTGATCGACAGCAATGCGGCGAGTCCGACCGCGGCGAAGATGGCGTAGGTCAACGACTTCACGAACCCCTGCGGCAGGACCAGCAGGCTGGCGCTGGAGGCGATGATCAGCACCGCCGAGAAGGTGACGGTGCGCCCGGCCGTCATCACGGTTCGCCGCACGGCGGCCTCGGTGTCGTAGCCTTCGGCGATCTCCTCCCGGAACCGGCTCACCACGAAGAGGCCGTAGTCGATGGCGATACCGAGGCCGATCAGCGAGACCACCGGCTGGGCGAAGTAGTGCACCGGCCCGAACAGGGCGACGAACCGCAGGATGCCCAGCGCGCCCGCGATGCTCAGCCCGCCCACCATCACGGGCAGGCCGGCGGCGATCGCGCCGCCGAACACCAGGAACAGCACCACCGTGACCGCCGGCAGCGCGAGCACCTCCATGCGGCGCTGGTCGGTGGCGATCGTGCCGGTCAACGCGTTGGCGATCGGCTCGAGGCCGGCGAGTTGCACGGTGCCGCCGTCGAGCTTCTGCAGGTCGGGCGCGATGGCCTTGTAGTTGTTGAGGATCGTGTCGTCGTCGTCTCCCTTCAGCGGGATGGACACGAACGTGTGCTTCTTGTCCTCGGTCGCCATCCCCTTGATCAGCGGGGGCGCGTCGGCGGGGTTGGACACCGCCAGCCAGCCCGCCCAGCCGACGACCTGGCCGGGGTGGTCTTTCTTGAACTTGTTGAGCTCGTCGACGACCTTCTGGCGCCACGTCGGGTCGTCGACGGTCTTGCCGTCGGGGGCGGTGAAGGTGGCGACGATGTGGCTGGTGCGGTCGCGGCCGTAGGTCTGGTCCCCCAGCACCGAGGCCTTGACCGATTGGCTGCCGTCGTCGTAGAAACCGCTCTGCGTGACGTGCTTACCCAGGCTCATCCCGAACAGGCCGCCGCCGAGGCACAGGGCCACCATGACCCCAATCACGATGTACCGGTAGCGGTACACGGTTCGACCCCACCAGGCGAACACGTAAGCTCCTTACTGGATCAGTAGCGACCCGCGCATCGGATTCCCAGTCTCACACACGCGTGGTCAACAAGGCGGACAGCGGCCGGAACGGCTGCAGCCATGCCCCCTGGTCAGGCAGCGAATCTAGGCCGATCCTCGGCAACGGCTCCCGGAACACACCGGCGATGTCTTCCAGGTCGACGAACTCCAAGGTATCCGACGCTAGCGCCCAACTGGCATGTTCGCGAAATCCGATCACCTGAACGGGCACGCCGGCGCGTGCGATTTCCTCCAGCGGTTGACGGAAGGCCTGACCGTCGGCCGAAGCCACCACCAGCGCCGCCAGGCCCTCCTGATGCCGCAGCGCGATGTGGGCGAGCATGTCGCGGTCGACGTCGCTGTCCTCGTCGATCTTCGGCTTGGCGAAGACCGCGAACCCCACGTTGCGCAAAGCGTCCACCCACGGCCGGACGACCTCGGCGCTGCCCGGGGCGATGTTGGTGAAGACGGTGGCCTCGGGTTCGATCACGACGCCCGGGCGGGCGGAGCTGACCTCCGCCGTGCGCCCCAGCAGCCAGCGGCCCAGGGCGTCGAAGCGCGGGCGCTCCAGCCCGGTGGGCCGACGGCCCAGGATGGATCCCAGCCCCATGTCCAGGTTGGGGGCGTCCCAGACCAGCAGCACGCGCCCGGCCGGTGCTTGAAAGCTGCCGAGGCCCTCGGCCGACAGCACCGCCGGCGAGTCCAGGGGTGGTGCTTCTGAGGTCGCGGCTTCTTCCGTCAGGCTCATCCCTTTGCCTTTTCCAGCTTTTGCCAGATGAATTCGTTCACGACGCTGCCCGCGTCGCGAGCCTTGGACTCGTACTTGGTGGCGGGGCGCGCGACGGAGACCGGCAGCCGGTCGCCGGGCCGGGCGCGACGCAGCCTCGGTTCGGCGTCCCCGACCTCGCCGATGTGTTCGGCGTAGCCGGGATGATCCGTCGCCGCGTGCAGGACACCACCAGGGAGTAGCCGGTCGGCGATCAGACCAATCGTGCCCGGTTGCAAGAAGCGGCGCTTGTGGTGACGGGCCTTGGGCCAGGGGTCGGGAAAGTAGACGCGGACGCCGGTCAGCGTGCCCGGCCCGATCAGGTCCAGCACGTCGATCGCGTTCCCCCGGATCAGCCGGATGTTGCCGACCCGGTCGCGGTCGATCGCGCTCAGCAACTGCGCCAGGCCGCGCCGGTAGATTTCCACCGCGATGACGTCGACCCCCGGCTCGTCCTTGGCCATCGCCAGCGTGGATGTGCCGCTGCCGCAACCGATTTCGAGCACCACCGGCGCCTGGCGGCCGAACCATGCGCGGGTGTCCAGCCGCTCCGGGCGCTGGTCCGGCCCCAGCGTGAGGCCCAGCTCGGGCCACAGCCGCTCCCACGTCTCGCGCTGGGCCCCGGACAGCCCGGAACGCCGCGAGCGGAAGCTCGAGGCCGGGAGGTGGCGCGGTTGGGGGGTCGGGACCATGGCGCCTCCATTTTGTGGTCCAGTTTGTGGTCCGGTTTCTGGCCCGGCTCCTGGTCCCGTTTTTGAGGCACCCTCCGCTCGCGCATCGGGACACGTCCCGACCCCGGGTAGCGCATGCATTTGTCCATCGTGGCGCATGAATCGCCGATGTAGCCGCCCCAGGTCCAGATTGATACCCAACAGTTGCCTTCGGCCGGTAACGCACGCATGGTGGCTCGCATCTCGGCGACGTAGATGCCACGATTCGATAGGTTTCGCGTCCGGTGGGGGACCGGACGGTAGCTGCCGGTGACTGCAGGAGGGCACGAATTTTCGTCGACGAGCTGGCGCGCTTCGCCGCCGACCGCGCCGACCCGCGTCTGGCGGCGGTCGCCGAGCGGGCGGCCATGCCGTTGCGGGTGGCCGTTTGCGGGCGCCGCGGAGTCGGTCGCCGCACGGTGGCGCGCGCCCTGGGCCGCGCCCCGGCGATCTCGGTAACGGGCCGCCCCGAGGCCGACGTGGCCGACGTGGCCGACGTGGCCGACCTGGCCGACGTGGCCGTTTACGTCACCACCGAGGTCGTCAAACCCGAGGACACCGAGGCGATCGCGGCGGCGGCCGCCACCGGGTGCCCGGTGCTGGTCGCGCTGAACAAGTCCGACCTGGCCATGCTGCACCGGGCGGACCCGCGGGCGCGCTGCGCGGACTTCGCGGCGCGGGTGGGCGCGCCCGTCGAGCCGATGAGCGGCCTGCTCGCGGTCGCGGCGCTCGACGGCCTGGACGCCGCGGCCTGGGCGGCGCTGCGGGCCGTCGCCGCCGCTCCCGGCGGCGCCACCTGCCTCGACGGTTCGGCCGACGGGTTCCTGGCGGCCCGCCTCCCGGTCCCCGCCGACACAAGGCGGCGCCTGCTCGACGGCCTGGGCGTGTTCGGCACCGCCCTGAGCGTCGCCGCGCTCCAGCGGGGTGGGACGCCGGCGCGGGTGTGTGCGCTGCTGCGCCGGTGCAGCGGCGTCGACGCCGTCCTGAAGGGGATCGCGGTCGCCGGCGCGGGGGCGCGGTACCGGCGGGTGCTGCGGGCGGTCGCGGAACTGGAGGCCCTGGCCGTCCGCGACGGGACCGTGGGCGACTTCTTGGCCCGCGACGACACCGTCGTCGCCCGCATGGCCGCCGCCGTCGAGCTCGCCGAAGCCGCGGGCCTCGGCCCCCTCGACGGCGGCGATCCGGGCGCGCACCTGCCCCGCGCGCTGCGCTGGCAGCGCTACGGACGCGGGGGTGCGCTCGGTGCGCTGCACCGCGCCTGCGCCGCGGACATCACCCGGGGATCGTTGCGGCTGTGGTCGCGGGCCCACGCGCCGGGGGGGTGCGAGTGAGCGCCAAAGATCCCGCCGCCGAGGTGGACGCGCTGGTCGCCGCGATCGGGCCCCACCTGGACCCGCCCGCCATCCACCGGCGCGACGTGGTGCTGGTGACGGGGCCGTGGCTGGCCGGCGTCACCGCGGTGGCCACGGCGCTGCGCGAGCGGCTGCCGCAACACAAGTTCGTCGAGTCCACGGATCTGGGGCCGGGCGACGCGCCGACCGCGGTGGTGTTCGTGGTGTCCGCGGCGGCGCAGCTGACCGGGTCCGACTGCGCGCTGCTGGATGCCGCCGCCGACCACACCGACGTCGTCGTCGGCGTGGTGTCCAAGACCGACGCACACCTCAACTGGCGCGAAGTGCTCGCCGCCAATCGCGAAACCCTGGCCGCGCACGCGCCCCGCTACGGCCGGGCGCCCTGGGTCGGCGCGGCCGCCCGCCCCGACCTCGGCGAGCCGGACGTCGACGAGCTGGTGCGGACGGTCGCGGCCCGGCTGGACGACGCCGACAACCCGCGGCGAAACCGGTTGCGCGCGTGGGAATCGCGTCTGCGGACCGTCGCGCGGCGTTTCGAGCGCGACGCCCAGGGCGCCGGCCGGAGGGCGCGGGTCGACGCGCTGCGCGAAGAGCGCAGCGCGGCCCTGCGGCGGCGGCGCCAGTCGAAGACCGAGCGCACCATCACGCTGCGCGGCCAGATCCAGCAGGCCCGGGTCCAGTTGTCCTATTTCGCCCGCAATCGGTGCTCGTCGCTGCGCGGCGAGCTGCAGGAGGACGCGGCGGGCCTGTCGCGGCGCAACATGGCCGCCTTCGAAGAGCACGCCCGCGGACGGGTCGACGAGGTGGTGGCCGAGGTGAGCGACGGGACCGCGCACCACCTCGCCGGCGTCGCCGAGGTGTTGGGCGTTCCGGAGGCGCTACCCGCGGTCGAAGGCGCCGGGCCGGCGCCGACGGTCGAGGTCCTCCCGCTGCCGCTGAAATCCCGGCGCCACGAAACCTGGCTGATGATGGTGCTGGGCGCCGGCTTCGGGCTGGGCGTGGCGCTGACCCTCAGCCGGCTGGTCGGCGGGCTGACCTCCAGGCTGAGCCCCGCGGTGGCGGTGGCCGGGGCCGCGGGGTGCGTGGCGATCGGGCTGGCCGTCACGTTCGTGGTCGTCCACATCCGCGCCCTGCTGCTCGACCGCGCGCTGCTGGACCGCTGGGCGGGCGACGTGACCTCGTCGCTGCGCTCGGCGGTGGAGGAGTTGGTGGCCACCCGGGTGTTGGTCGCCGAGTCGGCGCTGAGCACCGCGCTGCTCGCCCGCGACGAGGCCGAGAACACCCAGGTGGCCGACCAGGTGTCGGCCATCGACAGCGAACTTCGCGAGCACGCCATCGCCGCGGCGCGGGCGGCGGCCGCGCGGGACCGGGAGATGCCGACTGTCCTGGCGGCGCTGAATGCCGTGCGTGCAGAACTCGGAGAACCGGGTATTCCCCCACCCGACGACCCCGGCCCGGAAACGGATGGGGACGAAACGGAAAAACACGCTTCGAGGAGCGCGAATGGCGATGCCGACTGACGTTCGGCCGGGTTTCTGAATCGTTGTTGTGAGAAGGCTTATACCCGCCCGAGACCTCCCCGACAAGTCGATCACGATAACCTGTTGTTAACGCCACCAAGTAAACAGTGTGTGGGCCGAGGCATACCGAGACGTACTCAGATATACGAGGCACTACCAACCACGAGCCGAGTAAGCAGGCAGAAGAAACCAGGAGAGTTCGATGACTTCAGCGACCGTTCCGGGTCTGGACACCGCGCCGACGAAACACCAGGGGCTGCTGTCGTGGGTGGAGGAGGTCGCCGAGCTCACCCAGCCGGACCGGGTCGTCTTCGCTGACGGTTCCGACGAGGAGTGGAAGCGGCTCACCGACCAGCTCGTCGAGGCGGGCACCTTCAAGCGGCTCAACCCCGACAAGTACCCCAACTCGTTCCTGGCCCTGTCCGACCCGTCCGACGTCGCCCGCGTGGAGTCGCGGACCTTCATCTGCTCCGAGCGCGAGATCGACGCCGGGCCGACCAACAACTGGATGGACCCCGCCGAGATGCGGTCCACCCTGACCGACCTGTACCGCGGCTGCATGCGCGGCCGCACCATGTACGTGGTGCCGTTCTGCATGGGCCCGCTCGGCGCCGACGACCCCAAGCTCGGCGTCGAGATCACCGACTCCGAGTACGTCGTCGTCTCGATGAAGGTGATGACCCGGATGGGCAGGGCCGCCCTGGAGAAGATGGGCGACGACGGGTTCTTCGTGAAGGCGCTGCACTCCGTCGGCGCCCCGCTGCAGCCCGGGCAGAAGGACGTGCCGTGGCCCTGCAACGACACCAAGTACATCACCCACTTCCCCGAGACCCGCGAGATCTGGAGCTACGGCTCCGGCTACGGCGGCAACGCGCTGCTGGGCAAGAAGTGCTACTCGCTGCGGATCGCGTCGGCGATGGCCCACGACGAGGGCTGGCTCGCCGAGCACATGCTGATCCTCAAGCTGATCTCCCCGGAGAACAAGGCGTACTACTTCGCCGCGGCGTTCCCGTCGGCGTGCGGCAAGACGAACCTGGCCATGCTGCAGCCGACCATCCCGGGCTGGCGCGCCGAGACCCTCGGCGACGACATCGCCTGGCTGCGGTTCGGCAAGGACGGCCGGCTGTACGCGGTCAACCCCGAGTTCGGTTTCTTCGGCGTCGCGCCGGGCACCAACTGGAAGTCCAACCCCAACGCGATGCGCACCATCGCCGCCGGCAACACCGTCTTCACCAACGTCGCGCTCACCGACGACGACGGGGTGTGGTGGGAAGGCCTGGAGGGCGAGCCGGACCACCTGATCGACTGGAAGGGCAACGACTGGGTCATCCGCGAGACGGAAACCAAGGCCGCGCACCCGAATTCGCGCTACTGCACGCCGATGTCGCAGTGCCCGATCCTGGCGCCGGAGTGGGACGACCCGCAGGGCGTGCCGATCTCGGGCATCTTGTTCGGCGCCCGCCGCAAGACGACGGTGCCGCTGGTGACGGAGGCCCGCGACTGGCAGCACGGCGTGTTCATGGGCGCCACCATGGGCAGCGAGCAGACCGCGGCCGCCGAGGGCAAGGTCGGCACGGTGCGCCGCGACCCGATGGCGATGCTGCCGTTCCTGGGCTACAACGTCGGCGACTACTTCCAGCACTGGCTCGACCTGGGCAAGAACTCCGACGAGTCCAAGCTGCCGAAGGTGTTCTTCGTCAACTGGTTCCGCCGCGGCGAGGGCGGCAAGTTCCTGTGGCCGGGCTTCGGTGAGAACAGCCGCGTGCTGAAGTGGATCGTCGACCGCATCGAGCACCGGGCCGGCGGCCAGGACACCCCGATCGGTGTCGTGCCGACCCCCGCGGACCTCGACCTGGATGGCCTGGACGTCGCCGGCGAGGACGTGGCCAGGGCGCTGGAGGTCGACGCCGACGAGTGGCGCCAGGAGCTGCCGCTGATCGAGGAGTGGTTCGAGTTCATCGGCGAGAAGCTGCCCACCGGCGTCAAGGACGAGTTCGAGGCGCTCAAGCAGCGGCTGGCCGAATCTCAGTAGCGCGGCCGGCGGTCGGCAGCTAACCCGAACCGCTTGACACCCGTCAATTTTCGTGGCGGTACAGTCTGCGCATGCAGATTCGCGAGTATCTCGGCTCCGCCAAGCCCGCCGTCATCCTCCATCCGTCCGGCACGGTCGTCACCTTCGACGAGCTGGAGGCCCGCGCCAACCGCCTGGCGCACTACTTCCGGCGGGCCGGGCTGGTCGAGGGCGACGCCGTCGCGATCCTCATGGAGAACAACGAGCACATCCACGCGGTCATGTGGGCGGCGCGCCGCAGCGGCCTGTACTACGTGCCGATCAACACCCACCTGACCGCGGCCGAGGCCGCCTACATCGTGGACAACAGCGCCGCCAAGGCCATCGTCGGCTCGGCGGCGCTGCGCAAGACGTGCGAGAACCTGGGCGAGCACCTGCCCGGCGGCCTGCCCGAGCTGCTGCTGATCGCCCTGGACGAGGAAGACGCCGATTTGGACGGCTGGCAGCGCTACCCGGAATGCGTTGCGGATCAACCCGATACACCCATCGACGATGAGATCGAGGGCGACCTGCTGCAGTACTCGTCGGGCACCACCGGCCGGCCCAAGGGCATCAAGCGCGAACTGCCGCACGTCTCGCCGGCCGAGGCGCCCGGCATGATGTCGGCGCTCGTCGGCTTCTGGATGACGCCCGACTCGATCTACCTGAGCCCGGCCCCGCTCTACCACACCGCGCCGTCGGTGTGGTCGATGACCGTGCAGGCCGGCGGCATCACCACGGTGGTGCTGGAGAAATTCGACCCCGAGGGCTGCCTGGCCGCCATCCAGCGCTACCGGGTCACCCACGCCCAGTTCGTCCCCGCCCACTTCACGCGGATGCTGAAACTGCCTGCGGAGGTGCGGGATTCGTACGACGTCTCGTCCCTGCGGCGGGTGATGCACGCGGCGGCGCCCTGCCCCGTGGAGATCAAGCAACGGGTGATCGAGTGGTGGGGGCCGATCGTCGACGAGTACTACGCCTCCTCGGAGGCGCACGGCTCCACGCTGATCAGCGCCGAGGAATGGCTGGCTCACCCGGGGTCGGTCGGCAAGCCGATGGCGTGCGTGGTGCACATCCTCGACGAAGAGGGCAACGAGCTGCCCCCGGGCCAAGCCGGCGAGATCTACTTCGAGGGCGGTTACGCCTTCGAGTACCTCAACGACCCGGACAAGACGGCCAAGTCGCGCGACAGGCACGGGTGGGCAACCGTCGGCGACGTCGGCTACGTCGACGAGGAGGGCTACCTCTACCTGACCGACCGGCGGCATCACATGATCATCTCCGGCGGCGTCAACATCTACCCGCAGGAGGCGGAAAACCTTCTGGTGACCCACCCGAGGGTCTTGGACGCGGCGGTGTTCGGCATCCCCGACGACGAGATGGGGCAGAGCGTCAAGGCCGTGGTGCAGACCGTCGACCCGGCCGACGCCACGGACGAGTTCGCGGGCGAGCTCCTGGCGTGGCTGCGGGATCGCTTGGCGCACTACAAATGTCCGCGGTCGATCTCCTTCGAGGCGCAGCTGCCGCGTACCGACACCGGCAAGCTCTACAAGGGCGAGCTGGTCAAGAAGTACTCCGGGTGACACTGCGCGTCGTCGACCTGACGGAGCCGGCCCCGGCCGGGGAGGCGATACCGCCCGGCGTGGTGATCGCGACGGGCCAAATGGCCGGCGCCTCCGAATACTGGCTGCAGCACGCGACTTTCACGCTCACCGAAGACCGCACCGACGACCGACGGGTGATCACCGTCGCCTCGGTGCCCGACGCGCTGGCCGAGCTGACGCACCGCTGCGCACGCTGGCCGCACGCCAGCAGCGTGTGCGACGACGTGTTGCGCTGCGTCGATCCCGGCGGCCCGACGCTGGCGGGCGTGGTGAGCGAGTCCCTGGCGTACTCGACGCTGCAGGCCGGCCCGGAGTTCGCGCGCTGGCTGGACGAACGGGGCCCGGCGCGCATGCCCGACATCGCCCACCCGGTGCTGGCGCACCGCGACGGCGACGTCCTGCGCATCGAATTCAACCGGCCGCAACGGCACAACGCGTTTTCCACCGACGCGCGGGCTGCGCTGCTCGAGGCGCTGACCGTCGCGCAGCTGGACCCCTCGGTGACCGGGATCGTGTTGAGCGGCAACGGTCCGTCGTTTTGCAGCGGGGGCGACCTCGCGGAGTTCGGCACCTTCGCCGACCCGGCCAGCGCCCACCTGGCCCGCACCCGCCACAGCCCCGCCCTGGCGCTCGACGCGCTGACCGCCCGGCTCGGCCGGTCCTGCCGCGCCGAGGTGCACGGCATGGTGATGGGCAGCGGGCTGGAGATGGCCGCGTTTTGCGGATGGGTTGCGGCGCGCGATGATTCGGTGTTCGGGCTACCCGAATTGGGCCTGGGTCTGATCCCCGGTGCGGGCGGTACCGTCAGCGTGACGCGCAGGATCGGGCGTTGGCGCACGGCGTACCTGGTGCTGTCCGGGCACACGATCGGCGCCGACGCGGCGCGGTCCTGGGGCCTGGTGGACGCGACTCATGTCGGCCAAGAGCGGGTTGCTCAGTAGCCCGGGTACGTGGTCGTCGGCGTCGACGGGATGGTCAACATGACCGCCGTGACTATCGCGAACCAGATGATGGCGATGACGCAGGTGGCCGCGCCGGCGACCGCGCCGATGATGGCCCACTTCTTCGCGTTGTCGGCGGCCTCCTGTGCCTCGCCGTAGCGGCCCTGGGCCCACAGCCCGGAGACCTTCGTGGAGTAGACGATCGAGACGATCCCGAACGGCAGGCAGCACAGGACGGTCACCAGGATCGCCCACACCAGGTGGTTGTCCGGCTCGCCCCGGGCCGGCCAACCCGGCTGCGGGACAGGCCAACCCGGCTGCGGGGGCGGGTAGCCCGGCCACGGTTGCTGCCAAGCCGGCGGCATTGGCTGCCGCCAGTCGGGGGAACCTTCGTACGGCCCCGGGGGATAACTCATGGCCACCGCCCTTCCCTGGTTCCCCTGGGTCCGGCAAATATAGCGCCGGGCACCGTTGCCGGCGGCAGATTCGCTAGAGGCCGCCCCGGGCGACCAGCTGCGCGGCGATCACGTTGCGCTGGATCTCGTTGGTGCCTTCGCCGACGATCATCAGCGGCGCATCGCGGAAGTAGCGTTCCACGTCGTATTCGGTGGAATAGCCGTAGCCGCCGTGGATTCGGACGGCGTTCAGGGCGATCTCCATCGCGGTCTCGGAGGCGAACAGCTTGGCCATCCCGGCCTCCATGTCGCAGCGTTCGCCGCTGTCGTAGCGCTCGGCGGCATAGCGGGTGAGCTGACGGGCGGCGGTGAGGTTGGTCGCCATGTCGGCGAGGTAGTTTCCGACGGACTGGTGTTTCCAGATCGGGCGCCCGAAGCTTTCGCGCTGCTGGGCGTAGGCCAGCGCGTCCTCGAGCGCCGCCGTCGCCACCCCCAGCGCCCGCGCGGCCACCTGGATGCGGCCCGTCTCGAGGCCCTTCATCATCTGCGCGAAGCCCTCGCCCGTCCGGCCGCCGAGGACCGCCGACGCCGGCGCGCGGAAGTCGTCGAACGACAGCTCGCAGGACTCGACGCCCTTGTAGCCCAGCTTGGGCAGGTCCCGCGACACCGTCAGTCCCGGGCCGTGTTCGACGAGCACGATCGAGATGCCCTTGTGGCGCGGTGTCGCGTCGGGGTCGGTCTTGCACAGCAGCGCGATCAGGCCCGAGCGGCGCGCGTTGCTGATCCACGTCTTGGAGCCGTTGATGGTCAGGCCGCCCGAGCCGTCGGGCAGCGCGGTCATGGCCATGTTCTGCAGGTCCGAGCCCCCGCCCGGCTCCGTCAACGCCATGGTGGCGCGCAGCTCGCCCGTCGCCATCGACGGCAGGTAGGCCCGCTTCTGCTCCTCGGTGCCGAACAGGGTGAGCAGCTTGGCCACCACGGTGTGCCCGCCCATCGCACCGGCCAGGCTCATCCACCCGCGGGCCAGTTCCTCGGTGACGCGCACATAACACGGCATCGACACCGGCGAGCCGCCGTACTCCTCGGGAACGGCCAGCCCGTAGATGCCGATCTTCTTCATCTGGTCGATCCACGCCTCGGGGTAGGTGTTGGCGTGCTCGAGCTCGCGGACGGTGGGTTTGACGTCGCGGTCGACGAACGCCCGCACCGTGGCGACCAGCATCTCCTCTTCGTCAAAGTCGTCGCTTTGCGCTGTGCTCACCTGTGCCATATTGGCCCGGTGGCTTTTGCGCGTGTACACGAGGGCGGCCCTTTCTTCGACGACCTCTCGGTGGGCCAGGTCTTCGACTGGGCACCGGCGATGACGCTCTCGGCGGGACTGGCCGCCGCGCACCAGGCGATCATCGGCGACCGGCTGCGCTTGTCCCTGGACAGCGACCTGTGCGCCGCGGTGACCGGGACGCCGGGGCCGCTGGCGCATCCCGCGCTGGTGTGCGACGTGGCGATCGGGCAGTCGACGCTGGCCACCCAGCGGGTCAAGGCCAACCTGTTCTACCGCGGCCTGAGGTTTCACCGCTTCCCGGTCATCGGCGACTCGCTCTACACCCGCACCGAAGTTGTTGGGCTGCGGGCGAATTCGCCCAAGCCGGGCCGGGCGCCGACCGGCCTGGCGGCGCTGCGCATGATCACCATCGACCAGGCCGATCGGTTGGTCCTCGACTTCTACCGGTGCGCCATGCTGCCGGCCGGCCCGGACTGGGATCCCGACAGGGACGGATCGGGGGCCGCCGGCGACGACCTGACGGCCGTCGGCGCCGACGCGCCCGGCCCGGCCCACGATCCGACCGCGCAGTGGGACGCCGACGCGTTCCGCGACAAGGTGCCGGGTCCGCACTTCGACCCGGGTCTGGTGGGCGCGGTGCTGCGCAGCGGCGCCGACGTGGTGACCAGCGCACCCGAGCTCGCCCGGCTCACGCTGAACGTCGCCGCGGTCCACCATGACGCGCGCGCCGGCGGGCAGCGCCTGGTCTACGGCGGGCACACGATCGGGTTGGCGCTCGCGCAGGCCAGCAGGTTGTTGCCCAACCTGGTGACCGTCCTGGGGTGGGAGTCGTGCGATCACACCGGCCCGGTACGCGAGGGCGACACCCTGTACAGCGAGCTGCACGTGGAATCCGCGCGTCCGGCCGACCGGGGCGGGGTGCTGGGGCTGCGGTCGGTGGTCTACGCGGTTCGCGAAACGGCGGAGGCGCCGGATCGGCCGGTGCTCGACTGGCGCTTCAGCGCGCTGCAGTTCTAGCCGGCGTCGGGTGCCGCGGTGGGGGCCGCGGGTTGAGCCACGCGCACAATGGTGGGCGTGAGCTCGGCCGCGGCGAAGTGGGGCAGCAGCGGGCTGGCCTATCTGACCGGGCCGCCCGACGGGCCGCCCGACTTCTCCCGCGCCAACGTGCTGGCCCGCGCCGAGGAGGTGGCCGCGGGCGTCGGTCACCGGCTGGGCATCGCCGTCGACGCGGCCGCCCTGCTGGCCGGGCGGGCCGCGCTGCTGGGGCTGACGCGCCGGGGCCGGGTGTCGGCGGGCGGCGCCACCCGGTTGCTGGCCGCCATCGATGGCTGGTGCGCGATCACGCTGTCGCGCCCCGACGACGTCGCCGCCGTGCCCGCGCTGCTGCAGGCCGACGACGTGCCGGCCGACCCCTGGCCGGCGCTGCGGCGCTGGGCCGCAAAGCGTTCGGTTTCGGAGATCACCGAGCGGGCGGTCCTGCTCGACATCCCGGCGGCCCGCCTCGGCGAGGCCGCGGCCCGCCCGCCGCGAACGGGCCGGCTCGGCCGAAGGGCGGCCGCGCGCGGGTGGGCCGGGCTGTTGGTGGCCGACCTGTCGTCGATGTGGGCCGGGCCGCTGTGCGGCCGGCTGCTGGCCCGCGCCGGGGCGACCGTCGTCAAGGTCGAAAGCCCGCGCCGCCCGGACGGGACCCGCGGCGGCGACCACGCCTTCTTCGACTGGATCAACGCGGAAAAGCTGTGCTACAGCGTGGATTTCGACGACCAGGCCGCCGAGGTGCGCGAATTGCTGTCCGTCGCCGACGTCGTGATCGAAAGCTCGCGCCCCGCGGCGCTGGCGCGGCGCGGGCTCGGGCCGGACCACCTCGCGCCGCGCGCCGGCCGGATCTGGCTGCGGATCACCGGCCACGACGACCCGAGGCCGGCGTTCGGGGACGACGCCGCGGTGGCCGGGGGCCTGGTGGGCGCCGGCGGTCCGGCGGGGCCGGTGTTCTGCGCCGACGCCATCGCCGACCCGCTGACGGGACTGGAGGCCACCCTGGCCGTGGCGGAATCGCTCGCCCGGGGCGGCGGCGAACTGATCCACCTGTCGATGGCCGCCGTGGCGGCCGGCTACGCGGCGCTGCCGGCGGCGGGACCGGCCCCGGAATTCCCCGCGGTCCCGGCGCCGCCCCCGCGGGTGCCCCCGTCCGCGGGCCCGGCGCCCGCCCTGGGCGCCGACAACGAGGCGGTGCGCCGGTTGGTCTCCGAAAGGGCCTGTCTGCCATGCTGATTCACCGTGCCACCCTGCTGGACGGTAGGACGGTCGACATCCGGGTCGGCGCCCAGATCGAGGAGGTCGGTGACGATCTGGTCGCCGGCCCCGGGGAGGGTGTGCTCTACGCCGGCGGCGGAACCGTGCTGCCGGGGCTGCACGACCACCACGTGCACCTGCGCTCGGCGGCGTCGGCGCTGAACTCGTTCTTCGTCGGGCCCCCGGGCGTCACCACCAAGGACCAACTGGCACAACTGCTGTCGAACGCGACTCCCGGCCCGGACGGGTGGATACGCGCCGTCGGCTATTACGAGTCGGTCGCCGGGGAACTGGACCGCACCGCGCTCGACGCCCTCGTGCGCGACGTCCCGGTGCGCATCCAGCACCGCAGCGGTGTGCTGTGGATGCTCAACTCCGAGGCGCTGGGCCGCGTCGGTTTGGCCGAACATCCCGACGGGCGGCTGCGCAGCGCCGACCGGGGCTGGTCGGACGCGCTGCAGCAGCGCGAGACCGACCTGGCCGAACTCGGCCGCCGGATCGCGGCGACCGGCGTCACCGGCGTCACCGACGCCACCCCCGACCTCGACGCCGACGACATGGTGTCGCTGCTGGTGGCGCACCGCCGCGGCGAATTCCGGCCGCGGCCGAGCTTTTTGGCACCCGGCAAGAAGATCCTGCACGACGACCGTCTCGACCTGGACTCCCTGTCGGCCTGGATCGCCGACCAGCACGGCGACGGTCGACCCGTTGCGGTGCACTGCGTGACCGCGGCCCAGCTCGTGGTCACCATCGCCGCCCTGCGCGCGGCCGGCAGCCATCCGCGGGATCGCATCGAACACGCCGCGGTGGTGCCCGACGAGAACGTGAGTGACCTCGCCGAGCTCGGGGTCACGGTGGTGACGCAGCCCAACTTCGTCGCCGAGCGCGGCGATCAATACCTCGACGACGTCCCCGCCGCGGAGCACCGTGACCTGTGGCGGGTCGCTTCCCTGTTGGACGCGGCGGTGCCGGTGGCGCTGTCCACCGACATGCCGTTCGGTCACGGCGACCCGTGGACGGCGATGCGCGCCGCGGTGTACCGCACCACGCCCAGCGGCTCAATCCTCGGTGAGAGCGAATGTGTCTCGGCGACAAAGGCTTTGACGATGTTCCTGGGATGCCCGGATCAGCCGGCGCGCCCGCGGACCGTCGAAATCGGGCAGCCCGGGGACCTGTGCGTGCTGACCGAGGCGCCGGCGACGGCGCTGGCCGAGCTGGACGCCGGCATGGTGGCGGCCACCGTCATCGGCGGCGAACTCGTCTACTTCGCGATGTGATCGAGCGCGGCGCGCAAGCTGTCGCACTGGCTGTCGAAAAATCGCCGCGACACCCGTGCCCTCGGTGCCAACGTGTCGAAGCCGTGGAAGGCGCCGGGGACGACTTCCACGCGGCAGCGCACGCCCGCCTCGGTCAGGCGCCGCGCGTAGGCGAGGTCCTCGTCGTGGAACAGGTCGTGCGTACCGACGCCGATCCAGGCCGGCGGCAGCCCGCTCAGGTCGTCGCGGCGGGCCGGCACGGCGACCCGCGGGTCCGCGCCGCCGAGGTAGGCCGTCCAGCCGAACCGGTTGCTGCGCGTGCTCCAGAGGCGGTGGTTGGGGTCCGCACCGGTGGCCGAACTGCGGTCGTCCAGCATCGGGTACACCAGCACCTGGAACACCGGGCTGATGTCGCCGCGGTCTCGCGCCAGCAGCGCCAGCGCCGCCGCGAGGCCGCCGCCGGCGCTGGCGCCGCCGATCGCCACCCGGTCGCGGTCCACCGCGGGCAGGTCGGCCAGCCAGGTGAGCGCCGAATAGCAGTCCTCCAGGGCCGCGGGATACGGGTGTTCGGGCGCCAGGCGGTAATCCACCGACGCGACCGTCACCCCGAGCCTCGCGCTGAACCGCCGGCACAGCCGGTCGTCAAGTCGCGCGGTGCCCATCACGTAGCCGCCGCCGTGGATCCACAGCAGCGCGGGGGTGGGGGCACCCGCTTGCGGGGCTGGCTCGTCCACGCCGGCGGGCCGGAACAGGCGGACACCGGCGCCCGATCCCATTGTCATCACCTCGACGCCGGGCGCGTCGCGGCCGCGGGCGCGGCGTTCGCCGAGGGCGCTGAAAGCCCGCAGCAGCGGCAGGGTGCGGGGACCGATCAGGTGCCGCGGGGCGATGCGGGCGATGCGGCGCAGGTCGGGGTGGACGCCGTCGTTTCGAACGTCGTCATCGTGTCGCACGTCGTCATCGTGTCGCGCGTCGTCGGTCGGCATCCGCACAGTATCCATCCGGGTCCGCGGTGGCCCGGCGCGGGCCGGGTTAGCCGATCGAAGATCGGGGTATCGATCGGGTTGATCGAAATGCCGGTCCATCCCGTGGATATCAGCATGCCGGCGACGCGGGCCCAACATCCCCACCGATGCGAGAGGCGTGACATGCTGGGGCATCTCTACGATCGGGCGCTCGGAGGCGAGAGATGTTGGGTCCGTCACGAGGACGGCGAGGTCCGGCCCCTGCCGGCCCACCGGTGGCTGGGCGAGCGCTGTCCCGACGGCGCATCCCGCGACGCCCACGACGACGCCTTCGACGACGCCGTCACCCAGATGTGTACCGGGCCGACGATAGAGCTCGGCTGCGGGCCGGGACGGTTGGTCGCCAGGCTGATCCGGCGGGGGATACCCGCGCTCGGTATCGACCGGTCGGCGACGGCGATCCGCCTGGCGGGCCGCGGCGGCGCGCCGGCGCTGCTGGGCGACGTGTTCGAGCCGCTGCCCGGAACGGGCCGGTGGCAGACGGTCCTGCTGGTCGACGGGAACGTCGGCCTGGGCGGCGACCCGCGGCGGATCCTGGGGCGCGCCGCCGAGCTGCTGGTCAGCGGCGGGTGTTGCATCGCCGAGTTCGAGACCGAGGTCATCGGGGTCCACGCCCGCTGGGTGCGCCTCGAGATCGGCGGGGACGTGGGGCCCTGGTTCCGGTGGGCATCGGTGGGGGTGGACAGCGCCGCCGCGCTGGCCGCGCAGGTGGGCCTCACGCTGACCGGCGTCCGGCTCATCGCCGGCCGCGTGGTCGCGAGCCTGGTGGCCTGGTGAGCCGCCGGTGACCCTTCCGCGGTTTCGCAGCCCGCTGCGCGGCCCGTGGCTGACGTCGGTGTTCGCGGTGGTGCTGCTGGGCACGCTGCCGATCGTCGCCGTCACCGGGCTGCTCTCCTACATCGCCTACGCCCCCCAGTTGGGCCAGGCCATCCCCGGCGACGTCGGCTGGCTGCGCCTGCCCGCCTTCACCTGGCCGGCCCGCCCGTCGTGGTTGTACCGGTTGACGCAGGGCCTGCACGTGGGACTCGGCCTGGTCATCATCCCGGTGGTGCTGGCCAAGCTGTGGTCGGTGATCCCGCGGCTGTTCGCGTTCCCGCCCGCCCGCTCGATCGCCCAGGCGCTGGAGCGCCTTTCGCTGCTGATGCTGGTCGGCGGGGTGTTGTTCGAGATCGTCACCGGGGTCCTCAACATCCAGTACGACTATGTCTTCGGGTTCAGCTTCTACACCGCCCACTACTTCGGGGCCTGGGTGTTCATCACCGGCTTCCTGATGCACATCGCGCTCAAGCTCCCACGCATGGTGCAAGGGCTGCGGTCGCTGCCGCTGCGGGAAGTGTTGCGCACCAACCGAAGTGACACCCGACCGCAGCCGCCCGATCCCGACGGCCTGGTGGCGGCCGACCCGGCCGAACCGACCATGAGCCGGCGGGGCGCGCTGGCGCTGGTCGGCTCCGGCGCGCTGCTGGTCGGGGTCCTGACCGTGGGCCAGACCCTCGGCGGCGTCGCCCGGAGTACCGCGCTGCTGCTGCCCCGTGGGCGGGGCCGGGGCGACTTTCCGGTCAACAAGACCGCCGCCGCGGCGGGCATCGCGCCCGAAGCCGTCGGCGCCGGCTGGCGACTGACCCTGCGCGGGGGCGCGACCGAGGTGGTGCTGGACCGGGCCGAGCTGGCCGGTTTGCCGCAACGCACCGCGCGGCTGCCGATCGCGTGCGTCGAGGGATGGTCGACGGTGCAGAGCTGGAGCGGGGTCCGGCTGGCCGAGCTGGCCCGGCTGGCGGGCGTGCCCGCGCCGCGCGCGGCACGGGTGGCGTCGCTGCAGCGAGGCGGTGCGTTCGGCGCGGCGGCGTTGCAGGCCAACCAGATCGGCGATCCCGACGCCCTGCTGGCGCTGCGCGTCAACGGCGCCGACCTGTCGCTGGATCACGGGTATCCGGCCCGGATCATCGTTCCGGCGCTGCCCGGCGTGCACAACACCAAATGGGTGTCGTCCATCGAGTTCGAGCCGAGCTGAGATGCCGTCATTCTCAACGCGTTTCGCGGCGATCTACGGGTCCCGCCCGCTGCACCTGCTGACGATGCTGTCCGGGTTCGCGTTGTTGGGCTACCTCCTGGCCACCTTCCAGCCGGCGACGCTCTGGAACCCCGGCACCTGGTGGCAGTCGATCGCCGTCTGGCTGGCCGCGGCGGTGATCGCCCACGATCTCCTGCTCTTCCCGCTCTACGCGCTGGCCGACCAAGTGCTGTCCGCGAGCCGGCTGAACGTCAGCGCCCGCAACCACATTCGCGTGCCCGCCCTGGGCGCCGGGCTGACGCTGTTGATCTTTCTGCCGGGCATCGTCGAGCAGGGCGCCCCGACGTATCAGGCCGCCACCGGGCAGACGCAGCAGCCGTTTCTGGGCCGGTGGCTGCTGCTGACCGCGGCGATGTTCGCGGCGAGCGCTATTTGCTACGCCGCGCGGCTCGCCGTGACCCAGAGGCGTGCGACACACCGCCTGGAGAGCAAACAAACAAAACAAGCTGCACACGTAGTCAACGAGGATTAGCAACCGTCCGAGGGCGGCGACCGGCACCCGGGCGGCCGCGACTAACGGAATCGTCGGTTTTGCTGACGCCCCCGGGGGTACAGTCCGGTGCATGGCTGCGAAGCGACCCCGCATGACGCCCTGCGTGAGACGGTTGCTGCGGGCCGGCCCCGCCGACTACATGCTGGCCCTTAGCGTGGCGGGTGCTTCGCTGCCGGTCGTCGGAAAGAGCCTCGAGCCCCTCGGCGGCGTGACCGCGATGGGCGTCTGGGGCGCCCGGCACGCGCCGCGAGCCCTGTCCACGATGGCGAAGGACTGGCTCACGCCCGGGACCAACGACGCGCGCCGCCGCGATCGGGAGGGCACCCGCGAGGCCTCCCTCGCCGCGCTGCGGGGCGTGGTGTCCGCGGCGGAGCTCGACGCCGAATGGCCCACCGCGGAGCGGATCCCGCCGATCTGGGACGCGCTGCGCCAGCGACGCTACCTCTACCGCCGTGGCGTGCACTACGGCGACAACCAGGCGCAGGTGCTCGACGTATGGCGCCGCAAAGACCTGCCCCCGGAACCCGCGCCGGTGCTCATCTTCGTCCCGGGCGGTGCCTGGGTGCACGGGCGGTGCATGGGGCAGGGATCCGCGCTCATGTCGCGGCTGGCCGAGCAGGGGTGGGTGTGCCTGGCGATCGACTACCGCGTCTCACCGCGCCACCGCTGGCCGCGCCACATCACCGACGTCAAGACCGCCATCGCGTGGGCGCGCGCCAACGTCGACAAGTTCGGCGGCGATCGCAATTTCGTTGCGGTGGCGGGCTGTTCGGCCGGCGGGCACCTGGCCGCGCTCGCGGGGCTGACCCCCGGCGACCCCGCGCACCGCGCCCAGCTGCCCGAAGGCGCCGACGCCTCCGTGGACGCGGTGGTCGGCATCTACGGCCGCTACGACTGGGAAGACCGTTCCACGCCCGAACGCGACCAGTTCGTCGACTTCCTGGAGCGGGTGGTCGTCAAGCGGTCGATCGCCCGCCACCCCGAGGTGTTCCGCGACGCGTCGCCGATCGCGCGGGTGCATCGGAATGCCCCGCCGTTCTTGGTGATTCACGGCAGCAAGGACAACGTGATCCCGGTCGAGCAGGCCCGCACGTTCGTCGATCGGCTGCGGGCGGTGTCGCGTTCGACGGTCGGCTACCTGGAACTGCCCGGCGCGGGCCACGGCTACGACCTGGTCGACGGCGAACGGGCGGGCGCGGCGGCCCACGCGGCGTCGCTGTTCCTCCACCAGGCCTACCGCACCAAGACACAGATTGGCGCGAAAGAGGTCATCTGAGCTCCCGACGCTGAGTATGGTCCCTCTATGGGTAAGGGGCGGCGGTGAAAAGGCTCAGCGGCTGGGACGCGGTACTGCTGTACAGCGAGACGCCCAACGTGCACATGCACACCATCAAGGCTGCCGTGATCGAACTGGCTCCGGACCGGCGTGACTTCGACATCGACGCGTTCCGCGCGGTGATCGGCGGCCGGCTGAACAAACTCGAGCCGTTCTGCTACCAGCTCGTCGAGGTCCCCGGGAAATTCCACCATCCGATGTGGCGGGAGAGCTGCGAGGTCGACCTCGAATACCACATCCGGCCCTGGCGACTGCCGGCTCCCGGCGGTCGCCGCGAACTCGACGAGGCGATCGGGCAAATCGCCAGCACCCCGCTCGACCGGAAACGCCCGCTGTGGGAGATGTACTTCGTCGAGGGCCTGGCCAACCACCGGATCGCGGTGGTCGGCAAGATTCACCACGCCCTCGCCGACGGCGTCGCGTCGGCGAACCTGATGGCCCGCGGGATGGATCTCCAGGGCGGCGCGGACAGCGAGCGGTATCTGCCGGACCCGCCCCCCACCGCCCGGCAGCTGCTGGGGTCGGCGTTCGCGGATCATCTCCGCCACATCGGGCGCATCCCCGCGACCGTCCGCTACACGGCGCAGGGCCTGGGCCGGGTGCGCCGCAGCTCCCGCAGGCTCTCGCCGGAGCTGACCCGGCCGTTCACGCCGCCGCCGAGCTTCATCAACCACATGATCACGCCGGAGCGCAGGTTCGCGACCGCCACGCTGGCGCTCGCCGACGTCAAGGAGACCGGCAAGCGCCTCGGCGCGACGATCAACGACATGGTGCTGGCCATGTCGAGCGGCGCGCTGCGCACGCTCCTGCTGCGCTACGACGGCACCGCGGAACCCCTGCTGGCCTCGGTGCCAATGAGTTTCGACTTCTCGCCCGAGCGGATCTTCGGCAATCGCTTCACCGGGGTGTTGGTGGGTCTGCCGACCGATTCCGACGACCCGCTGGAGCGGGTGCGGTGCAGCCACGAGAACGCCATCGCCGCCAAGGAGAGCAATCAGCTGATGGGGCCGGAGCTGGTCAGCAGGTGGGCCGCCTACATGCCGCCCGCGCCGACGGAGGCCTTCTTCCGCTGGGCGTCCGGCCGGGACGGGCAGAACAAGATCCTGAACCTGAACATCTCCAACGTGCCCGGTCCCCGCGAGCGCGGCCGGGTGGGCGGCGCGCTGGTCACCGAGATCTACTCGGTGGGCCCCCTGACCGCGGGCAGCGGCCTCAACATCACCGTGTGGAGCTACGTCGACCAGCTCAACATCTCGGTGCTCACCGACGGCGCCACCGTCAAGGACCCGCACGAGGTGACCGAGGCGATGGTCTCCGACTTCGTCGAAATACGAAGGGCCGCAGGACTTTCCGAGGAACTCACGGTCGTCGACACCGCGATGGCGCCCGCCTGAGATTCGGCGCGGGGCAAGAGGGGAAACGGCACTCTCGGCTGGTGTTAATGCCATTCTGATCGGCCGTTACCATCGGTCGCAGAACAGCCACCCATTGAAGAAGGAGCCGGGCAGCACTGTGAGCACTGGGAGCGAAGAGGCCAACGAACCCGAAGTTCTCGTCGAGCAACGGGATCGCATCCTGATCATCACCATCAACCGGCCGAAGGCCAAGAACGCGGTCAACGCCGCCGTGGCCAGGGGATTGGCCGACGCGATGGACCGGCTCGACGGGGACCAGGGCCTGTCGGTGGGCATCCTGACCGGAGCGGGTGGCTCGTTCTGCGCGGGCATGGACCTCAAGGCGTTCGCGCGCGGCGAGGTCCCCGTCGTCGAGGGCCGCGGCATGGGCTTCACCGAGCGCCCGCCGGCCAAGCCGCTCATCGCGGCGGTCGAGGGTTACGCCCTGGCCGGCGGGACCGAGCTGGCGCTGGCGACCGACCTGATCGTGGCGTCCAGGGACGCGGCGTTCGGCATCCCCGAGGTCAAGCGCGGGCTGGTGGCCGGCGGCGGGGGGCTGCTGCGCCTGCCCGAGCGCATCCCGCCCGCCATCGCCATGGAGCTGGCGCTGACCGGGGAGAACTTCAGCGCCGAGCGGGCGCACGCCCTGGGCATGGTCAACGTGCTCGCCGAGCCCGGCGGTGCGCTGGCCGCCGCGATCGAGCTTGCGGAGAAGATCACCGCCAACGGCCCCCTGGCGGTGGCGGCCACCAAGCGGATCATCGTCGAATCTCGCAGCTGGAGCCCCGACACGATGTTCGCCGAGCAGGGCAAGATCCTGATGCCGGTGTTCTCGTCGAACGACGCCAAGGAGGGCGCGATCGCGTTCGCCGAGAAGCGGCCCCCCCGCTGGACGGGCACCTGAGACCGCGGGCCCGTATCCCCCGCGGGTTACACTACGGCTTAGATCTGTAAAGGCGAGAAAGTCCGAGGATGAGCATTTCGCTGCTGCTCGAGATGGCTGCGTCGAGCAACCCCGACCGCACCGCCGTCGTCGACGGCGATTTGCGGTTGACGGCCCAGGGGCTCAGCGATCTGGCCGACGGCGGCGCCGGCGTCATCGCGGCATCGGGCGCCAAGCACGTGGCCTACGTCGGCACCGGCGGCGCGATGCTGCCCGCGCTGATCTTCGCCTCCGCGCGCGCCGGTCTGGCCTTCACCCCGCTCAACTACCGGCTGTCCGCCGACGGGCTGCGGGCGCTGATCGAGCGGCTGCCCGAACCGCTGGTGATCGTCGACGGCCGCTACCGCGAGATGGTCGGGGACGCGACCGACCGGGTGCTGGGGTCCGACGAGTTTTTGACGGCGGCGCGCGACCGCGGCCCCACGCCGGAAATCCCTGAGTTTCCCGACCCCGAATCGGTTGCCATCGTGTTGTTCACGTCGGGCACCACGTCGCAGCCCAAGGCCGTCGAACTCTCACACAACAACCTGACCAGCTACGTGACGGGGACCGTCGAGTTCGAGTCGGCGGACGAGAGCGACGCCGGGCTGATCTGCGTGCCGCCGTATCACATCGCCGGGGTGGGCGCCGCGCTGTCGAACCTGTACGCCGGCCGAAAGATGGTGTACCTGCCCAACTTCGACGCCGACGAATGGGTGCGCCTGGTCAACGCCGAGAAGGTGACCACCGCGACGGTGGTGCCCACCATGCTGGACCGCATCGTCACCGCGCTGGAGACGGGCGGCCACGAGCTGCCGTCGCTGCGTAACCTGGCCTACGGCGGCTCGAAGGTGGGGCTACCGCTGGTGCGGCGCGCGCTCGAGCTGCTGCCGAACGTGGGCTTCGTCAACGCCTACGGGCTCACCGAGACCAGTTCGACGATCGCGGTGCTGACGCCCGACGACCACCGGGAGGCGCAGTCGGCGTCGGCGCCCCACGTGGCCAAGCGGCTGGGATCGGTGGGGCGGCCGGTGCCGGGCATCGAGCTGCAGATCCGCGACGAGCGCGGCGGGGTGCTCGGGCCGGGCGAAACCGGCGAGCTGTTCGTGCGCGGCGAGCAGGTGTCGGGGCGCTACACCGGGATCGGCTCGGTGCTCGACGAGGAGGGCTGGTTTCCGACCCGGGACATCGCCCTACTCGACGAGGACGGCTACCTGTTCATCTCCGGACGCAGCGACGACACCATCATCCGCGGCGGCGAGAACATCGCGCCCGCGGAGCTGGAGGAGGTGCTCATCGAGCACTCGCACGTCCGCGACGTCGCCGTGGTCGGCGTCGAGGATGCCCAATGGGGCCAGGCGATCGTCGCGGTGGTGGTGCCGGCCGCGGGCATCGATCCGGACCCGGAGGAACTGCGCGAACATGTCCGCAAGAGCTTGCGCGGGTCGCGCACCCCCGACCGGGTAGTGTTCCGCGACGAGCTGCCAACGACCCCCACCGGCAAGGTACTTCGCCGGGAGATCATCGACGAGCTAGCCAAGACGCTAAAAGGGATGAGTGCATGATCAAGAACGGAACCCGCCTCGCCAGCCAGGTGTGTGACACCCAGGTCATCGTGGTCAGGAGCGCCGACAGCCTCGACGACCTGCGCTGCGGCGGGGCGCCGATGGTGCCGATCGGCGGCGAGCGGTCGGGCGAGTTGGACCCGGCGTTCGCCGACGGCACGGTGATGGGCAAGCGCTACGTCGACGAGACCGGCGCCGAGGTGCTGGTGACCAAGCCGGGCGCGGGCAGCCTCAGCGTCGGCGAAACCAAGCTTCAGCTCAAAGAGGTCAAGCCGCTGCCGGCCAGCGACTAGCAGCCCCGGCTAGGGCCCTTGCGGCCCGTCGGCTCCGGCGGCCCCCAACAGGAGCCCGCCATTGCCGCCGGCGCCACCGGGGCCGCCCGGGCCGGCGGCGTTCGCGCCGCCTTCGCCGCCGTCGCCGCCGTTGCCGATCAGGCCCACCGCATTGCCACCCGGCCCCCCGGCGCCGGGGGCATTGAAGATCGACTGCCCGCCCGTGCCGCCGTGACCGCCGTTGCCGAACAGCGACCCACCGTTGCCGCCCGCGCCGCCGCCGCCTCCCTGCGGTGCGATGAACCCGCCGCCGCCGGTTCCTCCCGCGCCGCCGTTTCCGATCAGGTGGGCGCTCCCGCCGTTGCCCCCGCTCTTGGCCTGGGTGCCGTTGCCGCTGTCGCCGCCATCGCCGAACAGCTGACCGCCCGCGCCGCCGGCACCGCCCACGTTGCCGGTGTTGCCGTCTCCGGCGTCGCCCCCGTGGCCCCCGGTCCCCCACAGCAACCCGCCGGTGCCGCCATTGCCGCCGGCCCCACCGGAGCCGGTGGTGCCCTGATTGGCGAAGCCGCCGCCTCCGCCGGCGCCGCCGCTGCCGAACAGCCCTATCGCGTTACCGCCGGCGCCGCCGGTGCCCCCGCTGCTCGCGCCGATAAAGTCGTTGGCCCCTCCCATGCCGCCCCGGCCGCCATTACCCCATAGCAGGCCACCGCTACCGCCCATGCCGCCGGTGCCCGCGGGGCTCCCGGCGACGTTGCCCTGACCGCCGGTGCCGCCGGCGCCACCGTTTCCGAACAACCCGGCGGGCCCGCCGTTGCCGCCGTTTTGGCCCGCGGCGCCGGACCCGCCGTTGCCGCCGGTGCCCCACAGGATCCCGCCGGCGCCGCCGTTTTGCCCCGTCCCGGCCGCCCCGTTGGTCCCGTTCCCGATCAGCGGGCGGCCCAGCAGCAGCTCCGTGGGCGTGTTGATGACGTCGAGCACGTCTTGCGCGGCGATCTGCAAAGGCGACACGCTGGCCGCCTCGGTGGCCGCATAGGCGCCCGCGCCCGCGCTCAACGCCGCGACGAATTGCTGGTGGAACGCCGCGGCCCGGGCGCCGACGGCCTGGTACCCCTGGGCGTGGGCGCCGAACACCGCGGCCACCGCCGCCGAGACTTCGTCGCGGCCCGCGGCGATCAGCTCGGTGGTCCGGGTGGCCGCCGCCGAGTTGGCCCGGCTCAGCGCCGAAGCGATGCTCTCGAGATCCGTGGCCGCCTCGGCCAGCAGGTCGGGTTGCGCGACGAGAATTGACATTTCCGCACCTCCGATGCCCGGCGGTTAGGGGCCGGCCTGCCCGTCGGGTCCGGGCACCCCGAGCAGCAGCCCGCCGGCGCCGCCCGCGCCGGGAATTCCGCCGACCCCGGCGCTGTTGCCGCCGGCGCCGCCGTTGCCGACGAGTTGCGCGTTCCCGCCGTCGCCGCCGAAGGCCTTGTTCAGGCTGGCACCGCCGTCGCCCCCGTTGCCGCCGTTGCCGAAGACCGCGGAGTTACCACCGCGCCCGCCCTGACCGCCGTTGAACGCGGCGGTGACGCTCTGGCCCCCGTTGCCGCCGTCCCCGCCGTTGCCGACCAGGCCGATGGCGCTGCCGCCGGCGCCGCCCTTGCCGCCGAAACCGACTCCGGTGGCCTGCCCCCCGTCGCCGCCGCGACCACCGTCGCCCCACAAAGTGCCGCCGTTGCCCCCATCGCCGCCGGGACCGCCGAATGCGCCGACCCCGCCGGCGCCGCCATGGCCGATCAGGCCGGCGTTGCCGCCGTTGCCGGCCTTCAGGCCCTGGCCGGCGCCGCCGGCCCCGCCATCGCCGCTGAGCAGGCCTCCGTTGCCGCCGTCTCCGCCGGCGCCGATGAGGGATCCAATTTGACCGGGGCCGCTGCCGGCGTTCCCGCCTGCGCCGCCTGTGCCGTTCAACAGCCCGCCGTGGCCACCGTGACCACCGTTCCCGGACGTCACGTTGACCTGGGACGACACGCCGCCGGTGCCGCCGGCGCCGCCATTGCCGAACAACCCGATCGCGTCGCCGCCCGCGCCGCCATTGCCCGACATATTGAGGAAGGAGGCGGCGTTGTAAGCGCCACCCGTGCCGCCCCGGCCGCCGTCACCCCACAGCAGCCCGCCGCTCCCGCCGGCGCCGCCGTTGCCGGCGGGAACTCCGGCGGTGGTGCTCAGACCTCCCGCCCCGCCCGCGCCGCCGTTGCCGATCAGGCCCGCCGGCCCGCCGTTGCCGCCGGGTTGGTTCGCCGCGCCGGACCCGCCGTTCCCGCCGTTGCCCCACAGGATCCCGCCGGCGCCCCCGTTCTGGCCGGTGCCGGGCGCGCCGTTGGCGCCGTTACCGATCAGCGGGCGGCCCAACAGCAGCTCGGTGGGCGTGTTGATGGCGTTGAGCACGTCCTGCTGCACGGCCTGCCAGGGGTTGGCCGCCGCCGCGGCGTTGGCCGCCTCTGTGCCGGCATATGCCGCCGCCGCCGCGTTCAACGTCTGCACGAATTGGTCGTGAAAACTTGCCACTTGGGCGCTGAGGGCCTGATATCCCTGACCGTGAGCGGCAAACAGGACCGCAACCACTTCCGACACCTCGTCGGCGCCCGCGGCCAGCATCTGTGTGGTCCGCGCCGCCGCCGCCGAATTAGCTTGGCTGAGCGCCGAACCGAGGTTCGTCAGATCCGCGGCGGCCACCGACACCACGTCGGGTCGCGCAATCAGGAAAGACAATTCATACCTCCACCAGTCGCTTTACCGTAAGGAGCAATGCGGTGCGGCGGCGGCTAGGGACCGGCGTGCCCGTTCGCTCCGGGGATTCCGAGTATCAACCCGCCGTTGCCGCCGAGCCCGATCGTCGCGCCGACGCCGACGCTGCTGCCGCCCGCGCCGCCGTTGCCGACGAATTGCGCGCTGCCACCGTCGCCGCCGCTGCCCTTGTTCGGGCTGGACCCGCCGTCGCCGCCGCTGCCGCCGCTGCCGAAGACGGCGCCGTTGCCGCCGTGCCCGCCCTGACCGCCGTTGCCGGCGGCCAAGCCGCTCTCGCCACCGGTGCCGCCGGCCCCGCCGTTGCCGAACAGCCCGATGGCGCTGCCTCCGGCGCCGCCGTCGCCGCCACTGCTGAAGGTGGACGACCCGCCGTTGCCGCCGCGCCCGCCGTCGCCGAACAACGTGCCGCCGCTGCCGCCGGCGCCGCCGTCCCCGCCGGCCCCGCCGGCCCCACCGGCGCCGCCGTTCCCGATCAGGCCCGCATTTCCACCGTGGCCGGCGCCTTTGCCGAAGCCGGCGCCGCCGTCGCCGCCATTGCCGCTGAGCAGCCCGCCGGCGCCGCCATCGCCGCCGACACCGGGGAAGGAGCCCTGCGTTCCCGCGGCGCCGCCGGCGCCGCCGTTGCCGTTCAGCAGGCCGCCGTGACCGCCGTGCCCGCCGGACCCGGCGCCGCCCACCAAGCCACCGACAGCTATGCCACCGGCGCCACCGGCCCCGCCGTCGCCGAACAACCCGATCGCGTCGCCGCCCACCCCCCCGGCGCCGGCCGCGCCGACGGTGGCGCCGTTGTAGACACCGCCCGCGCCGCCCGGGCCGCCGTTGCCCCACAGCAGTCCGCCGGCGCCCCCGGCGCCGCCCCTGCCGGCCGCCACCGAGTTGGTCACGCTCAGGCCGCCCGCCCCACCCGCACCGCCGTTGCCGAACAACCCGGCCGCCCCGCCGTTACCACCGGACGAGTTCGGCGCGCCGGATCCGCCGTTGCCGCCGTTGCCCCACAGCAATCCGCCGGCCCCGCCGTTTTGGCCGGTGCCCGCGATCCCGTTGGCGCCGTCGCCGATCAGCGGGCGACCCAACAGCAGCTCAGTCGGTGTGTTGATCGCGTTGAGCACGTCCTGCTGCACGACCTGCCACGGGTTGGCCGTGGCCGCGGCGTTGGCCGCCTCGGCGCCCGCGTAGGCGCCCGCGCCCGCGTTCAGCGCCTGGACGAACTGTTGATGAAACGCCGCCACCTGGGCGCTCACGGCCTGATAGCCCTGGGCGTGCGCACCGAAGACCGCGGCCACCGCCGCCGACACCTCGTCGGCGCCGGCCGCCAGTAGCTCGGTGGTCTGGGCCGCCGCGGCCGAGTTGGCCTGGCTGAGCGTCGAACCGATGCCGGCAAGATTCGTGGCGGCCACCGACACCACGTCGGGTTGTGTGATCAGGAAAGACATTTCCACCTCCAGTTAGCCGGTTAGCCAGTTAGCGAGCGCAGATCAGGGCCCCTGGCGCCCGTCGGCGCCGGGCACGCCGAGCAAGAGCCCTCCGGCGCCACCGATCCCGCCCGCCCCGAGGTAGCCGGTGCCGCCGGCCCCGCCATTGCCGATCAGCTGGGCGTTGCCGCCGTTCCCGCCCACCGATCCGCCGAAGGTGGTGCCCACCCCGGCGTCGCCACCCCGGCCGCCGCCGCCGATGACGCCGCCGTTGCCGCCCTGGCCGCCGAAACCGCCCTTGCCGAAACCCTGGGCGCCGCCCCCGCCGTCGCCGCCGTTGCCGAAGAATCCAACGGCGTTGCCGCCCGCGCCCCCCTGGCCGCCATTCCCGTAGGAGGATTGCCCGCCCATGCCACCGTGACCGCCGTTGCCCCAGAAGGTTCCGCCGGCTCCACCGCTGCCACCGTCGCCGCCGTTTTCGAAAAGGAGGGTCTGGTCGGCGGGACCACCCGCTCCGCCGGCGCCGCCGTCGCCGATGAAGCCGGCGGCTCCGCCGGCGCCGCCCACCTTGCCGCCCGTGCTGTTGCCGCCGGCGCCGCCGTTGCCGCTCAGCATCCCGCCGGCGCCGCCGTTGCCGCCGAAGTTGCCGCGCGTGGCGAATCCGGCGTTGCCGCCGCGGCCGCCGTCGCCGTGCAGCATTCCGCCGTGGCCGCCCTGGCCGCCCGCGCCGGCAACGCTGTTCTGCATATCGCCGAGCTGACCGGAACCGCCGTCACCACCGGCGCCGCCGTTGCCGAACAACCCGATGGCGTCCCCGCCGCGGCCGCCGGTGCCTCCCGTGGTGGGGGACAGGGCAAACCCGCCGACGCCGCCAGGCCCCCCGTTGCCGAACAGCAGTCCGCCGGTGCCGCCGGCCCCACCGGGGCCGGCGGACTGGAAGCCGACGGCCTGCCCGCCGGCCCCTCCCGCGCCGCCGTTTCCGAACAGCCCGGCGGGCCCGCCGTTGCCGCCCGGCCCTCCGGGCCCGGCGCCGGTCGCCGGCTTGCCCGTCCCGCCGTTGCCGCCGTTGCCCCACAACAGCCCGCCGGCCCCGCCGTTCTGCCCGGTCCCGGGCAGCCCGTCGGCGCCGTTGCCGATCAGCGGTCGGCCCAACAACAGTTCGGTGGGCGTGTTGATCGCGCCCAGCACTTGCTGCTGCAGGGCCTGCCAGGGGTTGGCCACCGCCGCGGCGTTGGCCGCCTCGGCGCCGGCATAGGCGCCCGCGCCGGCGTTGAGCGCCTGGACGAATTGCTCGTGAAACGCCGCCACCTGGGCGCCGAGCGCCTGATACCCCTGACCATGAGCGGCAAACAGGGCCGCGACCGCCGCCGACACCTCGTCGGCGGCGGCGGCCAGCACCTGGGTGGTCTGGGCCGCCGCGACCGAATTCGCCTGGGTCAGCGTGGAACCGATCCGCGCCAGGTCGGTGGCGGCCACCGTCACCAGGTCGGGCTGTGCGATCACGAATGACATCGCTACCTCCGGCGAACTATGGGCTCGCTCGCCGGGACAAAGCGATCATCGAGCTTGCGTTAAGGCCAGATCGTAGCGCGTTGTCCCGCCGTGTCGCCGGGTTTAGCGAAACCTTTTGCCGGACGGTGCGGGGGCACGAAAAGGGCGGAAAAAGGCGGAAAAGGGAGGGGAAAAGCAGCGAGAGGCGAGGGAGCGGGTAACGAACGGCGAGGGGACGGGGCCCTAGCCGGGAATCCCGTTGCGGATGACGAATTCCCTTGCCTTGATGAGGAATTCGAGTTGCTCGCCCACCTGGCGCAGCGGGTCGGTGCTGCGGGTGGAGCGGGACAGCACGACGGCGCCCTCCAGCGCGGCGATGGACATCACCGCCAGCGAGGCGGCGTCGGCGTCGTCGAAACCGTCGTTGGAGAAGGCGCGGGTCAGCGCGGTACACCAGCGGCCGAGGATGGCGCCGGCCTCGGCGGACAGCTTGGGGTCGGCGTCGTCCGAGCCGATCGCCGCCGCCACCACCGGGCATCCGGCGGCGAAGTCGCCGTCGGTCAGCAGGCGCTCCCAGAAGGTGACGAACTCGCGCAGCAGCGCCCGGGCGCCCCAACCGGCGGCGTCGTCGATCATGGTGGTGATCGAGTCGCCCGAGTAGCGCAGCGCCTCGGTCAGGATTTGGTTGCGCCCGTGCGGAAAGTGGTAGTAGACCGAGCCGCGCGGGGCGCCGCTGCGGGCGAGCACCTCGTCGATGGTCACGCCGGCCGCGCCGCGTTCGCGCATCACCTGGGCGGCGCTGACCAGCATCTTGGTGCGCGTGTCGCAGCGCCTGGTCCGGGTCGCGTCAGCCTTGGCGTCGGTGCTTGTCGGCACTGTCGTACCTCCCGTGGGCTCGCGTCATGCGGCTTGCGTGTGGCGGTGTACCGGCCAGTGCATGTTACGCGGGCTGAACCGGAACGGCCGCCGCTTGAAGTCGGGCAGCTCGCGGGTGAACTGGTAGCCGGCCACGTTGAGCTCGATGATCCACATTTTTCTCTCCCGGCCTGTGTGAGGCCCATGATTATGCTAAGAAGCATATGAGACAGCGGTCCAGTAAGCAAATTTTATTCCCTAACTAAGCCGCGCAGCTCTAGAAATGGCGGTGCCGGCGCGCCAGGGACCCGGCCACGGCGGCCTCCACCACGGGGTTTCTATGCTCTCTTGCATAACAGCGAGCATGCAAAAAGCACCCGGCGCCCTGCGCGCGGGTGCTTGTTGCGTCGGTTCGGCGCGACGGCCGGTCAGTCGACCGTGTAGCCCATCGGCATGAGCACGCTCTTGTGCTGGGTGAAGTGCTCGACGCCCTCCGGCCCGTTCTCGCGGCCGATGCCGGAGTTCTTGTAGCCGCCGAACGGGCAGCACGGATCGAAGGCGTACCAGTTGATCGCGTACGTCCCGGTGCGGATCTTCTCGGAGATCTCGATGCCCTTGGGCACGTCGGAGGTCCACACGCTGCCGGCCAACCCGTACACCGAGTCGTTGGCGATCTTGATCGCGTCCTCCTCGGTGTCGTAGGGGATGATCGACAGCACCGGGCCGAAGATCTCCTCCTGGGCAATCGTCATCTTGTTGTCGACGTCGGCGAACACCGTGGGCTGCACGAAGAAGCCCTCGTCCAGGCCCTCGGGGCGGCCGCCGCCGCAGACCAGCCGGGCGCCCTCCTCGATGCCCTTGGCGATGTAGCCCTCGACGCGGGCGCGCTGCTTCTCGTTGATCAGTGACCCGATCTGGGCGGCCGGGTCGGACGGCGGGCCCACCGGCAGCGCCTGCACGAAAGCGCCTACCGCGTCGACGATTTCGTCGTAGCGCGAGCGCGGCGCCAGGATGCGGGTCTGGCCGACGCAGGCCTGCCCGGTGTTCATGATCCCGGAGAACACCATCATCGGGACCGCGGAGGCCAGGTCGACGTCCTCGAGGACGATCGCCGCCGACTTGCCGCCGAGCTCGAGGGTGCACGGCTTGAGCATGTCGGCGGCGCGCCGGCCGATCTCCTTGCCGACGCTCGAGCTGCCGGTGAAGGTGAACATGTCGACGTCGCGGTTGGCCGTCAGCGCCTGCCCGGTCTCGATCCCGCCCGGCACCACCGACAGCACCCCCTCGGGCAGACCGGCCTCGGCGAGCACCTCCGCCAAAGCGTTTGCGGTCAAAGGGGTTTCGGCCGCCGGCTTGAGCACCACCGTGCAGCCGGCCAGCAGCGCCGGGCCCAGCTTGTTGACCGCCAAAAACAGCGGCACGTTCCAGGCGACGATCGCGCCCACCACGCCGATCGGTTCGCGGTGCACGATGGTCTGGCCGTAGGCGCCGTTGCGGACCTCGCGCCACTTGACCTGGTCGACGGCCGGTCCGGCGAAGAAGTTCATCGCCCCCAGCGAGCCCATCCAGTGCATCGTCTCGATCGTGGTCGGCGGCTGACCGGTCTCGTCGGCGAGCAGCTTGGCGAACAGCTCCTTGCGCTCCTCGAGCAGCTTGACCGCCGCGGCGAGGACGGCCGCGCGTTCCTTCGGCGGGGTCGTGGGCCATGGGCCGCTGTCGAACGCGGCGCGGGCGGCGGCGACCGCGGCGTCGACGTCGGCCGCGGCCGCCATCGGCACCTTGCCGACGTACTCGCCGGTGGCCGGGCAGTGCACCTCGATGACCTCGGAAGTCGACGGCTCCGCCCACTTGCCGCCGATGAAAAGCTTGTCGTATTCGGTCGCAGCCTGCGTCTGGATGTCGCTCATGGCGCCACCCTACCCAAGCGGACGCAAAACGAGAACATGTTCCATTATCGGGGCGAGAGCACCAGCGCGAGATTGCTGACCAGCAGCTCGCGCAGCCCCGGCACCGACGTCAGCCACCACGCCCATCGCGGGTGGTAGCGCGGGAATGCGGCCACCGCGGCGCCCGTGCTCGCCGCCCAGCTCAGACCGTCGGCGGCCGACACCGCGAACAACGACGATCCGTAGTCGTTTTTGGCCGGATGGCCGTGCTTGCGGGCGTAACGCGCGGCGGCCCGCGCGCCGCCGAGGTAGTGGGACAGGCCCATCTCGTGGCCCCCGAAGGGGCCCAGCCACACGGTGTAGGAGAGCACGACCAGCCCGCCCGGCCTGGTCACGCGCAGCATCTCGGCGCCGAGCCGCCACGGCCGGGGGACGTGCTCGGCCACGTTGGAGGACAGGCAGATGTCCACCGAGTCGTCGGCGAACGGCAGCGCCATGCCCGACGCCCGGACGAACTTCGCCGATTCGCGCGCGAAAGCCGGTCCCGCGGCGTGCATCTCGTCGGGGTCGGGTTCGACGCCGAGGTACCGGACGCCGGCATCGCCGAACGCCGCCGCGAAATAACCCGGCCCGCCGCCGACGTCGAGCAGCGTGCGGCCCGTCGGGGGCCCGCCGTGCGTGGCGCGCCACAGGTCGCCGACCATCGCCGCGGTGTCGGCCGCGAGTTCGCCGTAGAAGCGCGCCGGGTCGGAGCCCTCGTAGCGAAACGCCGACAGCAGCCGCAACGAGCGGCGCAGCGTCGCCCGCCGCGCGAAAACGTCGGTGACGGCCACCGGCCAACCCTACGGCGGCGAGACCGATGCCTACTGCGGCGGCAAAGCGGGTACTGAGGGGTTCAGGGACGAGCGCGGCGTGACGTCGGCGCAACTGCGAGGAAGGTGGCTGAGGCAGGGAATGGACGTACCCGGTTGGCTTTGGGCCCTCACCATCCTCGGCATCGCCGGGCTGCTGGCGTTCGACCTGGTCTTCCACGTCCGTCGGGCGCACGTCCCGACGCTGCGGGAGGCCGCCGTCTGGTCCGCCGCCTACGTCGGCGTCGCGCTGCTGTTCGGCGTCGGCGTGCTGGTGTTCGGCCCGCGCGAGGCGGGCCCCGAGTACTTCGCCGGTTACGTCACCGAACAGGCCCTCTCGGTCGACAACCTGTTCATCTTCCTGGTGATCATGGCCGGGTTCCGGGTCCCGCGCGAGGATCAGCAGAAGGCGCTGATGTTCGGGATCGTCGTGTCCCTGATCGTCCGCACCGCGTTCATCTTTCTCGGTGCCGCGCTGATCAACGCCTTCGCGTGGATCTTCTACCTGTTCGGGCTGATCCTGTTGATCGCGGCCGGCAGCATCCTGCGGCCGGACGACCGCGCGGATTCCCGCAAAGCCGACAACGTCGTCATCCGGATCGCCAAGAAGTTCCTGCACACCACCGAGCACTACGACGGCGACAGGCTGTTCACCACCGTCGA
The DNA here is from genome assembly GCF_002086635.1 of Mycobacterium alsense. Classification (GTDB taxonomy): domain Bacteria; phylum Actinomycetota; class Actinomycetes; order Mycobacteriales; family Mycobacteriaceae; genus Mycobacterium; species Mycobacterium alsense. The sequence continues at coordinate 20,257 of NZ_MVHD01000036.1, read as the reverse complement.
CGGCCGGCGCGCGATGACGCCGATGCTGTTGGTCATGGTCGCGATCGGCGGCACGGACATGTTCTTCGCGCTCGACTCCATCCCGGCGATCTTCGGCCTCACCCAGAGCGTCTACATCGTCTTCACCGCGACGGCGTTCTCGCTGCTGGGCCTGCGGCAGCTGTACTTCCTCATCGAGGGCCTGCTGGACCGGCTCGTCTACCTCTCCTACGGGCTCGCGGCGATCCTCGGTTTCATCGGCGTGAAGCTGATCCTGCACGCCCTGCACGAGAACAACGTCCCGTTCGTCAACGACGGCGAGCCGGTGTCGGTGTTCGAGATCAGCACCCAGCTGTCGCTGGCGGTGATCGTGGCCGTTCTCGTCGTCACCGTCGTCGCCTCGTTGCTCAGCCCCATGGGCAAAGCCCACACCGCGATCGCCAACGCCCGGCGCCACGCGACGGCCTACCTCGACTCGGAATACACCCACGATCCCGCCGAACGCGAACGCATCTTCCGCAAGCTGCTGAGCGAGCGCGATCAGATACTGGCGCTCGGTCCGAAGTATCGCCAGCTGGTCCGCGACGAGCCCGGCCTCATCGACCTGCTCGACCGCGCGGCCGCCAATCATGACGAAGCCGTCGACCGTGGCGAGGCCGCGCCGTTCACCAGAATGGGGCTGACTTCCTGACCGCCGGCACCACGCTCGAGGAGCCGCTGTGTAGGGTTGCGCCCTGGTGTTCGATTACCTGCTCGACGTGCTCGGCAACTCGTGGTGGGCCTATCCGCTGATCCTGTTCTCCTGCACGTTCGACGCCGTCCTTCCGATCCTGCCGAGCGAGACGGCGCTGCTGACCGGGGGCATCCTCGCCGCGGACGGCTCGATGCTGCTGGCAGGGGTGATCGCAATGGCGGCCATCGGCGCGTTCGCCGGCGACAACATCGCCTACTGGATCGGGCACTCGGCCGATGACTGGGCCCGCCGCTGGATCGCCCGCGGCGACAGGGGCAAGCGCAGCCTGGAATGGGCGCACCGGGAATTGGAGCGGCACGGTGGCCCGCTCGTCATCGTGGCGCGGTTCCTGCCGGGCGGCCGCACGGCCACCACGATCGCCTGCGGCGTGCTGGACTTCCCCTACCGCCAGTTCCTGGCGTACGACGCGGCCGGCGCCGTCGTGTGGGCGACGTTCACCACGCTGATCGGTTACCTCGGCGGCAACGCCTTCGCCGACAACACGATCGCGGCGTTCGCCGTGTCCTTCGGCGCGGCGCTCGCGCTGGCCGGCGCGATCGAACTGATTCGGTGGCTTCGCCGGCGGGCCGTGGTTTCCCGATAGGCTGGCCATCGATGTCTGCTCTCCGCTCGGTCCTGCTGTTGTGCTGGCGCGACACCGGGCACCCGCAGGGCGGCGGCAGCGAAACCTACCTGCAGCGTGTCGGCGCGCAGCTGGCCGCCTCGGGGATCGCCGTCACGCTGCGCACCGCGCGCTACCCGGGCGCGCCCAGGTGCGAGGTGATCGACGGCGTGCGCATCCAGCGTGCGGGCGGCCGGTACTCGGTATACGTGTGGGCGCTGCTGGCCATGGGCGCCGCGCGCGTCGGTCTCGGACCGCTGCGCGGGGTGCGGCCGGACGTGGTCGTCGACACCCAGAACGGCCTGCCGTTCCTGGCCCGGCTGGTGTACGGCCGGCGGGTCGCCGTGCTCGTGCACCACTGCCACCGTGAGCAGTGGCCGGTGGCCGGGCCGGTGCTGGGCCGCATCGGCTGGTTCGTCGAGTCGCGGTTGTCGCCGCGGCTCAACCGGCGCAACCAATACGTGACGGTGTCGCTGCCGTCGGCGCGCGACCTGGTCGCGCTCGGGGTGGCCAACGACCGGATCGCGGTGGTGCGCAACGGCCTCGACGAGGCGCCCGCGCAATCGCTGTCCGGCCCGCGCTCGGGCGCGCCGAGGGTCGTGGTGCTGTCGCGGCTGGTGCCGCACAAGCAGATCGAAGACGCGCTGGAGGCCGTTGCCGCCCTGCGGCGGCGGAATCCGGCGATGGCCGGGCTGCACCTCGACATCGTCGGCGACGGCTGGTGGCGGCGCCGGCTCGTCGACCACGCGCGGCGGCTCGGCGTGTCCGACGCGGTGACCTTCCACGGCCACGTCGACCACCTGACCAAACACCATGTGCTGCAAGGCTCGTGGGTGCACGTGCTGCCGTCCCGCAAGGAGGGCTGGGGCCTGGCGGTGGTCGAGGCGGCCCAGCACCGGGTGCCCACCATCGGCTATCGGTCCTCGGGCGGCCTGTCGGACTCCATCGTCGACGGCGTGACCGGGATCTTGGTGGACAGCCGCGCCGAGCTTCAGGATCGCCTCGAGGAGCTGCTCGTCGACCCGGTGCTGCGCGACCAGCTCGGCACCAAGGCGCAGACGCGCAGCGGCGAATTCTCCTGGACGCAAAGCGCCGACGCGATGCGCGGTGTGCTGCGGGCCGTGCGGGCCGGCGAGTTCGTCAGCGGCGTCGTCTAGCCGCGAGCCCGCCCACCGCGCCCATGCTCAGCGCCGCCAGCCACGCCAGGTGCGCGACCAGCGTGGCCGTGCGCCGCGCGGGCGGGACACCGGCGGTGTCGCCGCCGACCCGGTAGAGCGCCGGCCCGCCGTCGCGGCGCACCGGCGTCAGGGCGCCGACGGTGCGGGCGGCGGCGCCCATGTCCCCGGCGCTGTCGGACTCGACGACCAGCCAGCCCACGCCGGCGCGGGCCAGGGAAGCCGGGTCGGACCCGGCGAGCAGCAGGCCCTGCACCGCGCGGGCGCGGTCGCCCTCCCCGGGGACGACGACCCCGGAGATCGCCAGGTCGCCGGTGCTCAGCACGTCGGCGCGCACCCAGCGCGGCAGCGGGTCCAGCACCGGCGCAGGCCCCGACCACCAGAACAGCCGCATGGTGCCGGCGGGCAGCACCGCGACCGGGCGCGGGTCTCGGTTGATCGCCGCCGCCACCGCCCCCCACCCGGGCGGGTAGCGCACCGGGGCGACCTTGCCCCACGCCCCCCACGCCAGGTCCGGCAGCGAAAGGATCAGCGCCAGGCAGCAGGCCAGCGCCGCCGCGCGCGACCCGAGCCGCCGCCGCAGCGCCAGCACCGCTCCGGCGCCCGCCAGCGCGTACCCCGGTACGGCCAGCGCCACCCACTTCTGCCCGTCGCGCAGCACACCGAAGCCGGGCGCCGCGTCCACCAGCGCGCGCAGCGCGTGCAGGCCCGGGCCGGTGGCGAGCGCGGCCGGCACCAGCACGGACACCGCCGCCAGCGCCAACAACGGCACCGCCGCGCGGCGGCGCGCCACCACCGGCAGCCCCGCGACCACCACAACCAGCAGCACCACGGCCGAGGACAACGCGAAAAGCGTTGTCCGCGAGGCGGGTACGGCCTCACCGTTCCAGATGCCGCCGAGGCTGGCCAGGCTGCCGAGCGTGCCCAGCCCGGGCTCGGCGCGCGGCGCGAAGGCGTCCACCCCGATCGCGTTCGCCGCCGCGTGCGCGCGCAGCGACGAGCCCAGCAACGACGCCGTCAGCCAGGGCGCCGCCGCCACCAGCGCGGCACCCAGCGTCACCGCGGCGCACCACCGGCGCGAGCGGCCCTCACCCGCGGCGGCGACGCACACCAGCGCCACCGCCGCGGCGAGCAGCAGGCCCGTCGGGGTCAGGCCGGCCAGGGCGATCCAGAAGGCCAGTTCGAACGGCGAGCCGTCCGCCGTCCGCACCCGGAGCATCGCCGCCGCGACCCAGGGCAGGCAGCCGTAGCCGACCAGCAGGCTCCAGTGGCCCTGCAAAAGCCGTTCGGCGACATAGGGATTCCAGATCGCCACCGTGCACGCGACGAATTGGCCGGGCGCGCCCGCGTCGGGCAGCGCGGTGGCGGCCAGCCGGGCCGCGCCCCATCCCGCCAGCCACAGCCCCACCACGAGCAGCGCCTTCACCACGACACCGCCGTCGATGACATGCGAGGCCAGCGCCACCGCGAAGTCCTGGGGCGTCGCCCGCGGCGCGGCCGTCAGCCCCAGGGCGGTGTCGGACAGATACGACCGCGGCGTCGACACCGCGTCGCGCAGCAGCAGATAACCCGGCGCCAGGAGCGGCGCGACCACCAGGAGCGCCAGCGACAGCGCGTACCCCGGCCGGGCCCAGCGCATCCGAAGGGGCTAGGGCCGTTCCGGCGGGCCCGTCGGCCCAGGCGGCTCCGGCGGCCCCGTGTCCGGCGGCCCCGGCTCGGGCGGCTCGACCGGCTCGTCGGCGCCCAGGGTGGGGGCCTCCGGATCGGCCGGGGCAGGCGGCCCCGGATCATCCCGCGGAGCGGGCCGCTGGGTGGGCAGCTTCTCCGTCTCGGCCTCGGCGCCGGGCACCGGTTCGTCGAGCCCGCGACCGAAGAATTCCTGATCGCCCCGGTCCAGCCCCGGGTCGGTCAGCGCGCTCTCGGTCCGCAGGCTGAAGGAGGCCAGCACCGCGCCGCCGACCAGCGCGATCAGGCCGACCGCGGTGAACGTGATCGGCAGCACGCGCGACCACAGCGCCAGCCGGTCGCGCTCGTCGCGGGCGGCATTGACCTGGGACTCGACGGTGTCTTCGTTGGTCGTGACCTTGTAGTCGACCAGCGTCATCTCGGGCTTGAGCGGGTCGCGGGCGAAGTAGTGGTTGGCGTGCTCGGTCTCCTTGACGATGGTGCCCGACACCGGGTCCACCCAGAAGGTCCGCTGCGCGGCGTAGTAGCGCGTCATGGTGATCTGCTCGGCCGGGTCGCCGCCCTGCACGCCCCACATCGCCGCCGACGTCGTCTGCTTGGCGTCCTCCTGGCCGGCCAGCAGCGACGGGTACGTGACGGGGGCCACCAGCTTGCCGTCGGCGTTGTAGCCGACGTTCTGCGTGAAGCGGTAGGTGGTCAGCCCGTTGACGTCTTCCTGGGTGTCGTAGTTGACGTCGAAAGGCTTCTGCGCGATGGGGTCGAAGTAGGGGTACGTCTTCTTCTCGGTGTGGAACGGGAACCGGTAGGCCAGGCCGTCGTGGCGCAGCGGCATCGCGGTGGGCGGGTTCTCGTCGTTGAAGGCGCGCGGCTTCTGCACCGACCCACCGGTGTGGGTGTCGTCGGAGACGGCCGTCGCCGTCTTGCGGTTGAGGGTGACGGTGTCGACGATCGCCAGCAGCAGCCCGCTGTCCTTCTGCTTGTCGGTGCGCCGCACGGAGGTGCCGACCTGCAGGGTGACGACGTCGGCGTTGGCGGGGGACTCGACGCTGACCTGCTGCTGGGACACCAGCGGCACGTTCTGGTTGACGACGAGGTGGTCGGTGGCCAACGACGCCGCGTCGAGGGCCTGCATGGCGGTGCCGTCGCTGACGAGCGTGGCGTCGATGTCCAGCGGCACCTTGGTGATCCGGCTGCTCGTGTACGTGGACAGCAGCAGCGCGGCAATCAGCAGGGCCGCCCCGAGTCCGATGATCGCGCATGCGGCGAATCGCAACATGACTGCTCGGTTCACGTGGCTGTGCCCTCCTCGTGGATCCCTCGTGGCCGCTTCGACCTGACCAAGCAGCGTGGCAAGCCCGTTCGACCCTAACAGCAGAATTTAAGGCCCCGGCTTACCAACCCGGCGAAGCGATCGCCCCCGCGGCGGATACCCGATCCGCCCGCTACCACACGACAGGCACACTGTTGAACGTGACCGATGGGCAGCGCGTGGGCGGGATCCGCAGCTTCCTGCCCGCCGTGGAGGGCATGCGCGCATGCGCGGCCATGGGCGTCGTGGTCACCCACGTCGCCTTCCAGACCGGCCACTCCGGCGGCGCCGCCGGCCGGCTGTTCGGCCGCTTCGACCTCGCCGTGGCGGTGTTCTTCGCGCTGTCGGGGTTTTTGCTGTGGCGCGGGCACGCCGCCGCCGCAAGGGGATTGGGACCCGACGGTTTCCGCGGCCCGCGCACCGGCCACTACCTGCGCTCGCGGGTGGTCCGCATCATGCCCGCCTACGTGGTGGCGGTCGTGGTGATCCTGACCCTGCTGCCCGACGCGGATCACGCCAGCCCCACCGTGTGGCTGGCCAACCTGACGCTCACCCAGATCTACGTGCCGCTCACCCTGACCGGCGGCCTGACCCAGATGTGGAGCCTGTCCGTCGAGGTCACCTTCTATCTGGCGCTGCCGGTGATGGCGCTGCTGGCCCGGCGCCTGCCGGTCGGCGCCCGGGTGCCGGCGATCGCCGCGCTGGCGGCGCTGAGCTGGGCGTGGGGCTGGGCGCCGCTGGACACCGGCTCGGGGACCAACCCCCTGAACTGGCCGCCCGCGTTCTTCTCCTGGTTCGCCGCGGGGATGCTGCTCGCCGAGTGGGTGCACGGCGGGGTGGGCCTGCCGCACCGGCTGGCACGCCACCGGGTGGTGATGGCCGCGGTGGCGGTGGCGGCCTACCTGGTGGCGGCGTCGCCGCTGGCCGGTCCGGAGGGCCTGGTGCCCGGCACCGCCGCGCAGTTCGCGGTGAAGACGGCGGCGGGCTCGCTGGTGGCGTTCGCGTTGGTCGCCCCCCTCGTGCTGGACCGGCCCGACACGCCCCACCGCGTGCTGGGCAGCGCCGTCATGGTGACGCTGGGGCGGTGGTCCTACGGCCTGTTCGTGTGGCACCTGGCCGCGCTGGCGATGGTGTTCCCGGTGCTCGGGACGTTCCCGTTCACCGGCCGGATGCCGATGGTGTTGGTGTCCACGCTGATCTTCGGCTGGGCGATCGCCGCGGTCAGCTACGGCCTGGTCGAGGCGCCCTGCCGGGAGGCGCTGCGCCGCTGGGAGAAACGCCGCGAGCCGGCCGAGGAACGACGGGTCATCGACGCTGAGGCGGAGGCAATCGCGCCATGACGTCGGCGCGCACCGCGGATCGACGCGCCTTGCCGGCGTCGTCCCGCAACGGGGCGTCGACGAATTCGACGATGTGCGGCACCTTGTAGCCCGAGATGCGTTCGCGCAGAAAGGCTTTCACGTCCTCGGCGTCCAGCGTCGACCCGTCGGCGGTGTGCACCAGGGCGTACGGTACCTGGCCCAGGTCCCCGGCGTTGGGATCGGGGACCCCGACGACCAGGCAGGACATCACCTCCGGGTGCGCCGACAGCGCGTTCTCGATCTCGGCGGGGTAGACGTTGCGGCCCCCGACGGTGAACATGTCGACCCGGCGGTCCGACAGGTACAGGAACCCGTCTTCGTCGAAATGGCCGAGGTCGCCCAGCGAGTCCCAGCCGTCGCGGCTCTTCGCGGTGACCCCGACGTAGCGGTAGGTCGGCGGGCTGCCGGGGGCGGGGCGCATGTAGATCTCGCCGACCACCCCGGGCGGGCAGGGATTGCCGTCGTCGTCGAGCACCTTCATCTCGCCGGCGACCACGACGCCGACCGAGCCGCGGTGCGTCAGCCACTGGTCGCCGGAGATGAACGTCAGCGCCTGTAATTCGGTGCCGCCGTAGAGTTCCCACACCTTCTCCGGGCCCAGCAGGTCGATCCAGGCCTGCTTGACGGATGGTGGGCACGGCGCCCCGAGGTGCCAGAACCGGCGCAGGGACGACAGGTCGTAGGCCCCCGGGTTCGCGTGATAGACCGGCAGCGTCCGCTGCATGATCGTCGGCACCGTCGTCAAAAACGTCACCCGGTGATCGGTGATCAGCCGCAGGAAATGGTGCGGGTCGAAGCGGCTCATCAGCACCAGGTGGTGGCGCATCAGCAGCGCGATCGTCGCGGTGGTGAAGCCGGTGTTGTGGCTCAGCGGCACCGACACCAGCGTGGTGTCGCCCTCCTGCGCGCCCAGCGGGTAGCCGATGGCGGCCGGTATCCGGCTGTCGCCGCCGGACTCGATGAGCTTGGGCCGCCCGGTGCTGCCGCCGGAGCCCATCGCCTTCCACACCGGCGAGACCGCCTCGGGCAGCGCGGCGTCCGGCAGCGCCGGGTCGGGAACGAAACCCGCTGGCACACTTGGCAATTCGCGATGCTCGCGGCCCACCAGCAGCGCGGGTGGCCGCAGGTCCAGCAGCCCCTGCAACTCCGCGTCCGGCAACCGCGCGGACAGCGGCTGCGGCACCGCGCCCAGCTTCCAGCACGCCACCGCGGCCTGGATCCACTCGACGGAGTTCGGCAGCACCATGGTGACGTAGTCGCCGACCCCGACGCCGCGCTCGGCGTAGGCGCGGGCCAGCCGGTTCGTCGAGGCGTCGAGTTCGGCGCGGGTGAGCGTCAGCCCGTCGCAGCTCACGGCGGGCTCGTCGGGGGCGAGCCGGGCAAGCCGGGAAACCTGGGTGCCGATCGGCGGGACCGGCTCACTCATATGCACCCTGACGCTCGAAGATGCGCCGCGGGTTGTCGACCAGCATGGCGCGCAGCTGCTCGTCGGTGACGCCGCGCTGCTTGAGGGCGGGGATCACGTCGTTGTGGATGTGCAGGTAATGCCAGTTCGGCGCCATCTGCGGCAGCAGATCCTCGGGGAGCGCGTCGAAGTAGCAGTTGGCGTCGTGGGAGAGCACCATCTTGTCGGCGTGGCCGCGCTCGCACATCGTCGCCACGATGCCGACCCGCTCCTCGAACGGCAGGATCACGTCGATGCCGAAGCGGTCCATGCCCAGGTAGGAGCCGGCGGAGATCAGCTCCTCGAGGTAGCCGACGTCGGTGGAATCGCCGGAATGCCCGATGATCACGCGGCCGAGGTCGACGCCCTCCTCTTCGAAGATGCGCTGCTGTTCCAGCCCGCGCCGCAGCCCCGCGTGGGTGTGGGTGGAGATCGGGACGCCGGTGCGCTTGTGCGCCTGGGCGACGGCGCGCAGCACCCGCTCGACCCCGGGGGTGATGCCGGGTTCGTCGGTGGCGCACTTGAGGATGCCGGCCTTGATGCCGGTGTCGGCGATGCCCTGCTCGATGTCGCGGACGAACATCTCGGTCATGATCTCGGGGCCGTCCAGCAGCCCGCCGGGGCCTTCGTAGTGGAACCGGAAAGGAACGTCGTTGTAGGTGTAGAGCCCGGTCGCCACAACAATATTCAGCCCGGTGGCCGCGGCGACGCGCGCGATGCGCGGGATGTAGCGGCCCAGCCCGATCACGGTGAGGTCGACGATCGTGTCCACCCCGCGCGACTTGAGTTCGTTGAGCCGGTTGATGGCGTCGGCCACCCGCCGCTCCTCGTCGCCCCACGCTTCGGGATAGTTCAGCGCGATCTCGGTGGTCATGATGAACACGTGCTCGTGCATGAGCGTCACGCCGAGGTCGGCGGTATCGATGGGCCCGCGTGCGGTATTGAGTTCTGACACGCGTCCGATGCTAGGTCGATTCGGTGCCCGACCGACAGAGGCGATTTGTCCGGTGGGTCCCGACCGCGCCGCCACTGCAGTAGCGTCACCGCCATGTTGCTCAATCCCCACCGGCTGCAGCGGCGCTACCCGGATCGTCGCTCGGGGGAGATCATGGCCGCGACGGTGGACTTCTTCGAGTCCCGGGGCAAGGGCCGGCTGAAGGCCGACGACCACAACCGGGTCTGGTATTCCGACTTCCTCGACCACGTCGGGCGCGAGCGCATCTTCGCCTCGCTGCTGACGCCGTCGGAATACGGTGCGGGCGACTGCCGCTGGGACACCTACCGGATCAGCGAGTTCGCCGAGATCGTGGGCTTCTACGGGCTGAGCTACTGGTACCCGTTCCAGGTCACCGCCCTGGGCCTGGGCCCGATCTGGATGAGCGACAACTCCGACGCCAAGCGCAAGGCCGCAGCGCAGCTGGAGGGCGGCGAGGTGTTCGCGTTCGGGCTCTCCGAGCAGACGCACGGCGCCGACGTCTACCAGACCGACATGATCCTCACGCCTTCGGAGCAAGGCTGGGTCGCCAACGGCGAGAAGTACTACATCGGCAACGCCAACGTGGCCCGGATGGTCTCGACGTTCGGCAAGATCGCCGGCTCTTCAAAAGACCCGGAGTACGTGTTCTTCGCCGCAGACTCCCGCCACGACCGCTACGAGCTGATCAAGAACGTGGTGAACTCGCAGAACTTCGTCGCCAACTACGCGTTGCGGGACTACCCGGTCACCGAGGCCGACCTGCTGCACCGCGGGCCCGGCGCGTTCCACGCCGCCCTCAACACCGTCAACGTCTGCAAGTACAACCTGGGCTGGGGCGCCATCGGCATGTGCACCCACGCCATGTACGAGGCGGTCACGCACGCGGCCAACCGGTCCCTGTACGGGACGCTGGTCACCGATTTCTCGCACGTGCGACGGCTGCTCACCGACGCCTGTGCGCGGCTGATCGCGATGAAGCTGGTCGCCACCCGCGCCTGCGACTACATGCGCAGCGCGTCGGCGGCCGACCGCCGCTACCTGCTGTACAGCCCGCTCACCAAGGCGAAGATCACCAGCGAGGGCGAGCGCGTCGTCACCGCGCTGTGGGATGTCATCGCCGCCAAGGGCGTCGAGAAGGACACCTTCTTCGAGGCCGTCACCCGCGAGATCGGCCTGCTGCCCCGGTTGGAGGGCACCGTGCACATCAACATCGGGCTGCTGGGCAAGTTCATGCCCAACTTCCTGTTCGCGCCGAGCACCGAGCTGCCCGCGATAGGCCGCCGCGACGACGCCGCCGACGACACGTTCCTGTTCGCCCAGGGACCCACCGGGGGGCTGGGCCGGGTGCGGTTTTCCGACTGGCGGGCGCCGTTCGAGGGCTTCGCTCACCTGCCGAACGTCGCGCTGCTGCGCGAGCAGATCGATGTGCTCACCGAGATGCTCGCCAGCGCCACTCCGGATGCGTTGCAGCAGAAGGACATCGACTTCGCCTTCGCCGTGGGTCAGCTGTTCGCGACGGTGCCCTATGCGCAGCTGATCCTCGAGGAGGCCGGGATTTCGGGCGGGGCCGGATTGTCCGACGCGCTGATCGACCAGATCTTCGCCGTGCTGGTGCGCGACTTCAACGGCTACGCCGTGGAACTCGCCGACAAGCCCGCCACGACGGACGAACAGGCCCGGCTGGCGATGCGGATGATCCGGCGCCCGGCCCACGACCCGGCGCGCTACGACCAGGTCTGGAAGGAGCACGTCCTGCCGCTCAACGGCGCGTACCGGATGCGCCCGTGATTGCGGTGGCGGTGCCGTGCGAGCACTCTTGACTGTGACGCAGGTCACCGTAGAATGACCAGTGGTCATCGACCGGTGAGGAGGCCGCCATGCCGACAGTGACGTGGGCGCGCGTGGACCCCGCGCGCCGCGCGGCGGTGATCGAGGCCGCGGAAGCCGAGTTCGGCGCGCACGGGTTTTCGGGCGGCAGCCTGAACGTCATCGCGCGGCGGGCCGGGGTCGCCAAGGGCAGCCTCTTCCAGTACTTCGCGGACAAGCGGGACTTGTACGCCTTCATCGCCGACATCGGCAGCCAGCGGGTGCGCGCCTACATGGAGGACCTGATCATCAGGCTCGACCCGACCCGCCCGTTCTTCGACCACCTCACCGACCTGCTCGACGGCTGGGTGGCCTATTACGCCGAACACCCGCACGAGCGCGCGCTGCACGCCGCGGCGACCCTCGAGGTCGACACCGAGGCCCGCGTCAGCGTGCGCAACGTCATCCACCGCCACTACCTCGAGGTGCTGCGGCCGCTGGTGCACGCCGCGCAAACGCGCGGCGACCTGCGCCCCGACGCGGACACCGACGTGTTGCTGTCGCTGTTGCTGATGATCTTCCCGCACCTGGCGCTGGCCCCGTACATGCGCGGCCTGGATCCGATCCTCGGGCTCGACGAGCCCACCCCGGAGCAGCCGGCGCTGGCCGTGCGCAGGCTGGTCGCGGCGCTGAAGGCGGCGTTCGCGAAGGCGCCGCAACCCGCCGACCCTCACCCCACCCCAGTCCCGAAATGATCTGAAGGAGGTCACCATGACACGCACGAGTTCGGGGTCCATGGTCAAGGGCGGCCTCAACTGGGACAGCTTGCCGCTGCGGCTGTTTGCCGGCGGCAACGCGAAGTTCTGGAATCCCGCCGACATCGACTTCTCCCGCGACCGCGCCGACTGGGAGCGGCTGACCGACGACGAACGCCACTACGCCACCCGACTGTGCGCCGAGTTCATCGCCGGGGAGGAGGCGGTGGCCGAGGACATCCAGCCGTTCATGGCCGCGATGCGCGCCGAGGGCCGGCTGGGCGACGAGATGTACCTGACGCAATTCGCGTTCGAGGAGGCCAAGCACGTGCAGGTCTTCCGGATGTGGCTGGACGCCGTCGGCGTCACCGACGACCTGCACTGCTATCTGGACGACATCCCCACCTACCGCACGATCTTCTACGAGGAGCTGCCGGCCTGCCTGGGCGCCCTGAACACCGATCCGTCGCCGGCCGCCCAGGTCCGGGCGTCGGTCACCTACAACCACATGGTGGAGGGCATGTTGGCGCTGACCGGCTACTTCGGCTGGCACAAGATCTGCGTGGAACGCGGCATCCTGCCCGGCATGCAGGAACTGGTGAAGCGCATCGGCGACGACGAGCGGCGCCACATGGCGTGGGGCACGTTCACCTGCCGGCGCCACGTCGCCGCCGACGACGCCAACTGGGACGTGTTCGAAACGCGCATGAACGAGCTCATGCCGCTCGGGCTGCGCCTCATCGAAGAGGGCTTCGCCCTCTACGACCCGATGCCCTTCGGTCTTTCGACGGAGGAGTTCATGGCCTACGCCGCCGACAAGGGGATGCGGCGCTTCGGCACCATCTCCAGCGCGCGCGGGCGGCCGGTCGCCGAGATCGACCTCGACTACACCCCCGTGCAGCTGGAGGACACGTTCGCCGACGAGGACGAGAAGGCGCTGGCCGCGGTTTAGCGCGCTCCGCCTAGCTGATTCGCCGCTACTCGACCTTCTTGCCGCCGGCGGAGGAGCCGGTGTCGGCCGATCCGATCCAGACGGTTTTCGCGTTGCAGAATTCGCGGATGCCCAGGCCGGCGAGTTCGCGGCCGTAGCCGGAGCGCTTGACGCCGCCGAAGGGCAGTTCGGGGTGGGACACGGTCATGCCGTTGATGAAGACCTGCCCGGCCTCGATGTCGTCGATGAAGCGCTGTTGTTCGGCCTCGTCGTTGGTCCAGGCGTTGGAGCCGAGCCCGAAGGTGGTGGCGTTGGCGATCTCGATGGCCTCGTCGATGTCACCGGCCCGGTAGACCGAGGCGACCGGGCCGAACACCTCCTCGGAGTACAGGGCCATGTCCTTGGTGATGTCGGTGACCACCGTGGGCGGGTAATACCACCCGGGCCGGTCGAGGCGCTGGCCACCGCAGCGGATCACCGCGCCGGCCGCGGCGGCGTCTTCGACCTGCTTGGCGACCTCGTCGCGGCCGGACTCGGTGGCCAGCGGGCCCACGTCGGTGTCGGGATCGGTGGGGTCGCCGACCTTGAGCGCGGCCACCGCCTCGACGAACTTGTCGACGAACCGTTCGTAGATGTCGGCGTGGGCGATGAAGCGCTTGGCGGCGATGCAGGACTGGCCGTTGTTTTGGGTGCGGGCGGTGACCGCGGTCTTGACGGCCTCGTCGAGGTTGGCCGAGGGCATCACGATGAACGGGTCGCTGCCGCCGAGTTCGAGCACGGTGGGTTTGATCTCGTCGCCGGCGATGGCGGCCACCGATTGGCCGGCCGGTTCGCTGCCGGTCAGGGTGGCCGCGGCGACCCGAGGGTCGCGCAGGATGGTCTCCACGGCGCTCGAGGCCACCAGCAACGTCTGGAAGCAGCCCTCGGGGAAGCCGCCGCGGGCGATGACGTCGGCGAGATACAGCGCGCATTGCGGCACGTTGGAGGCGTGTTTGAGGATGCCGACGTTGCCGGCCATCAGCGCCGGCGCGGCGAAGCGCACCGCCTGCCACAGCGGGAAGTTCCACGGCATCACCGCCAGCACCACCCCCAGCGGCTGATACCGCGTGTAGGCCTTGGTCGCGCCCACCTTCGCCGCGTCCGCCGGCTCGTCGGCCAGCAGCCGCTCGGCGTTGTCGGCGTAGAAGCGAAAACCCTTGGCGCACTTGAGTACTTCGGCCTTCGCCGAGGCCAGCGTCTTGCCCATCTCCAGGGTCATCAGGGCGGCGGTTTCGTCGGCCTCCTTTTCCAAGAGGTCCGCGGTCGCGTTTGCCCACCCCGCGCGCTGGGCAAAGGTGGTGTTATGGCGGTAGTCCTGGAACCGGGCGTATGCGCGGGCGATGGCCGCGTCGACTTCTTCGTCGGTTGCCGGGGTGAAGGTTTTTACCGTCTCGCCGGTAGCCGGGTTGATGGTGGCGATGGGCACGCTGACATCCTTCGCGTTGGTGTTGGTAAGAGGTCCAACACCCAGCCTGCCACTATCGTTCCCTCGAGGGAGGTGTGAGGATGAGCAAGGCCGCGGAGCTGATGGTCAAGTGCCTGGAAAACGAGGGTGTCGCCGTGGTCTTCGGGTTGCCCGGCGAGGAGAACATACGTTTCGTGCAGGCGCTGGCCGCCTCGGACATCCGCTATGTGCTGACCCGCCACGAACAGGCCGCGGCGTTCATGGCGGAGATGTACGGGCGCGTCACCGGCCGCGCGGCGGTGGTGTCGTCCACCCTGGGGCCCGGCGCGATCAACATGCAACTCGGCGTCGCCGACGCCACCACCAACAGCACCCCGATGGTCGCGATCTCCGCGCAGGTGGGCCAGGACCGCGAGTACAAGGAATCCCACCAGTACGTCGACCTGGTATCGATGTACGCCCCGATCACGCGGTGGGCCGCCGGCATCCCCACCCCCCGCGCCATACCCGAGATGTTCCGCAAGGCGTTCAAGCTCGCCGAGAGCGAACGTCCCGCCGCGGTCTACCTGGCGGTACCCGAGCACATCGACGCCGACGTCACCGACTACCCCGACCTGGCGCCGTTGCCGCGCAACGTCGTTCGCGCCGAGGCGCCCGCGGCCCGCCAGGTCGAGCGGGCCGTGGACATCCTGCGCAACGCCCGCCGGCCGGTGGTGCTGGCCGGCCACGGCGCCGCCCGCGGCGACGCCACCGCCGCCCTGGTGCGGTTCTCCACCGAGTTCGGCATTCCGGTGGCCAACACCTTCCACGGCAAGGGCGTCATGCCCGACGACCACCCCAACAGCATCGGCACCCTGGGCTTCATGCGGCACGATTACGTCAACTTCGGGTTCGACCACGCCGATGTGGTGCTCGCCGTCGGCTACGAGCTGCAGGAATTCGACCCCGTCCGGATCAACCCCCACGCCGACAAGAAGATCATCCACATCCACCGGTTCCCCGCCGAGGTCGACGCGCACTACTCCGTCGACGTCGGGATCGTCGGCGACATCAGCGCCTCACTCGACGCCCTCACGGAAGCGCTCGAGGGCCACGCCTTCGCGGCCGAGCCCGAGGTGCCCGGCTGCGGCCTGCTTGCCGAGGAATTCGCCCGGGGACAACAGGATTCGCGCTACCCGCTGGCGCCGGCGCGGGTGGTCGCCGACACCCGCGAGGCGCTGGGCCGCAACGACGTGGTCCTGGTCGACACCGGCGCCACCAAGATGTGGATGGCCCGGCTCTACCCGACCTACGAACGGAACACCTGCCTGATCTCGAACGGCTTGTCCACCATGGCCTTTGCGCTGCCGGGGGCGCTCGGCGTCAAGCTGGCGCGCCCCGAGGCCAAGGTGCTGGCCGTCGTGGGCGACGGCGCGTTTTTGATGAACTCCCAGGAAATCGAGACCGCCGTGCGGGAGCGGATACCGCTGGTGGTGCTGATCTGGGAGGACGGCGGCTACGGCCTGATCGAGTGGAAGATGGACCTCGAACTCGGCGAGCACCACTACGTGAGGTTCTCCAACCCCGACATCGTGGGGTATGCGGAAAGCTTCGGCGCCAAGGGATATCGGATCAACAGCGCCGCGGAACTGCTGCCGACGCTGAAGGCCGCGCTCGACGACGACGGCGTCTCGCTGATCTCCTGCCCGGTCGACTATTCCGACAACCTGCGATTGACCGACCGCCTCGGCGAGCTGGACGAGACGCTGTAAGACGCCTCGGGGGGGCCACGGGACAGTCGGCGAATCCGTCCGGCTCGGGATAGGCGTAGGAGTAGAACGCTCCCTCATCGGCCCCGCCCGACCAGAAACCGGCGCTGCTCAGCTCGCGTGAATACCCTTCCACCATCACCCAGTCGCCGCAGTTGGGCGCGCCGCCCGGATGGTGGGGGCGGGCCGCCCCGAGAACCGCGTGCAGGCGAGATTCATTGCGCCCCAGAAGAAATGGACCGGGCTGGCCTTGCCGACGAAACTCGACCGGGAATCGTGGATGGCTGACCAACGGCGCGTGCGCCAACCGGATCTTGCCGACGATTTGCGTCCACATGTGCAGCGTATCCCGGGTGGGTGTCCACTCGTCGACCCGCAGCGCGGGCCACACGCAGTCCGTCGGGCACCCATGGTTCCTCCCTGCGTCGCGGCGTCGGTGGTGAGGGGATTGACCCGGACCCGCGGCGGGAAACGTCGGCGGGCGACTAATGACCGCACCATCCCGAGTCGCGGGTCATGATGGAAAGATGGCGCAGCGTGATCGCGACGAATCCGGTCGGCCACGGAGTGCCCGACCGCGCGACGCCCTGGGGCGACCGCTTCCGCCGGGCAGTGCGGGCGTTCCACGCATTCCGGACGACCTGGCGCTGGCGCCGACCGATACCCTGGCCTATGCCCAGGATCTGCTGGATCGAGGCCTCGCATTCAACGCGCACGAGGTGCTCGAGGCCGCCTGGAAGAACGGTCCGGCCCACGAGCAGACACTCTGGCAAGGCCTGACACAGCTCGCGGTGGGGATCACCCACGTCCAGCGGGGCAACCGCAAGGGGGCCAGCGCGCTGCTTCGTAGGGCCGCCGCCCACCTGGCCCAGGAGGATCCGCCGGCACCGCACGCTATCGACGTCGCCGGGTTGGTGGAATACGTCGATGCGCTGATCAAGGACCTCGCGGCCGGGGTCGATGTCACCGCGTCGCGGCTACGACCCCGCCTGGTGGTCTGAATGTGTGGTAGCCGCAGTAAGGCTGGCGTCGCGGCAGAAAGCCTGACCGTTCTCGAGCTTTCGGCGATGCGCTGGTAGTGGATACGGTGTGTTACATGCGTCGCGTGGACTACGTGATCCAGTATGTCGAGTCGCTCGAGCGGTCGGTGGCGTTCTACCGCGACGCGATCGGGCTCGAGGTGCGCATCGAGGGCGACGGCTACGTCGAGTTCGCGATGGACAACACCAAGTTCTCGCTCTTCGAACGCTCAAAGCTGCCGGGGCTGATCGGTCGCGAAGGCGGCAACGCACCGTGCGGCGAGATCGGCTTCCTGATCGACGACGTCGATCGGGAAGCGGAGCGGTTGCAGGGGCTCGGTGTCGAGATCCTCAGCGGGCCGGTGGATCGGCCATGGCGCGAAAGGACGCTGCACATTGCCGACCCCGACGGCAACATCATCGAATTCGCGCAGAAGTTGCGCTGACTCCGGGCAGGTTGACGAGATCTGCCTATCGGGACGAAGGTTGCCACGGTCCCTGCGAAGCCAGGTGATGTCACCCGCGACAGCGTTGGCGATGACGACATGGTCGGCCTTTCCGCGCAGATCGAATCAGACAGGGCCACAGGCGATCTGCACGCGCGGTCCAGACGGCCTCAGTGCTGCTTGACCACCGCCCGGGGCGCGGTGCGCCACACCCGGCGGCCGTCCGGGTCCTCCCGGGGCGGGTCCAGGAGCAACACGGTTCGACCCTCGAGCCACACCGGATGCACCCACTCACCCAGCTCGATCCGCTCGCCGGGCCCCGGCCGGCGATGGTCGCCGTCGCGGGCGTGGTCGAGGGGTATGAGCCCGCGCAGCTCGTCGAGGGTGGCCTGGCCGGGAAGCTCGTAGAGGCCCGGCAGGGTGATGAACAGGCCGTCGTTGCCCGACAGATGCAGCCCGACCGCGGCCAACGCGCCCAGCACCCCGTCCTGGGTGCCGCCGTGTCCGGAAAGATGCACGCCCAGACTCGCCGCGAGTTCGCGGGCCTCGTTGGTGCGCAGCACTTCTCGCTTGGCGCGACGACCGAAATCCACCAGCGCCGACGCCGCACCGTCCAGCTCACGCGGGATCGCGACGACGAGCCCCGGGTCGGCATCGGGTGGGCAGACGCGCTCGAGGAACCGCGCGGACAGCTCGATGACCTTGGCGAGCACCGCCCGTGGGTTCCCGTCGGCGCTGCGCCAGGCCAGGCAGGCGCTGGAATTGTGTGACGTGTAGGGGATTCGATCGTCGACGAGGAGCTGGTGGCGGGTCGCCCCCGCCGGGGCGCCCAGGCCCGCGTCGGCGAGCTCGCGCAGCAGCGCCCGTGCGCGGCGGCCCGTTCCGGGGCTGCGCAGGTCGTCGGTGTCGTCGATGCCGATCAGCAGATCCACCCCGGCCAGCGCCCGCTTCCCGGTCACGGGTTGACCACCAGCGCCGTGACGTCGCGCACCCATCGATCGCGGCCGAGTTGGGTTCCGGTGAGCTTCAGCGTGTTTCGCTTCGTCACGTTCAGGATGACCTGCTCGGTGAGCTCGGCGTCGGTCAGCGTCTGCGCGGGGTCGCGACCTTCGACGCGCACGCGGTCGACGCCGGCGGCGTTCGCGGCCCGCAGCACCGAGCGCACGGTGGGTCCCTGCTGGACCTGTGCGCCGCGCGATTGCGGTGTGGCGATCTGCACCTGCGGGAGGTTCCGCAATTGCGGCAACGTGAAGCGGCCGAGGACCCGCTGGTCCTGGCGCACGACGAGCGGCCTCGCGCCGCCGGTCGCCGCCCCCGCGCACGAAGCGACCCCGCTACCGACCACCGCCGAGGCCAAAACCGCGATGAGCAGCCGGAGGGCACTGAACCGCATGTACACAAATTAGTGCGGGGAAACGTCCTCATTCAAGGAGTCAATGCGGGTAATGTTCCGCAGGTGATGTCTTCGGCCCTCACCCGCCCGGTCAACCGCGTTGTCGCTCGAGAGGTCGTGTTCCCCGCAATGGCGGTGGTCGCGATCGTGGCGTACGCGGACGTCCGCATTCCGATGTGCCTGCCCGGGCATCGGGGCTTGATCTGGCTGACCCTTTTGGTTGGGGTTGTGTTGGCGACCCACCGGCGGGCGACGGTGGTCGCGGTCGGGGCGGCCTCGACGGTCGCGACGTTCGCGATGCATTTCCCGGGCGCGGGGGTCAGCGTGCGCTACGTGGCGGCCGCCGTCCTGCTGTACGCGGTGGCCGCGACACCCGTCGCCGGGACGCGGCGGTGGTTGGTGGTGCTCGCCGCCGCGCCGATTCACCTGGTCGCGCTCGCCGACTCGGGTGGGGTTCTGTTCGGGGCGTGGATGACCGAAAGGGCGTTGTTCCACTTGGGTTTCGGGCTGGCGGCGGGCCTGCTCGGTTGGGTGATCGCGGCCGCGACGCTCAAGGGGTGTGAACCATGACTTTACGGGTCGTTCCCGAGGGTCTGGCGGCGACCAGCGCGGCCGTGGAAGCGATCACCGCCCGCCTGGCGGCGGCGCACGCCGCGGCGGTCCCGACGATCTCGACGGTGCTACCGCCCGGGTCCGACCCCGTTTCGGTGCAGGCGGCGCTGCAGTTCAGCGCGGAGGCGGCTCAGCACGAAACGGCGGCGGGGCGCGGTGTCGAGGTGTTGGGCCGAGCGGGGGTGGGCGTCGAACACGCCGGCGCCAACTACGCCGTCGGCGACGCGGCAGCCGCGTCGACGTACGGGTGAGCATGCTGGCGCCGATCTGGATGGCGTTCCCGCCGGAGGTGCATTCGGCGTTGCTCAGCTCGGGCCCGGGACCGGGGCCGCTGCTCGCCGCCGCCCAGACCTGGACCGCGTTGAGCGTCGAATACCAGACCGCCGCGGCCGAACTCGGGGCGGTGCTGGCGGGGGCGCAACAGGTGTGGGAGGGGCCGACCGCGGCCGCATACGTCGCCGCGCACGGGCCGTATCTGGACTGGCTGGCGCTGGCCGGCATGCTCAGCGCCGAGGCGGGCGCGCGGCACGAGGCCGTGGCCGGGGCGTACGCCGCCGCGCTGGCGGCGATGCCGACCCTGGCCGAGCTGGCCGCCAACCACGCGATCCATGCGGTCCTGGTGGCGACGAATTTCTTTGGCGTCAACACCATTCCGATCGCGGTCAACGAGGCCGACTACGCGCGCATGTGGACCCAGGCCGCCACGACGATGAGCACCTACCAGGCCACCACAGAGGCCGCACAGGCCCGCGGCGGGGCCGGTGGCGGCGGCGGTGGCCTGGTAGGTGCTCATCGTCGTGGCGGCCTGGGTCCACATG
>NZ_MVHD01000035.1 GCF_002086635.1 Mycobacterium alsense | reverse complement strand
CCGCCGTTGCCCCCGTTGCCGCCGCTGTCGCCCGACACGGCGCCCGTCGCACCGGCACCGCCGGTGGCGCCGGCCCCGCCGCTGCCATACAGCCAACCGCCGTGACCGCCCGCGCCGCCGTTGGTGCCGGGGACGGCGCCGGAAGCGGTCCCGGGGCTGAATCCCGCCCCACCGGCACCGCCGTTGCCGCCATGACCACCCAAAGCGACGCCGAAATCGGTGGAGACGGTGCCGCCGTGCCCGCCGGCGCCGCCCGTCGCACCGCCCGCTCCGCCGGTTGCCCCGTCGCCGCCTGTGCCGCCCGTGGCGTCTTCGACGGTCCCCAAAATGGCGGCGGCATTTCCGCCGTCGCCGCCGGCACCGCCGTTGACCCCGGCGCTCCCGGACGTGCCGTTACCGCCCGATGTGCCGTAGACATTGTTCTCGAGGTCGACGTTGTTGCTGGTGCCGTTGGCGCCATTCAGCGCGGTGTTGTTCACCGGTGTCGGGTTGACGCCGTTGGCCCCGGTCACGCCGTCGCCGCCGTGGCCGCCGGCCCCGCCGCTTCCCCACAGACCGGCTGCGCCCCCGGCGCCTCCGTTGCCGCCGGCGCCGCCGGCGACCACAGCGTTACCGCCGGCGCCGCCGGCGCCGCCCTTGCCGTACATCCAGCCGCCGCGACCGCCCACCCCACCGGTCGCCCCAGACCCGCCGGCGCCGCCGGCGCCGCCGTTGCCGATCAGGCCCGCGCTTCCGCCGGCGCCGCCGGCCAGACCGGAGTTGGTCGGTGGGGAATAACCGGCGCCGCCGTTGCCGTAGAGGAATCCGCCGGCGCCGCCGTTCGGGCTGGCCGCCGTCCCGTTGGCGCCGTCGCCGATCAGCGGGCGCCCGAACAGCGCGTTGGTGGGGGCGTTGATCGCGTTCAGCGCGTCCTGCTCAAGGGTCTGCAGCGGGGAGGCGTTGGCCGCCTCGGCGCCGGCATAGGCGATTCCGGCGGCGCTCAACGCGCCCACGAACTGGTCGTGAAACGCAGCCGCCTGCGCGGCCAGGTACTGATAGTCCCGGGCGTAGCCGGAAAACAGCGACGTCACCACCGCCGATACCTCGTCGCTTCCGGCGGCCAGCAGCCCCGTCGTGGCACCCTTGGCCGCCGCGTGGGCCGCGTCGAGCGCCGAACCGATCCCCGCCACATCCGCGGCCGCCGCCGCCACTGACGCCGGCAACGCCACCACGTGCGGCATTTCTGTCCCCTCGGTCATCGATACGCGCGCACAGTGTATTGCCCCGCGGGCCGACAACCTCGGCTTTCGCGTACCGCACAGCCTATTGACAGGCGAAGCGGTCGCCAGTGAGGCCCTCGATCGCCCCGTGCGTGACGGCGCACGGGGGCTGGCTCACCAGCACCGCCGCGCCTAACCCGCGCCGGCGTAGCCGTGCTGACGCCAGGCCTCGTAGACGGCGATCGCCGCCGCGTTGGACAGGTTCAGCGAGCGCCGGCCCGCCAGCATCGGGATGCGCACCCGCCGGCTGATGTGCGCGTCGGCCAGGGTCGCCGCGTCCAGGCCGTCGGGCTCCGGGCCGAACATCAACACGTCGCCGGCCCGGTAGTCGACGTCGGCGAACGAGGTCGGGGCGTGCGCCGTGAAGGCGAACACCCGCGCCGGCGCGAGCGACTCCCAGGCGGCCTGCAGCGAGGCGTGCACGGTGACCGAGGCGAGGTCGTGGTAGTCCAGGCCGGCGCGCCGCAGTTTGGGTTCGGACAGGTCGAAGCCCAGCGGCTCGACCAGATGCAGTTCGGCGCCGGTGGCCGCCGCCGTCCGGATGGCGTTGCCCGTGTTCGGCGCGATGCGCGGTGAGAAGAACAGCAGCCTGAACATCAGCCGATCATGGCAAAGCGATTTGTTTGCCAGACTTGCGCACCGGCGCACAGGTAGACCTGAGAGGGCTCTGCGTACTCAGTAAGAATTGTGGAGACCTCGGCCGCGGGCTGTCATACTCGTCGGATTGCCAGGCGTTATCGCCCGCGCCCATCTGCGTGGCAAGGGCGGATCAACGGCGGAATAAAGCAGGAAGTCCCATGAGCCTCTCGTTTCTGGACGCGCCGAGAACCGGCGCAGCGGCCGGCCGCGCGGCCGTCAGCGCATGACCATGTTCACCCGCCCGGCCCACGCGGTCGAGGCGGCCCCGAGCCGGTCCGGACAGGGCACCGCGACGCCCGCCAAGCGTCCGCCGCGCTGGTCGCCGAGCAATTGGCCCGTCCGCTACAAGGTGTTGGCAATCGTGCTGGTCCCGGTGGTTTTGGCGACGGCCTTCGGGGGGTTGCGCATCAAGGACGCGATGGCCAACTCCGGCGGCCTCAAGCTGGCCGCCGCCCGCGCCGACATGCTGCCGGCGATCACCAAGTACATGTCGGCGCTGGACGTCGCCCTGCTGGCGAACTCCACCGGGCACGACGTCGAAGGGGCCAAGAAGAACTACCAGGCGCGCCGCTACGAGCTGCAGCAGCGACTGGCGGACACCGACGTCACCGCCGACGTCCGGTCCGGAGTGAACACCCTGCTGAACGGCGGCCAGGGGCTGCTGGACAAGGTGGGCGACAACAGCATCGGTTTGCGGGACCGGGTGACCACGTATGCCCCGATCCTGCTGACCGCCGAGGACGTCGTCAACGCCTCGGTGCGCGTGGACAACGAGCGCATCCGCGCCGAGGCGCAGGGGCTGAGCCGCGCCGTCGGCGCCCGCGGGCAGATGACGATGCAGAAAATCTTGGTGACGCGCGGCGCCGACCTGCCCGAGCCGCAGCTGCGGACGTCGATGATCACCCTGGCGGGCACCGAACCGTCGACGCTGTTCGGGATGAGCGAGGTGCTGGGCGCCGGCTCGCCCGAGGCCCACACGCTGCAGCAGCAGATGGTGACCCGGATGGCGATCATGTCGGACCCGGCCAGCGTGCTCGTCGACAACCCCGAGCTGTTGCGCTCGATCCAGACCACCGACGGGATCGCCGAGCAGGTCATCACCGACGCCACCGCGTCGGTGACCAAGGCCGTGCACACCGAGGCCACCGATCGCCGCGACGCGGCGGTGCGAGACACCGCGCTGGTGCTGGCCGCGATCGTGATCGCGCTGCTCGTCGTGTTGCTGGTGGCCCGCGCCCTGGTGCGGCCGCTGCGCGTGCTGCGCGACGGCGCGCTCAAGGTCGCACACACCGATCTCGAGGAGGAGGTGGCCCGCGTCAAAGCCGGTGGCGCCGAACCGGTTCCGCAGCCGCTGCCGGTGTACACCACCGAGGAGATCGGCCAGGTCGCCCACGCCGTCGACGAACTGCACACCCAGGCCCTGCTGCTCGCCGGTGACGAGGCGCGCCTGCGCCTGCTGGTCAACGACATGTTCGAGACCATGTCGCGGCGCAGCCGGTCGCTGGTCGACCAGCAGCTGGCGTTGATCGACCGGCTGGAGCGCAACGAGGAGGATCCCGAGCGGCTGGACAACCTGTTCCGCCTCGATCACCTGGCGGCCCGGCTGCGCCGCAACAGCGCCAACCTGCTGGTGCTCGCGGGCGCACAGCTCGCCCGCGACCAGCGCGACCCGGTGCCGCTGTCGACGGTGATCAACGCGGCGGTGTCCGAGGTCGAGGACTACCGCCGGGTCGAGGTCACCGGCCTGCCCGACTGCGCGCTGCTCGGCGCGGCGGCGGGTGGCGTGATCCACCTGTTCGCCGAGCTGATCGACAACGCCCTGCGCTACTCGCCGCCCACGACGACCGTCCGGATATCGGCATCGCTGGGCGGCAACGGGCCGCGTGGCGGCGTCATGGTGCGGATCGCCGACTCCGGCCTGGGCATGAACGACGCCGATCGGCGCATGGCCAACATGCGGCTGCAGGCCGGAGGCGATCATGCACAGGCCACCCCCGACCCCGTTCCCGAGAATGCCCGGCACATGGGGCTTTTCGTGGTGGGCCGGATCGCCGCCCGGCACGGCATCCGGGTGGGCCTGCGCGGCCCGTCCGCCCACGAGGCCGGTGCCGGCACGACGGCGGAGATCTACCTGCCGCCGTCGGTGCTCGAGGGCCTGGCCGCCGCCCCGCCCGCGGCCCGGGATCGCCCGGAACGGGCGGCCGCCGGTCGCCGGGAGCCCGGCGCCCAATTGGCCGGCGCGATCCCCGCGCCGGACCCGGCGCACCAGAACGGCGCCGAGGCGCCGGAACCGTCGGTCACGTTGCTGCCGCGTCGCAACCCGGGCTCCAGCGGGATCTCGGAAATTCCCGACGCTCCCGCGGCGCCGCCCGCCGCGGAGCTGCCCCGCCGCGAGCGGCGCGAGCTCGCCACGCCCTGGTGGGAGGGCGGGCAGCGGGCCGAGCCGGAGCCCGAGAGCGCCGGGGCCGAGCCCGCGCGGCCCGCGCCGAAACAGCCGGCGCCGGAGCCGGAGCCGGCCCCGGCGAAACCCGTGTCGGACACGTCGGCGTTCTTCGCGGCGCGGTCCCGGAGCGCGGCCGGCCCGGCAACACCGGAAGGCCCGCGGCCGCCCGCCGCCGGCCCGGAGCGCCCGTCGATCCCGAAGGCTCCCGCGCCCCCGGCGGCGGCCGACGATGACGTCATCTACCGTCGGATGCTGGCGGAGATGCTGGGCGATCCGCACGACCTGGTCAACAGCGCCGATCTGGATTGGCAGTCGGTGTGGGACCGGGGCTGGACGCTGGCGGCCGCGGCCGACGAGAAGCCGGTCGAGTCGCAAACCGAGCACGGGCTGCCGATCCGCAAGCCCGGGGCCCGCTTGGTGCCGGGTGCGGCCAACGGGGCCGCTGCGGCCGACGAGCCGGGCGATGACCGGGACTCCCTGGTCGGCACCAACGGCGCGTCCGCTCCGGGGCGGCGGCCGCAGCACGCGGCCGCGGGCCGCGACCCGGAGGCCGTCCGGGCGTCGTTCAGCAGCCATTTCGGTGGCGTGCGCTCGGGCCGGTCGCACGCCCGCGACACGAACGAAGGGTCTGGTCAGGAATGACGTCTGCCGGCAACTCGCTGGACTGGCTGGTGACGAGGTTCGCCCGCGAGGTCCCCGGCGTCGCGCACGCGCTGCTGGTGTCCGTCGACGGGCTGCCCGTCGCCGCCAGCGAGCACCTCCCGCGCGAACGCGCCGACCAGCTGGCCGCCGTCGCCTCGGGGCTGGCCAGCCTCGCGACGGGCGCCGCCCAGCTGTTCGAAGGCGGCCAGGTGCTGCAGTCGGTGGTCGAGATGCAAAACGGCTACCTGCTGCTGATGCGGGTCGGCGACGGCTCGCACCTGGCCACGCTGGCCGTCTCGTCGTGCGATATCGGCCAGATCGGCTATGAGATGGCCATCCTCGTCGAACGGGTGGGCGGCGTGGTGCAGTCCACCCGCCGGTCCGCTACGCACTCGTGAGCCGCCATGGACAGACGCGAGACCTGGCCGCCCTCGCGTGAGGCCAGCCTGGTCCGTCCGTACACGCTGACGTCCGGACGGACCGGCACCGACGTCGACCTTCCGCTGGAGGCGCCGATAGGGACGTTGCCGGCGGGCCTGGCCCACCCGTGGCCACCCAACGATGCGAGAGGCAAGATCGTCCAACTGTGCACCAGCAGCCCGTCGGTCGCGGAAATCTCGGCCCGGCTGGATTTACCGGTCGGCGTCGCGCGCGTCCTGGTCGGCGATCTGGTGCTGTCCGGCTACCTTCGGGTGCACAGGACATTGACCGAGCGTTCCACCCGCGACGAGCGCCACGAACTCATAGGAAGGACCCTGCGTGGCCTTAAGGCACTATGACGCCCACCATGGCAGTGCCCACGCTTCGACGAAGATCGTGGTCGCGGGCGGCTTCGGGGTCGGCAAGACCACGTTCGTCGGGGCGGTGTCGGAGATCATGCCGTTGCGCACCGAGGCGATGCTGACCGACGCGTCGGTGGGCGTCGACGCGCTCGAGGCCACCCCCGACAAGCGGACCACCACGGTCGCGATGGACTTCGGCCGCATCACCCTGGACGAGGAACTGGTGCTCTACCTTTTCGGGACCCCGGGCCAGCGGCGGTTCTGGTTCATGTGGGACGACCTGGTGCGCGGCGCGATCGGCGCGATCGTGCTGGTCGACTGCCGGCGCCTGCAGGACAGCTTCGCCGCGGTCGACTTCTTCGAGCACCGCAACCTGCCGTTTCTGATCGCGGTCAACGAATTCGACGGCGCGCCACGCTATCCCGTCGAGGCGGTGCGCGAGGCGCTGACCCTGCCCAAGCACATCCCCGTGATCACCGTCGACGCCAGGGACCGCCGGTCGGCGACCGACGCGCTGATCGCCGTCAGCGAGTACGCGCTGGAGACCCTGGCCGCGAGCTGATCGCTAGCGCCGCAACCGGATTCGCCACCACACGATCATCGAGTAGGCGACCCCCAGCACCAGCAGCATGGCCATGTCCAGCGACCACGCGCCGGCCGTGTGGTTCCAGTGGCTGTCCTTCGGGCTGAAGGGGCTGGGCTCCACGTGGTTCAGGTCGATGGTCGACGCACACGCCGCGAAGCCCCAGCGCGCGGGCGTGAGCCAGGACAGCTGGTCGATCAGGGGCCGGTTGGTCACCGGGATCACCCCGCTGGAGAACACCAGCTGCGCCATGATGGCCACGACCAGCAGCGGCAGGATGTGGTCGCTGGTGCGGGCCACCGCCGACAGGACCAGGCCGATGATCGCCGCGACGATGCAGGTCGCCGCCGTCGCGACGTACAGCTCGAGGGTGGGGTTGCCGAGCAGCACCGCCCCGCGGGTCGGCGTGCCCTTGCCGATGATCGTGATGGTGGTGGCGCACGCCGCCTGCGCGATCGCGAAGACGCAGAACACCGCGACCTTGGCCAGCAGGTAGGCCCCGGTCGACAGGCCGAACGCCTGTTCCCGCCGGAAGATGGGCCGCTCGCCGACCAGGTCGCGGATTGTCAGCGCGGTGCCCATGAAGACCGCGCCCACACACAGCAGGACCAGGATCTGGGCGGGCTCGGCGGGTGTCTTGCCGTTCGGGTCGGCCAACCCGAACCCGGTCGTGCCGGGAACGGTCAGCGCGAGCAGCCCGATGACGAACGGCAAGACCGCCAAAAACACCGTGTACCAGCTGTCGGAGACGACGAGGCGAACCTGGCGCCGCGCGATCGTCGAAAACTGGCGGCGAACATCGATGTTCACCGGCTCGCCCAGGTCGCGTGGCTGGGCCTTCGGCAGCTCCGGCTCCGGGCGCTTGCGCGCCAGGAAGCGCCGCTTGGCCTCGTCGGGGTCGGCGCCCACCTTGACGAAGATCTCGGCCCAGGTGGTGGTCCCCGTGACCGACGAGATCTCGCCGGGCGGCCCGAAGTAGGCCGTCTTGCCGCCCGGGGCCAGCAGCAGCAGCTGGTCGCACAGGTCGAGGTGGGCCACCGAATGCGTCACCACCAGCACCGTGCGCCCGGCGTCGGCGAGCTGGCGCAGCATCATCATGACCTGGGAGTCCAGCGCCGGGTCCAGGCCGGTGGTGGGCTCGTCGAGGATCAGCAGCGACGGCCCGGTGAGCAGTTCCAGCGCCACCGACGCGCGTTTGCGCTGCCCGCCGGACAGCTTGTCCACCCGGGTGTCGGCCTGCTCGGTCAGGTTCAGCTCGTCGAGCACCCGGGCGACCGCTTGCGCGCGGTCGTCGGCGCTGGTGTCCGGCGGCAGCCGCAGTTCGGCGGCATATCCCAGCGCCTGGTTCACGGTCAGCTGGCGGTGCACGACGTCGTCCTGGGGGACCATCCCGATCCGGGTCCGCAGCGTCGCGTACTCGGCGTGGATGTCGTGTCCCTCGAACGTGACGGACCCGGCGCTGGGCCGCGTGTACCCGGCGATCAGCCGCGCCAGCGTGGTCTTGCCGGCGCCCGACCCCCCGATGATGGCGGTGAGGGTCCCCGGGCGGGCGGTCAGCGAGACGTTGTCGAGCAGTTCCTTGCCGTCGATGCGGTATTGCACGCCGGCGACCTCCAGGCCGCCGGTCGCGGCGTCGTCACCGGTCCGGTGCACCAGGTCGGTGCCGGTGAAGACCAGGTCGACGTTGCCGATGGTCACCACGTCGCCCTCGGTCAGCAGCGCGGACCCGACCCGCACGCCGTTGACGAACGTCCCGTTGACGCTGCGCGCGTCGCGGATCTCGGTGCCCATCGGCGTCGGAACCATGATGGCGTGGTGGCGCGACGCCATGACGTCGTAGACGACGATGTCGTTTGACGTGGCGCGGCCGATCGTCGCGAAACCCTCCGGCTTGTCGGGGTCGCCCGCCGAGTGCTGTACGACGAGGTCCTGCGTGGCGCCCGGCGGTGCAAGCGGCGCCGGCTGCGTCGCGTTGACCGGACCCGTCCGCGGTTCCGGGGCCGGGCCGGGGCGGGGGCGCAACGCCGACGCCGGGAGGGTCGGCGGGTCCGACGTCGCGGGCGCGTTGCGGACCCCACGCGCCCACCGCGGGGGCCGGGGCAGCCGCCGGTTGCGTTGCGGCTGAACCGCGCGCAGCGGATCCGTCGACGGTGCGGCGCCGCCGGCCCGCGGATCCGGCCCGAGCTCGAAGACCAGGCACGGCCCATCGGGGTTGCCGATGTTGATGCGCCGGCCGTGGCAGATGTCGATCACCCGGGCCCGGCGCCGTTCGACGAACGTGCCGCGCGGCGATCCGTTGTCGATCGCCAACCACCTGCCCTTGTCGAAGCGCAGCAGGAGGTGGGTGCGTGAGATGAGGGGGTGGGTGATGCGCACGTCGGCGCGCAGGTCACTGCCGACGACGACATCGTGACCTGCCCGGAAGGTGTGTTTCGACCCGTTGCCGAAGACGGTGAGGACGGGCGGTGCGACCGTATTCATCCCAGCCAGAGGGATATCCGCTGGCGAAGGAGCCAAACCCCGCCGTCGCCCTACCCCGGTCAGCGCCGCTTGAGCCGGATCTTCCACCACGTGATGGCGCTGTAGGCCACCGACAGCACCCCGAGCATGAACATGTCGAACAGCCACGCGCTCGACTTGTGGTCCCAGTGCTGGTCTTTCGGGTCGGTCGGACCCGGTATCAGCCGGTGGGTGTCGATCGTCGACGCCGACGCGGCGAAGCCCCACCGGGCGGGCGTGGCCCACGACAGCTGGTCGAGCACGATCCGGTTTGTGACCCAGATCATGCCGCCGGAGAACACCAGCTGCGACATGATCGACACGACCAGCATCGGCATGATCTGGTCCTGCGACGTGGCGAGCGAGGACAGGGCCATGCCGAGCAGCGCCGAAACCACACACGTCGCGGCGACGTCGACGAACAGCTCGAATCTGACGTCCCCCAGCAGCACGGCGTCGGAAAGCGGCTTGCCCCAGCCGATTACGGAGATCGCCGTGGCGATCGCCGCCTGCATGATCGCGAACACGCTGAACACCACGATCTTGGCGGCCATGTACGCCGCGGTGGACAGGCCGACGGCCTGCTCGCGACGGAAGATGGGCCGCTCACCGACGAGGTCGCGGATCGTCAGCGCGGTTCCCATGAATACGGCGCCGACGTTGAGCATGACCAGGATCTGGTCGGGCTGGGCGGGGTTGTTGCCCATCGGGTCCGACATGCCGAACCCGGTCGTGCCGCGGACGGTGAGGCTCAGGACACCGATGAGAAACGGCAGCAACGCCAGAAACACCGTGTAGCCGCGGTCGGAGACCACCAGGCGCACCTGGCGGCGCGCGACGGTTGAGAACTGGCGAAACAGGTCGGTGTGCACGGGTTCGCCCAAATCGGCCGGCCTGGAGTCGGACGGCGCGTGGGCCAGGTGCTTGTTTTCGGCGAGGAAGCGGCGATTGGCCTCGTCCGGGTCGGCGCCCACCTTGGCGAAGATGTCGGCCCAGTTGGTGGTGCCCATCGCCGCCCCGATCTGGCTGGGCGGGCCCAGGAAGGCCGTCTTGCCGCCGGGCGCCACCAAGAGCAACTGGTCGCAGACGTCGAGGTAGGACACCGAGTGGGTGACCACCAGCACCGTGCGACCCGCGTCGGCGAGTTGGCGCAGCATCATCATCACCTGACGGTCCAGTGCCGGGTCCAGGCCGGTGGTGGGCTCGTCCAGGATCAGCAGCGACGGCCCGGTCAGCAGTTCGAGCGCGACGGAGGCGCGCTTGCGCTGTCCGCCGGAGAGCTTGTCGACGCGGGTGTCGGCGTGCTTGGTCAGCTCGAGTTCCTCGAGGACCTGCGCGATGGCCTGTTCCCGGTCGGCCTTGCTGGTGTCGGGCGGCAGCCGCAGCTCGGCCGCGTAGCCCAGGGCCTGGTTGACCGTGAGCTGGCGGTGCACCACGTCGTCCTGGGGCACCATCCCGATCCTGCTGCGCATCGACGCGTACTCGGTGTGGATGTTGTGACCCTCGAACGTCACCGTGCCCGAGGTGGGGCTGGTGTAGCCGGCGATCAGCCGCGACAGCGTGGTCTTCCCGGCGCCCGACCCGCCGATGATGGCGGTCAGCGTCCCGGGGCGGGCGGTCAGCGAGATGTGGTCGAGCAGCTGCTTGCCGTGGTCGACGGTGAAGCAGACGCCGTTCACCTCCAGGCCGCCGGTGCGGGTGGCGGCCTCGGTGCGGCGGACCAGCGTGTCACCGGTGAAGACCAGGTCGACGTTGCCGATGGTCACCACGTCGCCCTCGGTCAGCACCGCGGACCCGACCCGCACCCCGTTGACGAACGTGCCGTTGACGCTGTGCGCGTCGCGGATCTCGGTGCCCAGCGGCGTCTGCGTCAAAAACGCGTGATGGCGCGACGCCAGGACGTCCTGGATGACGATGTCGTTGTCGGTGGCGCGGCCGATCGTCTGCGCGCCGCTGGGCTTCTGCATCGCCCCGGACCGGGACGGCAGCAATGCCTGGAACACCTTGGTCGCCAGGTTGGCGACCTCCGGCGGCTTGGCGGCGGTGGGCGACATCCGCGTCTGCGGCGCCGCGGCGGGGGAGCCGGCCGCGGGCATCTGCGGGTGGGGCTGGAAATTGGCCGGCGGCGGCGCGCTGCCCGGATGCACGGGCGGGCGCCCGTGGTGGGCGTGCGGCCCCGGGGGTGGCGGCGCCACGTGCTGCGGCCGCCGCGCCACCGACGCCGCCCAGCCGGGCGGGCGGCCCGCCGGTCCGGGCGGGGGACCGGGCGGGCCCGGCGGTGCCGGCCACGCCGACCCCGACTGATGGGCCGCCACCGGGATGCCCATCGACTCGGTCCGGGGCGGGCGCCCGGCCAACCCCTGGTGGTGCCCGACCTCGAACGTCAGCAGGGGGCCGTCGGGGTTTCCGATGTTGATGGTCTGGCCGTCGTGGATGTCGACCACCGGCACCCGCCGGCCGTTGACGAAAGTCCCGTTGAGCGAACCGTTGTCGATGGCCAGCCACCGGCCCTGGTCGTAGCGCAGCAGCAGGTGCGCGCGCGAGATCAGCGGGTGCGTGATGCGCATGTCGGCCCGCAGGTCGCGTCCGATCACCACGTCATGACCCGCTGCGAAGGTGCGTTCCGACCCGTCGTGACGGACGGTTAGCGCTGGCGGGGCTGCTGCAGTCATCGCCACAACTGTAGCCGTACATCCGCCTCGACCCGGCGACCGCGAACGCGCCACCACGCCGCGACCCGGCGGCGCGCGTCGTCAGCGGGCCACGACGTCCGGGGCGCCGGTCACCACGCAGTGGGTCCGGCTGTAGATCGTCGGCATGCACCGGTTGCAGTGGGTGCACGCCGATTGCACGCTGTGCGCCGCCCCGTCGGCGGCGATCCGGTTGATCAGGTCCGGCTCGGCCAGCAGCGCGCGGGCCATGGCGACGAACTCGAATCCCTCGGCCATCGCCAGGTCCATCGTCTCGCGGTTGGTGATGCCGCCGAGCAGGATCAGCGGCATCTTCAGCTCCGCACGGAACAGCTTGGCGTCGCGCAACAAATAGGCCTCGCGGTAGGGGTACTCGCGCAGGAACTTCGTGCCGGTCATCCGCATGCCCCAGCGCAACGGGGGCTTGAACGCCCCGGCGAACTCCTTGATCGGGGCGTCGCCGCGGAACAGGTACATCGGGTTGACCAGCGAGCTGCCCGCGGTCAGCTCGATCGCGTCCAGCCCGCCGTCCTCCTCCAGCCACTTCGCGGTCCTCAGCGATTCCTCGGTGCTGATGCCGCCGCGCACGCCGTCGGCCATGTTGAGCTTGGCGGTGACCGCGATCGGCGTGCCCTCCTTTGCCACCGCACGCCGGACGGCCATCACGATGCCGCGGGCCACCTTGGCCCGGTTTTCCAGCGAGCCGCCGAATTCGTCGTCGCGGCGGTTGATCAGCGGGGACAGAAACGAGCTCGCCAGGTAGTTGTGGCCCAGGTGGATTTCGACGGCGTCGAAGCCGGCCTCGATGGCCAGCCGGGCGGCGTTGGCGTGCGCCTCGGTCACATCGGCGATGTCCTCGCGGCTCGCCTTTTTGGCGAAGCGCATCCCGATCGGGTTGAAGAACCGCACCGGCGCCAGGGCCTTGGCCTTGTTGGACTTGGCGTTGGCCACCGGTCCGGCGTGGCCGATCTGCGCGCTCACCGCCGCCCCCTCGGCGTGGATCGCGTCGGTGAGCCGGCGGAATCCGGGCACCGCCTCGGGCCGCATCCAGATGCCGTTGCCCTCGGTGCGTCCGCCGGGGGAGACGGCGCAATAGGCGACGGTCGTCATGCCGACCCCGCCGGCGGCCGGCAGCCGGTGGTACTCGATCAGGTCGTCGGTGACCAGGGCGTCGGGCGTGCGCGCCTCGAACGTGGCCGATTTGATGGTGCGGTTACGCAGCGTTATCGGACCGAGCTTGGCGGGGCTGAACACGTCCGGAGGGCTAGGCATACCGGGGAGCGTGCCAGACTGTCGGCGTGGGAGCAATCACGCTGGACGGCAAGGCCACCCGGGACGAGATCTTCGTCGACCTCAAGCAGCGGGTGGCCGCACTGACCGCATCGGGGCGCACGCCCGGGCTGGGCACCATCCTCGTCGGCGACGACCCGGGGTCGCAGGCCTACGTCCGGGGCAAGCACGCGGACTGCGCCAAGGTCGGCATCACCTCCATCCGTCGCGACCTGCCCGCCGACATCAGCCCCGCCACCCTGAATCAGACCATCGACGAACTCAACGCCAACCCCGAGTGCACCGGCTACATCGTGCAGTTGCCGCTGCCCAAGCAGCTGGACGAGAACGCGGCGCTGGAGCGCGTCGACCCGGACAAGGACGCCGACGGCCTGCACCCGACCAACCTGGGCCGGCTGGTGCTCAACACGCCGGCGCCGCTGCCGTGCACCCCGCGCGGCATCGTCCACCTGCTGCGGCGCTACGACGTCGAGATCGCCGGCGCGCACGTGGTCGTCATCGGCCGCGGCGTGACGGTGGGCCGCCCGCTGGGTCTGCTGCTGACCCGGCGTTCCGAGAACGCCACGGTCACGCTGTGCCACACCGGAACTCGCGACCTGCCCACGCTGACCAGGCAGGCGGACATCATCGTCGCCGCCGTGGGCGTCCCGCACCTGCTGACCGCCGACATGGTGCGTCCGGGCGCCGCGGTCGTCGACGTCGGCGTCAGCCGCACCGACGACGGCCTCGTCGGCGACGTGCACCCCGACGTGTGGGAGGTGGCCGGCCACGTGTCGCCGAATCCCGGCGGCGTGGGCCCGCTCACGCGCGCGTTCCTGCTGACCAACGTCGTCGAGCTGGCCGAGGGGCGGCGATAGCGGTGCGCACGATCCTGCGGGTTCAGTGGCCGATCCTGTTGGTGGAGCTGATCTTCTGCGCGGCTTTCGTCTTGGTGGCGGCCAACTTCTGGCGTCGCGGTGCCCTGCTGATCGGCATCGGGGTGGGCGTGGCGGCGCTGCTGCGGCTGGTGTTGTCCGACGAGCGGGCCGGCCTGCTGGTGGTGCGCGGCAAGGCCTTGGACTTCGTGACCACGGCGGCGGTCGCGGCGGCGATGGTCTACATCGCGTGGACCATCGACCCGCTGGGGACGCGTTAAACCCCTGGCATGCCGGGGATTTGGCTCAGCCCGCCGGGCAGGCCGCCGGCCAGGTTGCCGGGAATGCCGGGCAGCCCGGCGGTCGGGTTGCCGCTGGCGATGTTGGCGATTTCCTGCGGGCAGTACATCTGAATGGCGATGGTGGTGAACATCTGGGCCATCTGCGGTGACATGCCCTGGTGGCTGACGCTGGCCGCGGCCGCGGCGAAGTTCCCGCCCGGCTGGGCGAGCATCGGGCAGATCGACTGACCCACCGACATCGCGTTTCCCGGCTCGCCGAAGTCGATGCCGGCGCGGTTGAGCGCGTCGATGAAGGCGTCGTCGGCCGCCGGATCCGCCTCGGCCGGTGCGGCGAACGCCGCGGCCACGGTGAACAGGGCGGCGGCCGCGGCCAGCAGGCGAATGGTCAGTGGCTGGTGACGAACCGACCAGATCCAACGCTGAGTTTCCGCCGCCAGTGCCTTCATGCCGCTCTCCCCATCAGTCGCGGAGTGCACTGAGGGCACTCGAGTCACGTTAGTGAACTCTGATCTATCACTGTCACATTTACAACACGGTGCGGTAAAGGTTTGCACACTAAGCGTTTTGTGAGGGCGGCGCGCCCGCCGCATCGTTTATTGGGGTTTGCCGGGCCGACGCACTGCCGGGCCGTGGCCGCCCGATCGAGGCCACACTGTTACCTGACACTCGGCCGGGGGCCGGCATTTCGGGCGCCGATTCGACCAGAATCCGGCCCATGACGACGAATCACGGCCGTCCACCGGACCAGGCGATCTCGCGCCAGACGTTTCTTCGCGGCGCCGTCGGAATGCTCGCCACCGGAACGGTATTCGGCGCTGCGCGCGCGGCCGCGGATCCCACCACCGGCTGGGGCGGCTTGGCCTCCTCCATCGGCGGCAGCGTGTTGCTGCCCGCCAACGGCGCTCAATTCTCCGCGGGCAAGCGGGTTTTCAACTCGCTCTACGACAACTCCAGCCCGGCGGCGGTGATCGCCGTGTCGTCGCAATCGGACGTGCAGAAGGCGGTCTCGTTCGCGGCGGCCAACGGGCTCAAGATCTCCCCGCGCGGCGGCGGGCATTCCTACATCGGCGCGTCGAGCGCCGGCGGGACAATGGTCGTCGACCTGCGCGGGCTGCCCGGCGGGGTGAACGTCGACGGCGCCGGCAACGCGACCGTCACGCCGGCGACCACGCTGTACGCGGTGCACCAGGGGCTGGCCGGGGCCGGGCGCGCGATCCCCACCGCGACCTACCCGAGCGTCGGGATCGCCGGACTGGCGCTTGGCGGCGGGGTGGGCGCCGATTGCCGCCATGCCGGGCTGACGTGCGATGCGCTGCGGTCGGCCACGGTGGTGCTGCCCAGCGGCGACGTGGTGACGGCGTCCGCCAACGACCACCCGGACCTGTTCTGGGCGCTGCGCGGCGGTGGCGGCGGCAATTTCGGGGTGACCACGTCGATGACTTTCGCGACCTTCGCGACCGGCGACAGCGACGTCGTCCGGCTGGACTTTCCGCCGGCCTCGGCGGTGCAGGTGCTGGTCGGCTGGCAGTCCTGGCTGAGCGCGGCGGACCGCAACACCTGGGGCATCGTTCATCTTTCGATAGGCAACCAGCCGAACTGCCACCTGCTGGCGACCTGCCCGGCCGGCGCCGGCCCCGGTGTCGTCGACGCGATCAAATCCGCGGTCGGGGTCGCGCCCACCGCCGTGCAGAACAAGACCCTCGGCCACATGGACCTGGTGACGTACCTGGCCGGCGGCGGCTCGACGACCTCGCCCGTCGGCTTCGTGGCCGGCTCCGACGTGCTCACGACGATGAATTCCGATGCGGCCCATGCCATCGCGACCGCGATCGGCCGGTGGCCGGCCTCCGGCGGCAAGGCGTCGGTACTCGTCGACCCGATGGACGGCGCCGTCGGCGACGTCGCGCCGGGCGACACCGCCTTCCCGTGGCGCAAGCAGTCCGCTCTGCTGCAGTGGTACGTCGAGCCCGCCGCCAACCAGGTGCCCGCCGCGACGCTGTGGCTGAGCGCCGCGCACCAAGCGGTGCAACAGTTTTCGGTGGGCGGCTACGTCAACTACCTGGAGGCCAACGGCTCGGCGTCGCGCTACTTCGGCCCGAACCTGTCGCAGCTGACGGCGGTGCGCGAGAAGTACGACCCCAACCGGGTCATGTATTCCGGGTTGAGCTTCTGATCCTAAAACTTGCGCTACTTAGACTCCGATGGTCGCGAGGTGGGTAGGTTGGTGGGTGTGCCGAAACGGAAATCCACCAGGTGCTGACGACGAAGTGATTACACCAGAATTGCATCGATAAGCTCGGCCCCGCCAAATCGTCTTGCTCCTTGGACTTACCTTCGGCATGACGTCGTCTTTCGGATGCGCGATGATTTTTTTGCATGCCACCATGAGTGGCTTCTGCGCTCGATGGAAAGATGCTTTCCATGTACTACGAGGACCACTACCGTTTTCCTGACCTCACACCATATGCAGACACAATCTTCGTTGTCGCTCTGGCGCTCTTGATCTTCCTGTTCCCCGCCATCGCCACGTTGGTAGCACCGGAGACCCGTCGCGTTCAGTTCTTCCTATTGACGTTGCTGTTTCTTCCCGGGCCTCTCGGTGTTGCAGCCTCTGCAGTAGCACAAGATCGTCCGCTTAGGTCGCCGCGCGGTAGGCGTCTAATCGAATGCGAACGTTGTGAAGCCCGCAATCATGTGCCGAATGAGGATGCGGAGTTTGACTGCTGGCGTTGCGCCAGACACTACGTCTGTGGCGTAAAACGTGGTTTGTTCTCCCGTTGACGTCCGAGGGCGCTGCATAAATTAGCTCCACTAAGCCACGTACCACCCGCATATTCTGAGCAGTGCTACACAACAATCCCCTACGCGAGCACATTCTCAAGTACTACGGAATGCAAGCGAAAGTTGAGGTTTTTCTACATGAACTGGTCGGCGAACATTAGACGACGAGCCGCATAGCGGCGTTTCATGTTGGAATGATGACTGGCTGTGTGAGACGCGATGGCCCGTGAAGCGTTCGGTGCGCGGTTCGTCGGCGCCGAGGGATTTCTCGACACCCCGACATTCGGTTTGCCGCCGCACTTTACGGCCGAGGCGCTGTGCGACTGCGTGCGCTCCTGGGAAGAGGGCCGGCTGCAGGTCCGTGACTTCGACGAGCCGATCCGCGCCAGCCGCGCGGCCTACGCGTCGCTGATCGGCGCCGACGAGCACCGGGTGGCGATGGGGACCAGCGTGTCGTCGGCGATCGGGCTGGTCGCCGCCGCGATCCCGGACGGCAGCCGGGTGGCGGCCCCGCGCGGCGAATTCACTAGCGTCACTTACCCGTTCGCCGCTCAGGCCGCGCGCGGCGTCACCGTCACCGAACTGCCGCCCGGCGACCTCGAGGACGCCGCCGGGGATTTCGACGTCGTGGCGGCCAGCGTGGTGCAGTCGGCCGACGGCGCCGTGCTCGACGTCGACAAAGTGCGGCGCAGCGTCGCCGGGTCGCGCACCATCACCGTGCTCGACCTCAGCCAGGCCCTGGGCTGGAAGGACGTCGCCCTGCCATGGGCCGACGTCACGGTCGCGCCCAGCTACAAGTGGTTGCTCGGCCCCCGCGGCGTGGCGTGGATGTCGTTGAGCCGGCGCATGATCGACGCGCTCACCCCGCACGCGGCCAACCCGTACGCGGCCGCCGACATGTGGACGTCGCTGTACGGGCTGCCCATGCGGCTGGCCGCCGACGCCCGGCAATTCGACGCGTCGCCGGCGTGGTTCAGTGTGCTGGGCGCGGGGCTCTCGCTGGTGTGGCTGGCGTCGCTGGACCGCGCCGCCGTGCAGGCCCGCGCGCTGGAGCTGGCGAACCTGTTGCGCGCCGAACTGGGGTTGCCGCCATCCGAGTCGGCGATCGTGGCCTGGCCCGCCGGCCCCGCGGCCGAGGGGCTGCGGCGGGCCGGTATCCGCGCATCCGTACGCGCGGGCGCGACGCGCGTGGGGTTTCACCTGTACAACACGCAGGAAGACCTCGATCGCCTCGTCGACGCGCTCGGGCGCTGGCGTCTCGCGTAGCCATGCCCGATAGTTAGCCCATGACCGCGCAGGCCGGATGCCGCGAATTCACCGATCTCGACGATCCCATCATGTTCAGCGATCCCTATCCGCGGTATGCCGAGCTGCGCAGATCGGCCCCGGTGTCGAGGGTGCGGGCCCCCCTGATAACCGGGGGGAAGGGGAAGGGCTACATGCTGACCCGATACGACGATGTCCTCGCCATGCTCGCCGACCCGCGGTTTTCCAGCGACGTGATGCACCACGACCCCGTGCGCCGCGTGCGCTGGCTGATACCGAAGCCGATCGCGCTGTTGACCGAGACGATGGTGACCAAAGACGATCCCGACCATCAGCGATTGCGCAGACTCGTGCACAAGGCGTTCACCCCGAAACTGGTGGCCGGCCTTGCCGACGACATCACCCGCATCGCGCGGCAGCTCACCGAGCAGCTGGCGCGGTCGGGCGAGGTCGATCTGGTCAGCGATTTCGCCGTGCCGTTCCCCCTGACGGTGATCGCCCGACTGCTCGGTGTCAAAGATCAAGACCGCGACGAGTTTCACGGCCTGTGCCTGAAGTTGACCCAGAACCCGCCCACGAGCCCACGTGGCTTTGTCGGAATGGTCACCGGCGCGGCCAAGTTGACCAAATTGTTCGAACGCCTCGCCGATGAACGACGGAGCCATCCCGACGACGGGCTGATCTCGCAGCTGGTGCGAGCCACCCACGAGGGCGACAAGCTGAGCGACCGCGAGGCGATCGCGATGATTTTCCTGCTGCTGCTGGCCGGGCACGACACCACGTCCAACCTCATCGGCAACAGCGTGGTGGCCCTACTCGACCATCCCGATCAGCTCGCAAGGCTGCGCGCGGAGCCGGAACTGCTCAACACCGGCATCGACGAACTGTTGCGGTTCACCACCCCGGTGCCGGTGGGCACATTGCGCGTGGCGTTAGAAGATGTGGAGATCGCGGGGACCCGAATCCCGAAGGGCAGCAGGGTTTTCGGGATGCTCATTTCCGCCAACCGCGACGAGACCGTCTTTCCCGGCGCCGACGAACTCGACCTTTCTCGCAACCCGAATAAGCACTTGGCCTTCGCGTTCGGCGCACACTACTGCCTTGGGCATCATCTGGCGCGGCTGGAGGGCCGCATCGCGCTCACCCAGTTGCTTAGGTTCGATCGGCTGGAGCTCACCGTGCCGCGGGAGAGTTTGCGGTTCCGCCCCCTTGTTTCCCTGCGCGGTCTGGAGTCGTTGCCGATGCGGGTCGGATGACGAAAGCCACGCCAGGCGTCGTGGCCGCGAGTAACCTCACAGCCACCGTGTTCGCTCCGCAAAGAGGCGCCAGTGTCGTATGTCCTCGTAACGCCTGAGTGGTTGTCGGCCGCCGCCGACGATATGGCCGGGATCGGGTCCGCGGTGAGCGCGGCGAACGCGGCGGCCGCGAGTTCCACCACGTCGCTGTTGGCCGCGGGCGCCGACGAGGTGTCTGCCCGCATCGCCGGGGTGTTCGGCGCGCACGGCCGACAATTCCAGGCGATCTGCGCCGAGGCGGCGCGGTTGCCGGAAAGCTTCGCGCAAACCTTCGCGGCGAACGCGACCGCGTACCTGTCCACCGAGATCGCCACGACCCAGGCATTGGCGGGGGGCCCGGCTCCCCCGGCCGCAGCGGCGGGCACGCGGATCACCGTGCCCGGCGCGGGACCCCTGTACTACCCGAACTTCATCACCAGCCTGCCCTACCTGGGGCAGCTGATCTATGCGGGCAGCATCCCGGGGCCATTGTCCGTGTCGGTCCTGCAGGGCTACGACATCCTGAAC
The DNA here is from genome assembly GCF_002086635.1 of Mycobacterium alsense. Lineage (GTDB taxonomy): Bacteria > Actinomycetota > Actinomycetes > Mycobacteriales > Mycobacteriaceae > Mycobacterium > Mycobacterium alsense. The sequence continues at coordinate 37,503 of NZ_MVHD01000035.1, read as the reverse complement.
CACGCCATCGGGCAGAACTGGTTCCCCGGAACCACCGCCCAGGTCGTCGATTACCCGGCCAGCATCGGCCTCATCAGCGGCAGCCTGGCCGCCCCCGGTGTCAACCAGGCCGTCGCCATGGGGCAGCGGGCGCTCAACGACCAGATCATGAATGCGTTCGCCAATGGCAACGGTTCGCCCGTCAGCATCGCCGCGCTGTCGGAGGGAACTATCGTCGTCAACCGCGAATTGGCCTACCTGGCGGCCGATCCGACCGCCCCACCGCCCAGCGCGCTGCACTTCGCCATGTTCAACGGCCCCGAGACCGGCTTGCTGCACACGTACCTGCCGAATGGGTTGACCGTGCCGTTCGTCGACTACACGGCGCAGGGCCTGCCGAGCACCCAGTACGACGTCAGCGTGGTGTTCGGTCAGTACGACTTTTTCGGCAATCCGCCCGACCGGCCCTGGAATATCCCGGCCTGGGTGAACTCGGTGTTCGCCGGGGTCTACAACCACAACACGACGTCGCTGGCCTCGGTCTCGGACGCGGTGGAGGTGTCCAGCGCGACCACCTCCCTGGGCGGCACGGTCACCACGTACATGATCCCGTCGCCGACGCTGCCGATGTTGTTGCCGCTCGAGCAGATAGGTGTCCCGCAACCGATCGTCAGCAACCTCAACGCGTTCCTGCAGCCGATCGTCAACGAAGGCTATTCTTCCCTGACGCCCAACGCCGGACCGTACTTCTCGCAGGGAACACTGGTCGGCCTGCCCACCGCCGCCGATGTGGTGACCTCGTTGGAGCGTGGGCTTTTCGGCTCCGTGCCGAACCTCTTCGGGTGACGCGAACGAACTACCCGGCCAGCTGCGCCCGGATGCACACGGTGACGTACGGCAGCGCCAGGCCGGTCGAATTCGCCAGCGCCGGGTGGGTGGCCAGCAGCTCGCGCACCTGCTCGAGCGTCCTGGCACGGACCTCGGTCGGCGAGGTGATGCAGTAGCTGCGCGACGCCACCAGGTCGATCAACGCTTGCGGCGTAAGGTAATTCGTCCACTCCACCTGGTGGCGCTCCGGCACGGTGAACGACTCGGACAGGTCGACGTCGAAGCGGCCGCGGTCGCCGTCGGAGCCGATGATCTCGCCCAGCTCGCGGACCCAGCCCAGCCGCTCGTCGCGGGTGTTCCACACCAGCCCGAGGCGCCCGCCCGGCCGCAGCACCCGCGCCACCTCGGGAATCGCGCGCTCGGGATTGACCCAGTGCCACGCCTGGGCGACCAGCACGGCGTCAACGCTGTTGTCCTCCAACGGAATTTCTTCCGCCGTGCCCAGCAGCGCACGAGTCTCCGGCAGCGAGCTGCTCAGCACCTCGAGCATGTCGGGGATCGGGTCGACCGCCACCACGTCCAGGCCGCGTTCCACCAGCCGGGTGGTCAGCTTGCCGGTGCCCGCCCCCAGGTCGAGGACCCGGCGCGCCCCGCGCGGCAGCAGCCAGTCGATCGCCTCCGGCGGGTAGGAGGGGCGGCCGCGTTCGTAGGCGGCGGCCGCCGAGCCGAACGACAGGGAGCGGTCCTGGCCGGCGCGGGTCACGGTGTGTCGGCCAATCGGAGCGTCTTGCGGATCAACTCGCCGACGGCCTCGGATTCCACCAAGAACCCGTCGTGCCCGCAGATCGACTCGACCACGTGGAGCTCGGTGCAGCCCGGCAGCAGCTCGGCCAGCTCCTCCTGCAGGCGCAGCGGGTAGAGCCGGTCGGAGGTGATGCCGCCGACCACCACCGGGACGGGACACCCGCGCAGCGCCGCCTCGACCCCGCCGCGGCCGCGGCCGACGTCGTGGCTGTTGAGCGCCTCGGTCAGGATGACGTAGCTGCCGGCGTCGAAGCGCGCCAGCAGCTTGTCGCCCTGGTGCTCGAGGTAGCTCTGCACGGCGTAGCGGCCGCCTCCAAATGGGGGGCCCGGGTCCTCGTCGCCCTGGGCGTCGTTGGCGAACCGGGTGTCGAGTTCGGCCTCGCCGCGATAGGTCAGGTGCGCGAAGCGCCGGGCGATCGCCAGGCCGGCCGCCGGTGTCCTGCCCGTCTCGTAGTAGTCCCCGCCCTGCCACTCGGGGTCGGCCTTGATGGCCGCGATCTGCGTGGTCTGGGTGCCGATCTGGTCGCCGGTGGCGCGCGCGCCGACGGCCAGCAGCAGCCCGGCGCGCACGCGCTCGGGATGGCCGACGATCCACTCCAAAGCCCTTGCGCCACCCATGGATCCGCCGACCACGGCGGCCACCTGGTCGATGCCCAGCGCCGCCAGCGCGGCGATGTCGGCCGCCACCTGGTCGCGCACGGTAATCAGCGGAAACCTTGATCCCCAAGGCTTTCCGTCACGCGCGAGCGAGCTTGGGCCGGTGGAGCCGCGGCAGCCGCCGAGCACGTTGGTGGCCACCGCGCACCAGCGGTCGGTGTCGATCGGCGCGCCCGGCCCGGCCACGCCGTCCCACCAGCCCGGTGTGGGGTGACCGGGGCCGGCGGGTCCGGTGATGTGCGAATCGCCGGTCAGCGCGTGCAGCACCACCACCACGTTGTCGCGCGTGGGCGACAGCTCACCCCAGCGCTGGATGGCGATGCAGACGTCGTCGATCACCTCGCCGCTCTCCAGCCGCAGCGAGCCGATGTGGACATACCCGACCTCCCCCTCGGCGGGGAGCGTCTGGGTGGGAACGTCGGAAATCGTCATGGCACGGGTCCTCAGAACGCCGCCACGCTGCGCGATTCACCGCTGAACTTTCGGGCGGCGGCGAAGCCGAGCTCCAGGTCGGCCAGGATGTCGTCGATGCCCTCGATGCCGACGGCCAGCCGCACCAGCCCCGGCGTGACGCCCGTGGCCAACTGCTCCTCGGGGCTCAGCTGGGCGTGGGTGGTCGACGCGGGGTGGATCACCAGCGAGCGCACGTCGCCGATGTTGGCGACGTGGCTGTGCAGCTGCAGCGCGTTCACGAAGGCCTTTCCGGCGTCGGCGCCGCCGGCCAGCTCGAACGCCAGCACGGCTCCGGTTCCCTTGGGCGCCAGCTTCTTTCCAAGCTCGTACCAGGGCGAGCCGGGCAGCCCCGCGTAGTTGATCGACAGCACGCCGTCATGGCCGGCCAGATACTCGGCGACGCGCTGGGCGTTGGCGACGTGGCGCTCCATGCGCAGGCTCAGCGTTTCCAGGCCCTGCGCCACCAGGAACGCGTTGAACGGCGAAGCGGCCGAGCCCAGGTCGCGCAGCAGCTGCACGCGCGCCTTGAGCGCATACGCGGGCGGGCCCAGCTCGGCGTACACGACGCCGTGGTAGCTGGGGTCGGGCGTGGTGAACCCGGGGAAGCGGCCCTGTGTCCAGTCGAACGTGCCGCCGTCGACGATGATGCCCGCGATCGCCGAACCGTGCCCGCCCAGGTATTTGGTGGCCGAGTGCACCACGATGTCGGCGCCCTGCGTAAACGGCTGGATCAGGTACGGGGTGGCGATGGTGTTGTCGACGATCAGCGGCACCCCGTTGGCATGGGCCACGCCGGCGACCCCGGGGGTGTCCAGCACGTCGATCTGCGGGTTGGAGATGGTCTCGGCGAAGAACGCCTTGGTGTTCGGCCGCACGGCGGCCTGCCACGAGTCGAGGTCGTCGGGATCGGTGACGAAGCTGACCTCGATGCCGAGCTTGGCCAGCGAATAGTGGAACAGGTTATAAGTGCCGCCGTAGAGCCGCGGGCTGGAGACGATGTGATCCCCCGCACACGCGAGGTTCAATATGGCGAATGTCTCAGCCGCCTGGCCGGAGCTCAAAAACAGCGCGGCCACACCGCCTTCGAGCGCGGCGACGCGTTGCTCGACGACGTCGGTGGTCGGGTTGCCGATCCGCGTGTAGATGTTGCCCGGGACCTCGAGCCCGAACAGCGCCGCGGCGTGCGCGGTGTCGTCGAAGACGTACGAGGTGGTCGCGTAGATCGGCAGGGCGCGCGCGTTGGTGGCCGGGTCGGGCTGCTGGCCGGCGTGGATCTGCTTGGTCTCGAACGACCAGTGCGCGGTGGGATCCGCCTCGGGGGTGGTCTCGTTGCTTGCGTTGTTTTCAGCGCTCACGTGCGGTGGTGCTTTCTTGTCAGGGGTGGAATGTCGGGGGACGCTCTCAGCCGTCCGCGACGTCACCGGTGATGACGTCGAGCGGAGGCGTGCGGTTTAACGCCGACATGCAATGAGACGCGAATGGGCTCGAAGATTGCGCATCACGTTTCCCCTCTAGTCAGGGGGCCCGGTATGGCGGACCCGCGCTTGCCGCGCAGCCTGTGGCTACTAGACCTGGTCTTTCACCCGGGGCACCCCACCGCGGTTGGAGGGTTGCCGGCCAGCAAGCCGGGGCTTAGCGCTGGCGCTCATGACCGATGTGAAGCTTATCGCATAGCCGCGAGTCGGTGCCAACTGTGCGCCAACTCCGTGCCGACCGCGGGCCCGCCGGCGGGCTCAGCACCCTTAGAGCAGCACGAAGGCTCCTTGTAGGCTGGCCTCACGAGCAACCGCTCGCCCATGCTCACCACGCCTGGAGGATTCGGACACAGATGTCCAACGACGGCAAGATCAAAGTCAAAGGCCCGGTAGTAGAGCTCGACGGCGACGAGATGACCCGCGTCATCTGGAAGCTCATCAAGGACATGCTGATCCTGCCCCATCTGGACATCAACCTGGAGTACTACGACCTGGGCATCGAGCACCGCGACCGCACCGACGACCAGGTGACGATCGACGCCGCCTATGCCATCAAAAAGCACGGCGTGGGCGTCAAGTGCGCCACCATCACCCCCGACGAGGCCCGCGTCCAGGAATTCAACCTGAAGAAGATGTGGCTGTCGCCCAACGGGACGATCCGGAACATCTTGGGCGGCACCATCTTCCGCGAACCGATCGTGATCTCCAACGTGCCGCGCCTGGTTCCGGGCTGGACCAAGCCAATCGTCATCGGCCGCCACGCTTTTGGCGACCAGTACCGGGCGACGAACTTCAAGGTCGACCAGCCGGGCACCGTCTCGCTGACGTTCACCCCCGCCGACGGCAGCGAGCCGATCGTGCACGAGATGGTGACCATCCCCGAGGACGGCGGCGTCGTGATGGGGATGTACAACTTCAAGCAGTCCATCCAGGACTTCGCGCGCGCGTCGTTCACCTACGGCCTCAACGCCAAGTGGCCGGTGTACCTGTCCACCAAGAACACCATCCTCAAGGCCTACGACGGCATGTTCAAGGACGAGTTCCAGCGCATCTACGAAGAGGAATTCAAGGAGCAGTTCGAGGCCGAGGGCCTGACCTACGAACACCGGCTCATCGACGACATGGTCGCCGCCTGCCTCAAGTGGGAGGGCGGCTACGTGTGGGCCTGCAAGAACTACGACGGCGACGTGCAGTCCGACACGGTCGCGCAGGGCTACGGGTCGCTGGGGCTGATGACGTCGGTGCTGATGACCGCCGACGGCAAGACGGTGGAGGCCGAGGCCGCGCACGGCACCGTCACCCGCCATTTCCGGCAGTACCAGGCCGGCAAGCCGACCTCGACCAACCCGATCGCCTCGATCTTCGCCTGGACGCGCGGCCTGCAGCATCGCGGCAAGCTGGACGACACCCCGGAGGTCAGCGAGTTCGCCCAGACGCTGGAGGAGGTCGTCATCTCCACGGTCGAGGGCGGCAAGATGACCAAGGACCTCGCCATCCTGATCGGCCCCGACCAGGAATGGCAGCAGAGCGAGGAATTCCTCAACTCCATCGCCGAGAACCTGGAGAAGGCCCTAGCCGGCTGATTCCCGCCGGCGACCGTCGGCCTTGGTGCACTCGTCGAGGAAATCGGTGATCACCTCGGTGATGCGTTGCGGCGCCTCGAACATGGGGACATGCCCGACGCCGTCGAGCACGGCGAGTTTGTGGTCGTCCGGCAGGTGGTTGGTGAAATGCCGGGTGAACCGCGGCGCGGGGACAACCCGGTCCTTTCCGCAGATCACCAGCTGCGCGGGGATCGAGGTTTCCGCGAGCTCGCGCAGCCCGTGCAGCAGCGTCGCCTTGACCAGCAGCTGGAAGTAGGCGGGGCAATGCGCGACGTCGTCGATGATGGTGCCGAGTTCGCGCTCGCTGACCCCGTCCGGTGATGCGCTGACCGCGTAGGTGGCCAACCGGCGGCTGAACGGGAGGCGCAACACCCGGGCGCCGAACAGCCAGGCGAGCGCAAAAAGCGGCATACCCAGGATGAACTTGCCGATCACCTCGAACTTCGCGGGGCTCCATCGCGTCCAGCCGCCGGCCGGGGCGATGCCGGTGACGCTGCGCGCCCGCCCCCGTGCCGCCAGTTCGAACGCGACCCAGCCGCCCAGCGAGTTGCCGACGATGTGCGCGGTCTTCCAGCCCAGCTCGTCCATCTGGCGCTCCACGTGGTCGGCCAGGACCGCCGAGGACAAAAACCAGGTGCCGGCGCGCGGCCCGCCGTTGTGGCCGGCCATCGTCGGGGCGAACACCTCGTAGCGGCCGGTGTCGGCCAGCCGCGGGGCCACCTTTTCCCACACCGTCTGGGACAGCAGGAACGGGTGCAGCAGCACGACCGGTTCGCCGGAGCCGAGATGAATCGGGTCACGAGTCATGCAATCGACAGTACTAGGCGATACCGCGGGTACCGCCGCGGCGGCGGGCCCGCCCCGTGAAAAGATCGGGGCATCATGAGCACCGCTACCGGATCCGGCCGGATCTTCTCCGGCGTGCAGCCCACGTCCGACTCGCTTCACCTCGGCAACGCGTTGGGCGCCGTCACCCACTGGGTCGCGCTGCAGGACGACCACGACGCGTTCTTCTGCGTCGTCGACCTGCACGCGATCACCATCCCGCAGGACCCCGAGGCGCTGCGCCGGCGCAGTTTGGTCACCGCCGCCCAGTACCTGGCGCTGGGCATCGACCCCGCCCGCAGCACCATCTTCGTGCAAAGCCACGTGCCCGCCCACACCCAGCTGGCGTGGGTGCTGGGCTGCTTCACCGGCTTCGGACAGGCGTCGCGGATGACGCAGTTCAAGGACAAGTCGACGCGGCAGGGCAGCGACTCGACCACGGTGGGCCTGTTCACCTATCCCGTCCTGCAGGCCGCCGACGTGCTCGCCTACGACAGCGAGCTGGTGCCCGTGGGGGAGGACCAGCGCCAGCACCTCGAGCTGGCGCGCGACATCGCCCAGCGGTTCAACGCCCGCTTCCCCGACACCTTCGTGGTTCCCGACGTGCTCATCCCCAGGGCCACCGCCAAAATCTACGACCTGCAAGACCCCACCTCGAAGATGAGCAAGTCGGCGGCCACCGATGCCGGGCTGATCAACCTGCTCGACGACCCGGCCGTGTCGGCCAAGAAGATTCGCTCGGCCGTGACCGACAGCGAGCGCGAGATCCGTTACGACACGGAGGCCAAGCCCGGCGTGTCGAACCTGCTGACCATCCAGTCGGCGGTCACCGGCGCCGGCATCGACAAGCTCGTCGAGGGCTACGCCGGGCACGGCTACGGCGATTTGAAGAAGGACACCGCCGACGCCGTCGTCGAGTTCGTCAGCCCGATCAAGGCGCGCGTCGACGAATTGATGTCCGACCGCGCCGAATTGGAGTCGGTGCTCGCGGCGGGCGCGCAGCGCGCCGAGGATGTGGCGGCCAAAACCGTTCGGCGGGTTTACGATCGGTTAGGGTTCCTTCCGCTAGCCGAATAGGTCTCAACGATGAGCGAGCCGACCGAACCGGGGGTCGTCGATCGATTGCGGGCGCGGTTCGGGTGGCTCGACCACGCGATGCGCGCCTACCAGCGCTTCGGTGAGCGCAACGGCGGCTTTTACGCCGCCGGCCTGTCCTACTACACGATCTTCGCGCTATTCCCGTTGCTCATGGTGGGTTTCGCGGCCTTCGGGTTCCTGCTGTCGCGGCGCCCCGAGCTGCTGCGCACGATCGACGAGCATATCCGGTCCGCGGTGAGCGGCGCGCTGTCGCAGCAACTCATCGACCTGATGAACTCGGCGATCGAGGCGCGGACCTCGGTGGGTGTCATCGGCCTGGCCACCGCGGCCTGGGCGGGCCTGGGCTGGATCTCGCATCTGCGCGCGGCGGTCAGCGAGATGTGGTTGGAGCAGCGCGTCGAGTCGCCGGGCTTCGTGCGCGACAAGCTTTCCGACCTCGCGGCGATGGCGGGGACGTTCCTGGTGGCGCTGGCCAGCGTCGTGCTGAGCACCCTGGCCCACGCCGCCCCGATGGGCGCGGTGCTGAGATGGCTTGGAGTGCCGGAGTTTTCGGTGTTCGACTGGTTGTTCCGGCTGATCTCGATCCTGATCTCGCTGGTGGTGTCGTGGATGCTGTTCACCTGGATGATCGCGCGCCTGCCCCGCGAGAAGGTCAACCTGGCCGACTCGATGCGGGCCGGGTTGCTGGCGGCGGTCGGGTTCGAGGTTTTCAAGCAGGTGGCGTCCCTTTACTTGAAGGCGGTCCTGCGCAGCCCCGCGGGCGCCACCTTCGGCCCGGTGCTGGGGCTCATGGTGTTCGCCTACATCACCGCGTACCTGGTGCTGTTCGCCACCGCCTGGGCCGCCACCGCGTCCGAGGACCCGCGCGCCAGGCCGGTCGACCCCCCGCCACCGGCGATCATCGCCCCGCGGGTCCAGCCGAACGAGCGGCTCAGCACCCGTCAGACGCTGACCGCGGCGGCTTTGGGAGCCGTTGGGGCGCTGGCGGTTTCCCGGCTGGCCCGCCGGCGGCGCTAGTCTGACCGCCCAGCGCCGCGCGCATCTTCTCGGCGAACACGGTGGCCGCCTTCAGCGGGCGCACCATCACCGTGATCTCGTCGATCAGGCCGTCGCCGCGGGTGTGCACGAAGTCGCAGCCCTGGATCCGCAGCCCGTCCACCGTCGCGCCGAACACCAGCGCGTGATCACGACCGGCGGGCAGCTCCTTTTCGAACCGGAAGCCCTCGAGCACCTCGCCGACGGCGGCGATGATCGCCGCGATCGCGCCGCGGCCGTGGTACGGCCGGTGCGCGACCGGGCTGTTGAGCACCGCGTCCTCGGCGAACACCGCACCGATGCCGGCCAATTCACCCGACTCGACGGCGGCGCGGAACGGGTGCGGGCTCACGCGCCGACCGCCCTGCCCACGGCCACCGTGACGGCGGCGACGAAGATCGCCACGTTCAGCGCGACGCTGCGCGGTTCGCGAAGATGCGCGTGCGAGGCCATGGCGCCGACCATGACGACCGCGAGGCCGCCGGCTGCGGCCGGGATGAAGAACTCGGCCATGCCGACCAGCCGCGGCAGGACAAGGCCTATGGCGCCCAGCAGTTCACAGAACGCGGTGACGCGCACCACGGGCATGGGGAACGGCGCGATGCCGGTTTGTCCCGTCGCGAGGAGCCGCTCCCGGGGCATGCTGATCTTCGCCAGCCCCGAGGCGAGGAAGATCGCGGCGAGCAGACCCTGCAGCGTCCATAACAGCGTATTCATGGTGACCTCCGTGGTTGATGACGGTTCACCGGTATGACGGGGCGGCGCCGCGACTTGTGACACGCGGCGCCGGGACTACCCGTCGGCCACCCAGTCGCCGCGGGCCATGACGGCGGTGACCCGCAGATCGCGATCGAGCACGACGAGGTTGGCGTCGAGGCCCACCCGCAGCGCCCCGACGGCGTCGAGCCCGACGGCGCGCGCCGGCGTCGCCGCCGTCATCCGCACCGCCGCGGCCAACCCGGCGACCCCGGCGACCGTGCGGAACAGCCGGTCCATGGTGGCGGTGCTGCCGGCGATCGTCGACGTTCCGTGCACCCGGGCCACACCGGATGCGACGTCGACCGCCACCGCGCCGAGCCGGTACACACCGTCGCCGCAGCCGGCGGCGGCCACGGCGTCGGTGACCATGGCGACGCGGTCGGGTCCCGCGGCCCCGACCACCGCGCGCACCACCTCCGGGTGCACGTGCACGCCGTCGGCGATGAGTTCGACGGTCACCCGCGGGTCCTGCAGCAGCGCGAGGGCCGGCCCCGGCTCGCGGTGGTGCAGCGGCGGCATCGCGTTGAACAGATGGGTGCCGACGGTGGCGCCGAGATCGATTGCCCGCCTTGCCCGCTCGTATGTCGCGTCGGTATGCCCCAGGGCCACAACGACACCCGCGTCCAGAAAGCGCCGGATCGCCGCGTCGGCGCCCGCAAGTTCGGGCGCCAGCGTGACCATCCGGATCGCTCCGCCGCCCGCGGCCAGCACGGTGTCGATCTCGGCGGGCTCCGGCTCGCGCATCCGGCCGGGGTCGTGCGCCCCGCAGCGCGCCCGGCTCAGCCACGGCCCCTCCAGGTGGATGCCCGCGAGCGGGCCCCGCCGGCAAGCCTCGGCCAGCGCCCGCACGCCGGCGAGCAGCTCGGCCGGCGCCGCGGTGACGAGGCTGGCCAGCGTGGTGGTGGTGCCGTGCCGCAGGTGAAACCCGGCGGCCGTGGCGATCCCGTCGGGGTCGGTGTAGGACGCCCCGCCGCCGCCGTGCACGTGCATGTCGACAAAGCCGGGAACCACAACGCAATCCGGGAAATCCCGGTCGGCGGGCCGGGGCGGCGGGCCTGCCCCGCAGGCGATGATGCGCGACCCGGACGTTTCCAGCCAGCCCGGCCGGGTGACCCGCCCGTCGAGCACCATCGTCCCCGCGGAGATCAGTCCCACCGGTTCTCCCAGCGGCCGCCGTTCTCCCAGAAGCGGCTGATCTCTTCCAGCGGGCGGCCCCTGGTCTCGGGCGCGTAGCGGTACACGACACCCCACGCGATCACCGCGAGAACGCCGAACAGCGCGAAAGTCCCGGCGCCACCGAGGGAATGCAGCAGGGTCAAAAAGACGGCGGCGACGATCGCGTTGGCCACCAGGTTGGACGTGAGCATCGTGCTCGACCCGATGGACCGCAGCCGCGACGGGAAGCTCTCGCTGGCGTACACCCAGCCCAGCGAGCCGAACCCCATCGTGTAGCCGACGATGAACAACAGGATGCCGGCGAACCCGAAGATCAGGCCGGAGCCGCGCAGCCCCTCGGCGAACACCGCCATCATTACGGCGTCCGCGGCGATCATCATCGCGATGCCGCACAACAGGATTGGGCGGCGGCCCACGCGGTCGACGAGGAGCAGCGCGGCGCCCACGGCCGCCAGCCCGGCCACCTGAACCAGCGCCGGCAGGGCCAGCAGCGCGAAATCGCCGGTGAAGCCCATCGCCTCGAATATCCGTGGGCTGTAATAGATGATGGCGTTGATGCCGGTGATCTGGATCAGGAAGCCGAGCGTGATCACAAAGGCGGTGGCGCGCAGGTACGGCGGGCGCAGCATCTCGGAGACGCCGCCGCCGCCTTCGCTCAAAGCGGTCGCGATCTCGGTCAGTTCACCGTCGACATTCGCCCCGGGTTCCACGCGCAGCAGCGCCCGCCGTGCGTCGTCGGCGCGACCCTTCATCAGATACCAGCGTGCGGTGTCGGGTAGCCGAATCACCAACGGCAGCAACAGCATTGCCGGCAGTACGGCCAGACCCAGCATCCACCGCCAGCCGTGGGTGCCGGCCAGCAGGTAGCCGGTGAGGTAGCCGACGATCAGCGCGCCGACGATCGCGAGCTGATAGGCCGTCAGCAGCGCGCCGCGCACCGCCGCCGGTGCCGACTCCGCCACGTAGACCGGGACCACCACCACCGCCAGGCCGAGGGTCAGCCCCAGCAGGAACCGCGCCGCCAGCAGCATCGGCAGCGACACCGCCAGCGCGCCCAGCAGCGCGAACGCGGCGTAGCCGACGAGGATTGCCACCACCGACTTTTTCCGCCCGATCGCGTTGGCGAGCGCCCCGGCGCCGAGCGCCCCGGCGATCTGGCCGAGCACCACCATCGTGGTGAGCAGTTCCTGTTGGCGGGTGGTCAGCCCGAAGTCCTCGGTGACGAACAGTTGCGCGCCGGCGATGATCGACAGGTCGTAGCCGTAGACGACGCCGACGCCGGCGGCGGTCAGCCCGACCAGCAGGCCCCGCCGCGAGACGGCGGGCGGCGATGTCATCGGTGCTGCGGTCGGCGGTTCATCGAGCGTGCGACCATGATCAAACTAAACACGATGACCGCTCCGATGATCGCCACGCCCACCCGCACCGGCAGCGCGTCGGCCGCCGGCATGAGCCCGGCGGCCTGGGGCGCGGCGCCCGGCCGGTCGGCGCCGCCGTCATGCCGGGTGGCGATCAGCGAGGGGTCGGGCTCGATCAGCGTGCCGACCTGGGTGCCCTGCGGCGTGGAAAAGCCGTAGTCCAGCAGGTGCGCCGCCTGCTCCCACGGCGCGATCGGCTGCCGCGTCCCGTGCAGCAGCACCGCCATCAGCCGTCGCCCGTCGTGGTTGGCCGCGCCCACGAAGGTCTGGCCGGCGTCGTCGGTGTAGCCGGTCTTGCCGCCCATGGCGCCGGGGTATTTGTAGAGCAGCTGGTTGTCGTTTTCCAGCTCGTAGCCGGGGTGGTCGCCGTGGCCGGGGAAGTCGAAGGTGCGCGTCGCGACGATGCCGGCGAAGGTCGGGTTGGTCCAGGCATAGCGGTAGAACAGGCCGACGTCGTACGCCGACGTGCTCATGCCGGGCCCGTCGAGGCCGGACGGCGTCGCCACCCGGGTGTCGCGGCCGCCGAGCTTGGCGGCCAGCACGTTGATCTTCTCCAGCGCCTGCTGCATCCCGCCGAGCTGCATGGCCAGCGCGTGCGCGGCGTCGTTGCCCGAATGCATCAGCAGCCCGTGCAGCAGCTGGTTGACGGTGAAGACGCCGCCTTCCTGGACGCCGACCTTGGTGCCCTCGGCGGCCGCGTCGTCGGCGGTGCCCTCGACGGACTTGTTGAGCGGCAACGCGTTGATGGCCGCCATCGCCACCAGGACCTTGATGACGCTGGCCGGGCGGTGGCGCCCGTGCGGATCCTTGGCGGCGATGACGGCGCCGCTGTCCAGGTCGGCCACCAGCCACGCGTCGGCGGACACGTCGCCCGGCAGCGGCGGAGTGCCGGGGGCGGCGACGATGCCGCAGTCGCCCAGCGCCTCGCCACCGACCGGCTTGGGGGGCACCGCCAGCGGGATCGGCGGGTCGCCGGCGGCCGGGACCTCCGAGGAGTCCACCGCCGGCGGGGTGTTCACCCGGTACGGGCAGGCCGGCGGGCCCGCGTTGGGGCCGGCGCCGGGTTCGGCCACCGCGGTCGGCGCCACGAGCCCCGAGGCCACGAAAAACGCTGCGACCAGGCACGACATCGAACGAAGGAAGCTCATCGTGTGAGCAGACTAGGCGATCGGCGGTGCGATTCCGGGGAGCCGCGCTGTGGCTCGTGGGGTGGAAGTTACAGTTCCGGGGACATGATCGATCGCTTTCGCGCCGGGTGGCGGCGCACCGACGCGGGGCCGCGCGCGCTGCAACTGCTGCTCAAGCAGGTCGAGAAAGGCGCCCAGGTCCGCGGCCGCGGGCAGGACCGCCTGCTGGCGGAGCTCAAGGCGCACCGCGACACGACGCCCGATGACGAGCTGCGGTCGGCGCTGACCTGGCTGTGCAACGCCCAGGCGCGCCTGGCGAGCGGCCCGAGCGCGGCGCGGTCGCGCGAGGTGCTGCTGGCCGCGCACGAGGTCAGGCGGGTCCTGGCCGGCGCCGGCTAGAGCGCCCGGGACTCCCGGCCGAGCACCTCGCGCAGGGCGGCCTCGATCGTGTCGAACTCGGCCTGGCCGCTGATCAGCGGCGGCGCCAGCTGGACGACGGAATCGCCGCGGTCGTCGGTGCGGCAGTACAGCCCGGCCGCGAACAACCCCGCCGACACCCGGCCCAGCAGCGCGCGGCGTTCGTCGTCGCCGAAGGTCTGCCTGGTCGCGGGGTCCTTGACCAGCTCGACGCTGTAGAAATATCCTTCGCCGCGCACGTCGCCGACGATGGGCAGGTCGTAGAGCCTCTCCAGGGTGGCGCGGAAGGCGGGCGCGTGGCGCTTGACGCGGTCGTTGAGTCCCTCGCGCTCGAAGATGTCGAGGTTGGCCAGCGCCACCGCCGCCGACACCGGGTGGCCGCCGAACGTATAGCCGTGCGGGAACATGGTTTTGCCGTCGTTGAACGGCTCGAACAATCGGTCGCTGGCGATCATCGCGCCCAGCGGCGAGTAGCCCGACGTCAGGCCCTTGGCGCAGGTGATCATGTCGGGCACGTAGCCGAAGTCGTCACAGGCGAACATCGAGCCGATCCGGCCGAACGCGCAGATCACCTCGTCGGAGACCAGCAGCACGTCGTACTCGTCGCAAATCTGGCGCACCCGTTCGAAATAGCCCGGGGGAGGGGGGATGGAGCCGCCCGCGTTTTGCACCGGTTCCAAGAAGACGGCCGCGACGGTTTGGGGTCCCTCGAACTCGATCGCCTCGGCGATCCGGTCGGCGGCCCACTGCCCGAACGCCTTCGGGTCGGCGTGGAAGTGTTCGGGCGCGCGGTAGAAGTTGGTGTTGGGCACCCGGAAGCCGCCCGGCGTCACCGGCTCGAACGGCGCCTTGTACAACGGCAGCCCGGTGATCGCCAGCGCGCCCTGGGTGGTGCCGTGGTAGGCGACCGCCCGCGAAATCACTTTGTGCTTACCGGGTTTGCCGGTGAGCTTGAAGTACTGCTTGGCCACCTTCCACGCGGTCTCGACGGCCTCGGTGCCGCCGGTGGTGAAAAAGACGCGGTTCAGGTCGCCGGGGGCGTAGCGCGCGAGTCGTTCGGCGAGCTCGATCGCGGGCGGGGTCCCATACCCCCACAGGGGGAAGTACGCCAGGGTGCCGGCCTGGCGGGCGGCCACCTCGGCCAGTTCGGTGCGGCCGTGACCGACCTGCACGGTGAACAGCCCCGACAGCCCGTCGAGGTAGCCCCTGCCGCGGTCGTCGAAGATGGTGACGCCCTCGCCGCGGGTGATGATCGGCGGCGCGACGTCCGGGCCGTGCCGGGCGAAGTGCAGCCAGAGGTTGCTCATTCGACCGATGTTAGGTGTGGCGGAGCAAGGAGCAGGAACCGGAAGGACGTTCCACCCGCGTTACGCTCGAAACATGGCGGTAGCCCAACAGGTCTCCGAGTTCGAGGCGCTGCGGCCACATCTCATGTCGGTCGCCTACCGGCTGACCGGCACGGTGGCCGACGCGGAAGACATCGTGCAGGACGCGTGGCTGCGTTGGTCCACCCAGGACAGCCCGATCGAGAACCTGCGGGCCTGGCTGACTACGGTGGTGAGCCGGCTGGGTCTCGACCGGCTGCGGTCGGCCGCGCACCGGCGCGAGACCTATACCGGCAGCTGGCTGCCCGAGCCGGTGGTCACCGGCTTCGACGAGGCCGATCCGCTGTCCGCGGTGGTGGCGAGCGAGGACGCCCGGTTCGCGGCGATGGTGGTGCTCGAGCGGCTGTCGCCCGATCAGCGGGTCGCGTTCGTGCTGCACGACGGGTTTTCGGTGCCGTTCGCCGAAGTGGCCGACGTGCTGGGTACGACGGAGGCATCGGCGCGGCAGCTGGCCTCACGGGCCCGCAAGGCGGTCGCCGCCGCCCCGCCGCCCGAACCCGACCCCGGCCACGCGGAGGTGGTCGGCCGGTTGATGGCGGCCATGGCGGCCGGCGACATCGAGACCGTGGTGTCGTTGCTGCATCCCGACGTCACCTTCACCGGCGACGCGAACGGCAGGGCGGCGACGGCGGTTCAGGTCATCCACGGCGCGGACAAGGTGGTCCGGTTCATGCTCGGCCTGGCCAACCGGTACGGCGGCGAGTTCTACACTTCCCATCAATTGGCGTTGATCAATGGCGAATTGGGTTCCTACACAGCGGGTTTCCCCGCCGCGGAGGGCCGCCGGGAGATGGCGCCGCGCATCACCGCGATGACGGTGCGTCACGGGAAGGTCGTGGCGCTGTGGGACATCGCCAATCCGGACAAGTTCACCGGTTCGCCGCTGCGGGCGTGATTTACGGCAGCACGATCCCGGTGGCCTGGCCGAGAACGATCAGCTGGCCGCCCGGCGACACATAGGGACCGGTCGGTCCGTAGATGCCGTGCACCGGCGTCGTCGGGGTCGCCCCCGGCGTATAGAAGTCGTTGATCCAGCCGGTGGCCAGGGTGTACACCGCCGCGGTGGCGCCCGGCGGCGAGAACCGGGTCACCAGCTGGGCGGCGAAGTCGACGAGCGGGTGCCCGCCCAGCATCGAGTCGACGTGCGAGCCGCCGACGATCTCGACCCCGGAGAACTGTCCGGGGTACAGGGCGGCCAGCTGGGTTGTGGTGGCGCCGAAGAGGTTCCATGGCTGTGGCGGCGCGGCGACCACATAGAGCGGGATGCCCGCCGCCTGCAGGTTGGCCACCGCGGATCCGAAAGCCGCCGCATCGCTGGCGACCCCGTCGAACATCACCACACCGAGCAGGTGGTTGGTGCCCGTGCCGAGGTTCGTCAGATAACTGCTGGCGGCCATCGCCGCCAAGCCGCCGCCGGCGGAGTGCCCGGTCAGCACGAAGTCCTGCGGCAGCGTGCCCTGGAAACCGGCCCAGTGCGCGCTGGCGTTGAGCGCCGCCTGGTTGCCCAGGAACAGCGACCCCACACCCTGCTGCATCTGCGGGCTGCTCAGCCACACTCCGAACGGCAACGGAACCGACGGGATGGTGGGCGTGAGCACGACGCTGTTGGTCTGGCTGGCCAATTCGATGGCCAGGGGCTGGTAGAACCAGCCGATCGCGGCGAACCCGTGCTGCAGATAAACGGTGCCGGCGGCGGTCACCGCCCCGCTGGCCTGCGTCGGGAAATACCACAGCGTCGGCGCGGGATAGCTGAACTGAGGAATCGTCAACCCCAAAAAAGAGCTCGGCCCCACCGGGATCTGCAGGAACGAGAACCCGATCCTGACCCCGGTGACCCCGTCGGGGCCGGCGACGGCCACCGTCGAGGGGAAGTTCACCATCCCACCCAGGCCGGCGCTGTCGACGGCCCAGTTGAGCACGGCGCCCAGGGTCGCGCCATTGGGCCCGGAGAACAGCGGACGCCCCAGGCTCGCGGCCTGCTGCAGCAGCGCCGCCAGCGGCGGCGCGCTGGCCGCCTCGGCGGCCGCATACGCCGACGCGGCCGCGCTCAACGCACGCTCGAACTCGGCGTGAAACAGCGCCGTTTGTGCGGTCAGCCTCTGGAACTCTTCGGCGTACCCGCCGAACAGGCCGGCAACGGCGGCCGAGACCTCGTCGCCGGCCGCGACGAGAATCCCGGTGGTGGACGGCGCCGCCGCCGCGGCGGCCTCGCTGATCACTTGCCCGATGCCGCTCAGGTCCGTCGACGCCGCGGCGAGCGCGTCGGGCACTGCGGTCAGGTACGACGACATCACCGCATGCTAGCCAGCCGGACCGCTTCCGGTCTCCGATTCGCTCGGGCCGGCGGTCGGCTACGAAGCGCTCGCCGGATCGGCCCACGGAATGCGGCAGGCGTCACCGGAATTGAAGCCCTGCTCGGTGATGCCCAGCGCGGCGTTCACCCGCGCCCGCATGTTCTCCAGCCCGATCTGGTAGGTCAGCTCGAACACGCCGGCGTCGCCGAAGCGGGCCCGCAGGTCCGCGACCTGCTCGTCGGTCACGGTATGCGGGTCGGTGGTGATGGCCTCGGCGTAGGCGATGGCGGCGCGCTCGTCGGCGCTGAACGCCGTCGAGGTGGCGTAGTCGTCGATCTCCTTGAGCCGCTGGACATCCAGGCCGTCGAGACGCTGCAGCATCGCCCCGAAGTCGACGCACCACGAGCAGCCGATCTGCCGGGCGGTCCAGTACACCGCGAGCTCACGCACGCTGGCCGGCAGGGTGTTCGAGGCCCGGTCGACCATGGTCTCGTGCATCGCGCTGGCCACCATCAGCTTGCGGTGGTGTGCGGCCACGGCGAACGGTTCGGGGACCTGGCCGTAGCGCCGCTTGGCGATGCGATACATGGCCCGGGTCAGCAGCCCGGCGCGCTTGGGGGGAAGGGGTTCGATTCGCGTTTTCTGTGTCATACCCCGTAGACGAGACGGCCGCCCCAGGTGTGACACGCCCCCACCCCATCGGCGCGAGCGCGCGTGTCGGCACAGCGACACGCCGCGAATGCCGGCATTTTGCGGACCCTCGCGGGTAAGGGGGCGGGCTAGCGCGAGAACATGATCGCGCGCTTGACCTCCTGGATCGCCTTGGTGACCTCGATGCCGCGCGGGCAGGCATCGGTGCAGTTGAACGTGGTGCGGCAGCGCCACACGCCGTCGACCTCGTTGAGGATGTCGAGGCGCTGGGCGGCGGCCTCGTCGCGGCTGTCGAAGATGAACCGGTGCGCGTTGACGATCGCCGCCGGACCGTAGTAGCTGCCCTCGTGCCAGAAGATCGGGCAACTGGTGGTGCAGGCCGCGCACAGGATGCACTTGGTGGTGTCGTCGTAACGGGCGCGGTCGGTGGGGCTCTGGATGCGTTCCCGAGTCGGCGGATTGCCGGTGGTGATCAGGTACGGCTTCACCGCCCGGTAGGCGTCGAAGAACGGCTCCATGTCGACGACGAGGTCCTTCTCCACCGGCAGGCCGCGGATCGGCTCCACCGTGATGGTGAGCCCCCCCTTTTTGGCCTTGCCTGGCTTGTCGGGCAGCAGGTCGCGCATCAGCACCTTGCAGGCCAGCCGGTTGACGCCGTTGATGCGCATCGCATCCGAGCCGCACACCCCGTGGGCGCAGGAACGGCGGAAGGTCAGCGTCCCGTCCAGGTAGCTCTTGATGTAGATCAGCAGATTGAGCACCCGATCGCTGGGCAGACACGGCACCCGGAAGCTCTGCCAGCCACCGGTTTTCGCGAACGCCTCGGGTTGCTCGGGGTTGAACCGGGCGATCTTGACGGTCACCATCACCGCGCCCTCGGGGACCGGCGGCAACGGCGGTTCCGGCGTCTGGACCTGCGGTTCCGAAACGTCGGTCATCAGTACTTCCGTTCCTTGGGTTCGTAGCGGGTCTGCACGACGGGCTTGAAGTCCAGCGCGATGTCGCTCAGCAGGTCGCTGCCCGGCTTGTCGGGCCCGACCTCCTTATAGGCCATGGTGTGGCGCATGTAGTTGACGTCGTCGCGGTTCGGGTAGTCCTCGCGCGCGTGCCCGCCGCGCGACTCCTTGCGGTTCAGCGCCCCGACCACGGTGACCTCGGCGAGCTCCAGCAAAAAGCCCAGCTCGATGGCCTCGAGCAGGTCGCTGTTGAAGCGTTTCCCCTTGTCGTGCACGGTGATTCGGGAATACCGTTCCTTGAGCGCGTGGATATCCGTCAGGGCCTGCTTGAGCGTCTCCTCGGTGCGGAACACCGCGGCGTTGTTGTCCATCGTCTGCTGCAGGGCGCCGCGGATGTCGGCGACGCGCTCGTTGCCGTGCTCGGAGAGGATGTCACGCACCCAGCCGACGACCATCGCCGCCGGCTCCGGCGGCATGTCGACGAAGTCGTGCCCGCGGGCGTACGAGGCGGCGGCGATGCCGGCGCGGCGGCCGAAGACGTTGATGTCCAGCAGCGAATTGGTGCCCAGCCGGTTCGCCCCGTGCACCGACACGCACGCGCACTCGCCGGCCGCGTACAGGCCGGGCACCGTGGAAGTGTTGTCCCGCAACACCTGTGCGGTCACGGTGGTCGGGATGCCGCCCATCACGTAGTGGCACGTCGGGTAGACCGGGACCAGCTCGTGCACCGGATCCACGCCCAGATAGGTGCGCGCGAACTCGGTGATGTCGGGCAGCTTGGCCTCGAGCACGTCCTCGCCGAGGTGGCGCACGTCGATGTAGACGTAGTCCTTGTTGGGGCCCGCCCCCCGGCCCTCCAAAACCTCCAAAACCATTGAGCGGGCGACGATGTCGCGGGGTGCCAGGTCGACGATCGTCGGCGCGTAGCGCTCCATGAACCGCTCACCGTCGGCGTTGAGTAGCCGGCCGCCCTCGCCGCGCACGGCCTCGGAGATCAGGATGCCCAGGCCGGCCAGTCCGGTCGGATGGAACTGATGAAACTCCATGTCCTCCAACGGAAGCCCCTTGCGGAAGACGATGCCGATGCCGTCGCCGGTCAGCGTGTGCGCGTTCGACGTGGTCTTGTACATGCGGCCCGAACCGCCGGTGGCGATGACGACGGCCTTGGCGTGGAAGACGTGGATCTCACCCGTCGCGAGCTCGTAGGCGACGACGCCGGTGGCCACCGGGCCCGTCGGGGTCTGGGTGAGCACCAGGTCCAGCGCGTAGAACTCGTTGAAGAACTGCACGTCGTGGCGCACGCAGTTCTGGTAGAGCGTCTGCAGGATCATGTGACCGGTGCGGTCGGCGGCGTAGCAGGCCCGGCGCACCGGGGCCTTGCCGTGGTCGCGGGTGTGGCCGCCGAAGCGGCGCTGGTCGATGCGGCCCTCGGGGGTGCGGTTGAACGGCATCCCCATCTTCTCCAGGTCGAGCACCGCGTCGATGGCCTCCTTGCACATGATCTCCACGGCGTCCTGGTCGGCGAGGTAGTCGCCGCCCTTGACGGTGTCGAAGGTGTGCCACTCCCAGTTGTCGTCCTCGACGTTGGCCAGCGCGGCGCACATGCCGCCCTGGGCGGCGCCGGTGTGGCTGCGGGTGGGGTACAGCTTGGTCAACACGGCGGTGCGGACGCGCGGCCCGGCCTCCACCGCCGCGCGCATCCCGGCACCGCCCGCGCCGACGATGACCACGTCGTATCGGTGTTGGGAGATCACGGCTCGCCTTTCACGAGTGTCACGAGATGTTCGCGTCGAACGTCACCAGCACGTAGGTGCCCAGCACCAGCGTGAAACCCATCGACAACAACAGCAGGCTGTTGAGCCAGAACCGGGTGGAATTCTTGCGGCTGTAGTCGTCGATGATGGTGCGCAGCCCGTTGCCGCCGTGCAGTTCCGCCAGCCACAGCAGCGCCATGTCCCAGATCTGCCAGAACGGCGAATGCCAGCGCTGCGCCACGTAGTTGAAGTCGATGCGGTACACGCCGTCGTCCCACATCAGCATGATGAACAGGTGCCCGATCGCCAGGAACACCAGCGCGATCCCGGAAAACCGCATGAACAGCCACGCGAATTTCTCGAAGTTGGGGATGCCGGCGCGCCGCCGCGGCGAGCGCGGGTTGTCCAGGCTGGCGGGACGGTCGTAGAAGCGCTGCTTGACCGGCGCCGCCTGCCCGCGCCCCAGCTGGAGGTCCGGCCCGGTCATCGGAGGTGCTCCGTGATGTGGATGCCGGTCACCACGCCGGCCGGGACCATCAGCAGCAGAAAGACGATCCAGACGATCCAGAACATCAGCCGCTGGTGGCGGGGCCCCTCCGACCAGAAGTCGATCAGGATGACCCGGATGCCGTTCAGCCCGTGGAAAAGCACCGCCGCGATCAGCCCGTACTCCATCAGCCCCACGATCGGGGTCTGGTAATCGCCGATCACCGCGTTGTAGGTCTGCGGGTTCACCCGCAGCATGGCGGAGTCCAGGACGTGGACGAACAGGAAGAAGAAGATCGTCGCGCCGCTGATGCGGTGCAGCACCCACGCCCACATGCCGGGATCGCCCCGGTACAGCGTCCGCGGTGGTCGCCGCTTGCGCGACGGGGCCGATGTCACCAAGTCCCCACCGCCTTTCTCCGACGTCCGGGCACCCACCGAAAGCCGGCAATTCACCCTAACCCTGCCAGGTTGTCGGTCGCGCCGAACAGTCCCGCAAGCGAAGTGTCGGGTCAGGGTTAGGGTGGCTGTCACAAGTGGGCCGATGCGGTGAGGTGGTCGGTATGCCGGAAGTCGACTGGAATGCGCTGCGGGACAAGGCAATCCATGCCGCGGCGGGGGCCTACGCGCCGTATTCGGGGTTCGCGGTGGGGGCGGCCGCGCTGGTCGACGACGGCCGCGTCGTCACCGGTTGCAATGTGGAGAACGTCTCATATGGCCTTGGTCTCTGTGCCGAATGCGGCGTGGTCTGCGCCCTGCATTCCGGCGGCGGGGGCCGGCTGGTCGCGCTGGCGTGCGTGGACGCCCGCGGGCGCCCGCTGATGCCGTGCGGGCGCTGCCGCCAGGTGCTGCTGGAGCACGGCGGCCCGGGGCTGCTCGTCGACCATCCGGCCGGGCCGCGCCGCCTCGGCGAGCTGCTGCCCGACGCGTTCACCGCCGACCTGCCGCGGGAACGGCCGTGACCTTCGACGCGCCCACGGTGATCCGGACCAAACGCGACGGGGGGCGGCTGTCCGACGCCGCCATCGACTGGGTCATCGCCGCCTACACCGACGGCCGGGTCGCCGACGAGCAGATGTCGGCGCTGCTGATGGCCATCGTGTGGCGCGGCCTGGACCGCGGGGAGCTCGCCCGGTGGACGGCGGCGATGCTGGCGTCGGGGGAGCGGCTGGACTTTTCCGACCTGGGCGTGCCGACCGTGGACAAGCACTCGACCGGCGGCGTCGGGGACAAGATCACCCTGGCGCTGGTGCCCCTCGTCGCCGCCTGCGGCGCGGCGGTGCCCCAGGCGTCGGGGCGCGGGCTGGGGCACACCGGCGGCACCCTGGACAAGCTGGAATCGATCGCCGGGTTCACCGCGCGGCTGTCCAACCCCCGGGTGCGCGACCAGCTTCGCGACGTCGGCGCCGCCATCTTCGCGGCCGGCGAGCTGGCGCCGGCCGACGCCAAGCTCTACGCGCTGCGCGACGTCACCGCCACCGTCGAGTCGCTGCCGCTCATCGCCAGCTCGGTGATGAGCAAGAAGCTGGCCGAGGGCGCGGGAGCGCTGGTGCTCGACGTGAAGGTCGGGTCCGGGGCGCTGACGGCCTCGGAGGCGCAGAGCCGCGAGCTGGCGCACGCCATGGTGGAGCTGGGCGCCGCGCACGGGGTGCCCACCCGCGCGCTGTTGACGGACATGAACCGGCCGCTGGGTGCGACCGTCGGCAACGCGCTCGAGGTCGCCGAGGCGCTGGAGGTGCTGGCCGGCGGCGGCCCGCCCGACGTGGCCGAGCTGACGGTCCGGCTGGCCGCCGAGATGCTCGAGCTGGCCGGGATCGGTGACCGCGACCCGGCCCG
This sequence comes from Mycobacterium alsense, assembly GCF_002086635.1. Classification (GTDB taxonomy): domain Bacteria; phylum Actinomycetota; class Actinomycetes; order Mycobacteriales; family Mycobacteriaceae; genus Mycobacterium; species Mycobacterium alsense. Next base: position 14,486 of record NZ_MVHD01000035.1, on the reverse strand, counting down.
GGCGCTGCGCGACGGGACCGCGATGGACCGGTTTCGCCAGCTCATCGCGGCCCAGGGCGGCGACCTGTCGGTGCCGCTGCCGGTCGGTGCGTGTGCCGAGACCGTGACCGCCCCGCGGGGCGGCACAATGGGCGATATCGACGCGATGGCGGTGGGGCTGGCGGCTTGGCGGCTCGGCGCGGGCAGGTCCCGCCCGGGCCATCCGGTGCAGCCCGGCGCCGGGGTCAGGATCCACCGCCGCCCCGGCGAGCCGGTCGCGGCCGGTGAGCCGCTGTTCACCCTCTACACCGACATCCCCGAACGCCTCGGCGCCGCGATGGCCGAGCTGGACGGCGGCTTCAGCGTCGCGGACACGCCGCCGCTCTCGCGGCCGCTGATCGTCGATCGGATCGCCCCGTGACCACACCGCTGGATTTGCCGCAGATCAAAAAGGCCCCCAAGGCCCTGCTCCACGATCACCTCGACGGCGGGCTGCGCCCGTCGACCGTGATCGACATCGCCGCCCAGATCGGCTACGACGGCCTGCCGGCCACCGACGCCGACGAGCTGGCGAAGTGGTTCCGCACCCGCTCGCACAGCGGCTCCCTGGAGCGCTACCTGGAGCCGTTCTCGCACACCGTCGCCGTGATGCAGACGGCCGACGCCCTCTACCGCGTCGCCTACGAGTGCGTCGAAGACCTGGCCGACGACTCCGTCGTCTACGCCGAGGTCCGCTTCGCACCCGAGCTGCACATCGACCGCGGCTTGAGCTTCGACGAGATCGTCGACGCCGTGCTGGAGGGCTTCGCCGCCGGCGAGACGGCCTGCGCCGCCAACGGCCGCCCGATCAAGGTGCGGCTGTTGGTCACCGCGATGCGCCACGCCGCGGTGTCCCGGGAGATCGCCGAACTGGCAATCCGCTTCCGCGACAAGGGCGTCGTCGGGTTCGACATCGCGGGCGCCGAGGCGGGCAATCCGCCGACGCGGCACCTGGATGCCTTCGAATACATGCGAGACCACAACGCGCGCTTCACCATTCACGCCGGTGAGGCGTTCGGGCTGCCGTCCATCCACGAGGCGATCGCGTTCTGCGGCGCCGACCGCCTGGGCCACGGGGTGCGCATCGTCGACGACATCGAGGTCCTGGAAGACGGGGACGGCGGGCGGGTCCGGTTGGGCCGGCTGGCATCGATCTTGCGGGACAAGCGAATTCCGCTGGAGCTGTGTCCCAGCTCGAACGTGCAGACCGGCGCCGTCAAAAGCATCGCGGAGCACCCCTTCGACCTGCTCGCCCGCGCCCGCTTCCGCGTCACCGTCAACACGGACAACAGGCTCATCAGCGACACCTCGATGAGCCTCGAAATGTCGAGGCTCATCGAGGCTTTCGGCTATGGGTGGAGCGACCTCGAGCGATTCACCATCAACGCGATGAAGTCGGCGTTCATCCCGTTCGACGAGCGGCTGGCGATCATCGACGAGGTGATCAAACCCCGGTACGCCGTGCTGATCGGCTAGCGCGTCAACCTGGTGCCCGAACGGCGGCCCGTCACCGCTTCGTAGATCGCGATCAGCACGACGGCGACCACGACGCCGATGAAGAAGGGAATCCAGGCGATTCCGCCATTGGCGTTGTGGTAACCGAATTGGCCGGCCACGACCGAACCGATCAGGCCACCAACGGCGCCGAGTAGGACCGTCATGATCATGCCGATGCTTTGCTTGCCCGGCATCACCAGACGCGCCACCACACCGATGATCGCTCCCACGATTATCGCGAGGATGATTGAGCCAATCATTTCTGCTCCCGTCGTCGCGGCGCCCCCAGTGGGCGCCGTCTATGACACGGTGTTCCCCGAACCGTCGCGCTTGTAACACAATTCGGATGGATCGGCCCCCGATCGGCCTTGTTCGGCCCTCGGTCGGCCCCCGATCGGCCTTGTTCGGCCTTGTTCGGCCTTGTTCGGGCGCCGGCGACTATCCTTCCCCCGTGACGGCGAGGATGTCCGGCAAGGTTGCGTTCGTCACCGGCGGCGCGTCGGGGATCGGGGCCGCGCTGGCCGCCACGCTGGCCGACGGCGGCGCGGAGGTCTGGATCGCCGATCGCCAAATCGACGCCGCGCGGGAGCTCGCGGGGCGCCTCGACGGCGGCGGCGCCAAGGCGCACGCGATCGAGCTCGACGTCCGCGACTACCCGTCGTTCGGGCGCGCGGTCGCCGAAGCGGTGCGAGGTGCCGGGCGGATCGACTACCTGTTCAACAACGCCGGCATCGGCGTCGGCGGTGAGGTCGACTCGTACACCCTCGACGACTGGAACGACGTCTTCGACGTGAACCTGCGCGGTGTGGTGCACGGCATTCAGGCGGTGTACCCGATCATGATCGGCCAGGGTTCGGGCCACATCGTGAACACCGCGTCGATGGCGGGCCTCGTCGCCACCCCGGGTGCGGCCAGCTACACCGCCACCAAGCACGCCGTCGTCGGGATCTCCAAGGCGCTGCGGGCGGAGGCCGCGCGCCACGGCGTGCGCGTGTCGGTGCTGTGCCCCGGCGCGATCCGTACCCCGATCCTCACCTTCGGCAAGTACGGGCGATACGAGGGCGTGAGCGACGAAGAGCTGCTCAAGTTCTGGGGGCCGACGCGGCCGATGGCGCCCGAGGATTTCGCGCGGCGCGCCCTTCGCGCGGTGTCGCGCAACCACGCCATCATCGTGTTGCCGGCGTGGTGGAAGGCGGTGTGGTACCTCGACCGCCTCTCGCCGTCGCTGTCGATGTGGGCCGCCCGGCTCACGCTCCGGCGCATCCGCGCGATGGCCTCCCCGGCATCCTGATCCGTCGCCGGGCGCGGCCCATGCGCCGGGGGCCCTCGGCGAATAGTGTGGCTGGACATGAAGCTGCCGCTGCTGGGCCCCGTGTCGCTCACCGGCTTCCAGAACGCCTGGTTCTTCCTGGTGCTGCTGGTCGTGCTGTTGGTGATCGGGATCTACATCGCGGTGCAGTTCGCCCGCCGCCGCCGCGTGCTGCGGTTCGCCAACATGGAGGTGCTGGAGCGGGTCGCGCCGCCGCGGTCGGGCCGGTGGCGCCACGTGCCGACGATCCTGCTCGCCACGTCGCTGGTGTTGCTCACCACCGCCATGGCCGGGCCGACGTCGGACATCCGGATCCCGCTCAACCGCGCGGTCGTGATGCTGGTCATCGACGTCTCGGAATCCATGGCCGCCACCGACGTCGCCCCGACCCGGCTGGCCGCCGCGAAGGAGGCCGGCAAGAAGTTCGCCGACGAGCTCACGCCGGCCATCAACCTGGGCCTGGTCGCCTTCGCGGCCAACGCCTCGCTGCTGGTGTCCCCGACGACCAACCGTGGCGCCGTGAAGTCGGCGATCGACGGCCTCAAGCCGATGCCGAAAACCGCGACGGGGGAAGGGCTTTTCACCGCGCTGCAGGCGATCGCCACGGTCGGCTCGGTGATGGGCGGCGGCGAGGGACCGCCGCCCGCGCGGATCGTGCTGGAATCCGACGGCGCCGAGAACGTGCCGCTGGACCCCAACGCGCCGCAGGGCGCGTTCACCGCCGCGCGGGCGGCCAGGGCCGCGGAGGTGCAGATATCGACGATCTCGTTCGGCACGCCCTACGGCACCGTCGAATACCAGGGCGCCAACATTCCCGTCCCGGTCGACGACCAGACCCTGCAGGAGATCTGCAAGATCACCGACGGCCAGGCGTTCCACGCCGACAGCCTGGAATCGCTCGAACAGGTCTATTCGACGCTGCAGCGCCAGATCGGCTACGAGACCGTCAAGGGCGACGCCAGCGCCGCCTGGATGCTGCTCGGCGCGGTGCTGCTGGCCGGTGCCATCCTGGCCGGCCTGGCGCTGAACAGCAGGCTGCCCGCCTGAGCGATCAGGTGGGCAGCCGCCGGTTGATCAGCAGGCCCAGCGCCGTGGCGATCAGGGCGGCGATGACGCCCAGGCGCAGCCACCCGGCGCTGCCGGGCCCGGGCACCACCCGAAACCCGATGTCGTTCTCGATGGCGTCGTAGCTCTTGTCCAGCTCGCTGAGGTTGGTCGCCGTATACGCCTGGCCACCGGAGAGCCGGGCGATGGTCTTCATCTGGTCGGTCGAGACGGGGACGGCGACGCGCTGCCCGTTCATCTCGATCTCGCCGCCCTTCGTCCCGAACGAGATCGTCGAGACCGGCACGCCCTGGTCCTTGGCCAGGCGCGCCGCGGTGTAGGCGCCGTCGTGCGGGTCGCTGGGGTTGGTCGGCTTGTTCTCCCCGCCGTCGGAGAGCAGCACGATGCGCGCCGGCGGCGGCGTGTCCCCGCCCGTGACGGCGGCGGCGCCGACGGCGCGCAGGGCGGTGAAGATCGCCTCACCCGTAGCCGTCCCGTCGGCGAACTCCAGCTTCTTCAGGGCATCGATGGTCGCCTGGTGCTGCGGGGTCGGCGGCACCAGCAGGTACGGAATTCCGGCGAACCCGACCAGCCCGAGGTTGATCCCCGGGGTCAGCTGGGTCGCGAACTGGGTGGCCGCCTGCTCGGCGGCCTTGAGCCGGTTGGGTTCGACGTCGGTCGCCCGCATCGAGTTGGACATGTCGATGACCAGCACGACGCAGGCCCGGTTGCGCGGGATGCGCATGTCGTGCGTGGGGGTGGCCAGCGCGACGGTCAGCAGCAGCAACGACAGCAGCGCGACCGCGATCGGAAGGTGCCGCCACCGCGACTGCGGCACCTGCGCCTCGGTGAACCGGCGCAGGCGGCGTCGGCGCCGGGCCTGCACCACGACGTAGAAGGCGAGCAGCGCCAGCGGCACCACGGCGAACAGCAGCATGCCCGGGCGGTGAAACCCGTAGAGCGGCAGCGGGCCGACGCCGGGAAGGGACACGTGCCTATTCTCTCCTGAGCCGGCCCTCGACGAATCGTTCCAGCTTTTCCCACTCGCGCACCGCCGCGGCGTACGGGGGCCCGGGTTTGGCCACCGAATCGGGCTCCAGCACGTAGCCCACCAGCTTGCCCAGGGGCCGGGCGGTGTCGAGCGCCTTGTCCACGGTCGGGTCCTCCGAGTAGTCACCGATGTCGCGGAGCAGCTCGACGGCCAGGTCGAGCTGGTCGCGGTCCACGGCGTCGGGGCCGTCGGCGAAGTCGTCGGCCAGCCCGCTCAGCACGTAGACGTTGTCGTCGGTGACGTCGACCTCCAGCGAGCCGTCCGTCGCGGCGGTGCGGATGTCGTCGTAGGTGCTCAGGTCGGCAAGGTCGTGGTCGTGCTCGTCGGCGAGGTAGCGCGCCAGCGCCCGCTCGGAGGTGAACACGCTGATGCGGCCGTTGCGGCCCAGAAAGATCGGGCGCTCGTCCAGGTAGCAGCGCAGCGTGTAGAACGTGCCGGCACCGGTCATGACGCGGATCGGGTCGATGCCCACCTGAACCCAGAAGTCCTCGTCGCCGCCCAGCACGACGGTGTCACCCGCCGCGCGGCCCTCGGCCTCGGAGTCCGGGGCGCCTTCGGAGCCGGGCTCCTCCGCGGACTCGTCGACCGCCTCCTCGGCGGCTTCTTCGAGTTCCTCGACCTCGGGCTCTTCTTCGAACTCTTCCTCGGGCTCTTCGGCCAGCTCCTCGGCGGCCTTGGCCGAGTACTCGGCGTCGACGTCGGGGGTGCTGACGAGCTCGTCGATCGCGCCGAGCACGTCGTCCCAACCGCGCCCGATGACCTCGGCGATCGCGTTCCAGCGCTTCTGGCCCGCCTTGCCGGTGAAGGTGTCGATCCCGCCGGCCACCGTGCCCAGGTTGGGGTTGCCGTTGAAGAACTTGGCGACCGCCGGCAGGTCGCAGACCGAACCGATCGACGACACGATCGACAGGGCGCCGGCCAGGGCGGCCACCGACTGCTCGGTCGGCTTCTCGGCCACCAGCTCCTCGACGGCGACCAGATCGAAGTGCTTGTCCTCGGCGGGCTGGAAGCGATGGGCGTGCGCCGACGTCAGGTACGGCCACGCCGGGTGGTCGACCAGATCGTTGTCGGTGTCGGTGCGCACGAACGCCACCAGGTCGGCGACGGACTCGAACCCGTAGAGGTCCTCGTCCTTGCCCAGGAACGCCTCCCACTCGTCGCCGGCGTCGCGCCAACGGGGCGCCCACACGGTGTAGCGGTCACCGGCGGACAGGCTCAGGCGGATCGGCACGAGGTCAGCAGCCATGCGGCACAGAATAGCGACGGGCGGCGAAGGTGCCCGGTCCGGCCATGAGGGTGCCCGGGAGTCAGGGGGCCCAGATGGTGGCGATCGGCGCGGCGGCGGCCGCGTAGCCGAGTTTGGGCAGCCCGTACATTTCCTCGAGCGTGGCGAGCACGCTGTAGTGGTTGATCCGCTCGTTGTAGGTGCCGGGCTGCACGTGGGCGCCGTAGATCACGGTCGGGATCTGATTGCGCGGGCTGCCGTCGTCCTCGTCCCACGTCAGGACGAGCAGGCTGTTGTTGGCCACCGCCCAGTTGGCGTATCCGGACAGCGCGCGGCTCAGCCACGCGTCGCCCTGGGCGATCGAGCCGTCGTGCATGTTGTCGTCGTTGTTGGGGATCACGAACGACACCGTCGGCAGGCTGGCGTAGTTGCCCATCGGAAAGGCCGAGAACGGCAGCGAGTTCGCCGCCGGCACATTGCTGAAGTTGGCCCAGGGCACGTGCTTGCGCGCGTACTTGCCCGCGCTGCACACCGGCGACCCGACGGCGGGCAGGCTTTCGGCGTAGCCGACGAATGTGTAACCGGCGGACAGCAATTCGGACGCCAGGTTGGGGGTTGCGCCGGCATTGACCGGACACACGTCCTTGGTCACGCCCAGCGTGCTGCCCGCGAACAGCGCCAGGTAGTTCGGCTCGCTGGGGTGCGTCTCGGCGAACGACTGCGCCATCATGGCGCCGCGTGCCGCCAGCGCGTTGATGAACGGCGCCGACTTGCTGCCGATGATGTTGGCCTGCGATCGGTTCTCCTCGATGACGATCACGACGTGCGCGGGACGCGGCAGCGCGGCCGCGCGCAGGGCCACCCGCGGGGCCGACGGGGTGACCACCACTGCCGCGCACACCGCCAGCGCCGCCGCGCCGATCAGCCGGAGCGCACCCTCGATTCGGCTCAGCACGCGGGGGAGTATAGGGGCGCATCCGGCGGGCGGACGGCGGCCACGCGAGCGTGTCAACGCGGCTTTAGCCAATCGGGGCGCGATCGTTATATAGGGTCGGATCCCGTGGAGGTGCGCGTCGTGGATCACCCGCTGGCCCTCGCCCGGCTGACCACGCTGCGCGACGAGCGCACCGGTAACGCCGCCTTCCGGGCCGCGCTGCGCGACCTGACCCGGATGCTGGTGTACGAGGCCACCCGGGACGCCGGCCGCGAGACCTTCCCGATCCGCACGCCCGTCGCCGAGACGCTCGGGGTGCGCCTGGCCAACCCGCCCGTGCTGGTGCCCGTGCTGCGCGCCGGGCTCGGCATGGTCGACGAGGCCCTCGAGCTGCTGCCGGAGGCCCGGGTCGGATTCGTCGGGGTCGCCCGCGACGAGGAAACCCACCGCGCGGCGGGCTATCTGGAGTCGCTGCCCGACGACCTGGCCGGCCTGCCGGTCATGGTCCTCGACCCGATGCTGGCCACCGGCGGGTCGATCACGCACACGATCGACCTGCTGCACCGCCGCGGCGCCACGAGCGTCGCCGTGTTGTGCGTGGTGGCCGCGCCGGAAGGCATTGCCGCCCTGGACAAAGCGGCTCCGGACGCGCGGCTGTTCACCGTGGCCGTCGACGACGGCCTCAACGAGATCGCCTACATCGTGCCGGGTCTCGGTGACGCGGGCGACCGCCAGTTCGGGCCCCGCTGACTCACCACGCCCGCACCTCGGCGACCAGTTCGTCGCGCAGCGCCCTCGCCCGCTCCCGCGCCGCCGGCACGTCATCGGTCGGTGCGCAGCGAATCTCCAAGTAGCACTTGAGCTTCGGTTCGGTTCCCGACGGGCGCACCGCCACCCGCGCCGACGTGTCGCGGTCGCCGCCGGTGACGATCAGCGTGTCCGCGGTGTCGGTGGCCGCCGCGGGGTAGCCGGCCAGCCGCGCCGGCGGGGCCGCCCGCAGCCGCCGCATCAGCTCGGCCGCCTCGGCGGGGTCGGCCACCCGCCGCGACACCGCCGCGACCTCGTGCACGCCATGGCGCCGGGCCAACTCGTCGAGCCGGTCGGGCACCGAACGGCCCCGCCCCCGCAGCGCGGCCACCAGGTCGCACACCAGCACCGCCGCGCTGATGCCGTCCTTGTCGCGCACGGCGTCCGGGTCGGCGCAGTGGCCGATCGCCTCCTCGTAGGCGTAGACCAGGATGCCGCCGGGCACGCCCTCGTCGGCGCGCGCCAGCCACTTGAATCCGGTGGGGGTCTCGACGTGGGTCGCGCCGTAGCGCGCGGCGATCGCGGACAGCATCCGCGACGACACCACCGTGCTGGCCACGACGGCGGTCCCGAGGGGCTGCTGCTGCGACAAGATGTAATCGCCCAGTAGCCAACCGGTTTCGTCACCGGACAGCATCCGCCAGCCCGACCGGTCGGGTATGCCGACCGCGCATCGGTCGGCGTCGGGATCCAGCGCGATCGCCACGTCGGCCCGCACCTGCGCGGCCAGGGCGAGCAGCGCGTCGGTGGCCCCGGGCTCCTCGGGGTTGGGAAACGCGACGGTGGGGAAGTCGGGGTCGGGCTCGAACTGGGCGCCGACGGTGTGCACCTGCTCGAATCCCGCCCGGCGCAGGGTCTCGACGGCCACCTCGCCGCCCACCCCGTGCAGCGCCGTCAGCGCCACCCGCACGGATCCCGCCGAGCGCCGCAGGGCTGCCGCGCGCGCGATGTAGCGCTCCACCAGGTCGGCGTTCGCCGGCGCGACGGGCGTGCGGGCGATCCGGTCGGCCGGCGGCGCGGCGGCCATGGCGCCTTCGATCTGGCGGTCGGTGGGCGAGACGATCTGGACGCCGCCCTCGAAGTACACCTTGTAGCCGTTGTCGGCCGGCGGGTTGTGCGACGCGGTGATCTGCACCCCTGCGGCGGCGCCGGTGTGGCGCACCCCGAAAGCGACCACCGGCGTGGGCACCGGCCCGGGCAGGAGCAGCACCGAATACCCTTCGGCGGCAAGGACTTCGGCGGTGACGGTGGCGAACACCGCCGAGCCGTGGCGGGCGTCGCGGCCGACGATCACCGGCGCGCCGGCCAGGCCGCGCTCGGTGAGCACGCGGGCCACCGCCCACGTCGCGCGCGACACCACCGCGACATTCATGGCGTCGGGCCCGCCGCGCACCGGGCCGCGCAACCCCGCGGTGCCGAACGTGAGCGGGCGCGCGAATCGGGCCGCGAGCTCGTCGGGGTCGCAGGCGGCCAGCTCGGCGGCCGTCCCGGGGTCCGGATCGTGCGCGATCCACTCCTCGGGGTTCATGCCGCTACAGGCGCTCGACGACGCCGGCCAGCAGCGTGCCCAGCCGGGCCGCCGACGCGGCCCCGGCGGCCAGCACGTCGGCATGGGCCAACGGCTGCCCGGAGATCCCCGCCGCCAGGTTGGTCACCAGCGACACCCCCAGCACCTCGGCGCCGGCCTCGCGCGCCGCGATCGTCTCGTGCACCGTCGACATGCCGACGAGGTCGGCGCCCAGCACCCGCAGCATCCGGATTTCCGCCGGGGTCTCGTAGTGCGGGCCGGGCATCCCGGCGTAGACGCCCTCGGCCAGGTGCGGGTCGGCCCGGCGCGCCAGCTCCCGCAGCCGCGGACTGTAGGCGTCCGTCAGGTCCACGAACCGCGGGCCGACCAGCGGCGAGCGCCCGGTGAGGTTGAGGTGGTCGCTGATCAGCACCGGCTCGCCGATCGCCAGGTCGGGCCGCAACCCGCCGGCCGCGTTGGTGAGCACGACCGTGCGCACGCCCGCCGCGCAGGCCGCCCGGACCGCGTGCACCACATGGCACAGGTCGTGGCCCTCGTAGGCGTGCACGCGACCCACCAGCACCAGCACCCGCCGGGCGCCGATGCGCATCGAGATCAGCTCGCCGGTGTGCCCGACGGCGGTCGGCGGCGCGAACCCGGGCAGCTCGGCCTGGGGCAGCACGACGTCCGGTGCTCCCAGGGCCGCCACCGCCGGCCGCCACCCCGACCCGAGAACGATCGCGACGTCGTGCCCGTCGACCCCGGTGCGCTCGGCGATCGCCCGCGCCGCCCGCCGCGCGAGGCCGTCGGGGTCGGGCGCGCCTTCGCTCACACTGGGCGAGCTTAACGACTAGTTGCCGAAGAAACCCGTCAGCAAGTCGCGCAGGTTGGACACGCCCGACGTGAAGCCGGCGGGCGCGGCGTTCAGCACGCCGCTGATCGCGGCGAGCCCGGAGTTGAAGACGCCCGAGACGTAGTCGCCGGTGTTCCCGACGCCGGAGGCGTTGTCACCGGTGTTGCCGAACCCGGAGCTCCCGGCGCCCGCGTTGCCGAAGCCCGAGCTGACGCCGGGTCCGGTGAACAGGTGGCCCACGCCGGTGTTGAGGTCGCCGGAGTTGAACACGCCCGTGTTGACGCTGCCCGAGTTCCAGAAACCCGTGTTGTAGTTGCCGGCGTTGAAGGCGCCGGTGTTGTAGTCGCCCGAGTTGAACACGCCCGTGTCCGTCGACCCCGAGTTGAACAGCCCGGTGGCGAAGTTCCCCGCGTTGGCGATGCCGGAGTTGAACTGGCCCGAGTTGCCGATCCCGATGTTGCCGGTGCCCGAGTTGAAGAAGCCGATGTTGCCGGTGCCCGAGTTGCCGAACCCGATGTTGCCGATCCCGGAGTTCAGACCGCCCGCGAAATTGATGCCGATCTGGTGGTCGCCGGTGAGCCCGATGCCGATGTTTCCGGTGCCGGTGTTGCCGAAGCCGATGTTGGCCGAGCCGAGGTTGCCGAAGCCGAAGTTGTTGCCGCCGTTGTTGCCGAAGCCGAAGTTGTAGCTGCCGTTGTTGCCGCTGCCCAGGTTGTAGCCGCCGATGTTGCCGCTGCCCAGGTTCAGGTTGCCGATGTTGCCGCTGCCCAGGTTCCAGAAGCCGAAGTTGCCGCTGCCCAGGTTGACGTCGCCGAGGTTGCCGCTGCCCAGGTTGATCTGGCCGTTGTTGCCGCTGCCCAGGTTCCACGCCAGCTGGTTGCCGATGCCCAGGGTCAAGAGCTTGAGGTTGCCGACGCCTCCGACGTAGAGGCCCGGGATGCTGTCCAGCGGCCCGAAGATGCTGTCGAGTGCCTTCAGGGGCGGCCACGACGCGATCTGCTCGGCGGCCGCGGACGCGCCGGCGTGATAGTCGACCATCGCGGCCACGTCCTGGGCCCACATCTGCTCGTACTCGGCCTCGGTGGCCGCGATCGCCGGGGCGTTCTGGCCGAACAGGTTCGACATCACCAGCGACACCAGCCCGCTGCGATTGGCGTCGACCGCCACCGGGTGCACGGTCGCCGCCAGCGCGGACTCGAACACCGCGGCCACCGACTGCGCTTGCGCGGCCGCGTTCTGGGCCTGGGCGGCCGCCGCGCTCAAGAAGCCGGCGTAGGGCGTGGCCGCCGACATCATCGCCGCCGCCGCCGGGCCCTGCCAGGCCTGGCCCGTCAGGCCGGAGGTCACCGACGCGAACGCCGACGCCGCCGTGGCAAGCTCGGACGCCAGGCCGTCCCAGGCCGCCGCGGCCTCCAGCATGGGCGCCGACCCCGCGCCGATGAACATCCGCAGCGAGTTCACCTCGGGGGGCAGCACCAAAAAGCTCATCGATGGATCCCTTCTGCTGGAGACCGCTGCGTTGAACAGATGTCATATAAATAGCAGAGTTACATACTTTTAGTCCACTTGAACGCGGAAATGCAGGTTGAACGGTTTGCTGTCCGAGGCGCGACGGCGGCGGTGGGATACTGCGAGAGTGCCAACCACCCCGTTGAGACCGTCGGACCCGTTGGACAGGGTCGAGGACGTCGTGCGGCGGCGTGGCGGGGAGCTCGTCGAGCTGTCCCACGCCATCCACGCCGAGCCCGAGCTGGCGTTCGCGGAGCACCGCAGCTGCGCCAAGGCGCAGGCGTTGGTCGCCGAGCGCGGTTTCGAGATCACCGCGCCGGCCGGGGGCCTGGACACCGCGTTTCGTGCCGACTTCGGCGGCGGGCCGCTGGTGGTCGGGGTCTGCGCCGAGTACGACGCGCTGCCCGAGATCGGGCACGCCTGCGGCCACAACATCATCGCGGCCTCGGCGGTCGGGGCCGCGCTGGCGCTGGCCGAGGTGGCCGACGAGCTGGGCCTGCGGGTGGCGCTGCTGGGCACCCCCGCCGAGGAGGCGGGCGGTGGCAAGGCGCTGCTGCTGCAGGCCGGAACGTTCGACGACGTCGCGGCCGCGGTGATGGTGCATCCCGGGCCGACCGACATCGCCGCGGCCCGCTCGCTGGCGTTGTCGGAAGTGGTCGTCGACTACCGTGGCAAGGAATCGCATGCCGCCGTCGCGCCGTTCATGGGTGTCAACGCGGCCGACGCCGTGACCGTCGCGCAGGTGGCCATCGGGGTGCTGCGCCAGCAATTGGCGCCGGGCCAACTGACGCACGGGATCGTCACCAACGGTGGGCAGGCCGTCAACGTGATACCCGGCCGCGCGGCGTTGCAGTATGCGATGCGCGCCGTCGATTCGGATTCGCTGCGAGAGCTGGAGGGCAGGATGTTCGCGTGCTTTGCCGCAGGCGCGCTGGCGGCCGGCTGCGAATACGAAATCGACAACCCGGCACCGCCATACGCGGAGCTCAGGCCCGATCCCTGGCTGGCCGACGTTTGCCGCGACGAGATGCGCCGACTCGGGCGCGAACCGTTGTCAGCGGAGCTGGAGGCCGGGATTCCCATGGGCAGCACCGACATGGGCAACGTGACGCACGTGCTGCCGGGGATCCATCCGGTGATCGGGGTGGACGCCGGCGGCGCGACCGTGCACCAGCGGGCCTTCACCGCGGCCGCCGCCGGTCCCAGCGCCGACCGCGCGGTCGTCGATGGCGCAATCATGTTGGCGCGCACCGTCGTTCACCTCGCCCAGGCTCCCGAGGAGCGCGACCGGGTGTTGGCCGCCCGCGACAGGCGGGCGGCATCATGAGCCTCGTCGACACGGCCGAATCGTGGTTGGCCGCCCATCACGCCGACCTGGTCTCGTGGCGCCGGCACATCCACCGCTATCCGGAGTTGGGCCGGCAGGAGTTCGCCACCACCCAGTTCGTCGCCGAGCGGCTGGCCGACGCGGGGCTCAACCCCAAAGTCCTGCCCGGCGGGACCGGGCTGGTCTGCGACCTCGGCCCCGAGCACGAGCCGAGGATCGCGCTGCGCGCCGACATGGACGCGCTGCCCATGGCCGAGCGCACCGGCGCGCCGTACGCCTCGACGATGCCCAACGTCGCGCACGCGTGCGGGCACGACGCACACACCGCGATCCTGCTGGGCACCGCGCTGGCGCTGGCGTCGGTGCCGGAGCTGCCGGTGGGGGTGCGACTGATCTTCCAGGCGGCCGAGGAGCTGATGCCCGGCGGGGCGATCGACGCCATTGCCGCCGGCGCGCTGGCGGGGGTGTCGCGAATCTTCGCCCTGCACTGCGATCCCCGGCTCGAGGTGGGCAAGATCGCGATCCGCCAGGGCCCGATCACCTCGGCGGCCGACCAGCTCGAGATCACGCTGTATTCGCCGGGCGGGCACACCTCGCGCCCGCACCTGACCGCCGACCTCGTCTACGGCCTGGGCACGCTGATCACCGGGCTGCCCGGTGTGCTGTCGCGGCGCATCGACCCGCGCAACGGGACGGTGCTGGTGTGGGGCGCGGTCAACGCCGGCGTGGCCCCCAACGCGATACCGCAGACCGGCGTGCTGGCCGGCACGGTGCGCACCGCGAGCCGCCACACGTGGGTGGCCCTCGAGGAGATCATCCGCGAGACCGTGTCCGCGCTGCTCTCCCCGCTGGGGATCGAACACACCCTGCAGTACCGGCGCGGCGTGCCGCCGGTGGTCAACGAGGACGTCTCGACCCGCATCCTCACCCACGCCATCGAGGCCGTCGGTCCCGACTCGCTGGCCGACACCCGCCAGTCCGGCGGCGGCGAGGACTTCTCCTGGTACCTCGAGGAGGTTCCCGGCGCGATGGCGCGATTGGGCGTGTGGTCGGGCGTCGGGCCGCAGTTGGACCTGCACCAGCCGAACTTCGACCTCGACGAGCGGGCCCTGGCGATCGGCCTGCGCGCGATGGTCAACGTCGTCGAGCAGGCGGCCCTCTTCTAGCTCCCCTTTCCCCGCTCGCGACAGGGGGAGGGCGTCAGAGGCCGTTGGCGCCCAGCAGCAGCCCTCCCGTGCCCCCGGGGCCCGGGGCGCCCGTGGCCGCCGCGCCGATTCCGGCGGTGCCGCCGTTGCCGCCGTTGCCGATCAGCACGGCGTTGCCGCCGGGGCCGCCGTCGCCGCCCGTCGACCCTGCGGCCGCCGCCGCGCCGCCGGCGCCGCCGGTGCCGCCGGTGCCGATCAGC
>NZ_MVHD01000034.1 GCF_002086635.1 Mycobacterium alsense | reverse complement strand
GCATCCGATGCTGCGCCGCCGCTGCCGGGCACCGTCGAGGCGTTCATGCGCTTGGTCGAGACCGGATGGGACACCGAAGTGGCGCGCCGCCCGCACGGGCAGCACACCACCGTGGTGGTCCATCTCGACGTCAAGCGGCGGGTCGCGGCGCTGCATCTGGGCCCGCTGCTCTGCGACGCCGAACGCCGGTACCTGACCTGTGATGCCACCTGTGAGGCGTGGTTCGAACGTGACGGCGAGCCCATCGGCGCCGGCCGGGTGACCCGGGTGATTAGCCGACGGCTGCGTCGTGCGCTCGAGCACCGCGACCGCACGTGCGCGGTCCCCGGTTGTGGGGCCACCCGAGGTCTCCATGCCCACCACATCCGCCACTGGGAAGACGGCGGTGCCACCGAGCTGGCCAACCTGGTGCTGGTCTGCCCCTATCACCACCGATCACACCACCGCGGCCTGATCACCATCACCGGACCCGCATCCGAGCTCAGCGTCACCGACGAAACCGGCCGACCACTAAGCCCCGCATCGCTGGCCCGCCCACCGACCCTTCCCCGACCCACCGTCGCGCCGTGCCCCGGACCTCTCGGCGAACGCGCCGACTGGTGGTGGTACACACCCTTCCAACCCCAACCTCCGCCCAGCATCAACTAGATACCGGAAACCGGTTGGGGCAGAGGAAAATTCGCTTACGCAACCCGCTGCCATCGGATTCCGATCATCAGAGCGGACGGCGACGCTTGCACGCCGACAACCGATACCGAAGCCTCCCAACATGATCCGTGCTGTCGTGCGCATTGAATTGCGCGTTGAATTGGGTGGAGCCGCGCCACCGGAGGCGCTCGAGCCGGTGCGTCGGCGGACTTGACCGCGCCGAGCGCAGGACGCTAGCCGATTCCCAATATGCGCGGCGCTAGGTTAAGCCGGTGTAGATCTCCCCACCACGGTTAGGGGCATACGTATTAGCGAACGTCCAACCGATCTGCCGCGCTGGGTATACGTCCCCGCCGCCGTGGGGCTCGCGTTCGTGGCGCTGCCGCTGCTGGCGATCGCGGTCAAGGTCGACTGGCCGGACTTCTGGTCGTTGATCGCCAGCGCGTCGTCCCGCACGGCGCTGCTGCTGAGCCTGAAGACGGCGGCCACGAGCACCGCCCTGTGCGTGCTGCTGGGAGTGCCGATGGCGCTGGTGTTGGCCCGCAGCACGGCCCGCGCGGTGCGGCTGCTGCGGCCGCTGATCCTGCTGCCGCTGGTGTTGCCGCCCGTGGTGGGGGGCATCGCGTTGCTCTACGCGTTCGGCCGGCTGGGGTTGCTCGGGCGCTACCTGGAGGCGGCCGGGCTCAGCATCGCCTTCAGCACGACCGCGGTGGTGCTGGCGCAGACCTTCGTCTCGCTGCCGTTTCTGGTGATCTCGCTCGAGGGCGCCGCCCGCACCGCGGGCGCCGACTACGAGGTGGTGGCCGCGACCCTGGGGGCGCGCCCGAGCACGATCTGGTGGCGGGTGACCCTGCCCCTGCTGCTGCCCGGCATGGCGTCGGGGGCGGTGCTGGCGTTCGCCCGCTCGCTGGGGGAGTTCGGCGCGACGCTGACGTTCGCCGGCTCGCGGCAGGGCGTCACCCGGACGCTGCCGCTGGAGATCTACCTGCAGCGGATCGACAACGCCGACGCGGCCGTGGCGTTGTCGATCCTGCTGGTCGTCGTGGCCGCGCTGGTGGTGTTGGGGCTGGGCGCGCGCCGGCTGAGCGGGACCGCGGACGGCGGGGCCAGGTAACCCATGAGCGAGCTGCAGCTGCGCGCCGTGGTCGCCGAGCGCCACCTCGATGTGGACTTTTCGGTGTCCGCGGGGGAGGTGCTCGCCGTCCTCGGGCCCAACGGCGCGGGCAAGTCGACCGCGCTGCACGTCATCGCCGGCCTGGTCTGCCCCGACGTGGGGGTCGTGCGGCTGGGGGACCGGGTGCTGACCGACACCGCGGCCGGGGTGAACGTGGCGACGAACGACCGCCGCGTGGGGTTGCTGCTGCAGGACCCGTTGCTGTTCCCGCACCTGAGCGTCGCAGCCAACGTGGCCTTCGGGCCGCACAGCCGCCGGCGAGCAGCGTTCGGTCTGCCGCGCGCACGCGGCGCCGGGCGGGCGGCCGCGCTGCGCTGGCTGCGCGAGGTCGACGCCGAGCCGCTCGCCGACCGCAGGCCGCGGCAGCTCTCCGGCGGCCAGGCCCAGCGGGTCGCGATCGCCCGCGCGCTGGCGGCCGAGCCCGACGTGCTGCTGCTCGACGAGCCCCTCAGCGGCCTGGACGTCGCCGCCGCGGCGGGGATCCGCGCGGTGCTGCGCCGCGCCGTTACCCGCACCGGTTGCGCCGTCATCCTGATCACCCACGACCTGCTCGACGTCTTCGCGCTCGCCGATCGGGTCCTGGTGCTGGAATCCGGGAGGATCGCCGAGGTCGGGCCGGTCGCCGACGTGCTTTCCGCGCCGCGCAGCCATTTCGGCGCCCGCATCGCGGGGGTCAACCTGGTCAACGGCGCCCTCGATCCCGACGGCTCGCTGCGCGCCGGTTCCGGTGCGCGCTGGCATGCGGCGCCGGGCCACGGGCTGGCCGTCGGCGGCAGGGCCGTCGCCGTGTTCCCGCCCGCGGCCGTGGCCGTGTATCGGGACCGGCCGCACGGCAGCCCGCGCAACACCGCTGAGGTGACGGTGGCCGAGGTCCATCTGCGCGGGTCCGCGGTGTTGGTGCGGGCGCGCGAGCAACCCGACGGCGCGCCGGGGCTGGCCGCGGAGATCACCGCCGACGCGGCCGCCGAGCTGCGGCTGGCGCCGGGGAAGCGCGTGTGGTTCTCCGTCAAGGCGCACGAGGTCACCCTGTACCCGGCACCGGCGTGATGACCTGCGCAGACCCGGGATAGCGCGGAAAAGGTTGCACATCGGCAACATCGGCAAAACCGCACCAAGGGATCCTTGCGTCGCAGCCGTAACACGGTAGGTTCGTCGCCATGGATCAGGTGGACGCGAACTCGACCCGGCGCAAGGGACTGTGGGCGACGCTGGCGATCGCGGCGGCGACCAGTGTCGGCGCCGTCGCCATCGCCTTGCCGGCGACCTCGAAAGCCGATCCGGAGCCGGCGCCCGCGCCGCCGTCGACCAACGCGGCGCCGGCTCCGGGAGCGCCGCCGGCCCAGCCGGGCGCGCCCGGCGATCCGAACGCGGCGCCGCCGCCGCCGGCCGATCCGAACGCGCCCCCGCCACCGCCGGTCGACCCCAACGCGGGCCGGATCGGCAACGCCGTCGGCGGGTTCAGCTTCGTCCTGCCGCCCGGCTGGGTGGAGTCGGACGCGACCCACCTCGACTACGGGTCCGAGCTGCTCAGCAAGATCACCGGCGCGCCGCCGATGCCGGGGCAGCCGCCGCCGGTCGCGAACGACACCCGCATCGTGATGGGCCGGCTGGACCAAAAGCTCTACGCCAGCGCCGAGGCCACCAACTCCAAGGCCGCCGTCCGGCTGGGCTCGGACATGGGTGAGTTCTTCATGCCCTACCCCGGCACCCGGATGAACCAGGACACCACCCCGCTGACCGCCGCCAACGGCATCACCGGCAATGCGTCGTACTACGAGGTGAAGTTCAGCGACCCAGCCAAGCCGACCGGCCAGATCTGGACGGGCGTGGTGGGGTCGCCCTCGGCCGGGAACGGGCCGCCGCAGCGCTGGTTCGTGGTGTGGCTGGGGACCTCGAACAACCCGGTGGACAGGGAAGCCGCCAAGGCGCTCGCCGAGTCGATCCAGCCCTGGGCCCCGCCGCCGGCCCCGCCGGCCCCGGGCGCGCCACCGCCCGCACCTGCTCCCGCGCCCGCACCGGCTCCCGCACCTGCTCCCGCGCCCGCACCGGCTCCGGCGGGCCAGGCGCCCGCGGGGGAGGTCACCCCTACGCCGACGCAGGCGCCACAGCAGGCCTTGCCCGCCTGACGGGCGATCGCGGGTAACCCGTTGCCGCCGTGGCGAATAGCGGCATGATGTAGGAATGGCCCCGGCGACGGACACGGCGACGATGCGCGCCTGGCGGGTGCGGCGGCCCGGGCCCGTGCGCACCGCCCCGCTCGAGCAAGTCACGGCCGCGGTGCCGCGGCCCGAACCCTCGGAATTGCTGGTCGCGGTGCGCGCGTGCGGGGTGTGCCGCACCGACCTGCACGTCGCCGAGGGCGACCTGCCGGTGCACCGCGTCGGCGTGACGCCCGGCCACGAGGTGGTGGGCGAGGTCGTCGAGGTGGGATCCGACGCCGGCGCTGATTTCGCGCCGGGGGACCGGGTCGGCATCGCGTGGCTGCGGCACACCTGCGGGGTGTGCCAATACTGCCGTCGCGGCGCCGAGAACCTGTGCCCGCAGTCGCGCTACACCGGTTGGGACGCCGACGGCGGCTACGCCGAATTTGCCACCGTCCCAGCGGCTTTCGCACATCACCTGCCGAGCGGGTACAGCGACAGCGAGCTGGCCCCGCTGCTGTGCGCCGGCATCATCGGATACCGCTCGCTGCTGCGCGCCGAGCTGCCGCCGGGCGGACGGCTGGGCCTGTACGGCTTCGGCGGCAGCGCCCACATCACCGCGCAGGTCGCGCTGGCGCAGGGCGCCGAGGTGCACGTGATGACCCGCGGGGCCGACGCGCAGCGGCTCGCACTCAAGCTGGGGGCCGCGTCGGCCCAGGGGGCGGCCGACCCGCCGCCGGTGCGCCTGGACGCCGCGATCCTTTTCGCGCCCATCGGGGAGCTGGTGCTGCCCGCGCTGGAGGCCCTCGACCGCGGCGGCACCCTGGCGATCGCGGGCATTCATCTGTCGGACATCCCGCCGCTGAACTACCAGCGCCACCTGTTTTTCGAGCGCCAGGTCAGGTCGGTCACGTCGAACACCCGGGCCGACGCCCGGGCCTTCCTCGACTTCGCCGGCGAGCACCACATCGAGGTGACCACGCCGGAATACCCGCTCGACCGGGCCGACGAGGCCCTGACCGATCTCAGCGAGGGCCGCATCGCCGGGGCGGCGGTGCTACTCGTCTGACCTCGGGTGGAACCGTTAGGTCGACAGGTGCCAGACCAGCGCGGCGGCCAGCGCACCGAGGCCGTTCAGCGACCAGTGCAAGGCGATCGGCGCGATCAGGCTGCCGCTGCGCCGGCGCAGCCAGCTGAAGACGAACCCGGCCGCCCCGGTGGCCAGCACGGCAAGCGTCACCCCGGCCACCATGCCGGCGAACCCGCCGCCGAACAGCCGCGTGAAGCCGACGTTGCTGCTGGTCAGCCCCAGCGAGGTGGCGACGTGCCACAGGCCGAACAACAGCGACCCGGCCAGCGCCACCCCGCGGAACCCCCAGGCCCGGTTCAGCGCCCCATGCAGCACGCCGCGAAACGCCAGCTCCTCGGGGATCACGGTCTGCAGCGGGATGATGACCATCGAGGCGATCAGGGCCCCGGAGATCGTGGCGTAGTGGTTGTTCAGGAACATCGGGCGGGTCACCGGCAGCAGGATCCCGACCGCGATCACCGACGCCACCACGGCCACCGCGGCCAGCGCATACCCCAGGCCGGACCTCCAGTGTTCGCGGCCCAGCCCGAGGTCGGTCCAGTCCAAGCCGCTGGCGCGCATCAGGATCGCCAGGCCGACGGCGGCGGCCGGGACGGTGGCGATGCTCGCCCACGGCGTGGTGAAGTGCGCGATCACGTTCGTCAGCACCAGCACCGCCACGACCACGGCGATGTCGAGGTGGATGCGCAACCGGTGCAGCGCCGACAGCTGCGACACCACCGGGTGGGTGTCGGCGGCCACCGTCGCGTCGGGCATTGCGCCAGTTTAGCGGCGCCCCGGCCCACCGCGACGGGTGTGCGGGGCTTCAGTCTCGGCGAATCACTCGCGTTCCGCTCACTCGCCTTCCCGGCCACATGGGTCGCCTCGTTCCCGTCACTTCGTTCCGCTCACTCGCCTTCCCAGCCACATGGGTCGCCTCGTTCCCGTCACTTCGTTCCGCTCACTCGCCTTCCCGGCCACATGGGTCGCCTCGTTCCCGTCACTTCGTTCCGCTCACTCGCCTTCCCGGCCACATGGGTCGCCTCGTTCCCGTCACTTCGTTCCGCTCACTCGCCTTCCCGGCCACATGGGTCGCCTCGTTCCCGTCACTTCGTTCCGCTCACTCGCCTTCCCAGCCACATGGGTCGCCTCGTTCCCGTCACTTCGTTCCGCTCACTCGCCTTCCCAGCCACATGGGTCGCCTCGTTCCCGTCACTTCGTTCCGCTCACTCGCCTTCCCAGGTCCACCCCGCGATCGCGGGGTCGTCCTCGCCGTGCTCGCGGGTGTACATCCGCGCGGCCAGGCGGGCGTCGGCCATGCGCTGGCGCAGCACCGCGGCCCGGTTGCCCAGCCCGTCCACCCGGTCGATCACGTCCATCACCAAATGGAACCGGTCGAGGTCGTTGAGCATCACCATGTCGAACGGCGTCGTCGTGGTGCCCCGCTCCTTGAAGCCGCGCACATGCATGTGGACGTGGTTGGCGCGCCGATAGGTGAGCCGGTGAATCAGCCACGGGTAGCCGTGGTAAGCGAAGATCACCGGTGTGTCGACACCGAACAGCGCGTCGAACTCCTTGTCCGGCAGCCCATGTGGGTGCTCGGAGTCCGGCTGTAGCCGCATCAGGTCGACGATGTTGATGACGCGAACCCGCAGATCGGGCAGCTCGCGGCGCAGGATGTCGGCGGCGGCCAGGGTCTCCAGCGTCGGGATGTCGCCCGCGCAGGCCAGCACCACATCCGGTTCGGCCGCCAAAGACGTCGCGGTGCCGGCCCACTCCCAGATGCCCAGCCCGCGCGTGCAGTGCGCGATGGCCGCGTCCATGTCCAGGTAGGCCAGGGCGGGCTGCTTGCCGGCGACGATGACGTTGATGTAGTCGCGGCTGCGCAGGCAGTGGTCGGCCACCGACAGCAGCGTGTTGCCGTCGGGCGGCAGGTACACCCGCGTCAGCTCGGCCCGCTTGTTGGCGACCAGGTCGATGAACCCGGGGTCCTGGTGCGACGCGCCGTTGTGGTCCTGGCGCCACACGTGCGAGGTCAGCAAGTAGTTCAGCGACGCGATCGGCCGCCGCCACGGCAACTCCCGGCTGCTGGCAAGCCATTTCGCGTGCTGGTTGAGCATCGAGTCGACGATGTGGACGAACGCCTCGTAGCAGTTGAACAGGCCGTGCCGGCCCGTCAGCAGGTAGCCCTCCAGCCAGCCCTGGCACAGGTGCTCCGAGAGCACCTCCATCACCCGGCCGTCGGGCGCGAGGTTCTCGTCGTCGGGCTGCAGCGCCGACAGCCACACCTTGTCCGTCGCCCCGTACACGGCGTCGAGCCGGTTGGAGGCCGTCTCGTCGGGACCCATCAGACGGAACCGGTCGGGATTGCGGGCGATCACGTCGCGCAGGAAAGCGCCCAGCACGCGGGTCGCCTCGTGGGTGTCCGCGGCCGGGCGGGGTACGGCCACGGCGTAGTCGCGGAAGTCGGGCAGGTCGAGGTCGTGCAGCAGCAGCCCGCCGTTGGCGTGCGGGTTGGCGCTCATCCGGCGATCCCCCCGGGGCGCCAGCGCCCGCAGCTCGGGGCGCAACGCGCCGGTGCCGTCGAACAACTCCTCGGGCTGGTAGCTGCGCAGCCACTCGTCGAGCTGCGCGCGGTGCTCGGGATTGTCGTGGGTTTGGGCCAGCGGGACCTGGTGGGAACGCCAGGTGCCCTCGACCCGCTTGCCGTCGACCACCTTCGGACCCGTCCAGCCCTTGGGGGTGCGCAGCACGATCATCGGCCACACCGGGCGCTGCACCGCCTCGCCGCGTTCCTTGTTCGAGCGCGCTGCCCCTTGGATGGCGGCGATGTCGTCGAAGGCGTCGTCGAGCGCGGCCGCCAGCTGCCGGTGCACGTCGTTCGGGTCGTCACCGGCGACCGTGATGGGCCGGTAGCCGTAGCCGCGCAGCAGCGATTCCAGTTCGGGGTGGGGGATGCGGGCGAGCACGGTCGGGTTGGCGATCTTGTAGCCGTTGAGATGCAGGATCGGCAGGACCGCGCCGTCGGTGACCGGGTTGAGGAACTTGTTCGAATGCCAGCCCGCGGCCAGCGGCCCCGTCTCGGCCTCGCCGTCGCCCACGACGCAGGCCACGACCAGATCCGGGTTGTCGAACGCGGCGCCGAAGGCGTGCACGAGCGCGTAGCCGAGCTCGCCGCCCTCGTGGATGGAGCCCGGGGTCTGGGCCGCCGCGTGGCTGGGGATGCCGCCGGGAAAAGAGAACTGCCGGAACAACTTTCGCAGCCCCTCGGTGTCCTCCTCGATGCCGGTGTACACCTCGCTGTAGGTGCCCTCGAGGTAGGCGTTGGCCACCAGACCGGGTCCGCCGTGGCCGGGCCCGGTGACGTAGATGACGTTGGCGTCGCGGTTGCGGATGATCCGGTTGAGGTGCGCATAGACGAGGTTGAGCCCCGGGGTGGTGCCCCAGTGCCCCAGCAGCCTCGGTTTGACGTGTTCGGGCGCCAGCGGTTCGGCCAGCAGCGGGTTGTCGAGCAGGTAGATCTGGCCGACGGACAGGTAGTTGGCGGCGCGCCAGTATCTGTCGATGCCGGCAAGCTCGTCGTCGGAAAGAACGTCGGAACGGGCTTGGGAAAGGGCGTTGGAACGAACGTCGGTCGGGACGGATTGGTGGGTCACCCCGTCGATTGTTCCCGTCCGTGCCCGTCCCTACTCCTCGCCGCGGGCGCGGGCTTCGTAGGCGCGGCGCTTCTCGACGTCGACGTCGTCGGTGAAGACGTGCTCGCCGCCGAGGATGCGGTTGAAGCCCTCGGCCATCCGGCGCGGCCAGAACTTCTGCGCCGCGACCATCGCGCCGGCCGCGCGGGTGACCCGCACCCTGGGCTTGGGGCGGGCCACCAGCTTGACGATCGCGTCGGCGATGTCGGCCGGTTCAGCGTTCTTTAAGCCCTTGACGCCGGCGGTGCCCGCGGTGAGTTCGGTGTTGACGAACGTCGGCGACACCATGGAGAATTTCACGCCGGCCTTGCGGTACTCCAGCCGGGCCGAGTCGGTGAACGCCACCACCGCGTGCTTGCTGGCGCAGTAGGTGGCCAGTCCGACGGCGTAGAGCTCGCCGGCGAGCGAGGCGACGTTGATGACGTGTCCGGACCCGCGGGGGACCATGCGCTGCACCGCCAGCTTGCTGCCCAGCATCACGCCGTAGACGTTGATGTCGAGGATGCGGCGGGTGACCGCGTCCGGCTCGTCGATGATCCGGCCGACGGGCATGATGCCGGCGTTGTTGACCAACACGTCGATCGGGCCGAGTTGCCGCTCGACGTCGTCCAGAAAGTCGGCGAACGAGTGCGGGTCGGTGACGTCGAGTTTGCCGTAGACGTCGAGGCCCAGCGCGGCGCCCGACTCCTTGACCCGCACCTCGTCGATGTCGCCGATCGCGACCTTGGCGCCCAGGTTGTGCAGCGCGGTCGCGGTCGCCAGGCCGATTCCCCGCGCCCCGCCGGTGATCACGATTACCTTTTGCCGGACCTTGTCTTGGACCTTCAGGCCCACTGCGGTGTCTGCCATGTTCGTCCTCCCCGGAAGTTGACGGGTGTCAGGTAGGCGATGGGGTAAGCACAGCACTCGGCGGCGCGCGGCGCAAATGCCCCCGCGGCCGGTGTAACCGCTAGTGCAATCCCAGCCACACCAGCCCGGCGCCGCCCGCCACCGCGCAATAGACGGCGAACGGCGTGAGCGTGCGCGTCTGGAAATACCGGGTCAGATACCGCACGGCCAGGTAGGCGCAGACGAAGGAGGCGACGCTGCCGGCCAGGACCTGCCCGCCGATCCCCGCCGCGCGCGGCCCGAACAGGTCCGGGATCTTGTAGACCCCGGCGGCCAGGATGATCGGCGTGGCCAGCAGAAAGGAGAACCGGGCGGCGTCCTCGTGCGACAGGCCGCGCCACAGCCCGGCAACGATCGCGATGCCCGATCGGCTGATACCGGGAAACAGCGCCAGGATCTGGGAGGCGCCGATCAGCAGCCCTCGGCGCATCGGCAGCTCGGCCAGCCGGTTGTCGATGGCTTCGGCGGCGTGGTCGGCGTGCTCCCCGTCGCCGGCGGGTGACACGCGGCGGCGCAACACCTCGCCGACGTACATGACGATCCCGTTCACCAACAGGAACGCCGCCGCGGGGACGGGTTTGCCCAGCGTGGTGCGGAACGAGTGTTCGAGCGCCAACCCGGCCAGCCCGACCGGGATGGTGGCCACGATGATCAGCCAGGCGAGCCGCTCGTCGGGCGTCTGGACGCGGCGGCGGCGCAGCGACGAGACGAAGCCGGCCACGACGCGCAACCAGTCGCGCCAGAAGAACACCAGCAGCGCGGCGGCGGTGGCGACGTGCAGGCCGACGATGAACGCCAGGTACGGAGAATCGGGGGTGAACACGTTGAGGTCCCGCGCCCACTGGCCGCCGACGAGCGCCGGCACCAGCACCGCGTGCCCGAGGCTGGAGACCGGGAACAGCTCGGTGACGCCCTGAAACGCGCCGACGACCACGGCCTCGACGTAGCTCAAGTGGGCGCTCATCGGTGAAGTCCTCCCTGGGTGGTCCGCGGCCTGCGACGATAGCCGACGCGCTACGGCGCGACGCTCGGCGGCGCACCGGCCGCGGGCCGGCCCGATCCATAGCCACGCTAAATTCGTCGGTATGCCTCTCGACCCCAGGACACCGGTGCTGATCGGCCACGGCCAGGTCAACCACCGCGACGACGTCGACCCGTCGGCGCGCTCCGTCGAACCGGTCGACCTGATGGTCGCCGCCGCGCGGCGGGCCGCGGACGCCCGGGTGATCGAGGCCGTGGACTCCATCCGCGTGGTGAACATCCTGTCCGCTCAGTACCGCGACCCCGGGCTGCTGCTCGGCGAGCGGCTCGGCGCGACCGACTTCGGCACCCTGTACAGCCCCGTGGGCGGCAACGTGCCGCAGTCGCTGGTGAACCAGGCCTGCCTGGACATCCGGCGCGGCCGCGCCGGCGTCGTGCTGCTGGCCGGCGCCGAGACCTGGCGCACCCGCCGGGCCCTGAAGGCCCGGGGCGGCCGGCTCGAATGGACCGCGCAGGACCCGTCCGTCCCGATGGCCACGGTCACCGACGACGACGTCCCGATGGCCGGCGACGCCGAGATCCGCATCCGGCTCGACCGGCCCGCCTACGTCTACCCGCTGTTCGAGCAGGCGCTGCGCATCGCCAACGGAGAGTCGCCCGGGGAGCACATCGAGCGCATCGGCCGGCTGTGGGCCCGGTTCAACGCCGTCGCGGTCGACAATCCGCACGCCTGGATCCGCAAACCCGTCACCGCCGAGGAGATCGCGCGGCCCGGCCCGCAGAACCGGATGATCAGCTGGCCCTACACCAAGCTGATGAACTCCAACAACATGGTCGACCAGGGCGCCGCGCTGGTCCTGACGTCGGTCGAGCGAGCGAGGCACCTGCGCATCCCCGCCGAACGGTGGGTCTTCCCGCACGCGGGCACCGACGCGCACGACACCCCGGCCGTCGCCGAGCGCGACGAGCTGCACCGCTCGGTGGCCATCCGGATCGCCGGCGCGCGGGCGCTGCAGCTGGCCGGCCTGGGCATCGACGACGTGGACTATGTCGACCTGTACTCGTGCTTCCCGTCGGCCGTCCAGGTCGCGGCGGCCGAGCTCGGGCTCGGCACCGACGACCCCGCCCGCCCGCTCACCGTCACCGGTGGCTTGACGTTCGCGGGCGGCCCGTGGAGCAACTACGTGATGCATTCCATCGCCACCACGGCCGAGCTGCTGGTGGCCAATCCCGGGCGCCGCGCCCTCGTCACCGCCAACGGGGGCTACCTGACCAAACACAGCTTCGGCGTCTACGGCAGCGAGCCGCCGCCGGCCGGGTTCCGCTGGGAAGACGCCCAGCCCGCGGTGGACCGGGAGCCCACCCGCGACGGGCTGGTCGAGTGGGAAGGCGTCGGGACCGTCGAGTCCTGGACCACGCCGTTCGACCGCGAGGGAAAACCCGAGAAAGCCTTCGTGGCGGTGCGCACCCCCGACGGGTCGCGCACCCTGGCCGTCATCACCGATCCCGCCGCCGCCGAAGCGACGGTGCGCGAAGATATCGGTGGCGCCAAGGTTGCCGTCGGCGCCGACGGCAGCGCGGCGCTGCGGTAGCCGACCGCGCGAATCACGCCGGGCCAGCCGGCCCAAGCGGGCCTCAGCAGCGGTAACGGTCGCGTAGGGTAACGGCGACGTGCCTATTGTCGGTTTGCATGGTTGGGCGGTTTCAGGAGGTGACGCAGGTTGCGGGTCCTGGTTACCGACGCCACCGGCGCGGTCGGGAGGCTGGTCGCACGCCAGCTGATCGCCGCCGGGCACACGGTGGCCGGGATCGCTGAGCACCCGCACCCCTACCTGGATCCCGGCGTCGAGTTCGTTTGCGCGCCGGTGCGCCACCCCGTCCTGCAGGACCTGGCCGACGACGCCGACGCCGTGCTCCACCTGGCGCCGATCGAAACCGGCGCGCCGGGCAGCGCGGACATCGACGGGCTGGCCCACGTGACCCACGCGACCGCCCGCGCGGGCGCGCGGCTGCTGTTCGTGTCCCAGGCCGCGGGCCGGCCCGAGCTGTACGGGCAGGCCGAGGAGCTGGTGTCCGGCAGTTGGGCGCCCAACCTCGTCATCCGGATCGCACCGCCGCTCGGCCGCCAGCTCGACTGGATGGTGTGCCGCACCGTCGCCACCCTGCTGCGCAGCAAGCCCTCCAACGAGCCCATGCGGGTCCTGCACGTCGACGACCTGGTGCGTTTCCTGGTGTTCTCGCTGAACACCGACCGCACCGGCGTGGTGGACCTCGCCACCCCCGACACCACCAACGTCATCACCGCGTGGCGGCTGCTGCGGGCCGTCGACCCGCGCGCGCCGCTGCATCGGGTCCGCAGCTGGCCGCAATTGATACCGGACATGGATATCACTGCGGCACAAGAGGATTGGGGATTCCAATTCGGGTGGCAAGCGCTCGACGCGGTCGCCGACACCGCGCGCGGGCTGGTCGGGCGGCGGCTCCATCCCGCGGGCGCGATAGGCCACGACCGCCGGCTGGCCCTTCCGGTGGAGGTGCTCCCGCGCCCCCGGCCGCCCGACCACGTGCACAGCGCGGCCCCCGAGGGCATGGAGGGCGAATTCGACGACCGGATCGATCCCCGGTTTCCGGTGTTCAGTGCGGCAAGACTGGCGGAGGCGCTGCCGGGTCCGCTGACCCCGATGACGCTCGATGTCCAGCTGAGCGGGCTGCGCGCGGCCAGCCGGGTGGTGGGTCAGGTCCTCGCGCTCGGCGGCGTGGTCGACGACGAGTGGGCCAGCCGGGCCATCGCGGTGTTCGGCCATCGCGCCTACGTCGGGGTGTCGGCCAACGTCGTCGCCGCGACCCAGCTGCCCGGCTGGGACCAGGACGCCGTCGCCCGCCACGCCCTGGTCGACCAGCCGCAGGTGGGCGACGTCCTGCCGTTCGGCGAGCCGAAGCTGGCCGAGGGCGCGCTGGGGTCGATGGCCAAGGCGGTCGTCGCGGCGCGGTCACTGACCCTGATGCGCCACCTCAAGCCGGACACACGGGCCTACGGCGCGGCCGCCGACGCGGAGTGCCTGGACCCCGCGCTGGTGGCGGCGCTGCCGGACGCGGCGCTGGAGGTCCAGGTGCCGCTGTTGCGGGACCGCATCCACCAGGGCTGGATCCTCACGGCGTTGTGGTTGATCGACTCCGGGGTCACCGCGGCGGCGCTCGAGCACACCCGGGCGGCGTCCAGGGTGTCCGGGCTGGGCATGGTCATGGAGAGCACCCGCATCGCGGCCGAGACGGCCAAGCTGGCGGCGGCGCTGAGGGCCGACCCGCCGTTGAGCGCGCTGGCCGCCGAGGGCAACGTCGGCAGCGTCCGCGCGTTGTCGCCCGACACCGCCGCCGCCCTGGACGCCGCCGTCGCCCGGATCGGGCACCGCGGGCCCGGCGAGGCCGAGCTGGAAAGCGCGGTGTTCGGCGACGACCCGGCCATGCTGCTCAAGGCGGCCGCCGAGGTCGTCGAGGGCGGTGACGCGCCCGCCGAGGGGGTCCCGCCGCCGAACCTGGCCCGGCGCATCGCCGCCAACGCCCGCGGGTCGCGAGAGCTGGCCCACGACACCACGATACGGTTCACCCACCAGCTACGGATGACGTTGCGCGAGTTGGGATCTCGGCGGGTCGCGGCCGACCTGATCGACGCCGTCGACGACGTCTACTACCTGACCGCCGACGAGCTGGTCAGCATGCCGGCCGACGCCCGGCTGCGGATCAAGCGCCGGCGCGCCGAGCGGGAGCGCCTGGTGGTCCAGCGGCCGCCCGACGTCATCGACGGGAGTTGGACCCCGGTCGAGACGTCAGGCCAGTAGCTCGCCCAGGGGTGACTTCGGGTCGGCCAGTTGCTCGACGTCCACCGGGGCCTGCGCGCGGATCAGGGCCTTGACGTCGTCGAGCACGTCCCAGATGTTGACGTTCATCCCGGCCAGCACCCGGTCGTCGGCGTCGAGCCAGAACGCGACGAATTCCCGGCCCGCCACGTCGCCGCGGAACACCACCCGCTCGAAGCTCGGGGCGTGGCCGGCGTATTCCATGCCGAGGTCGTACTGGTCGGTGAAGAAGTAGGGCAGCTCGGCGTATTCGCCCGGGTTGCCGAGCATTCCGGCCGCCGCGACCGCGGGCTGTTTGAGCGCGTTGGCCCAGTGTTCGGTGCGGATGCGGGCGGCGAACAGCGGGTGTTCGGCGGCGGCGATGTCGCCCACGGCGTAGATGTCGGGGTCGCTGGTGCGCAGCGACGCGTCGACGAGCACACCGCCCTCGCCCATGGCCAGCCCGGCCCCCTCGGCGAGTTCGACGTTGGGCTTGGCGCCGACGGCCACCAGCACGGCGTCTGCGGCGACCGTCGACCCGTCGCGCATCCGCAGCCCGGTGGCTCGACCGCCGTCGGCGGTGATCTCCTCGACCTGCGCGCGCAGCCGCAAATCGACCCCGTGCTCGCGGTGCAGGTCGGCGAACACCGCGCCGACGGTTTCCCCCAACGCGGCCTGCAGCGGCTGGCCGGCGGTCTCGACGACCGTCACGTCGACGCCGCGCTGCCGGGCGCCGGCGGCCACCTCCAGCCCGATCCACCCCGCGCCCACGACGGCCAGCGAAGAACCCTCGGTGAGAATGGAATTCAGCGCCTCGGCGTCGTCGTAGGTCCGCAGGTAGTGCACCCCCTCGACGTCGGATCCGGGTATCGGTGGGCGCCGGGAGTCCGATCCCGTCGCCAGCAGCAGCTTGTCGTAGGCCACCGCGGTGCCGTCGGCAAGCCCGACGGTGTGCTTTTGGGCATCCACGGACGACGCCCGCGCGCCGAGCCTCAGGTCGACGCGGTTGTCGCGATACCAGTCGGCGTCGTGCACGGTGAACTCCGCGAGCGACTTCTTCCCGGCCAGAAACTCCTTGGATAACGGGGGACGTTCATAGGGCAACTGGTTCTCGGCGCCGAACAGGATGATCTGGCCGTCAAACCCGTTGCCGCGCAAGGCTTCCACCGCCTTGGCTCCGGCAAGTCCGCCGCCGATGATGACGAATGCGCTCGAGCTGGCCATGTGCGCCAGCCTACTTAGCCCAGGAGTTCCCGCAAGGTCAGCGCGTTGCGGACCGCGTGGCCGCCCAGGTCGTTGTTGAAATACATCCACACGTCGCGGCCCTCGTGGTCCCACTCGGCGACGCGGCCCGCCCACCAGCGCAGGTCGTCGGCCGTGTAGGAACCGGTGTACATCGAGGCGGGCTCGGGTCCGTGCATCCGGACGTACACCAGGTCGGTGGTGGCCCGCGGGACGCACGCCAACTCGGCGCCGCTCATCACCACGTACGCGGCGCGGCGGCGTTCCAGGGTTTCGTACACGGCGGGGTCGTTCCACGACGGGTGGCGCAGCTCGACGGCCACCCGGATCGACTCGGGGACGGCGCGCAAAAACGCGTCCAGGCGGGCGTCATCGCGCTGCTGCTCGGGATGCAGCTGCACCAGCAGCACCCCGCGGCGATCACCCAGCAGCTGCCAGCATCGCTCGAACCGCTCGATCCACGGCTCGGGCGAGGACAGCCGACGGTAGTGGGTCAGCCCGCGGTGCGCCTTGACCGACATCCTGAAGCCCTCGGGCAGCTGATCGCGCCACCCGGCGAACGTGGCGTCCTTGGGCCAGCGATAGAAACTCGCGTTCAGCTCGACGGTGTCGAAAACCTCGACGTAGCGAGCCAACCGGCGCGCCGAGGGCAGGCCGGGCGGGTACAGCACGTCCGCCCAATGGTGGTAGGACCAGCCGGACGTGCCGATCCGGATCGTCAACGGCGGTTCATCCGGCCACCCGCCGGCGCAGATCCTCGTCGAGCGAGGCCCGGACCAGGGCCGCGGCCAGTTGCGCGTTGGCACCCTGCGCCAGCGCCCCCAGCTTGCCCGGTTGCGCCGGCAGGCCGAGCTGCTTGGCCGCCGCGGTGGCGCGGTCGTCGAAGTGCGGCCGCACCCAGGTCCAGACGTCTTGCACCTCGCGCAGGTAGATGTCGGCGCCGGTGTCGCCAATTCCCTTGAAGCCCTTTAACATCCGCTTCGCCTCGGCGACATCGTGGCGGCTGCGTTCGGCGATTGCGCGCAGGTCGCCGGAGTAGTCGCCGCGCACACGCTGGGCGATGTCGGTGAGCCGGGTGGCCGAACTTTCGTCGTAGCGCACGTAGTGCGCGCGCCCGAACGCGCGGATCATGGTCCGCCGGTCCGACGCGAGCACCGCCTTCGGTGTGCGCAGGCCCGTCCGGAACAGCTCACGGGCGGCCGCCGTGGCGATCGCGGCGTCGATCGGCTTGCTGGCGAGCATGCACAGCACGAGCAACTGAAACAGCGGCATCGGCTTGTCGCGGACCTTGATGCCGGCCTCCGCGGCGTAGGTGGTGCCGGCGAGTTCGAGCAGCCGTCGCACGATCTGCTTCGGCTGGTCCATACCGCACCACGTACCCGCACCGCGTTCGAGCAAACCGGGTCGTCATTTGGGCGGCAGGCTGCGGGCGTAGCCCGTGCCCAGGCCCACCCAGCCCTGCAGCTGGCGTCTGGTCCGCACGCCGGCGGCGTCGACGCGCAGCCAGCCGCGGGTCTCCCGGCCGGCCATCACCATCGGGCCGGCGTGGGCGCGCCGCAGCAGCTTGTCGGTGTCGTCGGGCGGCACCCGCACCAACAGGCCGCCCTGGCCGCTGGCGGCCACGGCCATGTTGCCGTTGACCAGGAACGCCAGCCCGCCGAACATGCGCTTCTCCTCGACGCTTCGCTCGGCGCCGAGCAGTTCGCGGATCCGGTTGACCAAGTCCTCGTCGTAGGCCATGGCACTCTCAGTCCAGATCCACGCGAATGGTGAGCAACTCGGTTCCCATCGTCCGTACGCCCGCGCCGTTGAGTCGGGGCAGGCTCCGCAGCCGCTGCCACGGGTCGTCGTCGGGCAGCAGGTGTGCCGTACCGCTGCGCCACTGGCCGTTGATGCGCACCCGCACCGCGGGATTGGCCTTAATGTTGTAGACGTAGTCCGAATGGTCCCCGTGTTCGGAAACCATCCAGAACTGGTTGTCCACGACGCTTCCGCCGATCGGCGTCCGGCGCGGCCGCCCGCTCTTGCGCCCGACGGTCTCGAGCATCGTCCCCGGGAGCTGCCGGCCCACGGGGTTGACGACGAGCCGTTGGACGCGGTGGACCACTCGCCGTTTGAGATCCCGCCTCCCGCTCATACCGCCGATTCTGCAATATCCGCGGCCCGATCACGCCGTCAAGCCCCCGGAAGCAGGCAGCCGCCCCCAATTCCTGGAGGCGGCTGTCTGTTTGTGCCGCTAGGTCGCGTATGCGACGAACTGGCCACCGGGCAGGAAAACGCCCCACTGGTTCACGGCCGGATTGAACACGACCGGGTACTCGACCGGTTGACCCGGCGGCATCCACTGCGCCGGATACCCATAACCGATGGGGTCGTTGTAGTGCCCCGGAGGCGGGAAGCCGCGCTGCCCGGGCGGAAGCGGCGTGCCCGGCCCGTTGCAGTTGACACCGGGCCCACCGTTACAGATCGGCTGACCCGGCACCGGGCCCGGCCCCGGCACCTGCCCGGGTACCTGCCCCGGTCCTGGCACGTTCGGGCCGGGCACATTCGGGCCCGGCACGTTCGGGCCGTTCGGGTCGGCTTGCGCGAATCCGGCACCGATTCCGAGTGCCGCGGACCCGAGAGCGCTGGCCATTGCCGCCGTGGCGGCGACCTTGTTGAGCTTCATGTGAACTCCTTGTCAGCAATCGACTGCATTGCCTGTTGTTCGAATAGCCCTCAGCTCCGTATCGGCGCTGTAGGGTGACCCCCTCCCGACCCCAGATACCCGACCTCCGAGAAGCGGAAACCCGCCGCTCCGACTCGTCGGCGTCACATCCAACGCAATCGGCACATGCGCAACACGCCTCACCGGGCGGGCCGCCCGGTCGGTGTCAGGCCGCCGCGGTCGCGGTCTCGCTCACCGGTTCCAGCGCCTGGGCGACGATCTCGGCGACGTCGGTCATCGGTCGCACGTCCAGCCTTTCGAGCACCTCGGCGGGCACGTCGTCCAGGTCCGGCTCGTTGCGCGCCGGGATGAAAACCGTTGACAGCCCGGCGCGTTGGGCGGCAAGCAGCTTCTGCTTGACGCCGCCGATCGGCAGCACCCGGCCGTTCAGCGTGACCTCTCCGGTCATGCCGACGTCCGAGCGGACCTGACGCCCGGTGGCCATCGAAACCAGCGCGGTGACCATCGTGACCCCGGCCGACGGGCCGTCCTTGGGCACCGCGCCCGCGGGCACGTGCACGTGGACGCGCCGGTCCAGCGCCGTCGGGTCGACACCCAGTTCCGCGGCGTGCGAACGCACGTAGGACAGCGCGATCTGCGCCGACTCCTTCATCACGTCACCCAATTGACCCGTCAGCTGCAAACCGGGCTCCCCGTCGGTGGACCCGGCCTCGATGTAGAGCACGTCGCCGCCCAGGCCGGTGACGGCCAGGCCGGTGGCCACGCCGGGCACCGCGGTGCGTTCGGCCGACTCGGGCGTAAACCGCGGCCGCCCAAGGTAATCCACCAAGTCGGACTCGTCGATACGCACCGGTGCGTCGGCCTCGGCCAGCTTCGTCGCCACCTTGCGCAGCGCCTTGGCCAGCAGCCTCTCGAACTGCCGCACCCCGGGCTCACGCGTGTAGTCGGCCGCGATCTTGCGCAGCGCCGCCTCGGTGACGACGACCTCGTCGTCCGTCAGCGCCGCCCGCTCCCGCTGCCGGGGCAGCAGGTAGTCGCGCGCGATCGCGACCTTGTCGTCCTCGGTGTAGCCGTCGATGGCCACCAACTCCATGCGGTCCAACAGCGCCGACGGGATGTTCTCGGCCACGTTGGCGGTCGCCAGGAACACCACATCGGACAGGTCCAGGTCCAGATCCAGGTAGTGGTCGCGGAACGTGTGGTTCTGCGCGGGGTCGAGCACCTCGAGCAGCGCCGCACTCGGGTCACCGCGATAGTCGGATCCGACCTTGTCGATTTCGTCAAGCAGCACAACAGGATTCATCGAACCCGCCTCGCCGATCGCGCGCACGATGCGGCCCGGCAACGCACCGACGTAGGTGCGCCGGTGGCCGCGGATCTCGGCCTCGTCGCGCACACCGCCCAGGGCGACGCGCACGAACTTGCGGCCCAGCGCCCGGGCCACGCTCTCGCCCAGCGACGTCTTGCCGACGCCGGGCGGGCCGGCGAGCACCATCACCGCCCCGGAGCCGCGGCCGCCGACGACCTGCAGCCCACGCTGCGCCCGCCGGGTGCGCACGGCCAGGTATTCGACGATGCGGTCCTTGACGTCGTCGAGGCCGTGGTGGTCGGCGTCCAGGATGGCCCGCGCCGCGGCCAGGTCCGTCGAGTCCTCGGTCGTGACGTTCCACGGCAGGTCGAGCACGGTGTCCAGCCAGGTGCGGATCCAGCCGCTCTCCGGGCTTTGGTCGCTGGCGCGTTCCAGCTTGCCCACCTCGCGCAGCGCGGCCTCGCGCACCTTCTCGGGCAGCTCGGCCGCCTCGATGCGGGCCCGGTAGTCGTCGGAACCGTCGGGCTCGCCCTCGCCCAGCTCCTTGCGGATCGCGGCGAGCTGCTGGCGCAGCAGGAACTCCTTCTGCGTCTTCTCCATGCCCTCGCGGACGTCCTCGGCGATCTTGTCGCTGACCTCGACCTCGGCCAACTGCGAGCCGGTCCAGTCGATCAGGACCCGCAGGCGCTCCGCGACGTCGACGGTCTCCAGCAGCTGGCGCTTCTGCACGTCAGTCAGGTACGACGCGTACCCGGACGTGTCCGCCAGCGCCGACGGGTCGGTCAGGCTGTTGACGTAGTCGACGATCTGCCAGGCCTCGCGGCGCTGCAGCATCGCCAGCAGCAGCTTCTTGTACTCGGCGGCCAGCGCCTTGACCTCGTCGGTGACCTCGCCCTCGGGCGCCTCGGTCACCTCGACCCACAGCGCCGCGCCGGGCCCGGAGGCCCCGGCCCCGATGGTCGCCCGGCGCTCGCCGCGCACGACGGCCGCGGAGCCCCCGCCGGCGATCCGTCCGACCTGCAGAATCCTGGCGATCACCCCGTGGGTGGGGTAGCGATCGTCCAGCCGCGGGGCGATCAGCAACTGCCCGGACTCGCTGGCCTGCGCGGCGTCGATCGCCGCGCGCGCCGCGTCGTCCAGCGCGATCGGCACCACCATCCCGGGCAACACGATCGTGCCGGTGAACAGCACGGGCACTGACATGGCTTCAGCCATCAATCCTCCAAAAGTTGAGTCTGATGCGCTTAACCCAGCCCGGCGCCGGTTTGTTCCCGCGCGGCGTTCGCCCGGCGGCATAATCGATCCATGCCGCTGTCACGGCCCGACATGCGTCTCCTCGACCCGGACATCCTCGAATCCGCGGCCAGGGATCTCGCCGCCGCCGGCGACGTCACCTTCCTCGTCGACGACGACGCGATCACCTATTCCGCCGACGGCTCGACGATCCGGGTCGAGAACGGGCGCGCCGACGGGTCTGACGGCGCGGGCGTCCCTGCCGGCGCCGGTACCGTCGTGCGGCTTTCCCGACCGGCCTGGGACGACATGGTCGGCCAGGTCCGCACGGTGATCAACCTGCTGCTCAGCGACGACCTCGACTTCCGGCGGGGCGGGTTCGAGCGGCTCGCCGACTGGGACCCGATCCTGCGCTACCTGCACGCGGGCGTCCCCCCGTACGACCCGGCCAGGGCCGACCTCCGCGGACGCGACGCGCGCGCGGTGTTCACGCTCGACGCCGAAGACTCCGAGCTGGCCGCGCAGCTCGAAACGATGGGCTACCTGCACGTCAAGGGGGTGTTCGGCGCCGAGGAGATGCGGCTCGCCAACCGCGAGGTCGACCGCCTCGCCGCGGCGGCGCGCCCCGGCGACGACCGGTCCTGGTGGGTCACGGCCGAGGGCGGCGCCAGCGCGCTGTGTCGCCTGGTCTACGCGACGCTGCACTCGCCTGTCCTCGCCGCTTTGGAGGACGACCCCAGGGTGCGCAGGCTCGGCGCCCTCCTCGACCCCGCGCTGCGCCCGGCGCCCGACCGGATGGAAGGCGCCGCGGTGCTGCTCAAGGTGCCGGGAAACACCAGCGGGCTGTCCAACATCCCGTGGCACCAGGACTGCGGCATGGGCGGGCACGCGATCATGTGCCCGGCGGTCAGCGTCGGCATCCAGCTCACCGGCTCGGACTCCTCGACCGGCAACCTGCTGGTCGTTCCGGGCAGCCACGGCCAGGCCATCCACTACCGGTGGGAACAGCGGCTCAA
The DNA here is from genome assembly GCF_002086635.1 of Mycobacterium alsense. GTDB lineage: Bacteria > Actinomycetota > Actinomycetes > Mycobacteriales > Mycobacteriaceae > Mycobacterium > Mycobacterium alsense. The sequence continues at coordinate 36,150 of NZ_MVHD01000034.1, read as the reverse complement.
GGACGTGCCGATCGTCGCCATCGACACCGCCCCGGGCGACGTCACCGTGCACATCCAGGACCTGATGCACGCCTCCCCGCAGCCTTCCGGCGCCGGGGGCCGCCGCACCATGTACGTCACGCACTATCCGCCGCAGCTGTGGCGGCACATCGGCCCCGGCCAGGCCTTCAACGACCTGGTGCGCAACCGCACCGAACAGGTCGCGCGCCTGCAGTAGCGTCACTCGCCCGGGCGTGGCCCCAGGCGCCGCAGCTGCGTGACGTGCTTGGGCGAAAGCTCCTCGAGGCAGGTCACCCCCAGCAGCGCCATGGTCCGGGTGACACCGCTCGCCAGGATGTCGATCGCGCGCGCCACCCCCGCCGCGCCGCCGGCCATCAGCCCGTAGAGGTAGGCCCGGCCCACCAGCGTGCACCGGGCCCCCAGCGCGACGGCCGCCACGATGTCGGCACCCGACATGATGCCGGTGTCGAGCAGGATCTCGGTGTGTTTGCCCAGCTCTCGTGATACGGCGGGCAACAGGTGGAACGGTACCGGCGCGCGATCCAGTTGGCGCCCACCGTGATTGGACAGCACCAGGCCGTCGGCGCCGCGGTCGACGACGGCGCGGGCGTCGCCGAGGGTCTGGATCCCCTTGACGACGAGCTTGCCCGGCCATCGGGCCTTGATCCACTCGAGGTCGTCGAAGGTGAGGCTGGGGTCGAACATGGTGCTCAGGTATTCGCCGACGGTGCCGGGCCAGCGATCGAGCGACGCGAACGCGAGCGGCTCGGTGGTCAACAGGTCGAACCACCACTTCGGGTGCGGGACCGCGTCCAGCACGGTGCGCAGCGTCAGCGTCGGCGGGATCGTCATGCCGTTGCGGTCGTCGCGCAGCCGCGCCCCCGCGACCGGAACGTCGACGGTGACCAGCAGCGTGTCGAAGCCCGCGTCGGCCGCGCGCTGCGCCAGCGCCATCGAGCGCTCCCGGTCGCGCCACATGTACAGCTGAAACCACTTGCGCCCCTGGGGGACAGCGGTCACCAGGTCTTCGATCGCGCAGGTGCCCAGCGTGGACAGCGAAAACGGAATCCCGGCCGCGGCGGCCGCCCGCGCGCCGGCGATCTCGCCCTCGGTGTGCATCAGCCTGGTGAACCCGGTCGGCGCTATCGCGAACGGCAGGACGACCGGTTGCCCCAGCACGTTCCACCCGGCGGTGACGTTGCTGACGTCGCGCAGGATCGTCGGATGAAACTCGATGTCGCGGAACGCTTGTCGGGCCCGGGCGAGGGACAGCTCGTCCTCGGCGGCGCCGTCGGCGTAGTCGAACGCCGCCTTGGGGGTGCGGCGGTTGGCGATGCGGCGCAGGTCTTCGATGGTCAGCGCGGCATCCAGGCGGCGCCCGGTCGCGCCGAGCCGCGGTCGCCTGAACCGGATCAGCGGCGCCAGGTCGCGCACCCTGGGCACTCGTCGCTCGACCGGCATGTGTGTCACGGTAGTCCCATGGACCCGACCGGCGACCCCTTCGACCTGGAGCGCTTCGTGGACGCGCAGGCCCCGGTCTATCGCGACGTGGTCGCGGAGCTGCGCGCCGGGCGAAAGCGCGGCCACTGGATGTGGTTCGTCTTCCCGCAGCTGCGCGGCCTGGGCGGCAGCCCCACCGCGGCGCGTTACGGCATCGCCTCGCTCGACGAGGCCCGCGCCTACCTGCGCCACGAGCTGCTCGGGCCGCGGCTGCGCGAGTGCGCGCGGCTGGTCAACGAGGTCGAGGGCCGTTCGGTCCCGGAGATCTTCGGTTCGCCCGACGACCTGAAGCTGCGCTCGTCGATGACGCTGTTCGCCCGCGCCACCGACGACAACGAGGAGTTCCTGGCGCTGCTCGAGAAGTACTACGGCGGCCGGCAGGATCCGCTCACGCTGGACCGGCTGGACGGCTCCTAGACGGGGCCGACGATCCGCCACCCGTGAGGTTCGACCACCAGAGCGTCCACGACCTCCCGCGGCGGGGCCGCCGAACCGCCGATCACCCGCCCGCGCGCGGCGCCCACGTCCGCCAGGGTCAGTCGCAGCGGCTCCTCGTCGATGTTGAGCGCGACCAGCAACGCGTCGTCCCCGCTGCGGGTCTCGTAGACGTAGTGGCGGTTGTCCAGCCGCAGCGCGGTCGTCGACGCGGAGTGCAGCCACGGGTGGCGGCGGCGCAGCCCGATCAGGAACTGGTGCAGCGCCCACACGTCGGCGCCGAAGGCATCCAATTCCGGTGGGGGAGCGCCGAACTCGGGGCGCACCGCGTCGTCGCCGCCGTACCGCTCCTCCTTGACGCCCCGGAAGCCGAGCTCGTCGCCGGCGTACACGGAGGGCACGCCCCCGACGGTCAGCTGGATCACCAGCGCCTGGGCCACGTGCTCGGGCCGCTCCAGCTTGCTGGCGATGCGGGTGACGTCGTGGTTGCCGACGAACGTCAAGGGGGCGAAGCGTGTCAGGAACGCGTTGTGGCGCTGCAGCGCCCAGTCCAGCTCGAAGAAGTTGCCGTCGTTGAGGCCGCTCCAGATGGCCTTCCACAGCTCGTACTGGGTCGCCGAGTCGAACCCGGCCGCCTCGACCACCGCGGCGTAGTCACCGTGGATCAGCTCGCCGACGAACCAGGCATCCGGAAACCGCTCGCGCACCCGCGGCAGCGTGGACGCCCAGAAGTGTTCCGGCACAATGTAGGCCGCATCGAGGCGCCAGCCGTCCGCGCCGCGGCCCAGCCAGTGCGCCATCACGTCGGCGGTGTAGTCGATGACCTCGGGGTTGTCGTGGTTGAGCGTGATCAGCTCGGCGTGGCCCTCGAAGGTATCGCCGCTGAACCAGTCCGCCGCTTGTTCGCGAAAGCGCGCGAAGTCCACGCCGACGTGGTTGAAGACGCCGTCGAGCAGCACGCGCAGCCCCCGTCGATGCGCCTCGGCGACGAGGTGATCGAAGTCGGCGTCGTCGCCGAGCCGGGGATCGATGCGGTAGTGGTCGGTGGTGTCGTATCCGTGTGTGCGCGAGGCGAAGATCGGTCCCAGCGCGATCCCCGACGCGCCCAGCGCGATGGCGTGGTCGAGCCAGTCGACGAGGCGCCGCAGCCGGTGCTGGCCCGGCCGCGGCGCCTCGGATGACTCCGGGAACGCGCCCACGAATCCCAGCGGGTAGACCTGCCACCAGATCGCGTGTTCGACCCAGGACGGCGCGCTCACCATGCCGCGATCAGCCGACCGCGGCCGGCGTCTGGGCGGCCACGATCGCTTGTGCCACACCGGAAACGATCGCCGCGGCCTTCAGCGCCTCGAGGATGGTCTCCCGGCTCACGTCCGCCTCCCGCAGCGTGTGCTCGTGTGCGCCGACGCAGTCCGGGCAGCCGTTGATCGACGACACCGCGAAGCACCACAGCTCGAAGTTCGCCTTGGCCACACCCGGGTTGGCGATGATATTCATCCGCAACCCGGCCCGCAGGTCGTCGTAGGCGCCGTTGAGGAAGCCGCGGCCGCGGTAGAACACGTTGTTCATCGCCATGATGGACGCCGCGCCCAGCGCCGCCTGGTACGCCTCGGCGGACAGGTGGTCGGCCGCCTCGCCGCCGATCTCGGCCAGCACCTGCGTGTTGCGGGTGGCCGCGGCGCTGGCCAGCAGGGTGCCCCAGAGCTGCTCCTCGTCCAACACCGTGGTGCGGGTGATCGAGCCGAGGTTGAGCTTGAGGTCCTTGGCGTACTCCGGCAGCGCGTCCTTGAGGTTTTCGACGCTCATTTCGCCCTCCTAAGCCTTGAGGTATTTACGCAGAAGCCTTGAGCAGCTCGCCGGCGTCGATCGTCGGGTCGCCCTTGCGCCAGTTGCAGGCGCACAGCTCGTCGGATTGCAGAGCGTCCAGGACCCGCAGCACCTCGTCGACGTTACGCCCCACGGATCCGGCGGTGGCCGAGACGAATTGGATTTCGTTGTTCGGGTCGACGATGAAGGTCACCCGGTCCGCGACGCCCTCATCGTTCAGCACGCCCGTGGCCAGGGAAAGCTCCCGCTTGATGTCCGAGAGCATCGGGAACGGCAGCTTCTTGAGGTCCTCGTGCTGCGCGCGCCACTGGAAGTGGACGAACTCGCTGTCGATCGAGACACCCAGGACCTGCGCGTCGCGATCCTCGAACTCGTCGTTGAGCTTGCCGAACGCCGCGATCTCCGTCGGGCACACGAACGTGAAGTCCTTGGGCCAGAAGAAGACCACGCGCCACTTGCCGGGGTGGTCCTCGTTGGTGATCGTGGTGAAATAGTCACCGGGCTGCTTGGCGTCGACCTTCGACAGGTCGCCGCCGATCAGGGCGGTGAGCTGGTAGGCGGGGAATTGGTCGCCGATGGTCAGCAGGGACATGTCGCACCTCTTATCTGGTTATCTGGATTCATTCAAGATTAGCCTTCTGCCACCATGATGCCTGGTCTCGTGGTTGAAGTAAAGGTGATATATAGCACTATACTTATAGGTATGTCCGATAAGATCTATCAGCCCACCATCGCCGGGCTCCGCGCCTTCGTCGCGGTGGCAGAAAAGCAGCACTTCAGCAGCGCCGCAACAACTCTCGGCGTCAGCCAGTCGACGCTGTCGCAGGCGCTGGCGGCGCTGGAGGCGGGCCTGGGCACCCAGCTGATCGAGCGGTCGACGCGGCGCGTCTTCCTGACGACCGAGGGCACGCAGCTCCTGCCGCGCGCGCTCGCCGTCGTCGAGGCCGTCGACGCGTTCACCGCCGCGGCCGCGGGGGCGTCCGATCCGCTGCAGGGCGCCGTGCGGCTGGGCCTGATTCCCACCGTCGCGCCCTACGTGCTGCCGACGCTGCTGGCCGGGCTGGCCGAACGCCTGCCCGCGCTGACCCTGCGGGTGATCGAGGACCAGACCGACCGGCTGCTCAGGCTGCTGCGCGACGGGGCGCTGGACGCCGCGCTGATCGCCCTGCCCGCGGATGCGCCCGGCATGACCGCAATTCCGATCTACGACGAGGATTTCGTGCTCGCCCTGCCGCCGGGGCATCCGCTGGCGGGCAAGCGCCGGGTGCCGGCCACGGCGCTGGCCGAGCTGCCCCTGCTGCTGCTCGACGAGGGCCACTGCCTACGCGACCAGGCGCTGGATGTCTGCCAGAACGCCGGCGTGCGGGCGGAAGTGGCAAACACCCGCGCGGCGTCGCTGGCGACCGCGGTGCAGTGCGTGACCGGCGGGCTGGGGGTGACGCTCATCCCGCAGAGCGCGGTGCCCGTGGAGTCCGCCCGCAGCCGCCTGGGGCTCGCACAGTTCGCCGCGCCCCGCCCGGGACGGCGGATCGGCCTGGTGTTCCGCTCGTCGAGCGGCCGCGACGAGGCCTACCGGCGGCTGGCCGAAACGGTCGGCACGCTGATCGCCGAGGAACACCAGGTGCGCCCGGCCAAATAGCTCAAACAGCCATGCGCCGGCGGTAGGTTCGGCCTATGGAAAAGGTGATCGCCGTGCTGATGCGTGCCGACTCGAACGACGACTGGTGTGCGCGGCAGCGCGGGCCGGTCGCCGACGCGCTGCTGGATCTAGGTCTATCGGGCCTCTCTATCAATGTCCGCGACGACGCGGTGCGCCACTCGCTGATGACGCTGACGACGCTGGACCCGCCGGTCGCCGCGGTGGTGAGCCTGTGGACCCAGCAGTGCTACGGCGAGCAGGCGGCGAAAGCGCTGGCGCTGCTGGCGGCCGAATGCGAACGGCTCGCCGCCTACCTGGTGACCGAGTCGGTACCGCTCGCCGCACCGCCCCAACTCGGTTGTCGCACAACGGGTCTGGCCAACATCGCGTTGCTGCGCCGGCCCGAGGGCATGGGCCAGGCGACCTGGCTGACCCGCTGGCAGCTCAACCACACCTCGGTGGCCATCGAGACGCAGTCGACGTTCGGCTACACCCAGAACTTCGTGGTGCGCCACCTCACCGAGGACGCACCGGGAATCGCCGGCATCGTAGAGGAGTTGTTCCCCGCGGAGGCCATCACCGACCTGAAGGCGTTCTTCGGCGCCGCCGACGACGACGACCTGCAGCACCGGATCGGCCGGATGGTCGCCAGCACAACGGCATTCGGCGCCAACGAGAACATCGACACGGTGCCGACCAGCCGCTACGTCATCAAGACACCGTTTCGGGACGGAGGGTCCGCATGACCACACTGGACGAGGCGGTGGCGCTGGCCGCCGCGGACAACGGCCTGGCCGTGGTGTCCACCGTGCGCGCCGACGGCACGGTGCAGGCGTCGCTGGTCAACGTCGGACGGCTGCCGCACCCCGCGACCGGGGAACCGGCCCTGGGCTTCACCACCTACGGCAAGGTCAAGCTGGCCAACCTGCGCGAGCGGCCGCAGCTGGCCGTCACGTTCCGCGACGGCTGGCAGTGGGCCACCGTCGAGGGCCGCGCCGAACTGGCTGGCCCCGACGACCCGCGGCCCTGGCTGAACGACGCCGACCAGCTGCGGCTGCTGCTGCGCGAGGTCTTCACCGCCGCGGGCGGCACCCACGACGACTGGGACGAGTACGACCGGGTGATGGCCGCCGAGCGGCGCGCGGTGGTGCTCATCGCCCCGACCCGGGTCTACAGCAACGGCTGAGCCGCTGCCGTCTACGCTGCACCCGTGACGCTGCAGATCGACGACGAAAAGCGGGTGCGCACCCTCACGCTCAAGCGGCCCGAGGCCCTCAACGCGTTCAACGAGGCCCTCTACGACGCCACCGCCGAAGCGCTGCTGGCGGCCGCCGACGATCCCGAGGTGGCCGTCGTCCTGCTGACCGGCGCGGGCCGCGGGTTCAGCGCGGGCACCGACCTCGCCGAGATGCAGGCGCGCATCACCGACCCGAACTTCACCCCCGGCAAGCACGGCTTCACCGGCCTGATCGCTGCGCTCAGCGCGTTCCCCAAGCCCCTGATCTGCGCGGTCAACGGCGTGGGCGTGGGGATCGGCGCCACCATCCTGGGCTATGCCGACCTGGCATTCATGTCGTCGACGGCCCGCCTGAAGTGCCCGTTCACCAGCCTGGGCGTCGCCCCCGAAGCCGCGTCGTCGTACCTGCTGCCGCAGCTGGTGGGCCGGCAAAACGCCGCCTGGCTGTTGATGTCCTCGGAATGGGTGGACGCCGACGAGGCGCTGCGGATGGGCCTGGTATGGCGGGTGTGCGGTCCCGACGAGCTGCTGCCGGAGGCCCGCCGGCACGCCGAAGTGCTTGCCGCACGCCCGATCTCGAGCCTGATGGCCGTCAAACACACGATGATGGAACCGGTCCGCCCCGAGATCGCCGCCGCGACCGCGCGGGAGAACGCTCACTTCGCCGAACTGATGGGCGCCCAGGCGAACGCCGCGGCCCTGGCGGACTTCAACAAGCGCTGACGGCCTCTAGCGCGACGGGGCGGGCTCGCGCACGCGCTCCGCGGCGAGGATCGCGCGCAGCGTGCGCCGGCAGCGCCCGCAGTCGCCACCGGCCCCGCAGGCCTCGGCGATCTCCTTGGACGTCGATGCGCCCCGCGCGACGGCGTCGCACACGGTCTGATTGGTGGCCCCGACACAGAGGCATACGTACATCAGCGCACCCCCGCACGAGCCGAGCGAAACCACCGCATATTAGTGGAGTCTAACCTAACTTCCTTAGCGGAGTCTAACCTAACAAACCGTGACGTAAGTCATTCCTAACCTCAGTGAGCAAAGCCAAACCTTGCTGGAAGATTCGAAATTCGCGTGGCAAAGTGCTGGTCGTAACCCCGAACGCCCCGGCGCCGTGCGCTCCAGCCCAGCCACCTCCGGTGCGGTCCGGGTCCCAGCCGAGCCTCACACCGTAGGAGTGATCATGCAAGGTGATCCGGACGTTTTGCGCCTGCTCAACGAGCAACTGACCAGTGAGCTCACCGCGATCAACCAGTATTTCCTGCACGGCAAGATGCAGGAGAACTGGGGCTTCACCGAACTGGCCGAGCACACGCGCGCGGAGTCGTTCGACGAAATGCGACACGCCGAGGAGCTCACCGACCGCATCCTGTTGCTCGACGGGCTGCCGAACTACCAGCGCCTCTTCTCGCTGCGGATCGGGCAGACGCTGCGCGAGCAGTTCGAGGCCGACCTGGCCATCGAGTACGAGGTGATGGACCGGCTCAAGCCCGGCATCATCATGTGCCGGGAGAAGCAGGACAGCACCAGCGCCATCCTGCTGGAGAAGATCGTGTCCGACGAGGAAAAGCACATCGACTACCTCGAGACGCAGCTGGAGCTGATGGAGAAACTGGGCGAGGAGCTGTACTCGGCCCAGTGCGTCTCGCGGCCCCCGAGCTGACGCGCCGGGGCCACTGATTGCCGCCGCCTGACGCTGGGCACCCGTAAGGATCGACGCGCCCACGGAAGGCAGGCATGACGAGCCCGAAAACCGCGACCCAGCCCCGGCCGGCCGCCGCGCCGGGCAACGCGCGGATCAGCCCGCAACGGCGGAACCTGATCTTCGTCGCCGTCGTGCTCGGCATGCTGCTGGCCGCGCTGGACCAGACCATCGTCGCGACCGCGCTGCCGACCATCGTCGCCAACCTGGGCGACGCCGGGCACCAATCCTGGGTCGTCACCAGCTACCTGCTGGCGTCGACGGTCGTCACGGCGCTGGTCGGCAAGCTCGGAGATCTGTTCGGCCGCAAGCGCGTATTCCAGGCCGCGGTGGTCTTCTTCGTCGTGGGATCCGTGCTGTGCGGGCTGGCGCAGTCGATGGCCATGCTGGTCGCGGCAAGGGCGCTGCAGGGGATCGGGGGAGGCGGCATCACCGTGACCGCCAGCGCGCTCATCGGCGAGGTCGTCCCGCTGCGGGAGCGGGGCCGCTACCAGGGCATGCTGGGCGCGGTCTTCGGTGTCACGACGGTCATCGGCCCGCTGTTGGGCGGCTACTTCACCGATTACCTGACCTGGCGGTGGGCGTTCTGGGTCAACGTGCCGATCTCGATCGCCGTCATTGTCGTTGCGGCCGCGGCGATCCCGGCGCTGACCTCGTCGAGCAAGCCCGTCATCGACTACGCCGGCATCGCGTTCGTCGGCGCCGGCGCCGCGGCACTGACGCTGGCCACCAGCTGGGGCGGCACCCTGTACTCGTGGGGGTCGGCGACGATCGTCGGGTTGTTCGTCGGCGCCGTGGTCGCGCTGGTCGCGTTCGTGTGGGTGGAAAGCCGTGCGGCGGAGCCGATCCTGCCCGTCCGGTTGTTCGGCGACCCGGTGTTCACCGTGTGCTGCGTGCTGTCCTTCGTCGTGGGTTTCGCGATGCTGGGCGCGATGACGTTCCTGCCGACGTACATGCAGTACGTCGACGGCGTCTCCGCGACCACCTCGGGCCTGCGCACGTTGCCGATGGTGGTCGGGATGCTGATCACCTCGACGGGCAGCGGCACCATCGTCGGCCGCACGGGCCGCTACAAGATCTTTCCCGTGGCCGGCACGGCGCTGATGGCGCTTGCCTTCCTGCTGATGTCGCGGATGGACCCGTCGACGTCGGCGCTGTGGCAATCGGTCTACCTGCTCGTTCTGGGCGGCGGGATCGGGCTGTCCATGCAGGTGCTGGTCCTCATCGTGCAGAACACGTCGAACTTCGAGGACCTGGGCGTGGCCACCTCGGGGGTCACGTTCTTTCGCACCATCGGGAGTTCCTTTGGCGCAGCGATATTCGGCTCGTTGTTCGTGAACTTCCTCAACGGCCGGCTGGGTCCCGCGCTGGCGGCCAGCGGCGCGCCCCCGGCCGCCGTCAGCTCACCGGGCGCCCTGCATCGGCAGCCGGCCAACGTGGCCGCGCCGATCGTGGCGGCCTACGCCGACTCGCTCGCGCAGGTCTTCTTCTGGGCGGCGCCGGTGGCCCTGCTCGGGTTCGTGTTGGCGCTGTTTTTGCGCGAGGTCCCGCTGCGCGACATCCACAGCAGCGCGGTCGATCTCGGCGACGGGTTCGGGATGCCGACCACCGACAGCTCGGAAGTGTTGCTGGAGAACGCCGTTGCGCGCGTGCTGCGCGGCGTCCCCGGCATGCGGCTGCGCAGCATCGCGATGCGACCGGACTGCCGCCTCGACGTCGCCGGGTTGTGGGGCGTCCTGCGGATCAACCGCTACCGGCAGATGTACGGGGTGGCCCGGCTCACCGACATGGCCGAGTACCTGCGCATACCGTTCGAGGTGCTGGAGCCCACCTTCTCCCGGCTGGCCACCGCCGGCTATGCGCACTTCGACGGCGACGAGATGTGGCTGACGCCGGCGGGGTCGCAGCAGGTCGAGTACGTGCACTCGCTGCTGGTGGCCTGGCTGGTGGACAAGCTGGCCCGGTCGCCGGGCTTCGAGGGCCGACCGGACCGTGGCCAGGTGCAGGCCGCCCTGGATCGCGTCGCGCATCGGGTTCTGGCCCAACGCGACTGGCATGACGAGGCGCCGCCCGCCGCCATTGCGGCGGGCGTACCATCACGCCATGAGCCGAATCGGAACATTCGCTGACGACGACGTCTACGGCTGGGCCGCCAAGTCGCCCGACCTCGGCGGCGCGATCGCCAACTTCAGCCAGGCCGTCTACACCAAGAACCGGCTGCCCATGCGCACCCGCGAGCTGGCCCGGGCCGTCATCGCCCACGACAACGAATGCACCGTGTGCATGAACACCCGCGACGCCGACGGGCCCGCCGCCGGCGTGGACGAGGAGCTCTACGAACACGCCCTGGAGTGGCGCACCTGGCCGGGATACAGCGAACAGGAGCGCCTGGCGGCGGAGTTCGCGCACCGGTTCGGCACCGAGCACACCAAATTGCGCGACGACGAGGACTTCTGGAGCCGCTGCCGCGAGCACTTCTCCGAGGAGCTGCTCGCAGACCTCGCGCTGTCGTGCGCCCTGTGGGTCGGCATGGGGCGGATGCTGCGGACCCTCGACATCGGCCAGGCCTGCAAGCTGACGCTGCCAAGCCGCGGCTGACCGCCGGCGGCCCCATGCGGGCACGAGCGGTGCAGCCGGGGCGGGCCAGGAGGGCACGAGTGAAGATTCGCTTCGGCGTCGGGCTGGGCGCGGACACCGCCCCGGGCCAGCTCGCGGGCATCGTCGACCACCTGGAGAGCTCCGGCGTGGACTCGCTGTGGTTCTCCGAGCTCGTCTACTCCCCGGCGGTCGATCCCGTCGTCGGCATGGCCTACACGCTGGCCCGGACGACCCGGTTGAAGGCGGGTACCTCGGTGGCTGTGCTGCCGGGGCGGCATCCGGTGCTGGTGGCCAAGCAGTTGGCGTCGCTGGCGGCCGTCGCGCCCAAGCGGGTCCTGCCCGTCTTCGGCCTGCGGTCGGCGATTCCGGCCGAGCGCGAGGTGTTCGTGGTGCCCGACGGGGAGCGGGCGGCGGTGTTCGACGAGTCCCTGCGGGTGCTGCGCGCGGCGCTGGTCGACGACGACACCACCTACCGCGGCCGGTATTTCACGGTGAACGGCGCCGGGGTCGCCCCGCGGCCCGTGCCCCCGCTGGACATCTGGCTGGGCGGCTCGGCGCCCGCGGCGTTTCGGCGCATCGGCGCGCTGGCCGACGGCTGGCTGGGCAGCTTCTTGACCCCGGACGAGGCGCGCGCCGGGCGCGAGGCGATCGAACGCGCCGCGGAGCGGGCCGGCCGGCGCATCGAGCCCGACCACTTCGGCATCTCGCTGGCCGTGCTGGACGGCACCGACCTGCCCGACGAGGTGGCCGCGGCGGTTCGCCGCCGTCGCCCGGGCGTCGATCCCGCCGAGTTGATCGCCGCCGGCTGGGATCGGCTGCACCGGCAACTCGACGCCTACATCGACGCGGGGCTGACGAAGTTCGTCATCCGGCCGGCGGGCAAGGCGCCCCTGGACGGCTTCATCGACCGGTTCGTCACCGAGCTGGTCGGCCGCCAGAACTGATCGGGTCACCGACGCTGCACAATTAGCGCCATGGCAGCCACCCCCCTTGCCGCCGCCGCGATCGCCCAGCTGGAGGCCGAAGGCGTCGACACCGTCATCGGCACCGTCGTGAACCCCGCCGGGCTCACCCAGGCCAAGACGGTCCCCATCCGGCGGACCAACACGTTCGCCGATCCGGGCCTGGGCGCCAGCCCCTCGTGGCACGCCTTCGCCATCGATCAGACCGGCATCGCGTTCACCGACGACGTCGGCGTGGTCGGCGACCAGCGGCTGCGCATCGACCTGGCCGCCCTGCGGATCGTCGGCGACGGGCTGGCCTGGGCGCCGGCCGCGTTCTTCGAGCAGGACGGCACACCGGTCCCGCTCTGCGCCCGGGGGACGCTGAACCGCGTCGAGGCCGCGCTGCGGGACGCCGGCATCGAGGCGACGATCGGCCACGAAATCGAGTTCCTGCTGGTGGGTCCCGACGGTGGCCGCCTGCCCTCCGCCCTGTGGGCGCAGTACGGCCTCGCCGGCGTGCTCGAACACGAGGCGTTCGTGCGCGACGTCAACGCCGCGGCCACGGCGGCCGGCGTCGGCATCGAGCAGTTCCATCCCGAGTACGGCGCCAACCAGTTCGAGATCTCGCTGTCGCCGTCGTCGCCGGTGGCGGCCGCCGATCACCTGGCGCTGATCCGGCTGATCATCGGCCGGGCCGCGCGCCGCCACGGGCTGCGCGTCAGCCTGTCGCCAGCCCCGTTCGCGGACAGCGTCGGATCCGGTGCGCACCAACACTTCTCGCTGAAATCCGCCGAAGGCCCCCTGTTCTCCGACGGAAGCGGACCGGCGGGCATGACGGCGGCGGGGGAGAGCGCCGTCGCGGGCGTCGTCGCGGGCCTGCCCGAGGCCCAGGGCATCCTGTGCGGATCGATCGTGTCCGGCCTGCGGATGCGGCCCGGCAACTGGGCCGGTGCCTACGCCTGCTGGGGCACCGAGAACCGGGAGGCGGCGGTGCGATTCGTCCGGGGCGGACCCGGCGCCGCGTACGGGGGCAACGTCGAGGTGAAGATCGTCGACCCGTCGGCCAACCCCTACCTGGCCACGGCGGCCATCCTCGGCCTGGCGCTCGACGGGATCCAGCGCCAGGCGGCGCTGCCGCGGGAAATCACGATCGACCCGGCTCGCCTGTCGGAGTCGGACCGCGACGATGCCGGCGTCGTGCGCCTGCCCGAGGCACAACCGGAAGTCATTGCCGCACTGGACGGTTCGGCGCTGCTGCGGCGTATCCTGGGCGACCCCGTGGTCGACATGGTGGTCGCGGTCCGCCGCCTGGAGCAAAAGCGCTACGGCAACCTGGACAAGGAGCAACTGGCCGACCGGTTCCGCATGGCGTGGAGCCTGTGACGGGACTTGCCGTGGCCTCCGACCCGTCCGCGCTCGCCCAACACATCGCACAGGTGGCGCTGATCGATCAGCACGCGCATGGGTGCTGGTTGGCGGCGGGGGATCGGCGGCGCTTCGAGAACGCCCTCAACGAGGCCAACACCGAGCCGCTGGCGGGCTCGGGCTTCGACTCCCAGCTCGGCTTCGCGGTGCGCGCCCACTGCGGGCCCGTCCTGGGCCTGCCCGAACACGTTGACCCGCAAGCCTACTGGGACCGCCGCAGGCAACACGGCGAGGCGGAGTTGGCGCGGCTGTTCCTGCCGCCCGCCAACGTGAGCGACTGGCTGATCGACACGGGCATCCAGGATGACACGGCCACGGCCGGCACGGCCGAGATGGCCGAACTGTCCGGCAACCGCGCCCACGAAATCGTTCGCCTCGAGCAGGTCGCCGAGCAGGCCGCGCGGGCACCGGGCCACTACGCCTCGGCGTTCGAGGAGATCCTGCACCGGCGCGCGGCCACGGCGGTCGGCACCAAGTCCATCCTGGCCTACCGCGGCGGGTTCGAGGGCGACCTGTCCGAGCCGACCGCGGCGCAGGTGGCCGAGGCGGCCGACCGGTGGCGCGACAACGGCGGCACCCGGCTGCGGGACCGGGTCCTGCTGCGGTTCGGGCTGCACCGGGCGCTGCGGCTGGGCAAGCCGCTGCAGTTCCACGTCGGCTTCGGCGACCGGGACTGCGACCTGTCCAAGGCCAATCCGCTGCTGCTGCGCGATTTCCTGGAGCATTCCGCCGACACCCCGATCGTGTTGCTGCACTGCTACCCCTACGAGCGCGAGGCGGGGTATCTGGCGCAGGCCTTCAACAACGTCTACCTCGACGGCGGGCTGAGCGTGAACTACCTGGGGGCGCGGGCGCCCGCGTTCATCGCCCGGCTGCTCGAGATGGCGCCCTTCGGAAGGATCCTGTACTCGTCGGACGGGTTCGGGCCCGCCGAGTTGCACTATCTCGGTGCGGCGCTGTGGCGCAACGGCATTCACCGCGTGCTGCGCGCTTTCGTCGCCGCCGGCGACTGGAGCGAAAAGGACGCCATCCGGGTGGTCGATTTGATCGCCCGCGAGAACGCCGCCCGCATCTACCGCGTTTGACCCGCGGCGCGGCGCGGGTATACGGGCGCTTATGCCGACGGTGGGCGGAATGTTGGAATGGGCCCGCGACCAGGTGGTGTCGCGGGTGCCCAAGGCCGACCTCGACCAGCGCGACCCCGACTATATCCGCGACCAGCTGCCGGGCACCTGGCTGCTGGCGTCGCTGTACTTCCGGGCCGACGTGCGCGGCCTGGACCGGATCCCGCCCGAGGGCCCGGTGCTGCTGGTCGGCAACCACAGCGGCGGCAACGTCCCGCCCGACACCTTCGTGTTCACGCTGGCGTTCTGCTCCTACTTCGGCGTCGAGCGGCCGTTCTACCAGCTGGCCCACAACCTCGTGGTCTCCGCGCCGCCGCTGCGCTCGCTGCGCAAATTCGGCACCGTCGCCGCCAACCCCGAAAACGCCCGGCTGGCACTGGATTCCGGGGCGGCGCTGCTGGTCTACCCCGGCGGCGACTACGAGGTCTTCCGCCCGTCGTGGGAACGGCACAAGGTCGACTTCGGCGGCCGCATGGGGTACGTGCGGCTGGCCCGCGAGGCGGGCGTGCCGATCGTCCCGGTCGCCAGCGTCGGCGGCCAGGAGAGCGCGCTGTTCCTCAACCGCGGCCAGTGGCTGGCCAGGCTGCTGATGGCGGACAAGTTGCTGCGGCTCAAGAGCATCCCGATATCGCTGGCGCTGCCGTGGGGACTCAACATCAGCGACCTGGCGGGCCACATTCCGCTGCCGGCCAAGATCGCGATCGAGGTGCAGGACCCGATCGAGGTCGACGGTGACGACCAGGCGGTGCACGACAAGGTGATGGCCAGCCTGCAGGGTGGCGTCGACCGCCTGGCCGCGCGTCGCCGCTTCCCGGTGATCGGCTGATGCGCGTCGAACGCCGCTGCGTCATCAACGCCGACCGCGACGCGGTCTGGAAGATCGTCAGCGACCCGGACTGCTACCCGTCGTTCATGACGAACCTGGAGCGGTGGGAGTCGTCGAACGACGTGGACCGCGGGCTCGGGGCGCGCTACACCGTGCACTGGAAGATCGGCTCGGTGCCGGTGGGCGGGCTGATCGAGGTGGTCGAATTCGACGACCGCCGCGACGTGGCGTGGGTGGGCATCACCGGCGTCGCGCTGCGCGGGCGCATCCGGCTGCGCGAGGGCGCCGAGGGCAGGACGAAGGTGACGTTCCGCCTGTCGTATCAGGCGCCGGGCGGAATCCTCGGCTACATCGCCGACCGCGTCGCCGTGCGACAGGTGGGGCGCACGCTGTCCGAAACCCTGAAGCGCCTCAAGGCGCTCGCCGAGTCCTAGCACCAGGGCGCGCCGCTCCTTTGCTGGGGCCCGCCGCTGACCGGCTTGACCGGCGCGTCGTCGCCTGTAGTCTTGTCCGGAAAGGGGTGGCGATGCTTTTCAACTCGGGTTTGCTGGACGCGCGGTGCAGCTGCGCTACATAAGCATCGCGGCCCTGATCGCCCAGGCGGGTGGTGACCCCTGGGCGATCAATGACAGCCTGCGGTCCGGCCAGCCCGCCCAGATCTCCAATCTGGCGGAGGCCTTCCACGGCGCGGGCCGCTGCACCCAGGAGTCCAGCGCCGCGTTCGAGCAAGCCCGCAGCCGGTTCGACGCGGCATGGAACCACCACAACGGCGATCATCCGATCAACGGCTCAGCGGAGGTGCAGCGGGTGACCAAGGCCCTGGGCGCGCAGTCGCTGCAGTTGCCCAAGATCGCCGTCGACCTGGAAAACATCGCCGCCGCGCTGGCCGAGGCGCAAAAGGCCGGGGCCGGGCAGATCGCGGCCCTGGAAGGCCGGCTGCGGGCGCTCGACGACCTGATCGGCCAGGCGGTGCAGATGGAGAAGAACCCCGACCTCACCGCCGAGGACAGGGCGGCCCTGGACGCGTTCATCCGTACGTGCGAGGACGACGCCATCGCCGACACCAAGTCCGCGCTGGCGCAGCTGCGATCGACGCGCGACGGCTACGCGGCGACGTTGCGGAAATCGATGGCCACCCTGCGCACCGACGGCTACGACCCGCCGGCAACCCTGGAGGACTGGGCGGAAGGCCCGCTAAAGCCGGGCGAGGCAAGGGATTTGGGTCCGGTCGCCGGCACCGGGTCCACCCCTGGCATCCCGGGGATCGGGGCGGCGGACCTGGGGGAGGTGGTTCAGCTGCCCGACGGCAGCTACGTCGCCATCTTCGGCGACTCGTTCGCCGGCGACAAGATGGGCGACGGCACCCACTATCCGTCGGTCGCCGTGCCGGTCACCTTCGACCGGGACGGCCGGCCCCATTTCGGTGAGCCCTTGACCGGGCCGGACGGCAGCCCGAACGTCCTGTTCCCCCCGCCCCCGCAGGCGGCGGGCAAGAACACGCTGCCCGCGGGGAGCATCCGGATGCGCGACGGCACCACCTACATGATGGCCACGGGCACGACCAAGCTGAATCCCGACGGCGGTTCGTGGCTGGTCCAGGTCACCAACGACCCGGGTCAGGGCTGGCAGCCCATCCGGGATTCGTGGCGCGCGCCGGGGGCCGCGCCGACGCAGATCAGCGGGTTCCAGGCCGCCGACGGCACCGTGTACATCGCCGCGGACTCGTTCGACCGCAGCCAGGGCGTCAGCATGTACCGGGTCGATCCCGGCCACGTCACCGACCGCTCCGCCTGGCAGCCCTGGACCGGCACCGGCTGGGGCGCCGCCGGCCAATCCGCCCCGCCGATCAGCCGCACCCCGTTCGGGGAGCTCAGTTTTCGCGAGGTCGGCGGCCAGCCGGTGCTGTCCGGCTTCAACCAGGGAACCGGAAACCTCGAGGTTCGCGTCGCGAACGAGCCCACGAAACTCTTCGGCGGCGGCACGCCGATGACCGTCGTTGCGCAGCAAAGCAACCCACAGGGACCCAACTACGTGCCCCAGAACTACGGCGGCTACATCCTGCCCGGTTCCACGCTGGATAGGCTGAATCTGTTCGTCAGCCAATGGAACACGAACACCAACAACCCGTACAACACGCAGCAATTCGAGGTCAATCCCAACCGCTAGGTCTCGCTGATAGGACGAACATGATCGCCAAGACGTTAGTCATCGCCACCGGGATCATCGGCGCCGCCGCGACGGGCGCCTGTGCGGCCCATGCCGACCCACCCAAGTTCCCCGACCTCGGCGGCTACGCGCCAGTCAACGTGCAGGACTACACGATTGGGCTGCCCAACACCGGACGCGCGCCGCTGAACACGGTGTACTTTCTGACCCCCGACGGCATCACGTGCGACTTCTTCTCCGGGGAGGCGCAGTGCACGGGCAACAACTTCCCCGCCGTCCCTCCCGCACCCGGGGCCGGCAGCGTGAACTCGATCGGAACCGCGTCGGGGCTTGGGCAAACCAACGACCCGATCGCTCCCAACGGCCAGGCCTACGGGCACCCGCTGGCCACCCTGCCGCCGATGCACTCGATCACGGTCAACGGCGTGGTCTGCGGCGTCGACAACGCGGGCACCACCGCGTGCACGGACCCCCAGGGGCGCGGGTTCGTCCTGTCGCCCCACGGGTCGGGCTGGCTGCCGCACGTATAGGCGGCTACCTCACTTGCCCCGTTGCAAGGGGACGGTTTCCGGCAGTTGCGCGCCCGGCGGGAGGACGAGCTGGCCGTGGATGTCGACGTAGCCGGAGCGTTTGGTCGGTATCGGCAAAACGGGGTTGGGGCAGGGCGTGTCGGTGCCGTCGCCGCAGATGCCGCCGTTGAAGTAGGAGCGCTTCTGGTGGTCTTCGGGCCAGGGGTCCGCGTGCATGCCGATCCACTGCGCGGGGACGTTGTAAAAGACGAAAAAGCAGGCGCTAACGCCGGCGAAGATCGCCAGCAACCGGGTCAGCTGCTGCCTCGCCAATCCACCGCGAACGTCGTCCAGTCCGCGCTCGACGACGGTTCGGCCGCGATCGTCGGTGAAGTAGCGCAGACAGCACAGCGCGGCCTGCACGCCGCCCCACATCAATCCTTCGTAGACGGGCCACTGGTAGTACGTGCCGGCATTGATCGACACGGATCGGATGGCGCCCGGGTACGTGTAGAAACCGATCGGTAACAGGACCAGCCCTTCCATGACGAAGTCGAAAAGGAATGCGATCGCATAGGTCACCGCGACCAGTCGAAGGTTGCTGATATTCGGCCGGCGCGCCTTGATCTTTCGCATGACCCAACACCCGACGATGGTAATGAACAGAACGCCGTAGGCATAGCCCGGCGCGTTCGTCAGCAGCGGTTCGGCTACCTGACGGCCGGGCGCCTCGGGCGACACCCAGCCCGGAATTTCCGATGACCAAGAGCCCCGGTTGAACAGCCAGGTGTTGTAGGTGCACCACGTGTTGAAGTAGTTGAGCAACGGATCCTGGAAGAACATCAGTCCCATAGCGATCAGGAGCATGCCGTCCAACGTGATGCGCCGTTCGCGGCGCCACGGCCTGATGAAAAACCACCAGACGGCAAGCGGTAGGGCCGCCCAAAGGATGACCGCATTCGCGACGAGCGGCACCTTCATGTAGAGCGGCGGATCGCTCGGCCCGGTCGGCACCCGCGTGAAGTACGGCCCGGTGATCCAGCGGATCCACACGTACACCTGGAGGGCCAGCACCGCCACGCCGACGGTGGCCCAGACCGTGACCGGCCTGACCGACCCCCGCGCCTGCGCGCCGAGTTCCGCGGCTCCGCCGAGCTTTTCGGCGACCACGGGGTTTCGCTTGCCAGATAGCTCGGTCATGACGCGGTTTTCCCTCCGGGTCGGTCGTCGCGCTGCTCCCGCTCAGCAATATACTCATGAGTATCTGGGAATCGAAAGAGATTCTCAGATTATCTGGCAGAATCTCGAGCATGGTTGAGCGCTGGACGCGGGAACGCCGCATCGAGCACACCCGCTCGCTGTTGATCGACGCCGCCCAGGAGGTGTTCGGCGAGAAGGGATTCGTCGCGGCCACGCTCGACGACATCGCGCATGCCGCCGGCTACACCAAAGGCGCTATCTACAAGCACTTCTCGACGAAGGAAGACCTCTTTCTCGCCGTCAGCGACCGCTACTGGAGGCGCTACTTCGACAACTTCACCGAGGTGATGGCGGCCTCGACCGAGGTCGGCGCGCGGGAGCTCGACGAGATCGCCGAGCGCTGGAGCCAACTGAGCCGCGATCGCGGGGCCGAGCACGCCGCCCTGGGCCACGAGTTCACCCTGTATCTGCTGCGCAACCCCGAGGTGCGCGACCGGGTGGCCGCCAAGCGATTGGAGGCCGTCGACGCGCTGGCGAAGTACATCGTCAAGGGCGTCGACCGGCTCGGCGGGACGCTGACGATTCCGGCGCAGACCTTTGCCCAGGTGCTGGTCGCCACCAGCGACTCGATCGTGCTGGGCAGCCAGCTCGACGACGTGGACCTGTTCCGGCCGATCGTCGAGATGTACGTGTCGGTGATCAAGCTGCCGTGATCGGTGCCGATCGGATTCCAGTGGCGATTGAACAAAAGTACGCGGAACGCCGGGTAGACGCCTTAATTTGTGGACACAATGAACGAGGTGCGGAACGCAGCGCCTCACGCTCGGCCCACCGCCGGACGGCTCGCCCGTACTGACTGGAGGCCAGAAATGAAAAGGGTTGCACTGGCGATATTTTGGATCGCCGCGCTGGGATATGCACCGAAGGCCGCCGCCGACGTACCCGGAATAGCGCCATTCACCGGTTCCTGGCACGCCCACGCATCGAAACTGACGGTCGATAGCGACGGGTCGGGTCGGTTAACGTATGCCGACATCTCCGCCTGCCCGAGCGCGTGTGATGGGCACAACGACTATGCCGACGCACCGCAGGCGACCGTAGACGTCATGCTGGTATCAGTCCTGGGTGACACGGCGACCGGAAGCGTCAGCGCCGCGTCGAATCCGAGCGAGTACACCGTGGGTGAGCCGGTCACGATCAAGCTCGTCACCGGCATTGGTGACCCGTTTACCGGACCGCCGGCTTCCGTGTCAGGCAACAACGGTGTGGCCCTTCAAGTGAGCATCGGCACGAGGGGCGCAAATTACTGCAACGACACGACGCATAACTACTGCGGCGGCTGACGTCGAAAGTGGCAACGGCATCTGGCGTGCGCGACACCGGGCTTGGCCCCGCTGGGGCGCAGTGAGAACTCCGTCAGACCAACGCTGACGCGTCGAAAACCCAGCTGGTGTCCCCGGTCGCCAAGTTCTCGAAGTGGTTTGGGGAAGCGAAGGACACGAGGCTTTGCAGTCCAAAGGTATGGACGCCTGCAAACGAATTTGGACTAATTTTTAAAAACCCGATGTGATTCCACCGCTGTCGAATACGCTCCCATCGGATAAATCAATCAACGTCAACACAGTAGAGATCGGAGCAAGGAGTTTGCAGCATGTTATCCCGCGCAGCATTCATCGCAGCGAGCGCCACTAGCTTACTTAGCGTCGGCGTGACGCCAGCCATTATCCATGCGGCCACCGCCAATGCCGAACCTCCCAACTGCCAGATCTCGCCGTGGGGTTTCTTAGGTTCACAGCGCCGTGAGATCTGCGATGGACCGATTCAACCTGACGGGTCCTGGATGCGGCACCGGGTCATTGGGATTCCTGCACACTATGAGAACCCAAGCAGTAGTTGCTTTGGTGGCGACGGGTATAGCAATTGCACCTTCTATCCTGGCGGCTGGGTGAGCGACCAGATCGCCGACGACGAGACCTATCCTGTCAACCCTGGCACCGTCCTGCCCGACGAACCGGGCCACTTGGGCTAACCGGCCGAGACAAGTCGCTCCGAAAATATCGTCAAGGGACGCGGCATTATCTCAGCGCCCTACAACGAGTGTTAACAACAGTACAACTAGCCCTGCCCGACAGGCGGAGCGATCATCACCCTCTGCACACGGCGCGGCAGCGTGGCACGATTCGGGCGGTGAAGCGCATGTTTACAGACCCGCCGCCCTACATTGATATAGGAAACAATATTAGGCACGGAATGTAGCACGTATCGACGATCTGGCTGGTTAAATGATCCTCAACGCCGTGTACTACCCGCGAGGGGGATGACAAGTGAGCGATTGGAAGCTTCCGGTTAGTGCGCTGATCAGTGTTAGCGTTCTCGTCGGAGCGACTGCTTGCGGCGACAGCTCTGAAACGACGGGCAGCTCGGCAGCCCTGCCGGCGCCGGACTCGGACACCTCGGCCCCTGCAGCTCCATCGACGCCAACCATTTCACCCGAAGATTTGGATGCGGCGACGTATCAAGCGATCTCCCCACGCGACTACGCGCTTTTGGTAAAAGACCCTGAGTCCAACAAAGGCCGGAAGATCATCGTGTATGGAGTTGTGACCCAGTTCGACGCAGCGACAGGCAACGCAGAATTTCGGGCGAATACCGGCGCCCAGCCAGACGACTACTTGCAGAACACGATGATTGACGCGCAAGATCCATCAATCCTCGCAAATGTGGTCCAAAACGACATTGTCACTATGTGGTGTAAGGTCCGTGGCGCGGACACCTACAAGACGACGATGGGCGGCGAATTGACTGTCCCCAGGTTTTGGGTCTACATCATAAAAGACGCGGGGTCGGCGGGCCCCATTCCATAACCAAAGAGTCTGACCTTGACGCGCCGCTGACAATAACCCGCGACGGTAGAAACAAATTTACCCGCATCGAAGTGCGCTAGACCTCGCCAGTCGGGAAGTGGCGGCCACATTCCTGAAGACGCTCATCGCTCGAAGCTACGCCTCGTAGGGAGTTAGAAACGAGTAGTAATCGGTTGCTTCGCTTTGCAAGTCGTGAGACGAGGAGCTCACCGTGTTCCGATACTAGTCGAACCGATCTGAACGACGCCGTTGCCTCGTCGCAGCAAGCTCAAGTCAAGGGAGGCGCCGCCGGGCAATGGGTGTCACTGAGGTCAACTGACACCAGTCGCCAGACCGTGTCAGACCAATGCTGACGCGTCGAAAACCCAGCTGGTATCCCCGGTCGCCAGGTTCTCGAAGTGGTTCGGGGGAGCGAAGGACACGAGGCTTTGCATGTCCCAATAGTCTTTCCAGACCCTGATCTTGCCGTCATCGACCTTGTGGACGGTGACGAACCTCAGCACGCCCTGCTCGCCCGACGCGAAAGTCCAAGTCTCCGAGTGCTCGTAGATGACGTCGGCGCCGTTGGAGACCAGCACGCCGTCGTGGTTCTCGTAGCCGGCCAGCTGCTCGAGTCCCACCTTGAGCCGCTTGACGATGTCTTCGGGGCCGCGCGCCCCGAAAGCGGGGAGCGGCATGTCGACGTAGAGGCAGTCGTCGGCCAAAAACGTCTTGACCGCATCCCAATCCCGTCGCGACAGGGCCTGCCACATCCCGACGACGACATCCTCGACCGCGACCTTCGAAGCTTGAGCCATAGCCGCAAATAAACAGGGTTGTCCAACACGTGTCAACCGCGGTTCGGGGAAGGAAACTCACCAGGGTGACCGCGCTGCGGGCTACCTCGCCGAGGAGATCACGACCGACCACGTCGACGGCCCACAGAACCGCCGCGAGGCCCTGCGCCGGCTCGCCTTGCTCGCAGGCATTCCTCGAGACCGAAGCTACGCGCAGGCCGTTCGGCGTGTCGTGTGCGTAGGTTCGGTGTCGCGGTCGCACCGACCCGTCAGGCGGTGGCCATCGACCGCGCCGGCGGCCCCAGGGCGACCGGCAGCGTCGACCACCCGCGCAGCACCCGCGTCTCCCGCCGGCTTCCGGTGCCCGCCGCCCGCGCTTCGGGGAAGCGGTCGAAGAACGTGCGCAGCCCGACTTCCCCCTCGGCCCGCGCCAGGGCGGCCCCAAGGCAGAAGTGGCGACCGGCGGAGAACGCGAGGTGCCGTCCCGCGTTTGGTCTTTCGATGTCGAAGCGATGCGGATCGTCGAACACCGACGGGTCGCGGTTGGCGGCTGCCAGGTAGATCACCACCAACCCGCCGCGTTTGATCCGCTCGCCCGCCACCTCGACGTCCCTGACCGCCACCCGCGCGGTGAGTTGCACCGGCGAGTCGAGCCGCAGGATCTCTTCGACGGCGTTGGGCCACAATTCGGGGCGGCGGCGCAACGCGTCCAGGTGCTCCGGCGCGTCCAGCAGCATGCGAATCCCGTTGCCCAACAGGTTCACCGTGGTCTCGAACCCGGCGGCCAGCACCAGCCCGGCGATGCCCTGCAGCTCGTCGGGGTCGAGATACGTTTCGGCGGAACCGCTTTCGGCGGTCTGGATCAGCTGGCTCATCAGGTTGTCACTCGGGGTGCGCCGCAACTCGCGCAGGTGGTCGGCCAGCCAGAAGTTGAACCCGGCGATTCCCCGCTGCACGCTGCGGTACTGGCGCCACGGCAAGCCGACGTCCAGGCTCGGGGCGCCGAGTTCGCCGAATTCCAGCACCCGCGGCCGGTCTTGCTCGGGCACCCCCAGGATGTCGCTGATGATCGCGACCGGAAGCTGCGAGCAGTACCGCCCGACGACATCGACGACGCTGGCGGCGCCCGACGCCGCGGACAGCCGATCCAGCAGGTCCGTCGCGGTCCGCTCGACGCCTTCGCGCAGCGCGGCGACCGCCCGGGGAGTGAACACCGCCGACACCGTCTTGCGGTAGCGGGTGTGGTCGGGCGGCTCGACGGCCAGCAGCGACGGCGCGCGCAGCGGGTGCAGCAGGTCGTCGCGCACGCGGCGCTCCAGCCAGCGCAGCGGCGCCGGCAGGTTCGAGCCCATGTTCACCACGCGGAAGTCGTCGGAGCGCAGCAGCTCGTGGGCCAGGCCGTGGTCCGCCGTCAGGTAGTTGACGCGCCCCTTCACCAGCGGGCCCAGCGCCCGCAGTCCCTCGTAGAACGGCACCGGATCTGCGGCCACCGAGGGGTCGACGATCAGCCTGGCCTGCAGGTCGCCCCGCCGTGCGCCGACCGCCGCGACGCCCCGGATGAAGCCGTGCATCACGAGCCAGTGCAGCCTCTCCTTCACCGGTCCTCGCTCAACACTCGGCGGTGATCTTGAAGTCGGTGGTGATCACCTTGTTGGGGTTGCTGCTGCTGATCCCGTATGCGCTGCCGGAGATGCTGTAGGCGTTGTGGTTGACGTCGGCGCGCGCGTCGCCCACCCCGCCCTGCCAGAAGCTGCCGGTGAACCCGTCGACGTTGCGGAACTTCACCCACTGCGGCATGACCCGGTAGCCGCTGAGCAGTACCGTCGCCTCGACGTGGCCGTTCTCGTCGCCGATGTCGAGGGTGCGGTACGACTGCATCTGGCTGCACGCCGCCGGCCGCGCCGTGTGCGTGGTCCCGTCGATGGTCACGCGTGCGGCTTTGCGGGGCGTCGTCTGCGCCTGCCCGCACCCCGCGACGGCGGCTCCGGCAATTACGATGAAAGCGATTGCGAGCAAACGATTTTGCATGTCCCCCTCCTTTATGGCCGCTTCGGCACCAGCGTCGGCAGGGATTTGACGATGCGGCCCCGCACGAACTCCGGGCTCAGCCCCTTGAGCACGTCGATCACCCGAATGCTCTTGGGCACATACCAATGCAGCTTCTTCGGGTTGTGATAGGCCTGCCACGCCGCTTCCGCCACGCTGGACGCGGGCATCAGCCGGAACAAGCCCCTCTTGGGGGCGCGGGCGCGAAGCTCGTCGGCCGACATCGTGGGGCCCGCGTCGTCGGAATGGTTGGTGGTCGTGGTGAGGATGGCGGTGTCGATCAGACCCGGCAGCACGTCGGCGACCCGCACGCCGTGCCGGTGCCATTCCACGCTCAGCGCCTCGGTCAATCCCTTGACCGCGTGCTTGGTCGACGAGTAGACCGCGATGCGCGGCATCCCGTAGGTGCCCGAGGACGACGACGTCGAAAACATCAGGCTGCCCGGCGTTTTCTTCAGGTAGGGCAGCGCGGCGTACGCCCCGGTGAGCACCGCCTTGAAGTTCACCTCGACGACGCGCATCGCGGCCTCGTGGGGCACGTCCTCGAACCAGCCCGACTCGCCGATGCCGGCGTTGTTCCACATCATGTCCAGCCCGCCGCCGTCGTTGCCGGCGCAGAAGTCGGCCAGGGCGCCCTCCAGAGCGGCCTTGTCCGTCACGTCGACCGCCCGCGTCCACAGCCGGTCACCGGAAGCATCGCCCAGCTCCTGCCGCAGCGTCGCCAGGCCGTCCTCGTTGCGGTCGACCGCTCCGACGCGCCAACCCTTGGCGTGAAACAGCCTGGCGCCCTCGCGGCCCATGCCACTGCCCGCGCCGGTGATGAAGACCGATTTCACGGATTTCACAGCGCGTCAGCCTCGACCAAGTCTTTGATGCGGTTGAGCGTCTTGGTCATGTCGCGGATGTTCCGCCGCTTGCGCAGGAACCCGCCGAACAACCAGTAGATGCCCAGCCACGGCGCGGGGTTCAGCCGAAACGACTCCGTCACGTCGGTGCCGCCGTCACTGGGCGCCAACCGGTAGTGCCAGTTGTTCACCGGCCGGTCGCCGAGCATCACCGCGAACCCGAACTCGCGGCCGGGTTCACACGCGGTCACCTTGCACGTCGTCCAGTAGACCGGCCCAATCTCGTTGCGCCGCACGTGCCCGCGAAACTTGGCGCCGAGCGCGGGTCCCGTCGCCTCGCCCAGCCATTCCGCCTCGATCACTTCGGGGGAGAAGCGCCCGGTGTTGCGGACGTCCGCGATCAGCTCCCAGATCTTGTCCGCGGGCGCGGCCATGTGAACAGTCGCCGAACCTTCCATGGGCTGATCCAAACACAGCTTCGCGTCCGGTCATAGAGCCCCGGCGGCGGGCCGGATCAATCAGTGCGGGATGGCCGCCTGGATGATCCCGTTGATGATCTGCTTGATGCCCTGTGCCGGGTGCGAATACAGGCCGATCGGAAGGCCCGAGGCGGCGCCGCATTTCGGCCATGCCTCGATCCCCTGGTCCTCGAGAACCCTGTTGGCCACCGCGATCTGTTGCTCCCGGGACGCGGCCGCCGGATTGCCGACGCCGCCGTATCGGGCCCAGGTGCTCGGCTTGAATTGCAGCCCACCGTATTCGCCGTTGCCGGTGTTGGCGTGCCAGTTGCCACCGGACTCGCATTGCGCGACCGCGTCCCAGTTGGGGGCCACGGGGGCGGCGTGCGCCACTCCGGCGGGGGAGGTCAGCAGCGCTGCAACGAACCCGCCGACCATCGTGGACTTGACGAGAGGCTTGCAGACTTTTCTCATGTCAGACATTTCGCGCGGTGTGTCCGAAGCGTTACCGATTCGAAAATGCCGCGAGATAAGCCTTCTAGCAGCGCAATTGGGCTCCTCACCAGCCGAAACGCCGCTTTAGAGAATGGTGAGAATTAAATAAATGAGCCCTGGCAACACGAGTTGATAAAGGCCCTTAATGCGCTAATGCGCCCGACGACGTCGTCAGGCGCAGTAGCGATTCGGCTGATCGTAGGCGGATGTGGCGTGGTTATCCGCCGCCGCCGGGGGTCGCGCCCAGGCTGCCCTGAAGGTCGGGCTTCATGGCGTTGAGCTGGGCTCCCCAGTACTCCCAGCTGTGGGTGCCGTTGGCGTTGAAGTTGAACACCGCGTTGTGGCCGCCGGCCGCGTTGTAGGCGTCCTGGAACTTCAGGTTGCTGCTGCGCACGAAGTTCTCCAGGAACTCGGCGGGCATGTTGGCCCCACCCAGCTCCGACGGCGTGCCGTTGCCGCAGTAGATCCAGAGCCGGGTGTTGTTGCCGACCAGCTTCGGGATCTGCACCGTGGGGTCGTTGCGCTGCCACGCCGGGTCGCTCGACGGGCCCCACATGGCGTCGGGCTTGTAGCCGCCGGCGTCACCCATGGCCAGGCCGATCAAGCTGGGCCCCATCCCCGACGAGGGGTCCATGAGGGCTGACAGCGAGCCGGCGTAGACGAACTGTCCCGGGTGGAAGGCCGCCAGGATCAGCGCCGAGGAGCCGGACATGGAGATGCCGACCGCGGCGCTGCCGTTGGACTTGACGCCCTTGTTGGAAGCCAGGTACCCGGGCAGTTCGCTCGTCAGGAAGGTTTCCCATTTGTAGGTCGAGCAGCCGGCCTTACCGCACGCCGGGCCGTACCAGTCGGCGTAGAAGCTGGACTGCCCGCCGACCGGCATGACGATCGACAGGCCGGACTTGTAGTACCACTCGAACGCGGGCGTGTTGATGTCCCAGCCGTTGTAGTCGTCCTGGGCCCGCAAGCCGTCGAGCAGGTAGACCGCGGGTGAGCCGCTGCCGCCGCTCTGGAACTGGACCTTGATGTCGCGGCCCATGCCCGCGGACGGCACCTGCAGGTATTCGACCGGCAACCCCGGGCGCGAGAATGCCCCCGCGGTCGCCGCGCCGCCGGCAAGGCCGATCAGGCCTGGCAGGGTGGCAGCAGCCGCCGCACCGACCAGTAGCCGACGCCCCCAGGCCCGCACCTTCTCGCTCACGTCTGTCATACCTGCCCCTTGTCCGTATGTGATGGCGATCTCAGCTGGAATTTACCGGGTGATTCGGCCAAATGTCGATCAGGACGCGAGCTTGTCTCGGTTTCATATCGATTTTTTGCACGGAATTCGTGATCGGGTTAGTCATCGGGATGCGAAAACGGGCCGTTCGATCCGCCGACTTGCCGCCGGCAATCCCCGGCATCGACCCACCCACGCCTTCGATTGCCTTCGATCGGTTTCGATCGCCTTCGGTTGCCTCAGCGGAATGATCCGGAAATCCCGGCCTGCTGAAATTGCGGCCCCACCTGCCTTTTCGCCGCCGCAGCCGCGCCGTCGCGTTATGCACCGCCCGTGACATGGAGTGTGACCTTCACGGGGATTTCGAACCGGCGCAGCCGAACTTGCCCCGACCGCGTAGGCTCTCACGGAGCAAGCCGATGGAGACCACGCGATCCCGGTCCGTTCCGGCTCTCACGAACCGCCGCACCATCGGGCTTTGAGGTGCGTGGCAGTGCGGTTGGGAGCGTCGGCAGGCCCGGGACTGATTGAGGTGCAGATTTGGATACGGTACTGGGGCTATCGCTGACGCCGACCACCGTCGGGTGGGTCCTCGCTGAAGGACACGGCGCCGACGGCACAATCCTGGACCACCGGGAGCTGGGTCTGCGCACCGGCGGCGGCGTGCGTGCCCTCAGTACCGCCGAACAAGTGGCCGACGAGGTGTTGCGGGTGGACGCGCTCGCGGCCGCCGGCGATCGCCGGGTGCGTGTCATCGGGCTGACCTGGAACGACGATGCGTCCGCGCAGGCCGCGCTCCTGCTGGAGGCCTTGACCGACGCCGGCTTCGACAACGTGGTGCCGGTCCGGATCCTCGAGGCGGTCGAGACCCTGGCCCGCGCGATCGCACCGGTCATCGGCTACGCGCAGACCGCCGTGGCCATCCTCGAGCACGAGTGCGCGACCGTCGTCATGGTCGACACGCACGACGGCGAGACCCAGACGGCCGTCAAACAGGTGCGCGGCGGCTTCGACGGGCTGACTTCCTGGCTGCGTGGCATGTTCGAACGACCCACGGGATGGCGCCCGGGCGGGGTGGTCGTCGTCGGCGCGGACAGCGACATCAACGGACTCTCGTGGCAGCTCGAAAAGGCGCTGCCCGTACCGGTTTTCGCGCAGACGATGGCCCAGGTGACCATCGCCCGCGGCACGGCGCTCGCGGCCGCCCGCAGCACCGAGTTCACCGACGAACAGCTGGTGGCCCACCTCGGCGAGCCCGTCGCGGCGCCCCCGGCACCGCGCCGGAGGTTCTCGCACGCCGGCGCCGCGACCGCCCTGGCCGCCGGTGCGGTGACGTTCGTCGCCTCGGTGTCGCTCGCGGTGGGCATCGAGCTGGCACCGACCAGCCAGCCCACCCCGGCGAGGCACCAGGTGCACGAGCCGGCAACCCAAGTCGCCCAGGCCATCGCGCCCCCTCCGGCCGCCGCGCCGATCGCACCCCAGTCGAAGCCCGCCGCCGGCGAGACCGCCCCGGAGGCGGGCCCGCCGCGCGAGCAGACCCGCGAGCAGACGGAGCCGCCCGCGGACACGCAACCCGACCCGAACTCCCGCGGCCCCTACCTGACCCGGGTGCTAGAGCACATACCCGGCGACGCCGGTGACGCCGAGCCGCCCGCTCCGAGCCAGCCCTAGGGAAGGCCTCGGGAGTCGCCCGGGGACTTGCCGCCGTCGCCCTTGGCGCGCAGCGCGGTGAAGGACACCTTCACCTCGTCGGCCACCTTCAGCGAGCCCATCAGCAATGAGTAGGGCTTGACGCCGAAATCGGTTTGCCGGACGCCGGACTCGGCGGACATCCGCCACGCGTCGCCGAGATCCTCTGTGCGCAAGTCGATCACGTGCCTGCGGGACTTTCCGCGGATGTGCAGCTTGCCGGCGAGGCGGTACCCCCGCGTGGTCTTGTCGACATCGTCCGCGGCGAACCGAATCTCGGGATAGCGGTTCGCGCCCAGCGACTTCAGCGCGTTCGACTTCACCAGGGCCTTCTCCGGGCCGGTCAGCCCCTTGACGCCGCCCTCGCCGCGCAGCACCTCCAGCGAATCGACCTCGACGGTCAGCTCCGCGGTCACCGGTTCGGCGTCACGCCAGGCCACCGTGGCCTCCCAGCGCGTCATCGCGATCGTGAGGTTGTGGCCCATCCGCGCCGCCCTACCCGCGACGCCGGTGCGGATCAACAACTCCCCGTCGGCCGCGGTCAGCGTCCACAGACCGACCGTCACATCGTCAAAACGGTGCGGTAGTGCGACCGGCCCTCTTCCATCGCCGCGTAGCCCTCGGCGGCCCGCGCCAGCGGCAGCTCCTCGATCCACGCCCGCACGCCCGACAGGACCGCGAAATGCATGGTCTCTTCGACGTCTTTGGCCGTGCCGGACGGATGGCCGACGATGCTGAGCCCGGGGGTGATCAGCTGCACCGGGCTGATGGGCAGCGGGTCGGTGCTCACGCCGATGGTGATCAGTTCGCCCTGCGGCAGCAGCCCGCCGACCGTGTCCGCCATGGCCTGGGAGTTGCCGGCGGTGGCCAGCACGACCGCCGCCCCGCCCAGGGCGCGCAGCGCTTCGGAGACGTCGCCGGCGGTCGAGTCGATGTAGTGATGGGCGCCCAGTTTCCGTGCGTCGTCGGCCTTTCCGGTACCGCGCGCGATCGCGATGGTCTCGAACCCCATAGCGCGGGCGAACTGCACGCCGAGGTGACCGAGCCCGCCGACGCCCAGGATCGCCACGCGGTCACCGGGCAACGCCTTCGTCTGGCGCAGGGCGTTGTAGGTCGTTACACCGGCGCAGCCCATCGGGGCCGCCTCCACGTCGGAGAGCTCCGACGGAATCCTGGCCAGCGCGCTGGCGGGCACCGTCACCGATTCCGCGTAACCGCCGGGGTAGTGCCAGCTGGGGACCTTCGCGTTCGCGCAGTGGATGAAAATGCCTTTGCGGCAAGGATCGCAGCGGTAGCAGCAGCCGCCGAACCAGCCGACCGCCACGCGTTCGCCGACCGCATAATTGTCCACTCCCTCGCCGAGTTCGGCGATGGTCCCGGCGATTTCGTGTCCGAGCGTCAGCGGCCAGGACTGGTTGGGGAAGCCGTCGTGAACGAAGGCGCGGTCGGTGCCGCAGACGCCACACGCGGTGACGGTCAGGCGCACCTCGTCTCGAGCCGGGGAGACGGTTTCGACGTCGGCCAGCTCGAGCGGGCCGCCCGCGGACTGGATCCGGACAGCTTGATGGGTAGGCATCGGGTTAGCTTAGTGCGCGGCAGGGCCTTTCGCCGCGCCATCGGTGTGGTAGTCGACCTGCCAGTGCTTGATCCCGTTGAGCCAACCCGAGCGCAGCCGCTCGGGCTTGCCGATCGATTCCAGGTTGGGGATGCCGTCGGCGATCGCGTTGAACATCAAGTCGATGGTCATCCGCGCCAGGTTGGCCCCGATGCAGTAGTGCGCGCCGGTGCCGCCAAATCCCACGTGCGGGTTAGGGTCGCGCAGGATGTTGAACGTGAACGGGTCGTCGAACACGTCCTCGTCGAAGTTGGCGGAGCGGTAGACCATGACGACCCGCTGGCCCTTCTTGATCTGCACGCCGGACAGCTCGTAGTCCTCGAGCGCGGTCCGCTGGAACGACGTGACCGGGGTGGCCCACCGAACGATCTCGTCGGCCGCGGTGGCGGGGCGCTCGCGCTTGAACAGCTCCCACTGGTCGGGAAAGTCGGTGAAGGCCATCATGCCCTGGGTGATGGAGTTGCGGGTGGTCTCGTTGCCCGCCACGGCCAGCAGGATGACGAAGAACCCGAACTCGTCGTCGGAGAGCTTGTGACCGTCGATGTCGGCCTGGACCAGCTTGGTGACTAGATCCTCGCCCGGGTTCTTGGCCCGCTCGGCGGCCATCTGCATCCCGTAGGTGATGAGTTCGACGGATGCGGTGATGGCGTCGTTGTTGGCGAATTCGGGGTCCTGGTCGCCGACCATCTCGTTGGACCAGTGGAAGAGCTTCTTGCGTTCCTCCTGCGGCACGCCCATCAGGCCGGCGATGGCCTGCAACGGCAGCTCGCACGACACCTGCTCGACGAAGTCGCCGCGACCCTCCGCGGCCGCTTCCTCGACGATGCGCCGGGCGCGCTCCGCAAGGTCGCCCCGCAGGCGCTCGATGGCCCGCGGCGTGAAGGCGCGGGAGATGATCTTGCGCAAGCGCGTGTGTTGCGGCGCATCCATGTTCAGCAGGACGAACTTGCCGCGTTCGATCTGCTCGCCGACCGTTCCGTCCTTGTAGCGCGGCAGGGCGGTCTTCTGCAGGCTGGAGAAGATGTCGCTGCGCAGCGAGACCTCTTTGACGTC
The DNA here is from genome assembly GCF_002086635.1 of Mycobacterium alsense. Taxonomy (GTDB): domain Bacteria; phylum Actinomycetota; class Actinomycetes; order Mycobacteriales; family Mycobacteriaceae; genus Mycobacterium; species Mycobacterium alsense. The sequence goes on along the minus strand of NZ_MVHD01000034.1, from coordinate 3,964 downwards.
CTTGTGCTTGGACACCACCCAGAAGCCGCCGTCGTCGAACCCGCCCACCCCGATCGGCTGCTCGTTCCACCAGATCGGTGCGGTTCGGCGCAGCTCGGCCAGCTCTTCCACCGGCAGCCGCTCGGCGTGCACGTCCGGATCGGTGAAATCGAAGCCGGGCGGCAGATTGGGGACCCTCTTGGCCGTCGACTCGGCGGTTGACATAGCGCACTCCTCGATACGAAGCCCTCTAGGCGTCTTCTTACGCGTCTAAGTGCAAGGAAACCATTGCCGCACCGCGGTTGGGAAGGACCGAAACGATATCGCCGCCCCGAATTGCAACATGTTCAGCGCCGGCGGCGGCCGGGCACCCGCGGCGCAACGGGCGTCGGCGGCGCCGACCGGAACCGAGGATCTTGTGGCCCACGGCGCAGTCGATATGCTTTGGTGCAGGTCACCGGCGACAGGCGGGGTGGAACATGATTCGGGAATTGCTCAGTGCCGCTTCCATAGCGGGCATCGCGATCGGGATGGCGCCGTGCGCGGCCGCCGATCCGCACTACGACGGCGACGTGCCGGGGATGAACTACCAGGCCTCGCTGGGTGCCCCCTGCGACAACTACGAGCGGTTCATCTTCGGGCGCGGCCCCAGCGGGCAGGCCGAGGCTTGTCACTTCCCGCCGCCCAACCAGTTCCCCCCGGCCACCATCGGCTACTGGGTGATCTCCTACCCGCTGTACGGGGTGCAGCAGGCCGGCGCGAAATGCCCGGGCCCGCAAGCCGCGGCGCAATCGGACGCCGGGCTGCCGATGCTCTGCCTGGGAGATCGCGGCTGGCAGGAGGGGTGGTTCACCGGGGCGGGGTTCTTCCCACCGTCGGGGTGACCGCATGAGCGCCGCCAAGCCCGCCCAAGCGCCGGTCCCGCGCTGGCTGCGCTTCGTGCTCGCGTCGGATCGCGCCGGCTCGGCCTGGTACATCGGCACGGGCTTCTTCTTCGCCCCGGTGCTCGCGGTCCTGTCGCCGTGGCCGGCCGTCACCGCCGTGCTCTGGGGCGTCATCGGGTTGGCCGGCCTGTGGCTGGGGCTGCTCGGCGTCGCGATGGCCGTCGGCCTGGCGCGGGTATTGCGGTCCGGCGCCGAGATCCCCGAAGACTACTGGCGCACGCTGGTCCATTACTGACGCCCGCTCGCCGCGGTTAGAGTCGAATCAACCGGCTTGCAACTCAACCGGCTCGCACGAAAGGGGACTCCGATGGGCTTCAATCCCAAAGATGCAGTCGACGCGGCCAGGGACATCACCACCAACGCCGTCGAAAAGGCCTCGGACATCGTCGAAAACGCCAGCGACATCATCCGCGGTGACATCGCGGGCGGCGCCAGCGGCATCATCCAGAGCTCCATCGACATCGCGACGCACGCGGTGGACCGGGCCAAGGAAGTGTTCACCGGCCGCGACCACCCGGACGATCTCGACGTCGATCTCGACGGTGATCTCGACGACGATCTCGGCGACGAATAGCCGTTGACTGGTCGCCGGGTCGGCGTCAGACGGACGCGGCGTCGTTCAGCTCGTCGAGCCTGTTGGTCGCCTCCAGGTACTCCCGCACCCACCGTTCGATGACGGTCGACGTCTTCTCCACCTTGGTGAACTGCCCGACCACCTGGCCGACCGGGTTGAACGCGACGTCGACGGACTCGTTGGGGTACCTGTTGGTGGCCCGCACGGCCATGCCGGAAACCATGTACTGCAACGGCATCCCGAGCGGCTTGGGGTTGCCCGGCTGCTCCCAGGCTTCCGTCCAGTCGTTGCGCAACATCCGGGCCGGCTTGCCGGTGAACGAACGGCTGCGGACCGTGTCGCGGCTGCCCGCCTTGACGTAGGCCTGCTGCTGCACCGGAGTGTTCGAGGATTCCTCGACCATCAGCCACTGCGAGCCGGTCCACGCCCCCTGGGCGCCGAGCGCCAATGCGGCCGCAATCTGCTGACCGCTGCCGATGCCGCCCGCGGCGAGCACCGGAAGCGGGGCCACTTCCTTGACGACCTGCGGCCACAACACAATTGAGCCCACCTCGCCGCAGTGCCCGCCGGCCTCGCCGCCCTGGGCGATGACGACGTCGACGCCCGCGTCGGCGTGCTTGCGAGCCTGCGACGGCGAGCCGCACAGCGCGGCCACCTTGAGCCCGGCGTCGTGGATGTGCTTGATCATCTCGGCCGGCGGTGTGCCGAGCGCGTTGGCGATCATCTTCACCTTGGGATGCTTGAGGGCGACCTCGACCTGCGGGGTGGCCGTCGCCTCGGTCCACCCGAGCAGTTGCAGGCTGTCCGAGTCGCTGTCCTCGATCGGCACCCCGTGGTCGGCGAGGATCTTCTTGCCGAAGTCCAGGTGCTCCTGGGGCACCATCTTGCGCAGCGTCTCGGCCAGCTCCTCGCCGGAGAGGTGGGAGTCCATGCCCTCATATTTGTTCGGGATGACGATGTCGACGCCGTAGGGGTGGTCGCCGATGTTCTCGTCGATCCAGTTGAGCTCGATCTCCAGCTGTTCGGGCGTGAATCCGACGGCGCCGAGCACGCCGAAGCCACCGGCCTTGCTGACAGCGACCACGACGTCGCGGCAGTGGGTGAAGGCGAAGATCGGGAACTCGATACCGAGTTCGTCGCAGATCGCGGTGTGCATGCCTACTCCTGGAAGCTTTGACCGATGCGAAATAGAACTGAAACGTGTTCTAGTTTAGTACGGACCTGGTCAACGTGGCCAGCCGCCCCTGACCAGCGCTTCGTCACTACGACATGTCAGGAGGCGCGCACTATCCACAGGGCCACGAACGCCGACATGGCGCCGGCGCAGACCAGGTGATCCCGGCAGACGGCTCGCGCCAGGCGGCTCTGTTCGGCGGGATTGTCAGTGCGCCGTCCGAGCCGAACGGCGTGGGGGACCGTGCGGGTCAACGCCAGCACGATCGGGACGCCCGCGAGCCCGGCCGACGTCGTCAGCAGCCAGGCGGGGTCGTGGCCCTGTGCGGCCCGAAACCCCAACGCGCCCAACAGGGTAAGCATGACAAGCGCGATGAGCCGACTCATCGGTCGCGACGTGGTCGTCGCACGGTGGTAGTAGGCCGCGATGGAGGCAAGCACGGGCTCGGGCAGTTCCGTTCCCGCGCTTCGGTTTTGAAGGACCTGGACGTCGAAGATCAGGTCCATCCACAGCACGGCGAGCAGAAAGCCACCGCAGGCCGTGAGTAGCGGGATCACGACACCCATTATGTTGCGGCGCCGCCCCGCCCCGACCGCCCGCTGTGAATCCGCCGCCAATCGTTGCAAATGCATCTAATTCACTCTCTGAAAGGGCTAGCATCGCGCTATCGCCGATCGCCCACGGCGATGACCCATTCGGGGACTTGGGAGGTTGGCGATGTCGTTCCTGGTCACAGTGCCCGACGTCGTGGCGACCGCAGCCGAGAACGTGGCGGGTATCGGGTCGTCTCTGAGCGCGGTCAACGCGGCGGCCGCGGGCCCGACCACCGGTCTGGTGGCCGCCGCCGAGGACGAGGTGTCGGCGGCGATCGCCGCCCTGTTTTCCGGCCATGCCGCGGAATACCAGGCGATCAGCGCCCAGGTGGCGGCGTTCCACGAGCGATTCGTCCAAGCCCTGGCGGGCGCCGGCGGCGCCTACGCGGCCGCCGAGGCGGCCAACGCTTCACCCCTGCAAGCCCTTGGCCACGACGTGTTGGGGGCGATCAACACGCCGACCCAACTGCTGCTCGGCCGCCCATTGATCGGCAATGGCGCCAACGCGGCCCCGGGTAGCGGCGCGAACGGCCAGGCCGGCGGCTTGTTGATCGGTAACGGCGGCGCCGGCGGGTCGAGTGGGGTGACCGGGCAACCCGGCGGCGCCGGTGGGCCCGCCGGCCTGATCGGCTTCGGCGGCGCGGGCGGGTTCGGGGGCGACGGCGCGGCGGGCGGTGCCGGGGGTACCGGCGGTTGGCTG
>NZ_MVHD01000033.1 GCF_002086635.1 Mycobacterium alsense | reverse complement strand
TTTTTTACAAGTATCCCGGCCCCCCCGAACCTCCACTCTCCCCTCTTCGTCGGCAGCGTCAGTTGTTAATAAGAAACGTGCCCCCCGGGTCCCCCCGCCCCCGCCGGTGCCGGGGGTGGCGCCGTCGCCGCCGTCTCCGCCGGTCCCGCCGATGCCGCCGGATCCTCCGAGTCCGCCGGCCCCGCCGTGGCCGAACAGCTGCGGGGCATGGCCCCCGGGCCCGCCGTCGCCGCCGGTGCCACCGGTGAAGCCGATGCCGCCCTGCGTGTTGGCGAGACCGGTTGCGCCAGCCCCGCCTTGGCCACCCTGGCCGCCAACCCCGCCGACGCCGCCATTGGTGAACCAGCCGCCGGGCCCGCCGGCCCCGCCAGTTCCACCGGTGCCGCCGATGCCGGTGGGGTTGGTCGCGCCGATCCCGCCGGCGCCGCCCGTCCCACCGACCCCCATCAGCAAACCGGCGGCCCCGCCGTTGCCGCCGGTGCCGCCACCGTATCCACCGGCCCCACCGGCCCCACCGTTGCCGATCAACCCGGCAGGCCCGCCGGCGCCGCCGGCCTGCCCGGCCGCGCCCGCCGCGCCGTTGCCACCGTTGCCGATCAACAACCCGCCCGCGCCGCCGTTGCCGCCCGGGGTGGTCGCGTTGGCGCCATTACCGATCAGCGGGCGCCCCACCAGCGCCTCGGTGGGCGCGTTGATCGCCCCCAGCACGCTTTCCTCAACGGCTTGCAACGGCGACACGTTCGCCGCCTCCGCGGCCCCGTATGCGCCACCCGCCGCGGACAGGCCCTGCACAAATTCGTCATGGATCAGCGCGGCCCGCGCGGCCGCCGCCTGGTACGCCTGGGCGTGCTGACCGAACAGCGCCGCGACGGCCACCGACACCTCGTCCTGGGCCGCCGCCACGATGCCCGTCGTCACCGATGCCGCCGCGGTGTTGCCCGCGCTCAGCGACGACCCGAGGGAATGCAAGCTTGCGGCGGCCGACGTCAATACCTCGGGTGTGGCGATCACGAATGACATGTGCGCTGCCTACTTTCCGAATGCGGCGGTGTGAAGCGTCCCCGGTTTCATGCACACCTCGTACGTGCGACGACAAACCCAACGCAGGGCGGCGAACCACTCCCGCGCGAATGGCAACCCGGAGCCTTGCCTGACCGCTTCTCGCCTTGCGCCAAGCGTCGCCACTCATAGCGATATGACAACTATTCGTCATCATAGTGACAGATAGTCAATATACCGGAGGGCGAAAACGCACACAAGGAATCCCGCGCGAGATACCGGGCAGGTGCTACAGCGGTATGGCCGGGAGCAGGGTGAAGCTCGGCAAGATGGTCTCGGTGAGGCTCACCGGCGGAATCACGATGGGGGAGGGGCCGCTGAAGCCCCCAACCTGAATGCCGCTGAGGTCGATCTGCGGCAAATTGGTGCCGGTGAGCGGTCCGACCGCGATGGGTGGAACGGTGATTTGGGGGAGGTTGAAGCTACCAAGGGCGATGTTGCCGATGTCGAGATCCGACAGGTTCACCTGCGGGCCGGTGGGCAACGCCAGATCGATCGGGCTAATCGTGAAGGTTGGCAGGGTCAAGGCCCCGACTGTTCCGTCGATGACCAGGCTATATGGGTCGCCGACGTCGGTAGCGTTTACTAATGTCAGGGACGGGATTTGAGTTGGGGGAATCCCGATTGTCACCTCTGTGCGAAATGGGAGGCCGCCGTTGATATCAATGTGTGAAGTGGTGAGGTCGATGAATACATATGAGGTGATGTCGACGCCAAAAGCGGTTGTCCGATCGAGGGGGTTATATAGCGATATTTCGGGCAGGCTTATTTGTGGTATTTTGACCGTGGGTAGGCTGAAGCCGCCGGCGCCCACCGTAATCACGGGTGTCGTAAATGCTCCCACGGCGATATTGGGCAATTGCGGAGCAATGCTGATGGTCGGTATGTTGATTGCGCCGACGTTGACCCCGTTTACCTGAACGCTCGGCACCCCAATTTGACCCAGGTTAAACGGTGCCGCATTAATAGGCGGCACAGTTATACCGTTCAGGTTGAACGGAGGAATGGACAATGAGGGGACGGTTATTTGGGGTAGGTCAACTGTGGCGGTGATGGCCGGCGTGGTGATGGGCCCCAAAGTGGGGCCGGTGGGACCCGGGTTGATGAGGCCCGAGAACGGGTTTTGCCAGTCGATGCCGATCCGTGGGATCAGACCGAGGAGGCTGACGTCGAGCGAGCCGGTCAGGGGGATGGGGCCAGGGGTGTTGAATGCGCCGACATCGATTGGGTCGACGGTGAGGTTGGGGATCTGGAATGCCCCGACGCTGATGGGGGGAACGACCACCGGGCCGAAGGCGGCCCCCGACGCGCCGATCGACCCGATGTCGATCGTCACGCCGGGGTTGGTGAGGGTGATAGCGGGGGTTTGCCAGGAGGGAATGGATATGTTCGGGATGGTGAACCCCGTGACCTCGATGGGCGGCAGGACGAAACCGGTATTTCCGGTGAACTGCCCGTGATTGATGTCGAAGTCGCCGATGTATATTCCGGGGGTGGAAGTTGGCCCCTGTACCTGGACGGCGAAGTTAATGTAGAGGGTGGGCGGAAGGTTCAAATCGAACTTGCTGACTCCGGGCAACCCGCTGATCTTGACATCTGGCACACCGTCCACCTTCACGCTAATGTAATCGGCACCAACGTTGTGGCTGATTAGCTTGCCCATATCACTAGGGATGTCGGAACCGCCAGATGGGATCCAGAATCCGCTTTGTGGTATTTGCAGTGAGGGCAGGACGATTGGGGAGGTAGCGAGTTGTGGCGTGCTAAATCCTCCCAGAGTTACGCTCGGTATGGAAATGGCGGGGAAGGTGAAAGACGGTATGGTCAGGCTTTGCACCGATGTCGATATGGTGGTGGGTGGCAGACTGAAACTACGTATGGATATCTGGGGAATGTTGAGTTCGGGTGTGCTAAAGCTCCCGAATCCCAAACCCAAAAGGTTTAACGGCGGTAGCTGAAAGTTGGGGATATTGACGGGGGGAATGGTTATTTTGGGCAGCGGGACGGACAGGGCGGCGGGTTGCGGTCCGGTCGCCGTGGGGGCGGACACAGCCGCGGCCACCTGAGCCGGCAGGCTTGCAAGGTTCGCCAGCGGTCGGACGATTGGCGTCAACGCCGCGGCGATCGCCGAAGACTCGCCGTGGTAGCCCACCATCGCCGCTACGTCCTGGGCCCACATCATCTCGTAGTCGGCTTCGGCGGCAAAAATGGCTGGCGTGTTGAGTCCCAGCAGGTTCGAGTTCACCAGCGCGACGAGTTCGTTGCGGTTGGCCGCGATCGCCGCCGGATACACCGTCGCCGCCTGCGCCGCTTCAAACGCTGCCGCGGCCGCCCGAGCTAGGCCGGCCGCCGTGTCGGCGTGCGCGCTGGCGGCGCTCAGCCACCCTATGTGCGGGGCGGCCGCGGCCGTCATCGCCGCCGAAGCCGCACCCTGCCACGCGCCGTCCGCCAGCCCCGAGGTCAGCGATTCGAACGAAGCCGCCGCCGAGCCCAACTCCGCGGCCAGCCCATCCCAGCCCGCCGCTGCCGCCAGCAGCGGTCCCGGCCCCGTGCCACCGAACATCTGCATCGAGGTGATCTCGGGCGGGAGCAGCTGGAAACTCATTGCATTACTCCTTGTGTTCATGCAAGCGGGCGGGATGGAGCATCCCCGGTTTCATGCGCACCTCGTTACGCGTGACGACAAGCCCACTGCCGGCAGCGAGACCACGCCCGCGCGAATGGCAACCCGGAGCCTTGCTCGACCGTTCTCGCCGTGCGCCAAGCATCACCACTCGTCGCGGTATGACAATTATTCGTCATCTTGATGACAGATAATCAATCTACCTGAGGGCGTAAACGCACACAAGGGTTCGGCGTTGCGGCATCGCGGGTTCCGTGCATGCTCGCGCGGGTGGGATGCGGCCGAGGTGGTGCGCCTGGGTGCCGGCCCCGTAATCCGCACATGGGTACGGAGGTTCGAGGACGCGCAGTTGTGGGGAGTTGGGCTGCGCGATCGAACCAGCACCGGGTCGAGCGGAAACCCATTCCTCCGCCGCCCGAATAGGTGGTGGTGCAACCCAACTCCCGGTGGCCTCAACCCTCGAGTCATTCCCGAGCCGCGGGGTACCCCCTGACACCGCCGCCACTTCGTTCCCGCTGGCCATCGTTTGTCATCAGCGGTTCGACCGGATCGAATGGCAGCCGCCCCAAGGCATCTCGAAGGGCGGATCGTCAACCCTTGCGGTACAACGCCTTTGCACCGGAGCTGAGCTTGTCCGCCGTCGCACGGATCTCAGCGATATAGCGTTCACGCTCCGATCGGCTGACTTCCGCGCGCAACGGCCCGAGCTGCAACACGTAACTCGCCTTGCCGTCGGCGAAGACCGGAGCCCCGAGAAAGCCGATCGACAGCGGCTGCGCGGACTCCAGTTGCTCTTGCGTATAAGGGATTGGGGCGAGTTGGGAAAACAGCCTGAACATGCGCCGCCGCAGCGAGCTGCGCTGCGGGTTCTCCGCCAGCAGTTCGGCTACCTCGCCCAGCAAGTCGAGCACCATCGGGTCCGACTCACCCAACCCGTAAACCGCCACGCCGGTAGTGCGTATTTGTGACAGCACCTCCTCGAGGATATGCCGATCAGCCGGCCTAGCCGTGGCCAGCCACTCGCGGCGCGCGGGCAGATCACGGTGCGCAATCACCGCCGCGCCGGCGGGCGCGCCAATCGGCAACCGGAGGCCGACACCGACCCCGGGCGGCATCTTGCCCCCGCCGGGGACGCTGGCGAGGAAGGTCATGTCAGTGGAACCGACCCAGGCCAGCGTTGCCCCGCAACCCGCGCGCCGCGCCAATTCCTCGAGCGCGTGGCTGATTTCGGCTGAAACCGGGAAGGCTTGGTGCACCGCGTCGGCCACGGCGATCAGCCCCGGACCCAACGTGTATCTGCGATCCGAGTGCCGAGTCACCCACCCGGCACGCTCGAGCGCGAGCAGGATCGATGTCGCGGTCGATCGGTTGAGCTCCAGCCGGGCGGCAATCGACGCGACCGAACTCGGCTCCGGCTGGGTCGCCAGCAGTTCGACGACTGCGACTACTCGATCGGTCGGCGGCGATCCGGGGCGCTGACTTCCGTCGCCTGCGCGGGGCTCGGCCATCTCGCTCCTCGTCAGCTGTGCCGGAAGAGCACCGATCATACGTCAAATACTCGTCAGCTCACGCCGGCGCAGCCGCACTTATGTATTAGCCGGTATCAGCCGTCGCGCCGTTCACACTCGGCGCGCCCGCCTAAAGCCGGCGGGTGAGCGCGTCGGCCGCGGACAACAGGTCGGCGGCCCAGCGGACCCCTGGCCGCCTGCCGATGCGGTCGACCGGCCCGGACACCGAGATGGCCGCGACCACAACACCGCGGCCGTCGCGCACCGGCGCCGACACGCTCGCCACGCCGGGCTCGCGCTCGGCCACGCTCTGCGCCCATCCGCGCCGGCGCACCTCGGCCAGCGCGCGGTCGGTGAACTTCGCCGACGGCAGCACGGCCTGCTGGATGGCGGCGTCGGCATGGGCGAGGAGCACCTTGGCGCCCGAGCCCGCCGTCATCGGCAGTCTCGCGCCGACGGGGACCGTATCGCGAAGACCCGCAGCCGGTTCCAGTGCCGCGACGCAGACCCGCGACGTGCCCTCGCGGCGATACAGCTGCACGCTTTCGCCGGTCGCCTCACGCAGCGCGGGCAGCACGGCCGCGCTCGCGGCCAGCAGGGGATCGTTGACGCGCGCGGACAGTTCGGTCACCGCCGGGCCCAGCCGCCACCGCCCCTCGTCGTCGCGGGCCAGCAGCCGATGAACCTCGAGCGCGGTCGCCAGCCGGTACGCCGTGGCCCTGGGCAACCCGGTTCGCTCGCACAGGTCGGCCAATCCGCACGGGGATTCCGCGACCGTGTGCAAGACCACCACCGCTTTGTCGAGGACGCCGATGCCGCTATGCTGTCTCATATAAGGATACTAACGTCTCATATCGTGAGATCAAGCCGAACGAGGGAAGCACATGTCCAACCCGCGCACGCTGGCCGAAAAGGTCTGGGACGACCACGTTGTGGCACCGGGCGATGGTGATGAACAAGCGGGGGCGCCCGACCTGATCTACATCGACCTGCACCTGGTGCACGAGGTCACCAGCCCGCAGGCCTTCGACGGCTTGCGCCTGGCCGGCCGTCCGGTGCGGCGGCCCGACCTGACGCTGGCCACCGAGGATCACAACGTGCCGACGATCGACATCGACAAGCCGATCGCCGACCCGATATCGCGCACGCAGGTCGAGACGTTGCGGCGCAACTGCGAAGAATTCGGCGTGCGGCTCTATCCGATGGGCAACATCGAGCAGGGCATCGTGCATGTCGTCGGCCCCCAATTGGGCCTCACTCAACCCGGAATGACGATCGTCTGCGGCGACAGTCACACGTCCACCCACGGCGCGTTCGGCGCGCTGGCCATGGGGATCGGCACGTCCGAAGTCGAGCACGTGCTGGCGACGCAGACCCTGCCGTTACGGCCGTTCAAGACGATGGCGGTGAACGTCGACGGCGAGTTGCCCCCCGGCGTCACCGCAAAGGACATCATCCTCGCGCTGATCGCAAAGATCGGCACCGGCGGCGGGCAGGGGCACGTCATCGAATACCGCGGCAGCGCCATCGAATCGCTCTCGATGGAGGGCCGGATGACCGTCTGCAACATGAGCATCGAGGCCGGTGCGCGCGCGGGCATGGTGGCCCCCGACGAGACCACCTACGAATTCCTGCGCGGCCGTCCGCACGCGCCGACGGGTGCGCGATGGGACGCCGCGCTCGCCCACTGGCAGCGGTTGCGCACCGATCGCGGCGCAGTGTTCGACAGCGAGGTGTACCTGGACGCGGCCGCGCTCAGCCCGTTCGTGACGTGGGGGACCAATCCCGGCCAGGGGGTGCCGCTGGACGCGGCCGTGCCCGACCCCGAGCTGATGCCCGACGACGGCGAGCGACAGGCCGCCGAGAAAGCCTTGGCGTACATGGACCTTCGGCCGGGCACCCCGATGCGCGACATCGGCGTCGACGCCGTGTTCGTCGGCTCCTGCACCAACGGGCGCATCGAAGACCTGCGGGCGGTGGCCGAGGTGTTGCGGGGCCGCACGGTCGCCAAGGGGGTGCGCATGCTCGTGGTGCCGGGCTCCATGCGGGTGCGCGCGCAGGCCGAAGCCGAAGGGCTGGGCGAAATTTTCACCGCCGCGGGCGCCGAATGGCGTCAGGCAGGCTGCTCGATGTGCCTGGGCATGAACCCCGATCAGCTCGCGCCGGGGGAGCGCTGCGCTTCGACCTCCAACCGCAACTTCGAAGGGCGGCAGGGCAAAGGCGGCCGCACCCATCTGGTGTCGCCCGCCGTCGCCGCCGCGACGGCGGTGCGCGGCACGCTGTCCGCGCCGGACGACTTGAACTCCAACTGAGTTGAATCGAGGACGAAAATGCAAGCCTTTCGCATCCACACCGGCATCGGCGTCCCGCTGCGGCGCTCCAATGTCGACACCGACCAGATCATTCCCGCCTCGTTCTTGAAGCGCGTCACCCGAACCGGTTTCGAGGACGGATTGTTCGCCACGTGGCGGTCGGATCCCTCATTCGTGCTAAATCTCAGCCCCTTTGACCGCGGCTCGGTTCTGGTGGCCGGACCCGATTTCGGGACCGGCTCGTCGCGCGAGCACGCGGTGTGGGCGCTCATGGACTACGGGTTCCGGGTGGTCATCTCGTCTCGTTTCGGTGACATTTTCCGGGGCAACGCCGGCAAGGCGGGGCTGCTGGCGGCCGAAGTTTCTCAAGACGGCGTCGAACTCCTTTGGAAGCTCATCGAGGGCAGCCCGGGCTTGGAAATCACTGCCAATCTTCAAGATCGAAATATCACCGCCGGAACGGCGGTGCTGCCGTTCAAGATTGACGACCATACCGCCTACCGACTACTCGAGGGTCTCGACGATATAGCGCTTACGCTGCGAAAACTCGATAAGATCGAAGCATTCGAAGCGGCGCGTCCGGAGTGGAAACCGCGCACTCTACCCGCCTCCTGACGGGCCAATCGGGCGGCTTTTCTTCTCGCTGAGCTAAGTAAACCCGGCCGATTTCCCACTCCCGCCACCGGTCAAGCGCGGCAACCGGATTGCGAAAAACCTCGTTCGTTCGGTCCTGAAATTGCGCGTGGCTCTTGGAAATTTGTCGGGTGAGGGTTTACCGTGTCCACTAGTCGGTTCGCAAAACGAGGACCACTAGCTTCGGAGGGTTTGGATGAACAAAGCAGAGCTCATTGACGTGCTCACACAGAAATTGGGCTCGGACCGTCGGCAAGCGACTGCTGCCGTCGAGAATGTCGTCGACACCATTGTGCGCGCGGTGCACAAGGGCGACAGTGTCACCATTACGGGATTCGGCGTGTTCGAGCAGCGTCGGCGTGCGGCGCGGGTTGCCCGCAATCCGCGTACCGGCGAGACGGTAAAGGTGAAGCCGACATCGGTCCCCGCGTTCCGGCCCGGTGCCCAATTCAAAGCGGTTGTGTCTGGCGCACAGCGCCTCCCGGCGGAAGGACCTGCAGTGAAACGTGGTGTTGTATCGGGCGGTGCGGCCAAGAAGGCGGCCAAGAAGGCTCCGGCTAGGAAGGCCGCCGCCAAGAAGACCGCGGCCAAGAAGGCGGCCAAGAAGGCTCCCGCCAAGAAGGCCGCGGCCAAGAAGACCGCGACGAAGCGGGCTACGAAGTCAGTGGCCAAGAAGACGGCCGCCAAGAAGTCGCCCGCCAAGAAGGCCGCGACGAAGCGGGCTACGAAGTCAGTGGCCAAGAAGACGGCCGCCAAGAAGTCGCCGGCCAAGAAGGCCGCGACCAAGCGGGCGCCGGCCAAGAAGGCCGCATCAAAGAGCCCGGCCCGCAAGGCTGCTGCCAAGAAGGCCAGCTCGCGGCGCGGTCGCCGGTAAGAGGTTCGACGCGCGAATGCCTTTCGGGGCGGCAGCTGTGCCGTCCCGGAGGGCATTTCGCCCGTTAGGCCCGCACGTTGGCGGCCAGCGCGCCGCCGATGTGGTCGGCCCCCACCAGCCGGCCCGCTGACAAGGACAGCACCCACGTGCTGCCCTTGCGGTTGCGGGATTTGTCGGGGCGCACGCCGTCGCGCTCGCACCACCAGGTGATGAGGTCCGGAATCACCTTGCCCTGCGTGCAAATCACCGGGGTGCCTGCCTCCTCGGCGATGGCCAGCATCCGTTGGCGGGCGCGCTTGGGGTTCTTCGCGTAGGACTCCTCGGTCAGCGCGGGCTCGTTGTGCACGCTCACGCCGAGCGCGTCGGCGAGCGGTTGAACGGTCTGGTGACAGCGCAGCCGGTCCGCCGCATACACCTCGGATGCGCCGAAAGCCATCAGCTGACCCACGAGGGACTGCGCCTGCGCGCGGCCCCTCTTGTCGAGCGGGCGTTTGGTGTCGTCGCCGGAGAACCGGGACTTTCGGCCGGCGGTGGCGTGCCGCACCACGAGTACGGTATGGGTATTCGCGGGCCGCTTTCCGAAGCGGCGCAACGTCTTTCGGTCCTGGGCGTAGTCGAGTTTCTTCATCGCGTCGGCGACCGGCAGCCAGGCGAGTTCGTCCACCTCGCCGGTGGGCGTGAATTCGCCGCCGAGGCTGCGCGCCGCCCAGTAGTGGACCTTCTTGACGCCCTGCTCGATCGGGTAACTCACCGTGTTGACCCGCCTGCCCAGGACGGCGCGGTGACCGGTCTCCTCGAAGATCTCGCGCACGGCCGCCACGGGGGCCGTTTCGCCCGGGTCGATCTTGCCCTTGGGCAGCGACCAGTCGTCGTAGCGGGGGCGGTGGATCACCGCGACCTCGAGGGCCGGAGCCGCGGGATCGGTACCGGCCGTCCGCCACAGGACCGCGCCCGCGGCGTACACGACCCTGCTCCCCGAACTCTGGCCCGCCGACGAGGTCTCGTTCGACACCTAAGCTCCTGCAGGTCAATTCGGGCGGGTCGCGCCCGGGCGCTGTCGGCCCTGTTGCGACCTGGAAAGCTACCACACGCCGCTACGGGCTGCGGTGGCGCTCCATCAGGGAGACCTGATGGTCACGCACGGTGTGACCCTCGCGCGGCGACGCGGTCCACTGCCCGTCGGAACCAAGTTCCCAGCACCGGGTCGACGGGTCCAGAGCGGACTCGAGCAAGTCGTCGAGCTGCGCGGTCAGCTTGGGGTCCTTGACCTGAACGAGCACCTCGACGCGGCGGTCGAGGTTGCGGTGCATCATGTCCGCGCTGCCGATCCAGAATTCATTGATGGCCCGGAAGTGCACGATGCGCGAGTGCTCCAGGAAGCGGCCCAGAATCGAGCGGACCGAGATGTTTTCGGAGAAGCCCTCCGCGCCGGGGCGCAGCGCGCAGATGCCGCGCACCACCACCTCGATGCGCACGCCGGCCTGCGACGCGCGGTACAGCGAATCGATGACCTGCTCGTCGACCAAAGCGTTCATCTTGAGCCGGATCCGCCCGTCACCGCGTTCGCGGTGCGCGGCGACCTCGCGCTCGACTCGTTCGATGATCCCCGTGCGAATGCCCTGCGGGGCGACCAGGAGGTTGCGGTAGGAGACCTTACGCGAGTATCCGGTAAGCGAATTGAACAAATCGGTCAGGTCGGCGCCGATGTCGGGAGCCGCGGTGAGCAGCCCGACGTCCTCGTACAACCGCGCCGTCTTGCTGTTGTAGTTGCCCGTTCCGATGTGGCAATAGCGCCGGATCGTCGACCCTTCGCGGCGCACCACCAGGCACGTCTTGCAGTGCGTCTTGAGGCCGACCAGCCCGTACACCACGTGCACGCCCGCCTGCTCCAGCGCGCGCGCCCACTGGATGTTGGCCTGTTCGTCGAAGCGCGCCTTGATCTCGACGAGCGCCACCGCCTGCTTTCCCGCCTCGGCGGCTTCGATCAGCGCCCGAACGATCGGCGAATCACCGGAGGTGCGGTACAGCGTCTGTTTGATCGCCAACACGTTGGGGTCGGCGGCGGCCTGCTGGATGAACCGCTGCACGCTGGTGGAGAACGAGTCGTACGGATGGTGGACCAGCACATCGCCTTCGCGCAGCGTCGCGAAGATGCTCTTGGGCGTTTCGCGGTCGGCGAAGGCGGGATGGGTGTCGGGGACGAACGCCGGGTCTTTCAGCGCGGGGCGGTCCAGCCCGTAGATCTGCCACAGCGACGAGAGGTCGAGCAGGCCCGGAACCTCGATGACGTCGCCGGGGTCCACGTCGAGTTCGCGCAGCAGCAGTTCCAGCATGCCTTCGGTCATGTCGTCGGCGATCTCGAGGCGCACCGGCGGCCCGAACCGCCTGCGCGCCAATTCCCGTTCCAGCGCCTGCAAGAGGTCCTCGTCGCGGTCTTCCTCGACCTCCATGTCGGCGTTGCGGGTGATCCGGAACGCGTGATGCTCGACGATCTCCATGCCCGGGAACAGCACCGGAAGGAAGGCCGCGATCAGTTCTTCCAACGGCAGGTAGCGGATGACGCCCTGGCCCTCGCCCGGTTCGGCGCCGGCGCGGTCCTCGAGCTCGACGAAGCGGTCGACGTTGTTGGGCACCTTGACCCGGGCGAAATGCTGGCCGCCGTCTTCGGGTTGCCGCACGGTGACCGCCAAATTCAGGCTCAGGCCGCTGACGAACGGGAACGGGTGGGCGGGGTCGACCGCCAGCGGCGTGAGCACGGGGAAGACCTGCTCGTTGAAATAGGTCGACAGTTGGTCGCGCTCGGCCTGATCCAGGTCGGCCCACGTGACGATGTGGATGCCCTCCTCGGCGAGCGCGGGTCGCACCGAATCGAGGAACACCCGCGCGTGCCTGGTGGCGATCAGCTGGGTCTGCTCGCCGATGCGTGCAAGTTGCTCGCGCGGCGTCAGCCCGTCGGCGGAGCGGACCGAAAGTCCCATCTCGTCGCGGCGCTTGAGGCCGGCCACCCGCACCATGTAGAACTCGTCGAGGTTGGAGGCGAAAATGGCCAGGAATTTGGCCCGCTCCAGCAGCGGCAGCGAGTTGTCGGCGGCCAGTGCCAAAACGCGCGCGTTGAAGTCCAGCCAGCTCAGTTCCCGGTTGAGATAGCGGTCCTCGGGCAGCTCATCGGCGATCGGGGCGGGGGTGGCCGCCGGTGGTGCCGCCACGCCGGAGCCGCCCGACTTCCATACGGTGTCGTCGGGCCGCGCCTGGGCTTCGGTTTCGGTCACTATCCGATCATCGCTCATCACCCGCGGGTGCGGCCAGCGCCGCAGCGCCGTGGGGGCGGTGTTCCCCGTTCGTAGAGGTTTGCCCGCAAAGCTAGTGCTGCGCGATGGCCCGGGCGGTCGCCGCGCCCACCCCGAGGCGACGGGCGGCCGTCAGGTCGGCGGGCGTGTCCACATCGCAGCGCAGGCCGGGCCATGCGCCGGTGAGCTCGATCGCACCCGAACGGCGGTGCCGCGCGCACGAATCCGGGCCGAACTGCGGATCCAGCGCGGCCCCGAACGCGCACAGCGCGGCGGTTCCCGTCGCCAGCCGGTCGGCGACGAAGCTGCGCCGGTGATGGCGCGCGGCGGCGATCGCCTCGGCCAGCTCCTGGGTCTGCAGCGCCGGCAGATCCCCTTGTAGCACAACGATATTGGAGAAGGCCCCGGCGACCGCTCGTTCCGCGGTGGCGATCGCGTTGTTCAACGGGTCGCTGTCGCCCTCGGGGGTCGGATCGGCCAGCACGCCGGCGCCGAGCTCGGACGCGGCGGCCGCCGCGGCGTCGTCGGGCGTGATGACGGTGATCGAGCCCAGCGCGGCGACGCCGGCGGCGGCGGTCAGGGTGTCGACGAGCATGGCCAGCACCACCTTCTCGCGGGTGCGCGCCGAGAACACCGGGGCCAGGCGGGTCTTGGCGGCGGCCAGCCGCTTGACGGCGATGATCAGGGCTATATCTCCGGGGCCTCCGGGGTCCCCGGGGCGCCCGGCGCCGTCGCCCCGCGTGCCGCTCATGGGTGCCATCCTGCCAGCGGCCCGGCGGCATCGCGCGCAAGCGGTAGCGTGGCGGCGCTAGGGTGTAGCGGCCGCGGATTTCGCGCCGAACGACACCGAACACGGAGTGCCTCGGATTGGGGTGGGTTGATGGGCAGCGCTACGGCCGGCCCGAAGGACGCCGTTGCGGTGATGGGCGCCGGTGCCTGGGGCACGGCGCTGGCCAAGGTGCTCGCCGAGGCCGGGGGAAGCGACACGGAGGTGAGGCTGTGGGCCCGGCGATCCGACGTCGCCGAGGAGATCAACACCACCCGCTACAACCCGGCGTATCTGCCGGGAACGTTGCTGCCGCCGGGCATCCGCGCCACCGTCGATGCGGGTGAGGCGCTGGCCGGGGTCACGACGGTGCTGCTGGCGGTTCCCGCGCAGACGATGCGCGGCAACCTCGAGCGGTGGGCGCCGTCGGTGGCCGAAGGCGCGACCCTGGTCAGCCTGGCCAAGGGCATCGAGCTGGGCACCCTCATGCGGATGAGCCAGGTCATCGTGTCGGTGACCGGCGTGGATCCCACACAGGTCGCGGTGATCTCCGGGCCGAACCTGGCCAGCGAGATCGCCGAGTGCCAGCCCGCGGCCACCGTCGTCGCGTGCAACGACTCCGGCCGCGCGGTGGCCGTGCAGCGCATGTTGAACACCGGATACTTCCGGCCCTACACCAACGGCGACGTCGTCGGCACCGAGATCGGCGGGGCCTGCAAGAACGTCATCGCGCTCGCGTGCGGGATGGCGGCCGGCGTCGGGCTGGGCGAGAACACGGCGGCGGCGATCATCACCCGGGGCCTGGCGGAGATCATGCGGCTGGGGATCGCCCTGGGCGCCAAGGGCGCGACGCTGGCCGGGCTGGCCGGCGTGGGCGACCTGGTGGCCACGTGCACCTCGCCGGACTCGCGCAACCGCTCGTTCGGGGAACGCCTGGGCCGTGGCGGGACTCTGGACTCGGCGATGCGGGCGAGCGGTGGGCACGTCGTCGAGGGCGTGACGTCCTGCGAGGCGGTGCTCGCGCTGGCGTCCAGCTACGACGTCGAAATGCCCCTGACCGACGCCGTGCACCGGGTGTGCCACAAGGGGCTGTCGGTCGACGAGGCGATGGCGTTGCTGCTGGGCCGCAGCACCAAACCCGAATGACCCGGCGGATGAAGAAACCCCAGCTGGCGGCCCGACGCCCGGCCGGCGGGCCCCGCACCCGGTAGCCTCTTTAAGTTGTGAGTGCCAGCGAGCGCGTGCGCGTCGCCGTCGTCTTCGGCGGGCGCAGCAACGAGCACGCCATCTCCTGCGTGTCGGCGGGCAGCATTTTGCGCAACCTCGACCCGCGGCGCTTCGAGGTGATCGCGATCGGCATCACCCCGGAGGGTTCGTGGATGCTCACCGACGGCGACCCGGACGCGCTGGCGATCACCAACCGGCAGTTGCCGGAGGTGACGGCCGAATCGGGCACCGCGCTGGCCCTGCCGGCCGACCCGGGGCGCGGCGGCCAGCTGGTGTCGCTGCAGCACGGCGCGAGTGAGGTCCTGGCGTCGGTCGACGTCGTGTTCCCGGTGCTGCACGGCGCCTACGGCGAGGACGGCACGCTCCAGGGGCTGCTCGAGCTCGCCGGGGTCCCCTACGTCGGCGCCGGCGTGCTGGCCAGCGCCGCGGGCATGGACAAGGAGTTCACCAAGAAGCTCCTTGTGGCCGAGGGACTTCCAGTCGGACCGCACGCGGTGCTGCGCCGGTCGCGCGCGGCGCTGGATCTCGAGGAGCGCGAACGGCTGGGCCTGCCGGTGTTCGTCAAGCCCGCGCGGGGCGGCTCCTCGATCGGCGTCAGCCGGGTGACGAGCTGGGACGAGCTGCCCGCCGCCGTCGCGAACGCCCGCCGGCACGATCCGAAGGTGATCGTCGAGGCGGCGATCAGCGGGCGCGAACTCGAGTGCGGCGTGCTCGAAATGCCCGACGGCACAGTGCAAGCCAGCACGTTGGGCGAGATCAGGGTGGCCGGGGTGCGTGGGCGCGAGGACTCGTTCTACGACTTCGCGACGAAATACCTCGACGACGCGGCCGAATTGGACGTGCCCGCGAAGGTGGACGACGAAATCGCCGACGCGGTGCGCCAATTGGCGGTGCGCGCCTTCCGGGCCATCGACTGCCAGGGCCTGGCCCGGGTCGACTTCTTCCTCACCGACGACGGCCCGATCGTCAACGAGATCAACACGATGCCGGGGTTCACCACGATCTCGATGTACCCGCGGATGTGGGCGGCCAGCGGCGTCGACTATCCCACCCTGCTGGCCACCATGGTGGAAACGGCGCTGGCGCGTGGCGTGGGCCTGCGCTAACGCGCGGGTGCCGGATCGATCGGCACGGCCGCGACGGCGCGGTCGATCACGTCGGAGAGCTCCTGGATCGGCGTCGGGCCCGATCCCGAGGGCAGCGTGAGGGCCACGTACACGGGCCGGTCCACCGCGTACCACGTGGAGCGCCCGGCATTTCCCGATGGGGGACCGGCGGATTGCGGGCCGGCGGCCACCTGGAACCACTGCACGCGGTCGACGACCTCGATCGGGGATCCCACCACGAACTCGCCGGGGCGGTCGAGCCCGCAGCGCAGCACCACCGGTTCGCCGCCGGACCCGGCGCGCCAGGCCGCGGCCCCCTCGGGCGCCGGCTGGGCCAGCGGCGCCCGTTCGTAGTCGCCGAGGCGGTGCGGCAACGCGTCGGCCAGCGCCCGGCATGCGGCGTCGTTCGCGTGCGGCGCCGGCGCGGCGGGCAGGACGACGGGCGGCGGCGGCGCGTGACGGGCGGCCGCGATCGCCAGGATCACGCCGACGGTCACCACGGCCAGCGCGACCGCGGCGAAAAGCACGGCGCGCGGCGGTCCGGTGTCGGCGCCGGTGTCGGGGCTGGTCGTCACCGCCCGCGCACCTCCTGTCTCTCCGACGACGGGCCGCGCACCTCGGGGCGCAGACGGCCCGCGTCGTAAGGCTCTAAAATGGCGCGGTCCGGTCGCGCGTGCAGTGACCAAATTACCGCAGGTCGGGCGCCGGAGGAGGTGGCGTGCGCGACGAGACGTCCGGAACGGGCGACGAGCCCCCCACGCTGCACGGCCTGGGCGAATTCGCGGTCATCGATGAGTTGGTGCGCGGCCGCCGGCAGCCCGACGCGGTGCTGCTCGGGCCCGGCGACGACGCGGCGGTGGTCTCCGCGGGCGACGGCCGCACCGTGGTCTCCACCGATGTGCTGGTGCAGGATCGGCACTTTCGGCTGGACTGGTCGTCGCCGCACGACGTCGGCCGCAAGGCGATCGCCCAAAACGCCGCCGACATCGAGGCGATGGGCGCGCGGCCGACGGCCTTCGTGGTCGGCTTCGCGGCGCCCGGTGACACGCCGGCGGCCCAGGCCGGCGCGCTGGTCGACGGCATGTGGGCCGAGGCGGCGCGGGTCGGCGCCGGCATCGTCGGCGGCGACCTGGTCAGCTGCCCGCAGTGGGTGGTGTCGGTGACGGTGCTGGGTGACCTCGACGGCCGCGCGCCGGTGTTGCGGTCGGGGGCGCGGGCCGGCGCGGTGGTCGCCGTCGCCGGCGAACTGGGGCGCTCGGCGGCCGGATACGCGTTGTGGCACAGCGCGATTGGCGGTTTCGACGAGCTGCGTCGCCGGCACCTGGTGCCGCAGCCGCCCTACGGGCAGGGGCCGGCGGCCGCGGCCGCGGGCGCGCTGGCGATGATCGACGTCTCCGACGGCCTGGTCGCCGACCTGCGCCACGTCGCCGAGGCGTCGGGGACCGGTATCGAGCTGTCCACCGAGGCGCTGGGCGCCGACCGCGACGCGCTGGTGGCCGCGGCCGACGCCGCCGGCGCCGATCCCTGGGCGTGGGTGCTGGCCGGCGGTGAAGACCACGCCCTGGTGGCGTGTTACGCCGGCGCGGCGCCGCCCGGGTGGCGGGTCATCGGCGGCGTGGTCGACGGGCCGGCCCGCGTGCTGGTCGACGGCGAGGAGTGGGGCGGTTACGCGGGGTGGCAATCGTATTAGGTATCGGGGTGGCCTTTAATTTGAGCGTGACCGTCTACGCCATCGCCCAGCTGACATTCACCGACCGGGCGGCCTACGACCGGTACCAGGCGAGGTTCATGGAGGTGTTCCGTCGCCACCCCGGGACGCTGCTGGCCGCCGACGAGTCGCCCCAGGTGATCGAGGGACGGTGGGACCGCGAGAAGCTGGTGCTGATGTCGTTTCCGGACGAGGCCGCGTTCCGCGATTGGGCGCAATCGCCGGAGTACCAGGAGATCTCGAAGGACCGGCTGGCGGGTGCCGACACCGTGGTGTTGCTAGCCCAAGGGTTGCGATGACGGCGCGCCCGCTGAGCGAGCTCGTCGAGCCGGGCTGGGCGAGCGCGCTGGCGCCGGTCAGCGACCACGTCGCCCAGATGGGGCAATTTTTGCGGGCGGAGATCGCGGCCGGCCGCCGGTATTTGCCCGCGGGGCCGAACGTGCTGCGCGCGTTCACCTATCCGTTCGACGACGTCCGGGTCCTGATCGTCGGGCAGGACCCCTACCCGACCCCCGGGCACGCCGTCGGCCTGAGCTTTTCGGTGGCGCCCGGGGTGCGCCCGCTGCCGCGAAGCCTGGCCAACATCTTCGACGAGTACGCCAACGACCTGGGCCACCCCCAACCGTCCTGCGGCGACCTGACGCCGTGGGCGCAGCGGGGCGTGCTGCTGCTGAACAGGGTGCTCACGGTGCGGCCCAACAACCCCGCGTCGCACCGGGGGAAGGGCTGGGAAGCGGTGACCGAGTGCGCCATTCGCGCGCTGGCCGCGCGGTCGCGGCCGCTGGTCGCCATACTGTGGGGCCGCGACGCGTCGACACTGAAACCCATTCTGGCCGAGGGTGACTGCGTGGCGATCGAGTCGCCGCACCCCTCGCCGCTGTCGGCATCGCGCGGGTTCTTCGGCTCGCGCCCGTTCAGCCGCGCCAACGAGCTGCTGGCCGGCATGGGCGCCGACCCGATCGATTGGCGGCTGCCGTGAAAGAGCTGAAACAGATGACGGCCCTGCGCGCACACCGTCGGGGCGGGCCGGAGGTGCTGGTGGTCGAGCGCGCCCCCGTCCCGGTTCCCGCGGCCGGCGAAGTCCTGGTCGCGGTGTACGCCGCGGCGATCACATTCGACGAGTTGACGTGGGAGGAGACGTGGACCCGCGACGGCGCCGACCGCACGCCGGTGATCCCGTCGCACGAGGTGTCCGGCGTGGTGTGCGATGTCGGTTCCAGTGCAACGGATTTCACGGTCGGCGACGAGGTCTACGGGCTGATCGATTTCGAGCGCGACGGTGCCGCCGCCGAGTTCGTCGCGGTGCCCGCCGCCGACCTGGCCGCCAGGCCGGCGACCGTGTCGCACGTCGTCGCCGCCGCCCTGCCGCTGGCCGGGCTCACCGCCCTGCAGGCCCTGGTCGACCACGCCGCGGTCCAATCGGGCGAGGAGGTCCTGGTGCTCGGCGGCGCGGGCGGGGTGGGCGCCCTGACCGTCCAGCTGGCCGCCGGCCTCGGCGCGCGGGTCAGCGCCACCGTCCGCAGCGATGCCCGCGAGCTCGTCGCCGGCCTCGGCGCGCGGCGGGTGATCGACGTGCGCGCCGAGGCGTTCGACGAGGGCGGCCCCGCCTACGACGTCGTCATCGACACCGTCGGGGGGGAGACGCTGGAACGGTCGTTCGGCGTGCTGCGCCGCGGCGGGCGGCTGATCACCCTGTCGGCGCCCCCGCCGGAGGGCAAGGCCGACGAGCATGGCGTCACGGCAACGTTTTTCATCGTCACCCCCGATCGGGGCCAGCTTGGGAAGTTGGCCGCGCTCGTCGACGGCGGGCGCCTGCACGTGGAGATCGCCGCGACGTTTCCCCTCGATGCGGGGCGGGACGCCTTCGAAAGCGGCCGGCTGCCCGGCCGGCGCGCGGGCAAGACCGTCCTGGTCGTGCGGGACTGACCGCTACGAGCCCGCGAAGTTGACGTCCTTGGTCACGCGCTCCCACTCCTCGATCGAGGCCGACATCGCGGCGATCTTGTCCCGCGTCGCCTTGAGCACGTCGCGGCCCAGCAGCAGGCGCAGCGGCGGGTCGTCGAGTTCGGTGACCATCAGCACCGCCTCGGCCACCTTGCGCGGGTCACCGGGCAGGTGGTCGGCGAACTGCTTGATCAGGTCCTTGCGCGCCGCGACGTCGGCGTAGTCGTCGATCGGGCCCGCCGACTCCTTCATCGACCGCGTCGCCCAGTCGGTGCGAAACGCCCCCGGCTCGATGGCGGTCACCCTGATGCCCAGCGGCCGCACCTCGGTGGCGAGCGCCTCGGTCACCGCCTCGAGCGCGAACTTGGTCGACGAGTAGTAGGCGTTGGGCGGGTTGGCGACCAGGCCGGTCATCGAGGAGATGTTGACGATGTGGCCGGAGCGGCGGGCGCGCATCGCGGGCAGCACCGCCTTGATCATGTCGACGGCGCCGAAGTAGTTGACGTCGAACAGCTTTCGGACCTCGGCGTCCTCGCCTTCCTCGACGGCCGACAGGTAGCCGTGACCGGCGTTGTTGACCAGCACGTCGACCCCGCCGAACGCCTCGTCGGCCGCCGCCACCGCCGCCGCGATCTGGCCGGCGTCGGTCACGTCGAGCGCGAGCGCCAGCGCCCGATCGCCGAACTCGTCGACGAAGTTCCGCACGGTCTCGGCCCGCCGCGCGGTCACCGCCACGCTGTGGCCGGCTTGTAAAGCGGCGCGCGCGATCTCGCGGCCGAAGCCGGTGGAGCATCCCGTGACCAGCCACCGCCCCATCTCAGGCCGTCCCCTCCGGCAGCCGCCGCAGATACGCCGCGCGGCGCTCGGCCAGCTGGGCCGCGCGCTCCTCCCGGCTCACCCGCGGCAGGTGGGAAACCTCGGCGTCGAGCCGGTCGAGGCGGACCACCCGCCCGCGCGCGCCGAGGTTTTCCCGCGGGCCCGCCTCGCCGAACTCCGCCATCCGCAGCGTCAGGATGCCCTCGCGCAGCCCGTCGGAGTCGATCCAGTTCGCCACGCCGGGATCGGCCGGGGAGATGACGTAGGTGTAACCGCCGTCCTCGTTGGCCACCGATTGCGCCTTGTTGAGGCTGCCGGTGCGGTCGACGATGTCGAGCGTGGTGCCCCAGACGTTGCTCAGCGGCACCGTGAAGTATTCGGCGCCGCCGTCGTTGACGTCGACGACGAACGCCTCGTCGGGGCCGAGGTCGAAACGGCCCATCACATACACCTGGTTGCGCATCGCGCCGACCTTGTCGGCCGACCACGCCAGGTTGAAATGGTTAGGCGGCATCTTGTAGACGCCGTGCGCGAGCTTGCCGGAGAAGTCGGCGAAATGCGCCATCATCGCCGCGGTCGCCTCGGCCTGTTCGTCGAGCGTGCGGGCCGGAGTGCCCGGGGCCGTCCCGAGCCGTCGCACCTCGAAGTGATTGGGGTCGTCGCGGCCCCAGTCCAGCAGGACGTCGCGGATGTAGAACTCGTGCGCCGCGGCGGTGGAGCGCACGTGATTGGGCCGCCCGTTGGCCGGTTCGGCGTCGACGGTGATGGTGAAGCTGCCGTCGGAGTCGACCCGCATGGTGCGCCCGTTGAGCACGTCGACGGTGCCCATGTGGGCGTCCCAGAGCGTGAAGTAGTTCTCGGTCATCCGGTGCTCGCCGACCCGGCCGTGGATCTCGTAGCGCTCGTCGCCCGAGATCGGGATCACCCGGTACACGCTGTCGGGATTGTCGATGCCCCAACGCGATCCGGGGATCCGGCGGCCGTCCACGGGGTGTGCGAGGCGGGTGATGCAGCAGACCTTCGGGCGCAGCTTGTCCTGGTTGGACGACCACACCGCCGCGGAGAACATCACCTCGGCGAACGCGTCGTCGAACCGTTCGCGCATCGCGTCCGACGGGTTGGCTCGCTCCAGCCAGGCCTCGGCCACGGTGCGGTAGGCGGCCTTGACGGTGGGGTGTTCGATCAGGTCGAGCGCGGCCAGCTCCTGTTCATGCTGGGATGGCGTCGCGACGGGGTTCTCAGGCATGCGGGGGGCCTCCAATGTATTGGCGAAAACGCTTGTTATACAACATGAATCGTTCGTCGATCTGTTCGGGAAGCAGGCCGTAGGTCTGCAGCCCGTAGGGCGGGCGCGGCGCCTCGCGGGGGCGGTGCGCCAGCCAGCGCCGCATGGCCCGCTCCGCCTCGGCGGTCAGCGGCACGCCGACCGCGTCGTAGACGCGGGCCACCTGCCCGATCGGGTCGGCCACCGCGTCGTCGAACCCGATGTCGGTGACGGCGTTGTCGGGCCAGCCGTCGCGGGCGGCCATCGCCCGGTCGTTGGTCCAGCCCATCCGCTGGAGCCACTGCGCGCCCACCCGGCGCCGATCGACGGTGTCGGCGTGCATCGCGTGCAGGGTCGCGTTGAGGCCGGCCCCCGAGGCGATCGCGGTGCCCGGGTCGCGATGCATGTGCACGACGTGCAGGCCGGGAAACCGCGCGCGCAGCAGGTCCAGATAGCCAAGGTGCGCAGGCGATTTGAGCACCCAGCGCCGTCCCGGTGCGGACCGCTGGGGATGCCTTTGCCGCTTTTGCCACTGCAGGAATTGCAGCATCCGGTACAGGTAGTCGTAGGCGGGGGTGAAGTCCTGGGCGTCGATCCAGGACCGGTAGTGCGGGAGGTGCGCGCCCGACTCGGGGACATGCGACAAAAACGCGTCGGCCAGAAAGACGATCTCCTCCTCGGCCTCCCGCGCGTACATGGGGTGGATGGCGAACAGCTCCGGCGCCAATTCGCGCGATTTCGCCTCCCGCGCCTCGCTGATGGCGATCCGGGGATCGGGAACGTCGGGGCCGTCGAAGCGGTACTCCAGTCGCGGCGCGACCTCGACGACCTCCCAGCCGTAGGCGCAGACGAAGCGGGGATCGGCGGCGAGCAGTCGCTGCAGCAGCGTGGTGCCGCTGCGCATCATCCCGACGACGACGATCGGCGGCGCGACCGGCTCGTCGAGGATCTCCGGGTGGCGGCGGATCCACTCCTGGGCGCGCAGCCGCATGCGCAGGCTGTGCACGATGCCCGACCGCAACACATGCGTCCCAACGGAATTGAGGTCGGCCCGCGCGTAGTCGTCCAGCAATACCCGCAGCGGGGTTTCGAAATCCCCGGGCCCCCAGTCGGTCAGCGCCTCCTTACGTTGCGCGTCGGCCAGCACGCCGGCCGCATCGAAGCTCGCTCCCACGCGTCAGAACTTCAGGTGGTGGCTGACGTCGCCGACCTGGTCGACGAACATGGTGCGGCTGTCGAAGCGCCAGGCGCCGTCGAGCCGGTGGAAGGTGTCCTTGTAATGCCCGGTCACGATCACCTGCAGCGGCAGCTCGTCGGTGGCCTGGGTGACGCAGTAGTACGACGTGCTGCGCGCGGTCCCCGCCGCCTCGTCGATGTGCAGCTGCACGTTGGACGTGTTGTGCTTGGTCTTCGGGGTGCCGTCGGCGTAGATGCGGGTGGCCATCTCGTACATCTCCCGCACCCGGGCGGCGCCCTCGAACACCGTCTCCGGCGGTCCGTCCTCCACCCCGCAGATGCGGCCGTGCTCGAAGAGCTGCGCCACCGCGTCCAGGTCGCCGACGTCCAGCAGCTCCGCGTAGCGGTAGATCAGGTTGGTGATTTCCGTTGCGCTGTCGGCCATGTCGATCATGTTGGCAGACCGCCGCCAATTTACATAGAACCGTTCACTATTCTTAGTCGCCGTGACGTTACCGTGGACGCCGGCCCGGCTCGGCAACCTGACCGGCAAGCGCGTCGTCGTGACCGGAGCGACCAACGGCGTCGGGCTGGGCACCGCCCGCGCGCTCGCCAAGGCCGGCGCCGAGGTGATCCTGGCCGTGCGCAACACCGAACTCGGCGAGCGGCGCGCCGCCGAAATCTCCGCCCTGGGCGGCCCCACCCCATCGGTGGTCAGGCTCGACCTCGCCGACCTGTCGTCGGTGCGCGCCTTCCCGGGCCTGATCGACGGCTTGGGCCACGGGCAAATCGACATCCTGGTCAACAACGCCGGCACCCTCACCGACCGCCGCACCGACACCGTCGACGGCTTCGAGGCGACCCTGGGCACCAACCTGCTCGGACCGTTCGCGCTGACCAACCTCCTGCTGCCCCGGGTGCGCTCGCAGGTCATCAACGTCGGTTCGGACGCCCACCGGTCGGCCACGCTGCGGCTCGACGACCTACACCTGCGCCACCACAAGTGGACGCGGCTGAACGCCTACGCGCAGTCGAAGCTCGCGGTCATGCTGTGGGGCCTGGAGCTCGATCGCCGGCTGCGGGCCGCCGGATCCGCCGTCGTCACCCACCTCACCCACCCGGGCTGGGTGGCCTCCAACCTGTCGCAGATCGGCGACTCCCGGCTGATGGCGCTGGCGCACCGGGGCGTCAAGGCGGTGGCCGACCGGTTCGGCAACGACATCGACCAGGGCGCCGCGCCCACCCTGTACTGCATCAGCGAACCGATACCGCCGGGCAGCTACGTCGGGGTCAGCGGGCGCTTCGGCCTGCGCGGCGGCCCGGTGCTGATCGGGCGGTCGGCGGTCGCGTGCGACTACGCCGCCGCGGCGCGCCTCGTGGCCTTCGCCGAGCGCGAAACCGGCACCGGGCTGGCGGTGTAGCCATGGGTGAACTCGACGACCAGGTCGCCGTCATCACCGGCGCGGCGCGCGGGCAGGGCCGCAGCCACGCCGTCGCCTTCGCCGAACAGGGCGCCGCCGTCATCGCGGTCGACATCTGCGCCGACGTCGACGCGATCCCGTACTCGCTGGGCACCAGGGCCGACCTCGACGAGACCGTCCGGCTGGTCCGCGCCGCCGGCGGTAGGGCCGTTCCCGTCGTCGCCGACGTGCGCGACCTGGCGCAGCTGCGGGACGGGGTGCGGGAGGGGATCGACGAGCTGGGCGACATCGACATCGTCGTCGCCAACGCCGGGGTGGTGGCCATCGGCGACCCCGACGCCGCGTCCGAACCGGTCTTCAACGCGATCGTCGACACCAACCTCAAGGGCGTGTGGCACACGATGCTGGCCACCGTGGGATCCATCGTGCGCAAGGGCCGGGGCGGTTCGATGGTCCTGGTCAGTTCGTCGCAGGGGCTGACCGGCCGGGGCGGCGACGGCAGCGCCGCGATGTTCGCCTACGCAGCGTCCAAACACGGCGTGGTGGGGCTGATGCGCTCGGCGGCCAACGCCTATGCGCCGCACAAGATCCGGGTCAACTCGGTCAACCCCAGCGGGGTGGCGACGCCGATGATCCTCAACGACTTCGTGGTGAACCGGATGACCGAGAACCCGAACCCGGCCGTTTCGCAGATGCTGCTGCCCGGGGTGCCGCTGGTGGAGGCGCAGGACGTCACCGAGGCGGTGCTGTGGCTGGCCGGGCCGCGATCGCGCTACGTGACGGGCGTGTCGATACCGGTCGACGCCGGTCACGTCGTGATGTAGGAGGCCGGCGGGCTAGCCCCGGACGACCTTGCCGGCCTTGATGCAGGACGTGCAGACGTTCAGCCGCTTCTTGTTGCCGCCGGGACGGGCGACGACGTGCACGGTCTGGATGTTGGGGTTCCACCGGCGGCTGGTGCGGCGGTGGGAGTGCGACACCGACTTGCCGAAGCCGGGGCCTTTCCCGCAGATATCGCACACAGCGGCCATGGTTCAAACTCCTCAAATGTTCGGGGGTCCGGCACACAGGATGGACCTGGCGACTCGGGCCCGCCCAGGATACCGACTGACGTGGGCGATCACCAAAACGATCAACACCCCCGAGGCAGCTTAGGCCCGGCGCTGTCGCCCCGGGTGGCTAGGCTCGATGGGCCGGTTCATCCAGGCCAGCGGGCCCTCGGCCGCGGCTGGCCGCCGGGCGCCGGGTCGCGGGCTACGCTGGCGCCCACCGGGGGCCGGCGTTGGGAGGCTTTCAGGAGAGGTGGGTCGCTTGGGCACGTCGGAGGGCACCGCTCGGGCGTCGCAGGATGCCCTGCTCGACGCCGTCGCGCTGCGCAACTGGGCGCATACCTGTGTCAGCGACCTGATCACCCACATCGACGAGATCAACCGGCTCAACGTCTTCCCCGTCGCCGACTCCGACACCGGCGCCAACATGCTGTTCACCATGCGTTCGGCGCTGGCGGAGGCCAACGTCGGAGCGGGCGCCGGCGCGGACGGCGGCGCCGGGTGCGTGGCCCGGGTGGCGGCGGCCCTGTCGGCCGGCGCGCTCAACGGGGCCCGCGGCAACTCCGGCGTGATCCTGTCGCAGATCCTGCGCGGGGTCGCCGACGTCACCGCGGCGGCGGCGGCCGACGCCGGCGGCGAGCTGGCGCACCTGGACGCCGCCCTGCTCGGGGCGGCGCTGCGGCGCGCCGTCGAGCTGGCCATCGCGTCGATGGGCGGCGACGAGGTCCCCGGGACCATCGTGTCGGTGTTGCGCGCCGCCGCCGGCGCCGTCGAGGAGTGCGCCGGCGAGGGGCTGGCCGCGGCGGTCACCGCGGCCGGCGACGCGGCGGTGGTCGCGCTGGAAAAGACCCCCGAGCAGCTCGACGTGCTCGCCGACGCCGGCGCCGTGGACGCCGGCGGGCGCGGCCTGCTGGTGTTGCTGGACGCGCTGCGCCACACCGTCACCGGGCAGGCGCCCCCGCGCCCCGTGTACGAGCTGTCGCCGCGCGCGGCGCAGCCCGAGGCGGGCGCCGCGCAGCCGGCGCCGCAGTTCGAGGTGATGTACCGCCTGGACGGCTGCGATGCGCCGGCCGCGGGCGCGCTGCGCGACCGGCTGCGGGAGCTGGGCGATTCGGTGGGCATCGCGCCGTCGACGGCCGGGGGCACCTATTCCGTGCACGTGCACACCGACGACGCCGGGGCCGCCGTCGAGGCCGGACTGGCCGCGGGGCGGCTCAGCCGCATCGTCATCTCGGCGCTGAGCGCCGGTGCCGGGCTGCCCGCGGGCGGCTGGACGCGGGAACGCGCGGTGCTGGCCGTCGTCGACGGCGACGGCGCCGCGGAGCTGTTCGCCGCGGAGGGCGCCTGCGTGCTGCGGCCCGATGCCGAGGCGGACATCACCGCCCACCGGCTGATGCGGGCCGTCGTCGACACCGGCGCGGCCCAGGTGATGCTGCTGCCCAACGGCTATGTCGCCGCCGAGGAGCTGGTGGCCGGCTGCACCGCGGCCATCGGCTGGGGGATCGACGTGGTGCCGATACCGACCGGCTCGATGGTGCAGGGCCTGGCCGCGCTGGCCGTGCACGAGAACGACAGGCAGGCGGTCGACGACGGCTACACCATGGCCCGCGCCGCCGGCGCGGCGCGGCACGGCTCGGTGCGCATCGCGACCCAGAGCGCGTTGACCTGGGCCGGTCACTGCGGGCCGGGCGACGGCCTGGGCATCGCGGGGGACGAGGTGCTGATCGTGGCCCCCGACGCGGCCGGCGCGGCGATCGGCCTGCTCGACCTGCTGCTGGCGTCCGGCGGCGACCTGGTGACCGTGCTGATCGGGGCCGGCATCGACGATGGGGCGACCGCGGTGGGGGACCTGCTGCAGAACCACGTGCACGACCACCATCCCGGCACCGAGCTGATGACCTACCGCACCGGCCACCGCGGTGACGTCCTGCTGATCGGGGTCGAGTAGCCGTGGCGTCGCTGTCCGACCGGCTGGACTTCCTCGTCGGCGCCAAGGCCGCGCAGCCCCTCGAGGAGGTGTTCGGCATCCGGACCGTCGACGACCTGCTGCGCCATTACCCCCGCAGCTACACCGAGGGCGCGGCCCGCTGGGGCGCGGGGGACGAGCGGCCGGAAGAGGGTCAGCACATCACCATCGTCGACACGATCACCGCCACCGAGACGTTTCCGATGAAGAAGGATCGGAGGCGGATGTGTCACCGCATCACCGTCGGCACCGGCCGCGGCAAGGTGACCGCCACGTTCTTCAACGCCAACTACCTCAAGCAGGATCTGGTCAAGCACGCGAAGGTGATGCTGTCGGGGGAGATCGGGTATTTCCGGGGCGCCATGCAGCTGACCCATCCCGCTTTTCTCATCCTCGAGTCACCGGGTGGCAAGAGCTACGGCACCCGGTCGCTGAAGAAGATCGCCGTCGCCTCGCACGCCGCCAGCGGCGAAGACATCGCGGACGCCTACCAGCGCCACTTCTTCCCGATCTATCCGGCCAGCGCCAAGCTGCAGAGCTGGGACATCTACGCCTGCGTGCGCCAGGTGCTCGACCTGCTCGACCCGGTGCCCGATCCGCTGCCCCCAGAACTGCTGGAGCGGCTCGGCCTGATCCCCGAGGACGAGGCCCTGCGCGCGATCCATACCTCCGAGGACGAGCGCCAACGGCAAAGGGCCCGTGAACGGGTGACGTTCGACGAGGCCGTCGGGCTGCAGTGGGCGCTGGTGGCCCGCCGCCACGGAGAGCTGTCCGAGTCGGGGCCGCCGGCGCCCTCGCGGTCGGACGGACTGAAAGCGGAGTTGTTGCGGCGGTTGCCCTTCGAGCTGACGGGGGGACAGCGCGAGGTGCTCGACGTGCTTGCCGACGATTTGGCGGCGACGCGCCCGATGAACCGCCTGCTGCAGGGTGAGGTCGGCTCCGGCAAGACGATCCTCGCGGTGCTGGCGATGCTGCAGATGGTCGACGCGGGCTACCAGTGCGCGTTGCTCGCCCCAACGGAAGTGCTTGCGGCGCAACACCTCCGCTCGATCCGCGACGTTCTCGGCGAGCTGGCGATGGCGGGCCAGCTGGGCGGGGCCGACAACGCGACCCGGGTGGCGCTGCTTACCGGCTCCATGACGGCCACGCACAAGAGGCACGTCCGCGACGAGGTCGCCGGCGGTCAGGCCGGCATCGTCGTCGGCACCCACGCGCTGCTGCAGGACGCGGTGGACTTCCACAACCTGGGCATGGTGGTGGTGGACGAACAGCACCGGTTCGGGGTCGAACAGCGAGACCAATTGCGCGCCAAGGCCCGTGCCGGCATCACGCCGCACCTGCTGGTGATGACCGCGACGCCGATTCCGCGCACCGTCGCGTTGACCTTCTACGGCGACCTGGAGACCTCGACGCTGCGCGAACTCCCGCGCGGACGCCGGCCGATCGCCACCAACGTCATCTTCGTCGGCGACAAACCCGCCTGGCTCGATCGTGCCTGGCATCGCATCATCGAGGAGGTCTCCGCGGGCCGCCAGGCTTACGTGGTGGCGCCCCGGATCGACGAGGCCGACGACGCCGAAAAGAGCGAGGAGGGCCGCCGGCCTTCGGCGACGGCGGTGGGACTCTTCGACCGATTGCGCTCCCGGGAGCTGGCGGACCTCCGGCTTGGCCTGATGCACGGCCGCTTGTCGGCCGACGAGAAGGACGCCGCGATGGCCGCCTTTCGCGCGGGCGAGATCGATGTGCTGGTGTGCACCACGGTCATCGAGGTCGGGGTCGACGTCCCCAACGCCACGGTGATGCTGGTGATGGACGCCGACCGGTTCGGGATCAGCCAGCTGCATCAGCTGCGCGGGCGCATCGGCCGCGGCGAGCACCCGAGCCTGTGCCTGCTGGCCAGCTGGGTGCCCCCGGAGTCGCAAGCCGGGGCGCGGCTGCGCGCCGTCGCCGGGACCATGGACGGGTTCGCCCTCGCCGACCTGGACCTCAAGGAGCGTCGCGAAGGAGACGTGTTGGGCCGCAACCAATCCGGCCGGGCGGTGACCCTGCGGCTGCTGTCGCTGGCAGAGCACGGAACCTACATCGAAACCGCCCGCGAGTTCTGCGTCCACACCTACGAGCGGGATCCGTCGAACCCCGAAATGGCGGTGCTGGCGGCGCGTTTCACCGACACCGACCGCATCGAATACATCGACAAGGCATGAATCGCAAACTGCTGCTGTGGTTGACGGCGGCCGCGGTGCTCGCGGTGCTCGTCGCCTACCAGACGCTGGGATCGACGGCGGCCAGGCGCGCCGAGGTCGCCGCGCGCGCCGACGTGCCCACGGTGCAGCCCGGCATCGACGTCCTCGGGGGCGTGCCTGTGCTGCCCGAACGCCGGCACCGCTACGACTACCGCCGCCCGGCGTTCGGCGACGCCTGGGACGACGACAACGACGCCCCGCTCGGCCACAACGGGTGCGACACCCGCGACGACATCCTCGACCGCGACCTCGTCGACAAAACCTACGTGTGGACCAAGCGGTGCCCGGACGCGGTGGCCACCGGCACCCTGCACGACCCGTACACCAACGCCACCATCGCGTTTCAGCGCGGCGCCAAGGTCGGCGAGGCGGTGCAGATCGACCACATCGTGCCGCTGGCCTACGCCTGGGACATGGGCGCCTACGATTGGCCGTTCCCCGAGCGGCGGCGTTTCGCCAACGATCCGGCCAACCTGCTGGCCGTCGAGGGGCGGGCCAACCAAGACAAAGGGGACTCGCCCCCGGGCCGGTGGATGCCGCCCAACGCTGCGTTCGCGTGCCAGTACGCGATGCAGTTCATCGCCGT
This sequence comes from Mycobacterium alsense, assembly GCF_002086635.1. Classification (GTDB taxonomy): domain Bacteria; phylum Actinomycetota; class Actinomycetes; order Mycobacteriales; family Mycobacteriaceae; genus Mycobacterium; species Mycobacterium alsense. Next base: position 29,194 of record NZ_MVHD01000033.1, on the reverse strand, counting down.
GCTGCGCGGCTACCAGCTGCCGGTGGATGCGGCGTCGGCGGGCGCGCTGCGGCAGGCCGCGGCCACCTGCCCGGCGGGCTGAGCCCGTGACCGGCCGCCGCGCCCAGGCACCGACGCCAACCACTATCGAGATTCGATCACCGACACCGTGCTGGTCAGGGTGTTGGCGACGTAGACGGTGTGGGTGCCCGGATCCACCGCGACCCGGTTCGGCTGCCCGCCGACGGGCACGGTGGCGGTGACGGTGCGCGTCGACCCGTCGATCACCGACACGGTGTTGTCGCCGTCGTTGGTGACGTAGACAGTGTGGGTACCGGGATCCACCGCGACCGCTTGCGGGTACTTGCCGACGGGCACGGTGGCGCTCACGGTGCGCGTCGAGGCGTCGATCACCGACACGGTGTTGTCGCCGAAGTTGGTGACGTAGACGGTGTGGCTGCCCGGATCCAGCGCCATCGAGAACGGGTGCTTGCCGACGGGCACGGTGGCGGTCACGGTGTGCGTCGAGGCGTCGATCACCGAGACCGTGCCGTCCCTCTCGACCTGCCCGTCCGGACGCAACGGGCCGGTGTTGGTGACGAAGGCGGTGTGGGTGCCCGGGTCCACCGCGACCTCATCCGGGTGCTTGCCGACGGGCACGGTGGCGGTCACGATGTGCGTCGAGGCGTCGATCACCGAGACCGTGCCGTCCTCCTCGACCTGCCCGTCCGGGCCCACCGTGCCGAGGTTGGTGACGTAGACGGTGTGGGTGCCCGGGTCCACCGCCACCCCGTCCGGGTTCTTGCCGACGGGCACGGTGGCGGTCACGGTTTGCGTCGACCCGTCGATCACCGACACCGAGTTGTGCACGCCGCCGTTGGCGACGTAGACGGTGTGGCTGCCCGGATCCACCGCCATCCAGTATGGCTTGGCGACGCTCACGGTGGCGGTCACGGTGTGCGTCGAGGCGTCGATCACCGAGACCGTGCCGTCCCCCACGTTCATGACGTAGAGGGTGTGGCTGCCCGGATCCACCACCATCCAGCGCGGGTCCTTGCCGACGGGCACGGTGGCGGTCACAGTGTGCGTCGACCCGTTGATCACCGACACCGAGTCGTCCACGGCGACGTAGACGGCGTGGCTGCCCGGATCCACCGCCACCACCGACAGGGCCTTGGCCACCTCCGACGGGTCGTTGGCGAAGGGCACGGTGGCGGTAACCCTGTAGGTCGGGCCAGTCGAGGGCGCGGGCGCGCGGGAACTCGTGGCCGTGCCCGATCCTCCGGACGAACCCCGGCATCCAGACAGAGACACGGCCAACACGACGGCACCGATGGCCGCCAGCACGCCGGTGTTAACCAGTACCGGCAAGAGCCGCCGGCGTTCTCGGGGTGGTTGAGCATCGCCGCCGGCGGTCATATGCGCTCTCCCGGTCGTCTTTTGTTGTGTTGTAGTGTGCGCCCGACGCCCAGCCGCCATGTGCGAGTTCGTCGATTTCGTTTGTCGTCGAGCGCGTGCGGCCACGGGCTCAGCATGGCGGCCGCAGTTCGCCCAACCTCGGAATGTGGCGCACGTTGGTTGTCAACCGATCGTCGACGTCGCCGACCGTCACGAACCTTCGTAGGAATCCGGGTCCGGGCGCAGCCGGGTGCCGTCGTTGAGGCCGTTGATCGCGTCCATGTGCTCGCCGGCCAATTCGAAATCGAAGATGTCCAGATTGCCGGCGATGTGCTCGGCCTTGCTGGACCGGAAGATGACCGAGTTGCCCAGCTGCACGTTCCACCGCAGCAGCACCTGCGCGGGCGTCTTGCCGTATTCGGCGGCGACGGAGGTCACCGTCGGGTTGTCCATCAGCTTGCCGAGCACCAGCGGCGTGTAGGACTGCGTGACGACGTTGTGCTCCGCGTTGGCCTTGCGCAGATCCGCCTGGTTGAGCAGCGGATGCAGCTCGATCTGGTTGACCACGGGGGTGACGAAGGTCAGGTCGATGACCGTCGACAGGTGGTCGTCGGTGAAGTTGGACACGCCGATCGAGCGGGCGTGGCCCTCGCCGCGGGATTGGATCATGCCGCCGAACGCGTCGACGTACTTGCCCTGCCCCGGGGCCGGCCAGTGAATCAGGTAGAGGTCGACGTAGTCGAGGCCGAGGCGCTCCAAGCTCTCGGTGCAGGCCGCCTGCGCCCTGCTGAAGCCGTGGTCCTCGGTGGCCAGCTTGGTGGTGACGAACAGCTCCGCGCGGGGAATCCCGGACGCGGCGATGGCGCGCCCGACGGCCGCCTCGTTGCCGTAGGCCGCGGCGGTGTCGATGAGGCGGCAGCCGATCTCCAGCGCGGCCGACACGGCGTGTTCGGCCTCGCCCTCCGACAGGTCGGCGACCCCCACGCCGAGCACCGGCATGGTGTTTTCGTCGTTGAGAGCTACGGACGGGATGGCCGAGGATCCTGCCGAGCCCGACTCGCCAGTCATGTCATTCACCTGCCTGTGCAATTGAGGGTTCACGCATGTGGGCCAGTTGCTCGCGATCCGTAACGGGGTGCCACCGACTCGGGGAACGATATTACCCAGCACGATGTGCCTGGTAGCCAACACCCGTGTGCGCGTCGCGCGTCCCGCCCGGGACACGTCGCGGGTTGGCCGACGACGTAGAGTTGGTCCAGCCGCGCGTCGGCCGATCCTCTCCGGGCCCGCGAAAAACCGCGCCGAATGCGGGTATCCGGTTGTCGCCGCCCACCGTGGCCGCGGTTTTTCAGGGGAACAGCAGGGGAGCAGGAGCAGCGATGACCAGAAGCCTGCCGGGCGTAGTGGACCTCGATCTCGTGACCAAGCGCGCGCCGGCGCGGTGGGCCAGCCGCGTGCAGGGCGCGGTCACCAGCGTCGGCGTGAAGGTCATCCCGTGGATCCCGGCGGTGGCGAGGCGGCTGCTGTTCCGCGGTCGTTCGGTCATCATCGACGGCAACACCCTCGATCCCACGCTGCAGCTGATGCTGTCGGGCCTGCACGCCGTCGGCATCGACGGGCTGGTCGTCGACGACGACGCGGCCGCCTCCCGCGCCCAGCTGCGCGAGACGGTGGTCAACCTGCCCGGCCCGCAGATTCACGTCGAGGTCGACGAGCTCTCGTTGCCGGGACCGGCGGGCGCGATCGCGGCGCGGCACTATCGTCCCGCCAACGAGGGCGCGCCCGCGCCCCTGCTGGTCTTCTACCACGGCGGTGGCTGGTCGATCGGCGACCTGGACACCTACGACGCGGTGTGCCGGTTGACGTGCCGCGACGCCGGGATCCACGTGCTGTCGATCGACTACCGGCTGGCCCCCGAGCATCCCGCCCCGGCCGGCATCGAGGACGCGTACGCGGCCTTCACCTGGGCCTGCGAGCACGCCGCGGAGCTCGGCGCGGCCCCCGGGCGGGTCGCGGTCGGCGGCGACAGCGCGGGCGGCAACCTGGCCGCCGTCGTGTCCCAGCTCGCGCGCGACAAGGCCCGAGAGGCCCGAGAGGCCCGAGAGGCCCGAGAGGGTGGACCCGTTCCCGTCCTGCAGTGGTTGATCTATCCGCGCACCGACTTCACCGCGCGAACCCGGTCGCTGAGCCTGTTCGCCCGCGGCTTCCTGCTGACCAAGCGGGACATGGACTGGTTCGAGTCCCAGTACCTGCGGGGGTCGGGGATCGACCCGACGGACCCGCGGGTGTCGCCGCTGCTGGCCGAGTCCCTGGCGGGGCTGGCGCCCGCGCTGATCGCGGTCGGCGGCTTCGACCCGTTGCGCGACGAAGGCGAGGCCTACGCGGCCGCGCTGCGGGCCGCCGACACCCCGGTGGACCTGCGCTACATGGGTTCGCTGACCCACGGGTTCTTCAACCTGTTCCCCCTGGGCGGCGACAGCGCGGTCGCGACCAGCGAATTGATCTCGGCCCTGCGCGCGCACCTGAGTCGCGCCTGAGTCGCCGGACGGATCGCCGGTACTCTAGAGGCGCCTCGCCAGCCGGCGTCCCAGGCGCCCGCTAAAGACCACCGTCCGACCGCCGGACCAGCCAGCACCCGAAGGATCAGCGAACCCGTGGCCGACAAACCCAAACCCCCGCGATTCGACGTGAAGTCCGCCACCGGCAAATCCGGCCGGCTCGTCCAGATCGGCGGCACCGCCTTCATCGTGATCTTCGCGGTCGCGCTCGTCTTCTACATCGTGACGTCGCACCACAAGAAGGGCGGCGCCACCGGCGAGGGCGACACCGTGCGGGTGGCCTCGAGCAAGGTGGTCACCCAGCCGGGCACGAACACCCCCAAGGCCGTGGTGACGATCTACGAGGACTTCCTGTGCCCGGCGTGCGGCATTTTCGAGCGCTCCTTCGGCCCGACGATTTCCAAGCTCGTCGACATCGGCGCGATCGCGGCGGACTACTCGATGGTGTCGATCCTCGACAGCCAGCGCAGCCAGAACTACTCGTCGCGGGCGGGCGCGGCGGCGCTGTGCGTCGCCGACGAATCCGTCGACGCGTTCCGCCGTTTCCACAACCATTTGTTCGACAACGGCATCCAGCCCGACGAGCGCGGCACCAGCTTCCCCGACAACGCGCGCCTGATCGAGCTCGCCCGCCAGGCCGGCGTCGTGGGCAAGGTCCCCGACTGCATCAACAGCGGTAAGTACATTTCCAAGGTCACCGGCGAGGCCGCCGCGGCGAAGATCACCGGGACCCCGACGGTCAAGATCAACGGCGAGGATTACGAACAGTCGACCCCCCAGGCCCTGGTGGACAAGATCAAGTCCATCGTCGGCGAGGTGCCGGGCATCGACAACGCCGTCGTCGCTCCCGCGGCCTGATGACCACGCCGGTGTCCGCACCAGCCGGCGACCTGACACCGGATTCGCCCGCCGTGGCGCGGGTGCCGGCGCCCAGCGCGTGGTGGGTGCTGATCGCCGGCGTGATCGGCCTGGTCGCGTCGACCACCCTGACGGTGGAAAAGATCGAGATCCTGCTCAACCCGTCCTACGTGCCGTCGTGCAACATCAACCCGATCGTGTCGTGCGGCTCGGTGATGGTCACGCCGCAGGCGTCGCTGCTGGGATTCCCCAACCCGCTGCTCGGCCTGGTCGCCTTCACCGTGGTGATCGTCACCGGTGTGCTGGCGTTGGCGAATGTGGCTCTGCCCCAATGGTATTGGGCCGGGCTGACGGGCGGGGTGCTGATCGGTGCGGTGTTCGTGCACTGGCTGATCTTTCAGAGCCTGTATCGCATCGGGGCGTTGTGCCCGTACTGCATGGTGGTCTGGGCGGTCACCATCTCGCTGCTGGTGGTGGTCGCCTCGATCGCGCTCCGGCCGGCGCTGCACCGCCGCGGCGGCGCGGGGTGGGTGCTGTACCAGTGGCGGTGGTCGATCGCCGCGCTGTGGTTCACGGCGGTGTTCCTGCTGATCATGGCGCGGTTCTGGGACTACTGGTCGACGCTGTTGTGAACGCGCGCGCGTGACCCGGATCATCGGCGGCGTCGCCGGGGGCCGGCGCATCGAAGTCCCGCCGAAGGGAACCAGGCCGACCACCGATCGCGTGCGCGAGTCGCTGTTCAACATCGTCACCGCGCGGCGCGACCTGACCGGCCTGGCGGTGCTCGACCTGTACGCGGGCTCGGGCGCGTTGGGCCTGGAGGCGCTCTCGCGGGGGGCGGCCTCGGCGATCTTCGTCGAGTCCGATCCGCGCAGCGCGGCGGTCATTGCGCGCAACATCGAGGCGCTGGGCCTGCCCGGCGCGAGCCTGCGCCGCGGCGCGGTGGCGACGGTGCTCGCGGCCGGGGCGGCGCGCCCGGTGGACCTGGTGCTGGCCGACCCGCCCTACGACGTCGACGCCGCGGAGGTCGGCGCCGCGCTGGCCGCCCTGGGCGCGCACGGCTGGGTGCGCGGGGGAACCCTGGTGGTCGTCGAGCGCGCGGCCGGTGGCACCCCGCTGACCTGGCAAGAGGGCTGGGCGCCGTGGCCCGAGCGGGTTTACGGCGACACCCGGTTGGAGCTGGCCGAGCGGCTCTGATCGGCCGTGTACCGTCATCCGTTATGGCCGGCGCGGTGTGTCCGGGGTCGTTCGACCCGGTGACGTTGGGCCACATCGACGTCTTCGAACGCGCCTCGGCCCAGTTCGACGAGGTGGTGGTCGCGATCCTGACCAACCCCGCCAAAAAGGGCATGTTCGACCTCGACGAGCGCATCGCCATGATCGAGGAGTCGACGACGCACCTGCCCAACCTGCGGGTGGAGACCGGCCAGGGTCTGGTGGTCGACTTCGTCCGGTCCCGGGGGATGACCGCCATCGTCAAGGGCCTGCGCACCGGCACCGACTTCGAATACGAGCTGCAGATGGCGCAGATGAACAAGCACATCGCGGGCGTCGACACCTTCTTCGTGGCGACCGCGCCGCGGTATTCGTTCGTGTCGTCGTCGCTGGCCAAGGAGGTCGCGATGTTCGGCGGCGACGTCTCGGAGTTGCTGCCCGAACCGGTGAATCGCCGATTGCGCGGGAAGCTGTCCGAGGATTAGCCGCACCGGGCGTCGGTCGCTGGTGCGGGTCGGCCCGTCAGGCAGCCGAAACCATCTTCACCGTCGCCGTGAGCCGGGCGCCGGTGCGCCCCTAGTAGGCCGCTAGTGGCTTCGGTGATCGTGCTCCGGCGCGGCGTCGGGTGAGCCGCCCATCATGCGCGCCATGGCAATTCCGCCCGAAGTGACGAACCGGACGATCAGTGCCGCCGCGACGGCGAGGAACGCGATGTTGAGCCAGGTGGTGTAGTTCCACGAGATCGCGGCGTGCATGACGGTGGCGTCGCGCTGCTTGGGAATGAGTCCCGTTGTGCCGAAGAGCAATTCGATCAGGTAGCCGGCGGCGACCATGGCGGCGTAGAAGGTGCCCAGCAGCGTGAGCATCATCCGGGTGCCGTAGTACTTCCGGTAGATGTTCAGGATCGGCAGGATCAACAGGTCGGCATAGATGAAGGCGATCACACCGCCGAAGCTGATGCCCCCGTTCCACAGCACCGCGGCGAGCGGGACGTTGCCGATCGAGCAGACGAACGAGGCGATCGCCACGACCGGTCCCACGATCGGGCCCCACACCGCCGCCCAGCCGGGGTGATCGGCCAAAAAGAAGCTCTGCCAGAACTTTTCGGGCACCCACGCGGCGATGGCGCCGGCGATCAACAGCCCCAGGACCAGGTCTCGCAGGATCGCCAACCACTCCATGACGAAAACGTGCGACACCGACGTCAGGCCCTGCCGGGACAGTAGCCGCCGCCAGAACGAGCCGTCGCCTTGGATGGACATGTCCATGGCGGCGTGGCCCTCCATCGAGCCGGCGATTCCGCGTTCCGCCTGTTCGCGGGCGGCGTCGACGAGCTTGGAGCGCACGAACAGCCGGAACAACACGGCGAGCGCCACGATCATCAACGGGCCGCCGACGAATTCCGCGGCCGTGAATTGCCAGCCCATCAGCAGGGCCAGGATGATGCCCAACTCCACCACGAGATTGGTCGAGCCGATCTCGAACGCCATCGCCGCGGTGAAGTTCGCGCCCTTGCGGAACAGCGATCGGGCCAGGGCCACCGCGGCGTAGGAGCACGACGACGACGCCGCCCCCAGCCCGGCCGACACCGCCAGCGTGCGCGGCCGGTCGTCGCCCATCAGCGACACGATCGTCGAGCGCCGCACCACCGCCTGCACCACCGCCGACAGGGCGAAACCCAGGATGAGCGCCCACAGGATCTCCCACGTCATCGACCCCGCCAGCCCCAAGGCATGACCGATTGCCGCCAGCACCCTCACCGAAATCCTCCGCCGTTCGTGCGTCGACTAGCGCGATTCGGCGATTATCGCCCAAGGTGCGGGCCGATTTCGCGGCGTGGGCGGCGGGTGACCCTAGAATGGCGGCACAAGCGGTGCGGGGGCCGGCAAAATATGGACACCAACGACCCCGCGCGGCCACGCGCCCGCGGCAACAGCGTGAACGGGCGAATTCATGGATCTGACTCCCGACATGCGGATTTGTCGGGCAAATGCCCGACACACCGGCGTCGCCACCGTTGTCACAGGGATAACAGCAGGCACACTGGTAACAACAGGGTTTTCTTGCAGGACGCCAGGAGGGTGTGGCCGTGTACCGAGTGTTTGAAGCGCTGGACGAATTGGGCGCCATCGTCGAAGAGGCGCGCGGCGTGCCGATGACGGCCGGCTGTGTCGTGCCCCGAGGTGACGTGCTGGAACTGATCGACGACATCAAGGACGCGATCCCCGGCGAGCTGGACGACGCGCAGGACGTCCTGGACGCCCGCGACTCGATGCTGCAGGAGGCCAAGACTCACGCCGAGTCCATGGTGTCCTCGGCGACCACCGAGGCGGAGTCGATGCTCAACCACGCCCGCGCCGAGGCGGACCGGCTGTTGTCCGACGCGAAAGCGCAGGCCGACCGGATGGTGAGCGAGGCCCGCCAGCACAGCGAGCGGATGGTCGGGGAGGCCCGCGAGGAGTCGATCCGCATCGCCACCGCGGCCAAGCGCGAGTACGAGGCCAGCGTCGGCCGCGCCCAGGCCGAGGCCGACCGGCTGATCGAGAACGGCAACCTGTCCTACGAGAAGGCCGTGCAGGAGGGCATCAAGGAGCAGCAGCGCCTGGTGTCGCAGAACAGCGTGGTGGAGGCGGCCAACGCCGAGGCCACCCGCCTGATCGACTCGGCGCACGCCGAGGCCGACCGGCTGCGCGGCGAGTGCGACATCTACGTCGACAACAAGCTCGCCGAGTTCGAGGAGTTCCTCAACGGCACGCTGCGGTCCGTGGGGCGCGGTCGCCACCAGCTGCGCACCGCCGCGGGGACGCACGACTACGCGACGCGTTAGCCACTAGAGGCCGGTCAGCGCCCTGGCAATATGGCTCGTGCGCCGTAGGATTCCTTCTATGACGCGGCAGCACAGCAGCACGGCGCAGCGCCATTCCACCTCGCCGATGAGGGTCGACATCACCCGGCTGGGGCGACGCCCCGGCGCGATGGTCACGCTGCGCGACACCGTCCCCAGCCCGTCGCGCATCGGGCTGGACATGATCGCGATCGACCGGGGCGCCCCGCTGGAACTGGACCTGCGCGTGGAGTCGGTGTCCGAGGGGGTGTTGGTGAGCGGGACGGTCGCCGCGCCCACGGTCGGCGAATGTTCCCGTTGTCTCACCCCGGTCACCGGGCGCGTGCAGGTCGGGCTGACCGAGCTGTTCGCCTATCCGAACAGCACGACGGAGGCGACCACCGAAGAGGACGAGGTGGGCCACATCGTCGACGACACCGTCGACCTGGAGCAGCCCGTCATCGACGCCGTCGTGCTCGAGCTGCCGTTCTCGCCGGTGTGCCGGCCGGACTGCCCGGGGTTGTGCCCCGAATGCGGTGTCGCGCTGGCCGCCGAGCCCGGCCATCGCCACGACCGCATCGACCCGCGGTGGGCCAAGCTGGCGGGGATGTTGCCGACCGATCCGCCCGGGGGGGACACCTCGGGGGAGGAGTCGTGACGTCGAGGCAAGCCCTGCTGGACGCGCTCGGCGTCGACCTGCCCGAGGAGTTGCTGTCGCTGGCGTTGACCCATCGCAGCTACGCCTACGAGCACGGCGGTCTGCCCACCAACGAGCGCCTGGAGTTCCTCGGCGACGCGGTTTTGGGCCTGACCGTCACCGACGAGCTCTACCACCGCCACCCCGACCGGTCCGAGGGTGACCTGGCCAAGCTGCGGGCCAGCGTGGTCAACACCCAGGCCCTGGCCGACGTCGCGCGCAACCTGACCGACGAGGGGCTGGGCGTTCACCTGCTGCTGGGCCGCGGCGAGGCCAACACCGGCGGGGCCGACAAGTCGAGCATCCTGGCCGACGGGATGGAGTCGCTGCTCGGCGCCATCTACCTGCAGCACGGCATCGGCACCGCGCGGGAGGTGATCCTGCGGCTGTTCGGCGCGCTGCTGGACGCCGCGCCCACGCTGGGGGCCGGGCTCGACTGGAAGACCAGCCTGCAGGAGCTGACCGCGGCGCGGGGCATGGGCGCCCCGTCCTACGTCGTCACCTCCACCGGCCCCGACCACGACAAGGAATTCACCGCGGTCGTCGTCTTGGCGGATACCGAATACGGGTCGGGTGTGGGCCGCTCCAAGAAGGAGGCCGAGCAGAAGGCCGCGGCCGCGACCTGGAAGGTGCTCGAGGCGCTGGACACCGCGGGGCAGACGTCCGCGTAGCTCGATGCCAGAACTGCCAGAAGTCGAGGTGGTGCGCCGCGGCTTACAGGCCCACGTGGTGGGCAAGACGATCAGCGCGGTGCGGGTGCACCACCCCCGCGCGGTGCGCCGCCACGAGGCCGGGCCCGCCGACCTCACCGCCCGCCTGCTCGACGCGCGGATCAGCGGAACCGACCGGCGCGGCAAGTACCTGTGGCTGCTGCTCGACGGTGACACCGCGCTCGTAGTGCACCTCGGCATGAGCGGGCAGATGCTGCTGGGCAGCGTCCCGCGCGCCGACCACGTGCGCATCTCGGCGTTGCTCGACGACGGCACCGTGCTGAGCTTCGCCGACCAGCGCACCTTCGGTGGCTGGATGCTCGCCGACCTGGTGGAGGTGGACGGCAGCGTGGTGCCGGCGCCCGTCGCGCACCTGGCGCGCGACCCGCTGGACCCCCGGTTCGACGCCGATGCGGTGGTGAAAGCGTTGCGCCGCAAGCATTCCGAGCTCAAGCGTCAGCTGCTCGACCAGCAGGTGGTGTCGGGGATCGGCAACATCTACGCCGACGAGGCGCTGTGGCGGGCCAAGGTGCACGGCGCGCGGATCGCCGCCACACTCGGCCGCCGCCAGTTGACCACCGTGCTCGACGCCGCCGCCGAGGTGATGCGCGAGGCGCTGGCCCAGGGCGGGACCTCCTTCGACTCGCTGTATGTCAACGTCAACGGCGAGTCGGGGTACTTCGACCGGAGCCTGGACGCCTACGGCCGCGAGGGCGAGCCGTGCCGGCGCTGCGGCGCGGTGATGCGCCGGGAGAAGTTCATGAACCGCTCGTCGTTCTACTGCCCGAGGTGCCAGCCCCGGCCGCGGGGTTCGGCTGTGCGCCAACGGCTTTGAGTGTGCGCCCAGGGCGTTGGGTGTGCGCGTGGGGCGTCGGGTGTGCGCGTGGGGCGGCCGAACGCCGAAAATCTCGCCCTGGCTTCACGCCGGAAGCCGTATCCGCACACTCGATGGCGGCCGCCGCCGCCGGGCCGGCCGCCCGGTAGAAATGAGGCCATGACGCAACCGACGCAACTGTGGGTGGAACGCACCGGAACTCGCCGCTACACCGGGTACAGCTCGCGCGGCGCGCAGGTGCTCGTCGGCTCCGAGGGCGTCGAGGGGGTGTTCACCCCGGGTGAGCTGCTCAAGATCGCGCTGGCGGCGTGCAGCGGCATGTCGACCGACGAGCCGCTGGCGCGCCGGCTGGGCGACGACTACAAGGCGGTGGTCCGGGTGTCCGGCGCCGCCGACCGCGAGCAGGAACGCTATCCGCTGCTCGAGGAGACGCTCGAGTTGGACCTGTCCGGGCTGTCCGAGCAGGAAAAGGAGCGGCTGCTGGTGGTGGCCAACCGGGCCGTCGACCTGGTCTGCACCGTCGGGCGCACGCTCAAGTCCGGGACGACCGTCAATTTCGAGATCGCCGATGGATCGTGACGTCCGGCTGACCGCCTGGGTGCACGGGCGCGTCCAGGGCGTCGGTTTCCGCTGGTGGACCCGCTGCCGCGCGCTGGAGCTCGGCCTGACCGGGTACGCGGCCAACCAGCCCGACGGCCGTGTGCTGGTGGTCGCCCAGGGGCCGCGGGAGGCGGGCGAGAAGCTGCTGCGGCTGCTGGAAGGCGGCGACACCCCGGGACGCGTCGACAACGTCGTCGCCGACTGGTCGGAGGCCCAGGAGCGGTTCGACGGCTTCGTCGAGCGCTGAGGTGATAGCGCCGGCGCTGTCACATAGCGGAGGGCATCATGCCCTCCTCTTCAGTGACTGATGTGGCCACTGTGGCCAGTGCGTCGACCGGTGACCGTCGCGCGTATTTCGGGCCCGGCGACACCCCTCGGTGACGGCGACCCGGCCGATTTGGGCGGTAGTCTGGCACGCCGTGTACCTCAAGAGTCTGACGCTGAAGGGCTTCAAGTCCTTCGCCTCGCCGACGACTCTGCGCTTCGAGCCGGGCATCACCGCGGTCGTCGGGCCCAACGGCTCGGGCAAATCCAACGTCGTCGACGCGCTGGCGTGGGTGATGGGCGAGCAGGGGGCGAAGACCCTGCGCGGCGGCAAGATGGAGGACGTCATCTTCGCCGGCACGTCCTCGCGGGCGCCGCTGGGCCGCGCCGAGGTCACCGTCACGATCGACAACTCGGACAACGCGCTGCCGATCGAGTACTCCGAGGTGTCGATCACGCGGCGGATGTTCCGCGACGGCGCCAGCGAGTACGAAATCAACGGCAGCAGTTGCCGTTTGATGGATGTGCAGGAACTGCTGAGCGACTCGGGGATCGGCCGGGAGATGCACGTCATCGTCGGGCAGGGCAAGCTCGACGAGATCCTGCAGTCGCGCCCGGAGGATCGCCGCGCGTTCATCGAAGAGGCCGCCGGCGTGCTCAAGCATCGCAAGCGCAAGGAGAAGGCGCTGCGCAAACTCGACGCGATGCAGGCCAACCTGGCCCGGCTGTCCGACCTGACCACCGAGCTGCGCCGCCAGCTCAAACCGCTCGGGCGTCAAGCTGAAATGGCACAGCGGGCCGCACGAATCCAGGCCGACCTGCGCGACGCGCGGTTGCGCCTGGCGGCCGACGACCTGGTCAACCGGCAGACCGAGCGCGACGCGATCTTCGAGGCCGAGGCGATCATGCGCCGCGAGCACGACGAGGCCGCGGCCCGCCTCGCGGCGGCCTCCGACGAGCTGAGCGCGCACGAGACCGCGCTCGCGGAGCTCTCGGGGCGGGCCGACTCGGTGCAGCACACCTGGTTCGGCCTGTCCGCGTTGGCCGAACGGGTGGCCGCCACGGTGCGCATCGCCAGCGAGCGGGCTCAGCACCTCGACCTCGAGCCGCTGCCGCCCAGCGACACCGACCCCGACGCCCTCGAGGCCGAGGCCCAGCAGGTGGAGCTGGCCGAGCAGCGGCTGCTGGCCGACCTGTCCGCGGCCCGCTCCCGCCTGGACGCCGCGCGCGCCGAGCTGGCGGAGCGCGAGCGCGAGGCCGCCGAGGCCGATCGGGCGCATCTCGCGGCGGTGCGCGCGGAGGCCGACCGGCGCGAGGGTCTGGCGCGGCTGGCCGGTCAGGTGGAGACCATGCGGGCGCGGGTCGAATCGATCGACGACGGCGTCGCGCGGCTGTCCGAGCGCATCGAAGCCGCCGCCGCCCGCGCCCAGCAGACCCGCGCGGAGTTCGAAACCGTGCAGGCGCGGGTCGGCGAACTGGACCAGGGCGAGGTCGGTCTCGACGAGCACCACGAGCGCACGGTGGCCGCGCTGCGGGCCGCCGACGAGCGCGTCGCCGAACTGCAGACCGCCGAGCGGGCCGCCGAACGGGAGGTGGCCTCGCTGCGCGCGCGCATCGACGCGCTCTCGGTGGGGCTGGAACGCAAGGACGGTGCGGCCTGGCTCGCCCGAAACCACCCTGGCACAGGGCTTCTCGGGCCGATCGCCAGGCTGGTCAAGGTGCGCTCGGGTTACGAGGCGGCGCTGGCCGCGGTGCTCGGAGCGGCAGCCGACGCGCTGGCCGCCGAAAACCTCGGGGCGGCCCGCTCCGCCGTCGCCGCCCTCAAGCAGGCCGACGGGGGCCGCGCGGCTTTGGTCCTGGGCGACTGGCCGGCCGAGGAACCCGCCCCCGCCCCCGCGCTGCCGGGCGGCGCCCTGTGGGCGCTCGACCTGGTCGACGCGCCCCCGCGGCTGCGCGGGGCGATGGTCGCCATGCTGTCGGGCGTCGCGGTGGTCGCCGACCTCGGCGCCGCGCTGGAGCTGGTGGCGGCCCGCCCCCGGCTGCGGGCGGTCACGCTCGACGGCGACCTGGTGGGCGCCGGCTGGGTGAGCGGCGGCTCGGACCGCAAGCTGTCCACGCTGGAGCTCACCTCGGAAATCGACAAGGCCCACGACGAGCTGGCCGCCGCGGAAGCGCGGGTGGAGCGGCTGAGCGCGGCGCTGTCCGGCGCGCTGGCCGAGCAGGGCGCGCGCCAGGATTCGGCCGAGCAGGCGCTGGCGGCGCTCAACGAGTCCGACACCGCCATCTCGGCGATGTACGAGCAGCTGGGCCGCCTCGGGCAGGAGGCCCGCGCCGCCGACGAGGAGTGGGGCGCGTTGCTGCGCCAGCGCGAGGAGCTGGAGGCCGGGCGCGCGGAGACCGTCGACGAGGTCACCGAGCTGGAAACCCGGCTGCGCAACGCGCAGGAAACCCAGCAGGTGCACGCGGCCGAACCGGTCAACCGCGAGCAGATCGCCGCCGCCGCCGAGGGCGCGCGCGGCGTGGAGGTGGAGGCCCGGCTGGCGGTGCGGACCGCCGAGGAGCGGGCCAACGCGGTTCGGGGACGGGCGGATTCGTTGCGCCGCGCGGCCGCGGCCGAACGCGAGGCGCGGCTGCGGGCGCAGCAGGCCCGGGCGGCGCGGCTGCGCGCGGCCGCGGTGGCCGCGGCGGTGGCCGACGCCGGGCGGGCGCTGGCGGCCCGGCTGGACTCGGTGGTCGGCGCCGCGTCGGCGATCCGCGATTCGCTGGTCGCCGAGCGACAGGAGCGTTCGGCGGCGATGGCCGCGGTGCGCGACGAGGTGCACGCGCTGGGCGCCCGCGTGGCCCAGTTGACCGACTCGCTGCACCGCGACGAGGTGGCCAACGCCCAGGCCGCCATGCGCATCGAGCAGCTCGAGCAGATGGTGCTCGAGCAGTTCGGGATGGCGCCGGCGGACCTCGTCGCCGAGTACGGGCCCGACGTTCCGCTGCCGCCGACCGAGCTGGAGATGGCCGAGTTCGAGCAGGCCCGAGAGCGCGGCGAGCAGGTGGTCGCGCCGGCGCCGATGCCCTACGACCGGCCCACCCAGGAGCGCCGCGCCAAACGCGCCGAGCGCGAGCTGGCCGAGCTGGGCCGGGTCAACCCGCTGGCGCTGGAGGAGTTCGCCGCGCTGGAGGAGCGCTACAACTTCCTGTCCACCCAGCTGGAGGACGTCAAGGCCGCCCGCAAGGACCTGCTCGACGTCATCGCCGACGTCGACGCCCGCATCCTGCAGGTGTTCAGCGACGCGTTCGCCGACGTCGAACGCGAATTCACCGAGGTGTTCGCCGCGCTGTTCCCCGGCGGGGAGGGGCGGCTGCGGCTGACCGACCCCAACGACATGCTCACCACCGGCATCGAGGTGGAGGCGCGCCCGCCGGGCAAGAAGATCACCCGGCTGTCGTTGCTGTCCGGGGGCGAGAAGGCGCTGACGGCGGTGGCGATGCTGGTGGCGATCTTCCGGGCCCGCCCGTCGCCGTTCTACATCATGGACGAGGTCGAGGCCGCGCTCGACGACACCAACCTGCGGCGCCTGATCGGGCTGTTCGAGCTGCTGCGGGCCCGCTCGCAGATCATCATCATCACCCACCAGAAGCCCACGATGGAGGTCGCCGACGCGCTGTACGGCGTGACCATGCAGAACGACGGCATCACCGCGGTGATCTCCCAGCGGATGCGCGGGCAGCAGGTCGAGCAGCTGGTCTCGAGCTCGAACTGACCCCTCGGCGCGGACGCGGTGTCCGCTGAAGCCCGTTGAAGCCCGTTGCGTGCCCGGGCAACCGCGGCTGGAAGGATTGTCGGCGTGTCACAAGGTCTTTGGATCGCGATCGCGGTCGTCGCTGTTCTGGTCGTCATTGCCGCGCTGGTCCTGGGCCTGGCGCTGTCCCGCCGGCGACGGATCCGCCTGCAGCGCCCGGAGCCCGGGGCGCTCGATCGCTCCGGCGGTTACACCACGTCGTCGGGCATCACGTTCAGCCAA
Source organism: Mycobacterium alsense (assembly GCF_002086635.1). Lineage (GTDB taxonomy): Bacteria > Actinomycetota > Actinomycetes > Mycobacteriales > Mycobacteriaceae > Mycobacterium > Mycobacterium alsense. Next base: position 13,240 of record NZ_MVHD01000033.1, on the reverse strand, counting down.
GGCGTCGACACCACCGGGTTGCCCGGGGTAGGCGACGACGCCACCGTTCCCCGCGACGCGCCCAGGCGCACGATCGCCGACGTCGAACTCCCCGAGCCGCCGGCGCCCGCGGCCCCGCCGCCCGAGGCGCCGCCCGCGCCGCCGGCCGCCCCCGAGGTGGAGGCCATCGCGCCCACCGAAGGCCGGCTGGAGCGTCTGCGCGGGCGGCTGGCCCGCTCGCAGAACGCGCTCGGGCGCAGCGTGCTGGGGCTGATCGGCGGTGGCGACCTGGACGAGGACTCCTGGCAGGACGTCGAGGACACGCTGCTGGTCGCCGACCTGGGCCCCGTGGTCACCGAGTCGGTGATCGCCCGGCTGCGCAGCCGGCTCGCCGGCGGCAACGTGCGCACCGAGGCCGACGCCAAGGCCGTGCTGCGCGACGTCCTGATCACCGAGCTGCGACCCGACATGGACCGCGCTATCCGCGCGCTGCCGCACGCCGACCACCCGTCGGTGCTGCTGGTCGTGGGCGTCAACGGCACCGGCAAGACCACCACCGTCGGCAAGCTGGCGCGGGTGCTGGTGGCCGACGGCCGCCGCGTCGTGCTGGGAGCGGCGGACACGTTCCGGGCCGCGGCCGCCGATCAGCTCGAGACCTGGGCCGCGCGGGTCGGTGCCGAGGTCGTGCGCGGCCCCGAGGGCGCCGACCCGGCGTCGGTGGCGTTCGACGCCGTCGACAAGGGCATCGCCGCGGGCGCCGACGTCGTCGTCATCGACACCGCCGGGCGGCTGCACACCAAGGTCGGGCTGATGGACGAGCTCGACAAGGTCAAGCGCGTGGTCACCCGGCGCGCCGCGGTCGACGAGGTGCTGCTGGTGCTCGACGCCACCATCGGGCAGAACGGGCTGGCCCAGGCCCGGGTGTTCGCCGACGTCGTCGACATCACCGGCGCGGTGCTGACCAAGCTGGACGGAACGGCCAAGGGCGGCATCGTTTTCCGCGTCCAGCAGGAACTCGGGGTGCCGGTGAAGCTGGTAGGGCTCGGCGAGGGCCCCGACGACCTGGCGCCCTTCGAACCGGCGGCCTTCGTGGACGCGCTGCTCGGCTGACTTCGTAACCACCTCACGCGGGACGTTAATGACGCCGAAACACGGCGGTCCCATCGCCGAAACAACAATTCCGCAAGGTTCTGGATCAGGTCGTCAGGCACGTGTCGGACGACCAGTGAGGGGCCGACCGGAGGAGACCGCGAGTGACATACCCGATACTGGGCCAGCCCAATACCGGCGATACCGCTTGGATGCTGGCGAGTGCCGCGTTGGTGTTGTTGATGACGCCGGGCCTGGCGTTTTTCTACGGCGGCATGGTGCGCGCCCGAAGCGTCCTGAACATGCTCATGATGAGCATCAGCGCGATGGGCGTCGTCACCGTGCTGTGGGCCCTGTACGGCTACTCGCTCGCCTTCGGCGACGACGCCGGCAACTTCGTCGGCAAGCCGACCTCGTTCTGGGGCCTGAAGGGCCTGATCGGCGTGAACGCCGTGGCCGCCGACCCGAGCAAGGGCACCGCCGCGACGGACATCCCGCTGGCCGGGACCCTGCCCGCCACCGTGTTCGTGGCCTTCCAGCTGATGTTCGCGATCATCACCGTCGCGCTGATCTCCGGCGCGGTGTCCGACCGGCTGAGGTTCGGGGCGTGGCTGGTGTTCGCCGGCCTGTGGGCCACGTTCGTGTACTTCCCGGTCGCCCACTGGGTCTTCGCGTTCGACGGGTTCGCGTCCGAGCACGGCGGCTGGATCGCCAACAAGCTGCACGCGATCGACTTCGCCGGCGGAACCGCGGTGCACATCAATGCCGGTGTCGCGGGCCTGATGCTCGCGATCGTGGTCGGCAAGCGCCGCGGCTGGCCCGCGACGCTGTTCCGGCCGCACAACCTGCCGTTCGTGATGCTGGGCGCGGGCCTGCTGTGGTTCGGCTGGTACGGGTTCAACGCCGGTTCGGCGACCACCTCCAACGGCGTCGCCGGGACGACCTTCGTGACCACCACGATCGCGACGGCCGCCGCCATGCTGGGCTGGATGCTCACCGAACGCATCCGCGACGGCAAGGCCACGACGCTGGGAGCGGCGTCGGGCATCGTCGCCGGGCTGGTGGCCATCACCCCGTCGTGCTCGTCGGTCAACGTGCTGGGCGCCCTGGTGGTCGGCGTGGTGGCCGGCGTGGTGTGCGCGCTGGCGGTCGGGCTGAAATTCAGGTTCGGCTTCGACGACTCGCTCGACGTGGTCGGGGTGCACCTGGTGGGCGGCCTGGCGGGCACGCTGCTGGTCGGCCTGCTGGCCGCCCCGGAGAGCCCGGCCATCAACGGCGTGGCCGGGGTGTCGAAGGGGCTGTTCTACGGCGGCGGCTGGGCGCAGCTGGAACGCCAGGCCATCGGCGCGTTCAGCGTTCTGATCTACTCGGGCGTCGTCACGCTTATCCTGGCGTTGATCCTGAAATACACCATCGGGCTGCGCCTCGATCCCGAGGCGGAGGCCTCGGGCATCGATGAGGCCGAGCACGCCGAAAGCGGTTACGATTTCGCAGTCGCCACGGGGTCGGTGCTACCTCCCCGGGTCGCCGTGGAGGACACCCGTAACGGCCTCGAGGAGGAGCGAGTGGGCCAGAGAGTGGAGGCGGAATAGTCATGAAGCTGATCACCGCAATCGTCAAGCCGTTCACCCTCGACGACGTAAAGACCAACCTCGAGGAGACCGGCGTCCTGGGCATGACGGTCAGCGAAGTCCAGGGCTACGGGCGGCAGAAGGGCCACACCGAGGTCTATCGGGGCGCCGAGTACTCGGTGGACTTCGTGCCGAAGGTTCGCATCGAGGTCGTCGTCGACGATTCCATCGTCGACAAGGTCGTGGACACCATCGTTCGCGCGGCGCGCACCGGCAAGATCGGCGACGGCAAGGTCTGGGTCACCCCCGTGGAAACCATCGTGCGGGTGCGCACCGGTGAACGCGGGACCGATGCGCTGTGACACCAGCCGCACATTGGTGATCCGACCCGGGCGGGCCGGGAGGGCATGATCCCCGAGTCGCCCGATCCGTCCGGGAGTACGGCGGGAAACGGCGGCGGCGCAAACGATTTGGCCGCCTCGCGGCGTCAGCTGCTGTCGGTGGGCTCGGGGCTGCACGCGGCCGAGCTGCGGCACGCCTGGCTGGACCTGCACAAATCGTGGCTGACGGCCAAGGCGGACGAGGTCGGGATCACCGACGCCAGCGGCTTCGCGATCGTCGGGATCGGCGGGCTGGGCCGCCACGAGCTGTTGCCGCATTCCGACCTGGATCTGATGTTGTTGCACGCCAACGCCTCCGCCGAGGTGCTGCAGGAGGTGGCCGACGCGCTGTGGTACCCGCTGTGGGACGCCAACGTTCGGCTGGACCACAGCGTGCGCACCGTCTCCGGGGCGCTCGCGGTCGCCAACACCGACGTGGTCGCCGCCCTGGGAATGCTGGACGCGCGGCACGTCGCCGGCGACACGCAGCTGTCCGAGGAATTGATCGCGGGCGCAAGACGCCAGTGGCGCAGCGCAATTCGTTCGCGCATGGACGAACTGGTCGAGATCACCGGTGCCCGCTGGGAGCGGTGCGGCCGGATCGCGCAGCGCGCCGAGCCGGACCTGAAGTCGGGGCGCGGCGGGCTGCGCGACGTGCAACTGCTCGATGCGCTCGGGGTGGCCCAGCTCATCGACCGGCACGGCATGGCCCGCCCGGAGGCGCCCGGCGGGTCGCTGGACGACGCCTACCTGACGCTGCTCGACGTGCGCACCGAGCTGCACCGGGTGTCCGGGCGCGGGCGCGACCAGCTGCTGGCGCAGTACGCCGACGAGATCAGCGCGGCCCTGCACATCGGTGACCGATTCGACTTGGCGCGCAAGCTATCCGACGCCGGACGCACCATCGCCTACCACGCCGAGACCGGGCTGCGGACCGCCGAAAACGCGTTGCCGCGCCGCGGCGTGTCGGCGCTGGTGCGCCGGCCGAAGCGCCGGCCGCTGGACGAGGGTGTCGTCGAGTACGCGGGGGAGATCGTGCTCGCCCGCGACGCCTCGCCCGAGACCGACGCCGGGCTGGTGCTGCGCGTGGCCGCCGCGTCGGCCGACAGCGGGCTGCCGATCGGCGCCGCCACGCTGAGCAGGCTGGCCGCCGCCGCGCCCGACCTGCCGATCCCGTGGCCCAAGGAGGCGCTGGACGACCTGCTGGTCGTGCTGTCCGCGGGCCCCACCGCGGTCGCGACGGTCGAGGCGCTCGACCGCACCGGGCTGTGGGACCGGTTGTTGCCGGAATGGGCCGCGATCCGCGACCTTCCGCCCCGCGACGTCGCGCACAAGTGGACGGTGGACCGGCACCTCGTCGAGACCGCGGTCAACGCGGCGCCGCTGGCCACCCGGGTGGCGCGGCCCGACCTGCTCGCGCTGGCCGCCCTGCTGCACGACATCGGCAAGGGCAGGGGAGTCGACCACAGCGTGCTCGGCGCCGAGATGGCCCTCGAGATCGGGCCGCGGATCGGGGTGGCGCCCAAGGACGCCGAGTTCTTGTCGAAGCTGGTCCGCCATCACCTGCTGCTGCCGGCCGTGGCCACGCGCAGCGACCTCAACGACCCCAAGACCATCGAGCGCGTGTCGGAGGCGATGGGTGGGGACCCGCAGCTGCTGGAGGTGTTGCACGCGCTGACCGAGGCGGACTCCAAGGCCACCGGCCCCGGGGTGTGGAGCGAGTGGAAGGCGTCGCTGATCGAGGACCTGGTGCGGCGCTGCCGGCTGGTGATGGCCGGTGAGCCGCTGCCGCAGGCCGATCCCGCTGCGCCGCATTACCTTTCGCTGGCCGCCGACCGCGGCGTCCACGTGGAGATCACGCCGGGTGACAGCGCGCGCATGTATCAGGTCGTCATGGTCGCCCCCGACCAGCGCGGGCTGGTGTCCAAGGCCGCCGCCGTGCTCGCGCTGAACTCGCTGGGGGTGCATTCGGCGACGGTGAACAGCTACCGGGGGGTGGCGATCACCGAGTTCGTGGTGTCGCCGCTCTTCGGCGCGCCGGCGGCGGCCGAGCTGCTGCGCCAGCAGTTCGTCGGCGCGCTCGCCGGCGACATCGACGTCCTGGCCATGGTCGAAAAGCGGGACGGCGAGGCGGGTTTCGCGTCCGCCCGGGCGGGCGAGGTGCAGGCCGGGGTGCCCGTGACCCGCCCCACCGCCCCGCCCCGCATCCTGTGGATCGACACCGGAGCCGACGGCCAGCTCGTGCTGGAGGTGCGGGCCATGGACCGCCCGGGCCTGCTGGCGCTGTTGACGCGGGCGCTGGAGCGCGCCGAAGTGGACCTCGCGTGGGCCAAGGTCAACACGTTCGGTTCGACGGCCGCCGACGTGTTCTGCGTCGCGGCGCCCGACGACGCGCGGGCGGCGGTGGACAAGCAGTTGCAGGCGGTGCTGGGCGGCTCCGAATCCGGCGACGCCGCCGGCTAGCTCGAGCGCTCGGAGTTCAGCTGCCGCAGGGCTTCGATGCGGGCCTGGATCTGCTCGCGCGTGGCCGCGGCGATCGGCGGCCCCCCGCAGCGGCGGCGCAGTTCGCTGTGGATCCAGCCGTGCGGCTTTCCGGTGCGGTGGTGGGTGGCCGAGACCAGGGTGTTGAGCTCGCGGCGCAGCTCGCGCAGTTGACCGTGCAGCGAAACCGGCGGCGCGGGCGTCCCCCCCGATCCCGAAGCCGCGCGCTTGGCCAGCTGCTCGTCCTGACGCCGGTGCAGCAGGGCGCGCATCTGCTCGGCGTCGAGCAGCCCGGGGATGCCGAGGTAGTCGGCCTCCTCGTCGCTGCCGGCCGGGGCGGCGGTGCCGAACGAGGACCCGTCGAAGATGACCTGGTCCAGCTCGGCGTCGGCGCCCAGCGACGTGAAACCCTGGTCGGCTTCGGTCTTTTCGGTGCGCGTCCGGGTGGCGGGGCCGGCGTCGAGCGGATCGCCGGTGTCGCGGTGGGGCCGGCCGAGCACGTGGTCGCGCTGGGCCTCCAGCTCGCTGGCCAGCTGCAGCAGGCTGGGCACCGACGGCACGAAGATGCTCGCGGTTTCCCCGGGCCGGCGCGAGCGCACGAACCGGCCGATGGCCTGCGCGAAGAACAGCGGCGTCGAGGCGCTGGTGGCGTAGATCCCGACCGACAGGCGGGGCACGTCGACGCCCTCGGACACCATGCGCACCGCGACCAGCCACCGGCCGGTGCCCCCGGCGAACTCGGTGATGCGCGCCGACGATCCCGGGTCGTCGGACAGCACGACCGTCGGCGCCTCCGACGTCAGCTTGGTCAGCAGGGCGGCGTACGCGCGGGCCGCGGTGCGGTCGGAGGCGATGATCATGCCGCCGGCGTCGGGCACGTGCGCACGCTTCTGGCGGAGCCGCTCGTCGGCGGCCGCGATCACCGCGGGCATCCATTCGCCGGCGGGGTCCAGCGCGGTGCGCCACGCCCGTGCCGTCTGCTCGGCGGTCAACGGCTCGCCCAGCCGCGCGGCGTGCTCCTCGCCGGCGCTGTCGCGCCAGCGCGCCTGCCCCGAGTAGGCGAGGAACACCACCGGCCGCACCACCCCGTCGGCCAGGGCCTCGGCGTAGCCGTAGACGTGGTCGGCCCGCGACCGCAGCACCCCGTCGGCGCCGGGCTCGTAGGTGACGAAGGGGATGGGGCTGTCGTCGCTGCGAAACGGCGTGCCCGTCAAGGCGAGTCGGCGGGTCGCGTCGCCGAAGGCCTCGCGGATGGCCTCGCCCCAGGTCTTGGCGTCGCCGCCGTGATGGATCTCGTCGAAGACGACCAGGGTCGTGCGCTGCTCGGTGCGCACCCGGTGCAGCGTCGGGCGCGCGGCGACCTGCGCGTAGGTCACCATCACGCCGTGATACTCCGGCGAGGTCCGCGCGCCGGTGTTGGAAAACCTCGGGTCCAGGGCGATGCCGTGCCGCTGCGCGGCCAGCGCCCACTGCACCTTGAGGTGCTCGGTGGGCACGACGACGGTGACCTGCTCGACGGCGCGCTGGCCGAGCAACTCGGCCGCGACCCGCAGCGCGAACGTGGTCTTCCCCGAGCCGGGGGTGGCCACGGCCAGGAAATCACGCGGCCGCGCGGAGAGGTAGCGCACCAGCGCGCGGCGCTGCCAGCCGCGCAGCGGCAAGCCGGTGTCGCTGGCCGGTTGCATCGAAACAGCTCCCCCCGAAGTTGCGTCGTCGACGCGGCCGGCTCGCTTTGGTGACGGCTGTGAAATGTAGCATGCCAACGCTTTTCGGCGCGGCAGCGACCCGAGTCCGGTTAGCCGGCGCTGGCCAGATCGCGGCTGTCAAGCCACGCGTCGATCCGTTTGGCCACCTCGGCCCAGCCCGGTTCGAGCATCATGTTGTGGCCCATGTCGAAGAACTCCGGCTCCGTCCGGTAGGCGCGCGCCGTGGCGCGCACCGAGCGCACGCTGACGAAGCCGTCGTGCACGGCGCCGAGGACCAGGATGGGGGTGCTCACCCGCCTGGTGTCGACCCGGCGGAACATCGGATCGGTCATCGCCGCGCGGATGCTCTCGGGCCCGACGCGTTGATAGCAGGACTCGACGATGGACTCGGGCGTGTCGGCGCAGAACAGGTATCCGCGGGCCAGCGCCCGGGTGCGCAGGAACTTGACCAGCGTGGGGTCGTTGAACGAGTGCACGGTCATCCACGGGCGGCGGCGCCAGACCCGCAGCGCCGCCGGGAGCACGCCCTGCGGCGGCAGGGAGCCCACCAGCACCGCGGCCGGGGCGGCTCGGTCCTCGAGGTAGCGCTGGATCACGTAGCCGCCCAGCGAATGGCCGATCAGCACCGGCGCGCCGCCCAGGTCGTCGGCCACCGAGCGGACGTCGTCGATGTAGTCGGCGACGGACACCTTCTGCAGGGGTACGGCCACGGGGCTGCCGCCGTGCCCGCGCAGGCTGATCGCCACCGCGCGGTAGCCGGCGTCGGCGAAGAAGTCCAGGAAGTGCTCCCAGCACCACGCGGCATGCCAGCCGCCGTGAACGAAAAGCAGCGGCACCGGATGCGCCGCGCCGCAGGAACCTTTGTCGATCACCTCGAGCATGGACTGCTCCTTTGCAGTTCACCCTTCGCCGTCGCCCGGCCTCGCGTTGTCTCCCTCGCCGAAACATATGCCACGGCGACGCGATCCGGCGTGTTTGCGCGCGGTTATGTGTCGCGGGGGCGGCGGCGCGCAGCGCGGGTCTGATGAGCACCACTAGGCTGGCGGGCGTGTTCGAATCGCTGTCCGACCGATTGACCGGTGCCCTGCAGGGGCTGCGGGGCAAGGGGCGACTCACCGACGCCGACATCGACGCCACCACCCGCGAGATCCGGCTGGCGCTGCTGGAGGCCGACGTCTCGCTGCCCGTGGTCCGCGCGTTCGTGGGCCGCATCAAAGACCGAGCCCGCGGCGCCGAGGTCTCAGGCGCGCTCAACCCGGCCCAACAGGTCGTCAAGATCGTCAACGAGGAACTGATCGGCATCCTGGGCGGCGAGACCCGCCAGCTGGCGTTCGCGAAGACCCCGCCGACGGTGATCATGCTGGCCGGTCTGCAGGGTTCCGGTAAGACCACGCTGGCCGGCAAGCTGGCCGCCTGGCTTCGCGGCCAGGGGCACACGCCGCTGCTGGTGGCCTGCGACCTGCAGCGGCCGGCCGCGGTGAACCAGCTGCAGGTCGTCGGCGAGCGCGCCGGGATCCCGGTGTTCGCCCCGCACCCGGGGGCCGGGGCGCCCGGGCCCGACGTCGGGCCCCCCGACCCCGTCGCCGTCGCGTCGGCGGGGCTCGCCGAGGCCCGCGCCAAGCACTTCGACGTCGTCATCGTCGACACCGCCGGGCGCCTGGGCATCGACGACGAGCTGATGGCCCAAGCCGCGGCCATCCGCGCGGCCGTCGATCCCGACGAGGTCCTGTTCGTCCTGGACGCCATGATCGGCCAGGACGCGGTCACCACCGCCCAGGCGTTCGGCGAGGGCGTCGGCTTCACCGGCGTGGTGCTGACCAAGCTCGACGGCGACGCCCGCGGCGGCGCGGCGCTGTCGGTGCGCGAGGTCACCGGTGTGCCAATCCTTTTCGCCTCCAGCGGCGAGAAGCTGGAGGACTTCGACGTCTTCCACCCCGACCGGATGGCGAGCCGCATCCTGGGCATGGGCGACGTGCTGACCCTGATCGAACAGGCCGAGCAGGTCTTCGACGCCCAGCGCGCCGAGGAGGCCGCGGCCAAGATCGGCACCGGCGAGCTGACGCTCGAGGACTTCCTCGAACAGATGCTGGCCATCCGCAAGATGGGCCCGATCGGCAACCTGCTGGGCATGCTGCCCGGCGCCGGCCAGATGAAGGACGCGCTCGCGCAGGTCGACGACAGCCAACTCGACCGGCTGCAGGCCATCATCCGCGGCATGACGCCGCAGGAACGCGCCGACCCCAAGATCATCAACGCCTCGCGGCGGCTCCGCATCGCCAACGGCTCGGGGGTGACGGTGTCGGAGGTCAACCAGCTCGTCGACCGCTTCTTCGAGGCCCGCAAGATGATGTCGTCGATGCTCGGCGGCATGGGCATCCCGGGGATGGGCCGCAAGTCGGCGACGCGAAAGGCCAAGGGGGCCAAGGGCAAGGGCGGAAAGAAAGGCAAGAAGGGGGGCCGGGGCCCCACACCGCCCAAGGCCAAAAACCCGCTCGGGGCGGGAATGCCGGGCATGCCGGCGGGATTCCCCGACCTGTCGCAGCTGCCCGAGGGCCTCAACGAGCTGCCGCCGGGGCTGGCCGACTTCGACCTGTCCAAGCTCAAGTTCCCGGGCAAGTCGTGACGATCGCGAGCGCGGCGGAGCCGGGTGAAGTCCCCCGCAAGCGGGAGGTGCCCCCAGGTCGTCACGCTTGGACCGGACGGAAATAGCCGCGCCGTGCGCATGCACGTGCGGGGTGTGGGGCTGCCCGACGAGGCCGAGATCCGGCTGTGGATCGCCGACGGGCGCATCAGCACGGAACCCGTCGCCGGCGCCGACACCGTCTTCGGGGCTGCTGGAGGCGGCGGCTGGATCCTGCCCGGGCTGGTCGACGCCCACTGCCACGTCGGGCTGGGCGACCACGGCGAGATCCCCATCGAGGAGGCGATCGGCCAGGCCGAGATCGAACGCGACGTCGGCGCGCTGTTGTTGCGGGACTGCGGCTCACCCACCGACACCCGCAGCCTCGACGACCGCGACGACCTGCCCCGCATCATCCGGGCCGGAAAGCACCTGGCCCGGCCCAGGCGTTACGCGGCGGGCTTCTCGCGCGAGCTGGAAGACGAGTGGCAACTTCCCGCGGCGGTGGCCGAGGAGGCGCGCCGCGGCGACGGCTGGATCAAGCTGGTCGGCGACTGGATCGACCGCGGTGCCGGTGACCTGGCCCCGCTGTGGTCCGACGACGTGCTCAAGGCCGCGATCGAGACCGCGCACGCCCACGGCGCACGCGTCACCGCCCACGTCTTCAGCGAGGACGCGCTGCCCGGGCTGATCAACGCCGGCATCGACTGCATCGAGCACGGCAGCGGTCTCACCGACGACACCATCGAGCTGATGGTCGAGCGGGGAACCGTCTTGGTCCCCACGCTGGTCAACATCGTCGAGAACTTCCTCGGCATCGCCGAGGCGGCGTCGAAGTACCCCGCCTACGCCGCGCACATGCGCGACCTGCACGCCCGCGCCCTGCCGCGGATCGCCGCGGCCCGCGAGGCCGGCGTGCCGATCTACGCCGGCAGCGACGCCGGCACCATGGTCGCGCCCGGACGCATCGCCGACGAGGTGGAGGCGCTCAAGGGCATCGGGATGAGCCCCACCGAGGCGCTCGGCGCGGCGTGCTGGGATGCCCGGCGCTGGCTGGGCCGGCCCGGTCTCGAGCACGGCGCCTCGGCCGACCTGCTCTGCTACGCCGAGGACCCGCGGTCGGGTCCGGACGTGCTGCGCCGTCCCGACCTGGTGATATTGCGAGGCAAGGCCTTTCGGCCCTAGGGCCGTGCGCGCGCCGGGCGGATAGGATCGCGGAATGGCGTTGGTCAGCGGCGCGACCTTCGCCGGCTACGTGGTCGCGCGAAGGCTGGGTACCGGCCCGACCGGTGTGGTCTACCTCGTTCAGGACCCCAGATCGTCGCGGTGGCAGGCGCTGAAGGTGCTCTCGGCGGCGATGTCGAAGGACGGCGAATTCCGCCGGCGGTTCCGGGCCGAGACCCCGTTCGCGACCAGCCTCTACCACCCGAACATCGTCGGGGTGCGCGAACGCGGCGAGTTCGAAAGCCGGCTCTACAGCGTGACGGAGTACGTCGAGGGCAGTGACGCCGCGCGCCTGGCGGCCGACCGATTCCCGGCGGTCGCACCGGTGGGCGAGGTGGCGGACCTGGTGACCGCCGTCGCCGGTGCCCTCGACCACGCGCACGACCACGGACTGCTGCATCGCGGCGTCAAACCGGCCAACATCCTGGTGACGGGCCGGGGGGAAGGCGAACAACGCATCCTGCTGACCGACTTCGGCGCGGGCCGGCCACCCGGCGCGGCCGGCTACGCCGCGCCCGAACAGCTGACGGGTGCCCCCATCGACGGGCGGGCCGACCAGTACGCGCTGGCCGCCACCGCGTTTTACCTGCTGAGCGGGGCCCTGCCGGATCCCGGCGCCCGGCTCGGCGACTGGCGTCCGGAGCTCGCGCGCCTCGACGGCGTGTTCTCCCGGGCGCTCGCCGAGGACCCCGCGCAGCGGTTCGGCAGCTGCCGCGAGTTCGCCGAGGCGGCAAGCCAACTGGCCGGCATCGCGGTGAACACGGATCGCGGTCCCCAAGCCGCCCCGGTGGTGGACTATCCGGCGTACGCGTGGCCCGAAAGCCACGGCGTGTCCGCGCCACCCCCGATGGGCGCGCGGCCACCCCCGATGGGCGCGCGGCCGCCGGTCGTGGTCACGCCGGGGAGGCGTCGGCCGCGCCGGGTCGTGGTGGGCGCCGCCGCGACGGTCCTAGCCGCCGGGCTGCTCGCCGTCGGCTTCGTCGTCGGGCGCTACGCCGAAACCGGCACCGACATCGGCGCCGTGCCCGCCCGCCCGGCCGCGAGCCCCCGGGCCACTCCCGCGACCCCGGCGCTCGCGCCCCCGACCCCGCTCGACGGCACCTATCGGCTCGAGGTTCGGCGGACCAAGCAGACGTTCAACGACAGGCCCCACCCCCAACGTCCCGACGCGATGACGTGGTGGGCCTTCCGCTCGTCCTGTGCGCCCGGCCGGTGTACGGCCGTCGGGGCGCTGCTCGACGAGGCCGACCTCACGCGCGCGAAGTCGCCCGGCGGCGGGCCCATCGTGCTGGACTATCGCGACGGCCGCTGGGTGTCGCGGACCGAGGCGACGATGTTCCCGTGCGTCGGGCCCGACGGGGCCGTGGCGACGCAGGCCACGACGCAGGCGCTGTCGCTGCGGCTCCGGGACGACGGCGCGTTGCTGGGCGAGCTCACGGTCACCGTGCACAGCAACGAGTGTCAGCAGCTCGGGGCCGTGCTGCGGACGCCCGTCCTGGCCGCCCGCACGGGTGAGGTGCCGGCCGGCGTGACCGTGCCGCTCCCGCGCTGATCCCGTCGCGCCCGCTACGACGGGTCACGGGTGGGGGTTGCCGCCCGCGACGCCATCGGAGCCGTGGGCGCCGTGGGCGCTGTTGGCGCCGTAGGCGCCCTCGGCACCGTCGGAACCGTCGGCGCCGTTGGCACCCCCGAAGCCGGTGGCGGTGCCGCCGGCGCCGCCGGCGCCGCCGTCGCCGCCGGAACCGCCCGTAGCGCCCGTCCCTCCGGCCGCGCCGGTGCCGCCGGCGCCCGGCGTGCCGCCCGGCGCCGCCCCCCCGGCACCGCCGTTGCCGCCGTCGCCGGCGGTGCCCGCATCGCCGCCGGCGCCTCCGGTGCCGCCGTCGCCGCCGTCGCCGGCAGGTCCGCCCGGCAAACCAAGGGAGCCGGTATTGGCGCCGATGCCGTTCGCCGCGCCACCGTCACCGCCGGCCCCGCCGGTGCCGCCCGCGGCGCCGGCGCCGGCGTTGCCCCCCGCCGCGCCGTTGCCGCCGGCGCCGCCGTTGCCGCCGTTCCCGCCGCCGGCGCCGCCGGCGCCGCCGTTGCCGCCGTGGCCGCCGCTGCCACCCGCGTTGCCGACGCCGCCGGTGCCGCCGGTGCCGCCGTTGCCTCCCGCGGCCGGGCTGTCCGTGTACCCGCCCCTTATACACATCT
>NZ_MVHD01000032.1 GCF_002086635.1 Mycobacterium alsense | reverse complement strand
TTCCCCACCCATTCCCCGCCCATTCCCCGCATCCGGGTTGGAGCTTGAAACCGCTGCGGAGAATTATCTCGCCTCGTCCGCGACCCTTTTCCTCAATTTAAGCCGGTATTTTCCTTCGGCGGCACCCGCCGGCAAGCCGTCTGCGGGGATATTCGGGCAAACTGTGCCATTCTGCGTTGGTGTCCGCTTCGCCAGCGTCCGCGCCTTCGGGGGTGGTGACGTTTTTGTTCACCGACGTCGAGGGTTCGACCCGTCGGTGGGAGGCCGACGCGGAGGCGATGCGCGCGGCGCTGGCCGCCCACGACCGGGTGTTGCGTGGGGCCGTCGAGGCGCATGGCGGGCGGCTGTTCAAGCACACCGGCGACGGCGTGTGCGCGGCGTTCGCCTCACCCCGATCCGCGGTCGATGCCGCGGTGGCCGCGCAGCGGGAGCTGGAGTTGCCGGTGCGGATGGGGATCGCAACCGGCGAAGCCGAGCTGCGCGACGGGGATTACTTCGGGGCGGTGCTCAACCGGGCTGCGCGGGTGATGGCCGCCGGGCATGGCGGCCAGATTCTGGTGGCCGAGTCAACGGCGGGCCTGCTTGGCGCGGCCGACCTGCTCGATCTGGGGTCGCGACGGTTGCGCGACGTGCCAACGCCGGTCGGGGTGTTTCAGGTGCGGGCGGCGGGACTGCGCGCGGAGTTTCCGCCGTTGCGGACGCTCGATACCACGCCCGGCAACCTGCGGCCCGCGACGACCAGCCTGATCGGACGCGAGCTCGTGGCCGGTGAGATCGCGGCGGCGGTCAAGGCGCATCGGTTGGTGACGCTGACGGGCGTCGGCGGGGTCGGCAAGACCCGCCTGGCGATGGAGGTAGCCGCCCGGCTCGCCGACGAATTTCCCGACGGTGTCTGGCTTTTCGAGCTGGCCGCGGTCACCGATCCGGCGGCGACGCCCGATGCGGTGGCGGCGGTCCTGGGCATCACCCAACAACCCGGCAAGACGGTGAGCCAGTCGGTGGCCGTCGCGCTGGAGGGCCGGGTCCGGCTGTTGGTGTTCGACAACTGCGAGCACGTTCTCGACGCCGCCGCCGACCTGATCGAGGCCATCCTGGCGCACTCGGCGACCGTACGAGTCCTCGCCACCAGCCGCGAGGGACTCGGAGTCCCAGACGAGCGGGTGTGGCCGGTGCGCTCGTTGGACGCGGCGGCCGGAATCGATTCCGCGGCGGTGCGCCTGTTCGTCGAACGCGCGCAAGCCATCGCGCCCACCTTCTCGGTGGTCGACGGCGAGGAAGCCGACGCGGTCACCGAGATCTGCCGGCGCCTCGACGGAATCCCCTTGGCCATCGAACTGGCCGCCTCACGGATGGCGTCGATGAGCGCGAGTGAAATGCGCGATCGTCTCGATCACCGGTTCCGGCTGCTGGTCGGTTCCCGACGCGGCCTGGAACGCCACCACACGCTGCGCCACGCGGTGGCCTGGTCCTACGACCTTCTCGACGACACCGAAAAGTCAGTCCTGGAACGCTGTTCGGTGTTCGCGGGCGGATTCGACCTCCAAAGCGCCTGCGCGATAGCCGGATCCGGCGATCCTCAAGACCGCGACGAGTACGCCATCCTCGACGTACTCGACGCCCTGGTGCGCAAGTCCCTGCTCGTCGCGGACCGGTCCGCTTCGCGCACCCGCTTTTCGATGCTGGAGACGATCCGCCAGTTCGCCGAGGAACAGCTCGTCGCCCGTGGCGAAGCATCCGAGATTCGGTCCGCCCACGCGCGGTACTACGCCGGACGGGAAGCCGCCATCATGGCCCTGTGGGACAGTCCGCGCCAGCGCGAGGCGTACGAGTGGTTCGCGGTGGAGCTGGCCAATCTGCGCACCGCCTTTCGGTGGGCTGCCGATCACGACGATCTGGACGCCGGCGCCGCCATCGCCGCGTATGCGGCGTTGCTCAGCCCCTTTCTCGAGAACCACGAACCGATAACGTGGGCCGAAGAGCTGGTGGAACCGCTTCGCTCCATCGAACATCCTCGACTCGCCGCCGTATGCGTGGCGGCATCGCTGGCGGTCGTCGCCGGACGCTTCGAAGAGGGTGTGCGCTACAGCGAGATCGGCCAGGCAGTCATCGCCGCTGCCGGCGATAGGGTGTCGTACTTCGGCGCGCCCTTTCTGGGCAGTGCGTATTTGTTCGTGGGCCGGCCGGACCGATATGTCGAGGTGTGCCGCGACCTGCTGACCAGTGGCGCCGACACCAGCGCATCCGCCTGGGCGAACCTGGTGTTCGCGTTGGCGGCCTCCGGTTCGACCGACGAGGCGACGGCAGCCGCCGACGGCCTCATCGATGCCGCCGAAGCGACCGGCAATCCGTGGGCGCTCTCGTACGCCCTTTTCGCGTGGGGGTTCGCCTTCCGCGCCGTGGATCCGGGCCGCGCCCTCGACGCCATTCGTCGGGGCGTGCTCGTCGCGCGGGACAGCGGGAACCGCTTCTTCGAGACCCAATTCTCGTACTGGGTGTGCGGACTCGAGGCCGAGCACGGGGACCCGGTGGCGACGTTGGGCTACCTCGCCGTGGCCATCCGCAACAACCACGAGTCGGGCAACATCGGCATGTTGCACAATCCCCTGGCCACCCTCGCCATTCTTCTCGACCGGCTTGGACACCACGAACCGGCGGCCACCATCGCCGGTTTCGCGGCGGTCAATCCCATGGTCGCGGTCGCCCTGCCCGAGCACGCCGCGTTGACCATGCACCTGCGCGAGGTCCTCGGCGACCGGGCCTACGAATCGCTCGCCCGCAGGGGAGCGGCGATGACCATCGCCGCCATCGCGACGTACGCATACGACCAAATCGACCAGGCCCGAACGGAACTCGAACGGGCCAGGACCGACGTCCAAGAGTCTTAGGCCTCTATTCCAGAGGGGGCGATCTCGAGGCCGACGTGCACCTTCTCGACGCCGCCACGCACGATCGAGTGCGCGTAGAACCACCAGGCGTGGTACCAGTACCGCCTCAGGACGGCGTTGTAGACCCGGCGCGTCTCGGACTTGGGCAGCACCCGGGCGACGCCGTCGACCGGCTCGCTCTTGGCTCTGCCCAGCCCGCCGCTGCGCGCGATGGTCACGCGCGGCGTGTTGCGGATCCGCCGGACCTTCCACGACCCGTCGTCGGTGATCACCAGGAGCTTGTCGCGGTCGGGCACGCCCCACACCGGCGTCGGCTTGGGGCGGCCGTCCTTGGTGAAGGTGGTCAGGAGCAGGTATTTGGACCGGATCACGTCCTTGAAGGTGGGGGCCACGACCGAACACATCCCCGTTCGCGGGAGTTTTCAATCATGGGGTTCGGGCGTCGTTACGTGTTTCGGCCGCCGTTGACGCCCAGGATCTGTCCGGTGATGTAGCCGGCCTCCTCGGACACGAAGAACGCGCACGCCGCGGCGATGTCCTCGGGGCGGCCCACCCGGCGCACCGGGGTGCGCGCGATGTGGTCCTCCACGGTGCCGCCCAGCAGCTGCCGCCGCTCGGCGCTGCGCAGCATCGGCGTGTCGATGAACCCCGGCGGTATCGCGTTGACGGTGATCCCGCTCGGCCCGTATTCGAGGGCCAGCGACTTCGTCAGCCCGTTGACGGCGGACTTCGCGGCGACGTAGTGGGCCATGAACGGTTGCCCGGAGTGCGTGCTGGACGAGGAGATGTTGACGATGCGGCCCCAACCGGCCTCGGCCATGTCGGGCAGGACGGCCTGGATGGTGTGGAACACGCCGTTGAGATTGACGTCGATCACCTTCGACCATTCCTCGAAGGACATGTTGAGGAACTTCTTGAAGCCCTCCACCCCGGCCGCGTTGACCAGCACCTGGATCGGGCCGAGCGCGTCGCGGATCGCCGCCACCGCGGCGTCGACCTGCGCGCGGTCGGTGACGTCGGCGATGTAGCCGAAGCCGTCGTCGGTGGGCGACAGGTCGATGACGGCCACGCGAAAGCCGTCGCTGCGCAACCTTTCCGCGATCGCGCGACCGATCCCGGAGGCACCGCCGGTCACGATCGCCGTCTTCACCCGGGCCCCTTCCTGAGCGACCGCCCAACCGATAGGCTTCACATGCCTATCACCCCGCGTCGATTATGGTCAAGCCCATGGACGGGCCCCGTTTCGTTTCGGCAGCTGAGCCTTGACCGCCACCACCCCAGGTGGGACTATTTGGGCGATCGCTCAAGGAACGGACATGCCCATGGCTAAGCGGACCCGATACGGCGAACCCGAGTACCTGCTGATGCCGGGAACCCGAGGCCTGCACAAGCTCGACGAAAAGGCTTGGTATGCACGCCATCTCATCACCAACGCGCTCGACGTCGACGCGCCGATGATCAACGCCGTCAACGGCCCCTGCAACATGCATTCCGAGGTCCCGCCGCTCGGGGACATCGTCCTGGCCTCCGACGGCGCCAATTTTCAGGGCGCGTCGCATTTCCCGCGCGGCCAGGTCCCGGGTGACGGCCAGCACGTCAGCTGGAGCTCCTCGACCTGGAAGACGCGTGTGCTCCCCGGGCCAAGGAGTCCGCGCGCCACACCGCGGTCCGCGCCCTCACCGGTCTCGACTGGGGCGCGACGGTGCGGGCCGTGCGCGTCAACGGCCTCGAAACCGAGTGGTGTCACGACGACATCGTCGAGCTGGTCACCGGCGCGCGCGACCGGCTCGACGTCGTCATCGTGTCGAAGGTCCGCTCGGCGCGCGACGTCTGGTGGGTGGATGTCCTGCTCACCCAGCTCGAGGCGAAGCTGCACCTGGCCCGCCCGATCGCCCTCGAGGCTCTCATCGAAGAGGTCGAGAGCCTGGTCAACGTGGCCGAAATCGCCTGGGCCAGCCCGTGATTGGAGGCGCTGATCCTCGGCGCGGGCGACCTCTCGGCGTCCCTGCGGTCCCGCGTCGACGGCAACTTCGAGAGCGCCGGCGACTACCCGGGGGACTTCTGGCACGCCGTGCGGATCCAGGTGCTCGCCGCGGCACGGGCCGCCGGCATCGACGCCGTCGATGCGCCGTACCCGGCCTACCGCGACGTCGACGGCTACCGGCGAAGCGCCACGCAGGCCGGCCTGCTCGGGTTCGACGGCAAGTGGGCGATCCATGCGGCCCAGGTGCCGGTCGCCAACGCGGTGTTCACGCCCGCGCCCGAGGAGGTCGCGGAGGCCCGGTCCATGATCGGCGACTACCGGCGCGCCGAGGCCGCCGGCGTGGGCGCGCTGGGCAGGGACGGCAAGCTCGTCGACGCCGCCCTCATGAGGCACGCCGCCAACGTGCTGCGCCGGGCCGGCGCGGACACCGTCGCTACGGAGGACCACGCACCATGACCGCATCCGAACGACCCAAGCCACGGGACTCCACCACGCGCGACATGCTGGTGGACGCGACGATCCAGATCATGGTCGAGGAGGGCTACGCCGCGGCCACGTCGCGGCGGGTGGCGGCGAAAGCCGGCGTCAAACCGGCCCTGGTGCACTACTACTTCCCCACCATGGACGAGCTGTATCTGGCCGTCTTCCGCCGCGGGGCGGCGGTGTATCTCGAGCGCCAGCAGAGGGCGCTGGCCTCCGATCGCCCACTGCACGCCTTCTGGGACACCCTCACCGAGCCCAAGGACACCCGGCTGTTGCTGGAGTTCATGGGACTTGCCAACCACCGCAAGGAGATTCAGGCCGAGATCGCGGCCTGGTCGGAGCGGTGGCGCGAGCAGCAGATCACCGCGCTGAACTTCATCGTTCGCGAGCACGGCCTGGACCCGGAGGAATTCCCGCCCGCGGGCCTCGCGGTCGTCATCGCCTCCATCGGGCGCACCCTCATCCTCGAGCAGGGGCTCGGCACCAGGGGCGGCCACGACGAGGCCGTCGCACTGGTCCATCGGTTCCTCGACCGGTTCGAGATGCCGACACCGAAGAAACGGCGCAAGTGATTTAGGGCAGCACCACCCGCAGGCGCTCCCACCCGCGCACCGTGGACGTCGACGCCAATTGCGCCGTGTCGTAGTCGATGTCCCACTCCGGCCAGCGGTTGAGCATCTCGTCCAGCGCGACGCGACCCTCGAGGCGGGCCAGGTTGGCGCCCAGACAGTAATGCACGCCCTTGCCGAACGTGATGTGCGAGATGTTGTCGCGCTGGATGTCGTAGGTGTCCGGATCGGTGTAGCGGCGGTGGTCGCGGTTGGCGGCGCCGAACAAAAGCAGCATCGCGCTGCCGGCCGGAACCGTCGTGCCGTAGCACTCGAAATCCTTTGCCATCCAACGGGCGACGTGGGGTCCGGTGGGCTCGAACCGCAGGGTCTCGTCGACGGTGCGGGTCAGCAGCGAGCGATCCTCGTACACCTTGCGGCGCTGGTCGGGGTGCTCGGCTAGCACCTTGGCCAGCCAGCCGATCAGCCGGCCGGTGGTCTCGTTGCCCGCCCCGGCGACCACCTGCGTGTAGTGCAGCACCTCTTTGCGCGTCAGCTTGCGGTGCACGCCCCGGTCGTCCTCGAACTCGACGTTGAGCAGCGTCGTCATGAGGTCGTCGGAGGGGTTCTTCGATCGCCATTCCACGTAGTCGGCGTAGATGCGGCCGTCGGCGATCGAGTCGGCGTCGGCGACCTTCAGGGGCGCACCCGGCTTGGTGCGCAGGTTGGCGTCGTTGGCGTCGCGCACCGAAACCTGTTCGGACTCCGGTATTCCCAACAGCATCCCGATCACCCGCATCGGCATCATCGAGGCCAGCTCGGCGATGATGTCGAATCCCCCGGACCCCACGAGCGGGTCCAGGCACCGGACGCAGTACTGGCGGATCTGGTCTTCGAGGGCTGCCATCCGGCGCGGCGTGAACACCCGCGACATCAGCCCGCGGAGCCTGGTGTGCTCCGGCGGGTCCTGGAACATCATGACACCGCCGGGCATGTCGAACTTCGACTGCACCAGTTCGAGGATGTCGCTTCGCTTGTTGGAGAAGGCTTCCCAGTTGGCAAGCGCCCGTTCGACGTCGGAATGCCGGGACAGCGCCCAGAAGTCGTAACGCGCGTTGTAGTAGATCGGGGCCTCTTCGCGCAGCCGCGCGTAGGTCGGATACGGGTCGGCGTTGATGCCCACGTCGTAGGGGTCGTAGTAGACGTCGGTGTCGTGTGTGACGGTCATCGATGCCTTCCTTACTTCAGGCAGCTGCCGGCGTCGACGGGGAGCGCGACCCCGGTGATGTAGCGCGCCTCGTCGGAGGCGAGGAAAAGCACGGCGTTGCTGATGTCTTCGGGTGTCACCCAGGGGATGGGCAGGTAGTGAAAGCTCTGGCACACCGGCGCCAGGTCGTCGGGCCCGGGGTTCTCCAACTCCGGCCGGAAGGCTCGGTAGGTGGCCTCGTTCATCAGCAGCGGCGAATTCACATGGGTCGGGAGGACGGCGTTGACCCTGATCAGGTGCTGGCCCAGTTCCACCGCGAACGTCCGCATCAGGCCGATCACCCCGTGTTTGGCCGCGACGTAGTGGCCCATGTGTGAATAGGCCTTGGCGCCGGCCACCGAGGACGTCAGGACGATCGAGCCGCCGCGGCCGCCGGCGAGGATGTGCGGGACGCCGGCCTTCACCGTCTTCCACACCCCGCTGAGGTTGACGTCGATCATCTCCTGCCACAGCGCCTCGCCGGTATTGTGCAGCTTCGCCCCCATCGTGCCGATGCCGGCGTTCGCCAGGACGACGTCGAGGCGGCCGAGCTGTTCGACGGCGCCGTCGACGGCGGCCCGCAGGGCGTCGTAGTCGCGCACGTCGACCTCGGCGGTGACGACGCGGCCGCCGGCGTCCTTGACCATCCCCGCGGTCTCGTCGAGATCCTCGAGCGTGGCGCCGGGCGCCGGGGAAGCCTCGAACTTTCGGCAGATGTCGACGGCGATGATGTCGGCCCCCTCGCGCGCGAGCCGGACCGCGTGGCTTCTGCCCTGCCCGCGCGCCGCGCCGCTCACCAGAGCGACCTTGCCGTCCATCCGCCCGGCCATAGCCACCTCGATTCGAGTATTTGGGCGATCGCCCAATTCTCCGCGCACGCCATGTCTAGCAGCACCGGAGGAAGCTCGTCAAGGGATCGGCCGGTCGTGCCGACCGGCGCATCACGTGAAGATTCATCACGCCCGTGTGAAAGGTTAGTTAAGGACGCGGCGGATCTCGCTTCGAGGCCGCACCGTAAAGCTATGGCCCTGTCCAACCTGCGGCGCGGCGCGGCAGCGGTGCGCGTCACCGCCGCGTACGCCGTTGTCCTGTGCGTGGTCTCGCTCGGGTTGACCGCGCTCGGCCCGCATGCGCGCGATGTCGCGGTGAGCCACATGAGCACCAACCTGCACAACCTGTCGCACGGCCACCTGGGCACGCTGATCGGCAGCGCGTTCGTGGACGAGGGCGGGCGCGCCTATCTGTGGTTGCCGGGGCTGGCGTGCCTGCTGGCCTTGGGCGAATTGCTCTGGCGCGGCAGGGGTTTGGTCGTCACGTTCGCCGTCGGTCATATCGGGGCCACCCTGCTCGTGGCGGTGGGCCTGGTTATCGCGGTCGAGGCGGGTTGGCTGCCCGTTTCGATTGCCCGGGCCAGCGACGTGGGCGTCAGCTACGGCGCGGTTTGCGTGCTGGGGGCGCTGACGGCCCCGATCCCGTCGCGCTGGCGGCCGGCGTGGGTCGGGTGGTGGCTCGGCATCGCGCTGATCGCGGCCTCGGGATTGGATTTCACCGCCGTCGGGCACGTCCTGGCGTTGCTGCTGGGCATCGCGTTGTCCGTCCGCGCGTCTTCCGCGCACGACTGGACGCCCGCGCGCCTCGCCCTGCTCACCGTCGGCGCCGCGTTCGGCTATTTCGTGCTGTCGGGACCGTCGGTGCCGGCGACGGCCGGTGGGCTGTGCGCCTCGCTGATCGCCTTCGGTGCGGGCCGGGCGTGGCGAACCCGCCGCGATCGCTACGAGACACCCGCACGGCCAACAGGATTCGCCCCGGTGGACGAGTTCGCCTACGCCTGATCCCTGCCCTTCTTCAGATCGGTGTCCCTACTGGGCTGCACGCGTTTCGGCTCCCCGGGCATCTTGGGGTAGTTCGGCGGGTAGGGCATGTCGCCGAGGCCGCGTTCCTCGTCGGCCGCGGCCATCTGCAGCAGCGGCGCGATCGACTGGGCCACGTCGTCCATGCCGGCCCACGGGTCGTCCCGGCTTTTCATCAGCCCGGGCACGGTCGCCATCGTGTAGTCGTCGGGGTCGGCGCCGGCCAACTCGTCCCACGTCAGCGGCGTCGACACGGTCGCGATCGGCGTGCGCCGCACCGAGTACGCCGAGGCCATGGTGCGGTCGCGGGCGTTCTGGTTGAAGTCGATGAAGATGCGCTCGCCGCGTTCTTCCTTCCACCACGACGTGGTCACCGCGTCGGGCGCGCGGCGCTCCACCTCGCGGGCCAGGGCGATGCCGGCCCGGCGCACCTCGACGAAGTCCCAGTCGGTGGCGATACGCAAGAACACGTGGACGCCGCGGCCCCCGGACGTCTTCGGATATCCGATCAGTCCGAGTTCGTCGAGCAGCGGCCGCAGCACGCCGACGGCGACCGCGCGCGCCTCCTCGAACCCGGTGCCGGGCTGCGGGTCCAGGTCGATGCGCAGCTCGTCGGGGTGCTCGACGTCCGGGCAGCGCACCTGCCACGGGTGCAGCGTGACCGTGCCCATCTGCGCCGCCCACACGATCGCCGACGGGTGGGTCACCTTCAGCGCGTCGGCGGTGCGCCCCGACGGGAAGGTCACCCGGCAGGTCTCCAGGTAGTCGGGATGGTGTTGCGGCACCCGCTTCTGGTAGATCTCCTCGCCGTCGATGCCGTCCGGGAAACGCTGCAAATGGGTGGGCCGGTCGCGCAGGGCCGTCAGCATCGGACCGCCGGCTTCGACCGCCACGCCGCGGTAGTAGTCGACGAGCCGTCGCTTGGTACCCCCGGAGCCCAGCGCGGGGAAATACACCTTGTCCGGATTGGTGACCCGCACCGCGATCCCGTCGACGTCGATTTCTTCCGCTGGAGCAGCCACACAAAGATTCCAGCACGCCGCAGGCCACAATGAACCAATGGACCTGCCCGTGATGCCGCCGGTCTCGCCGATGCTCGCCAAGCCGGTGCGGTCGATGCCGCCGGAGGCGTCGTACGAGCCCAAATGGGACGGGTTCAGGTCGATCTGCTTCCGCGACGGCGACGACGTGGAGTGGGGCAGCCGCAACGAGCGCCCGATGACCCGCTATTTTCCCGAGCTGGTCGCCGCGGCGCGGGCCGAGCTGCCGGAGCGCTGCGTGATCGACGGCGAGATCGTGGTCGCGACCGAGCACGGCCTGGACTTCGAGGCGCTGCAGCAGCGGATCCACCCGGCCGACTCCCGGGTGCGGATGCTCGCCGAGAAGACGCCGGCGTCGTTCATCGCGTTCGACCTGCTCGCGCTCGGCGACGACGACTACACCGGGCGCCCGTTCACCGAGCGGCGCGCCGCCCTCGTCGACGCCTTGAAAGGCTGCGGCCCCCCGATCCACGTCACCCCGGCCACCACCGACATCGAGACCGCGCGGCGCTGGTTCGAGGAGTTCGAGGGCGCCGGCCTCGACGGCGTCATCGCCAAACCGCTGAGCGTCACCTACCAGCCGGACAAGCGCGTCATGTTCAAGGTCAAGCACGAGCGCACGGCCGACTGCGTGGTGGCCGGCTATCGGGTGCACAAATCGGGCGGCGAGGCGATCGGCTCGCTGCTATTGGGTCTCTACACCGACGACGGCCGGCTCGCGTCGGTCGGCGTGATCGGCGCGTTCCCGATGGCCGAGCGGCGGCGGCTGTTCGCCGAAATGCAGCCGCTGGTCACCACTTTCGAGGATCACCCGTGGAACTGGGCCGCCCACGAGGCCGGCGAACGAACGCCGCGCAAAAACGAATTCTCGCGCTGGAACGCCGGCAAGGATCTCTCGTTCGTGCCGCTGCGGCCCGAACGGGTCGTCGAGGTCCGCTACGACCACATGGAGGGTCCGCGTTTCCGGCACACGGCCCAGTTCAGCCGGTGGCGCCCCGACCGCGATCCCCGTTCGTGCACCTACGAACAGCTCGAACAGCCGGTCACCTTCAGCCTCGGCGACATCGTGCCGGGCCTGGGGCCTCAGGCGTGAGGGCAGAAGATTCCGAGGATCTGCTGGCAGTTGTCCTTGTTGATGAGGCCGGGCGGCGGTGGCGGGGGCGGCGGCGGCGGATTCTCGCCGTCCCAGATGTTTTGGGCGACGTTGCCCTGCCCGAAGTAGACGTAGTAGTACGTGTGGCAGATGTTGTTGTCCCAGATCACCGGGTTGGTGACGTGGTTGCCGGTCGGCGGCAACGGTTGTCCCGGGCACCAGTGGCACGGGCCCTCGGGGTGGTCGTTGGGGCAGCCCGGCCAGGCGTCCAGCGGCACGGGACCGGGTAGGGCCCCGGCGGTGCCCGTGGCCAGGCCCATACCCAGGCCGCCGGCCACCAGCGCCGTCGCGGCTAGCCGCGCAATCCGTCGACTCGTTGAACGAACGTTGTGCATGATCGCCCTTTCATGTCGGAGCTGTGCGGACGGGCCGCATCACCGGCGAGTGGACATCACCCGCGCGGCTACCGGTCCCAAGTTCGACGGCGTACCTGAACGAGTTCGGCCACGAGGGCGCCCGAAAGTGGTGCCGCCGGTCCCGCCCATCGCAAAGCCTTTCGTCGCCGATGCGCGGTAAGTTATGCCCGGCCGCTTGCGAAATTCTTGCGGTGAGTTCCGCTACCGATTGCGTCAGAATTTTTATCGCCGAACCCACGAGCGACCGATTTCACGGTGCAATTCGTGCCGAGCGGGTGTGCGCGCAGATTAAAAAGAATGTTCCGGGCGTTCTGGTTGCAGAATTCCGGGTTTCCCGCGGGCGAATTCAGCTCTCGGCGCAGTTGTGCGGGGAGGTGTCGTTGCAGAAATTCCAGCCCCTCATCCTGCCGATGCTCACCTTGAGAACGACCCCCGTGCCCTGCCAACTCTTGCCCTGGACGATGGTCACCGGCCCGCCCACGGAGGCATAGACCGGGTTCGAGCTGGCGGTGACGCGTCCCTTCGCGGTGCCGTCGGTGACCGAGGTCAGCGTGAAGTCCGCGGTCCCGATGACGCCGCAGCCGGCCAGCGGCGCGTCCGGGCACGTCGAAACATCGGGATACCTCCAACGCCCGCTGCCGTCGGGGTGGATTTCGATCCGCCCCGAATGACCGCCGCCCCACTCTCCGAGGAACGGGGCCAACTCCTGCGCTCCGACGCCGGGAGCCGGGGCGGGGGCCGAGGAAACCGCCGACGACGTGGGTTGCGCGGGCTGCGCGGGTTGTGCGGGTTGCGCGGCCGGGGCCGGGGACGGGTGCCTGTGCTGCAGCAGGAAGCCGGTGACGCCGATGACGCCGGCCAGGACCACGAGCGCCACGACGAGCGCGGCGATCAGCGCGGGACGCCCCGGGCGCCGCGGCGTCGTCGGGGTCGGCCGGGGAGGCTGGTCGGCGGGCGGGGCGGTGTGCCATTGTTGGCCATCCCAATACATCATCCCGGGCTTGCCGCTCGGGTCGGGATACCAATCGGGCGCCGACGGCGGAGTCGTCATATCGCTGTCTCCCCTCGGGCGGTCGTGGGCCGCGGGCGGGCACCGCTTAGCGGCGAATCACGACGAACAATGCCGCGAATGCCTTGGAATTTCCTTGGCGCGAATCATAACGCCGGTGCCGAACCGGGCGCGGTGGCTTTTTCGGTTTCCCAGACCGACACCTTTAAGCTGTCGTGATGCTGCACATCGCCGCCCTCTTCGTGTCGGGCACCGCCGGGCTCGACGACAACGGCGCGATCCATGCCACGCACATACCCATGGCCTGTTACCAGGTCGAGAAACTCCCTTTGACGGCAAGGGTTCCGCTCGTTCTCGTCGTGCACGCGCGCGCCGGCGGGGATTACGACCCGGAACTTTACGTCGTGTGCAAGGACCCCGCGGGAAACCCGTGCGGCAGCCTCACGGGAACCTGGCATTGGCCCGACGAAGCCGACCGGCCCTCCAAGTACCGGTGCTTCACCAAAGACCTCGCGTTCTTGGTCGAAACCGAAGGCGAATACACCATCGGCGCCTACTACGACGAGCACGGAAAGATCGAAATGGCCACGCCCATACCGATTTCGATCGTGCTGACCGCACCGGCGCCGGCCGACGGCACGGGCGAAAGCGCCGACAGCAACGGCTAGAACACACGTTTATCCGGGGCCCGACGCGGGCACGCGGAAAAGATGTCAGTAACAGCGTTCAAAGACCTGCCGTTGGCCGATCGCGACCGCAAGTGGGACGGCGGCGCCGCCGAAAAGCGCGTCCGCAAGTGGGCCGGCGCGCAGGACAAACCGAATCAGAAGTACCGGGACGCCCACATCTGGTACGACAGCGACAAAAAGGACAACTTCACCGCCTACAAGCTGCTGTTCGCCGACGTCATCGGCGGCGAGCTCAAGGCCGTTCCGCGGGGGGTGATGATCGCCGGCGCGATCATGGGCGGCGCCCGCGGCGGCATCGACTTGCCGAAGACCGACGTCGACCGCGTCAAAAGCCACCTGGCGAAGTACTACAAGAAGATGGACGAAACCGCGCCGTGGGAGCGTGGCTAGTTACGTCCTGATCACACAGCCACCGTCAACTCCGCCAAGCCGCGCAGGGTGACGTTCTCCTTGTAGCGCGGCTCGCCGGCCAGGCGGGCGTCCGGGAAGCGTGCCGCCACCGCCGACAGCGCGACCCCGGCTTCCAGCCGCGCCAGCGGCGCGCCCAGGCAATAATGCGCTCCGCGGCCGAAACCCAAGTGGCGCAAGGTCCCCCGGTCCGGGTCAAAGGCATCCGGCCGGTCGAATTCGGCCGGATCGCGTTGGGCCCCACCCAGCAGCAGCATGATCACGTCCCCCGCCGGCACCTCGACGTCGCCGATCGTCATGTCGTCGGCCGCGACCCGCCCGACCAGTTGCACGGGCGGGTCGTAACGCAGCGTCTCCTCCACGATCAGCGGTGCGCGTCCGGGGTCGGCGGCCAGGGCGGCCCAGTGGATGGGGTTGCACAGCATCGCCAAGATGGCATTGCCGATCAGATTCACCGTGGTCTCGTGCCCGGCGATGAGCAGCAGGATGCAGGTGGAGACGATCTCCTCCTCGGTCAGCTGGTCCCCGGATTCCTCCACCGCGATCAGGCCCGACAGCAGGTCGTCGCCGGGCCGTGATCGGCGCCGGTCGATCAGCGCGTGGAAGTACTGGCGCAGCCACGCGCTGGCCCGCCGCCGCTCGGCCGCGACCTCCTCGGGGACGCCGGTGATCGTCGAGAACGGGTCCAGCGACTGCGCCAGCACCGCCGAGGAGTGGCTGAACCTCGACTGATCGTCGAGCGGCACACCGAGCAGCCGGCAGATCACCGCCACGGGAAGCGGGTGGGCGAAGTCGGCGACGACATCGAACGCGCCCCGGTCGGCGATCCGATCGAGCAATCCGCCTACCAGCGCGGTGATTTCGGGCTGCAACGCGGTCACCACCCTCGGCGAAAACGCCTTGCTGACCAGCTTGCGCAGCCGCGTGTGATCGGGCGGATCGAGAAACAGGAACCCGGTCGGGAATTGCCGGGGCTGGACCACGCCGGCCGCCAGCTGCCGGCGCGTGACGGTCGACTTGGCGTTGTCGCTGCTCGACGACGGGTGCCGCAGCACGTCGTCGCAGTCCCGGTAGGCCGAAAACACCACGAAGTTGGATTCGGGCAGCTGCAGCGGGCCGAGCTCGCGGAATTGCGCGAAGAGCCGATACGGGTCGGCCCGGTTGGCCGGGTCGAGCAGCTGCAGCAGCAGGCCCTGCGCTTCGGCTTGCGGGGGTGCGCTCGTCATGCCCACATTCTGCCCGCGGCCTCCGGCGGGCTCAGCGGCGCAGGAATTCCACGATGTGGTGGGCCAGTTCCTCGCCGGCGTCCTCCTGCAGGAAATGTCCCGCGCCGTGGATGGTGGGGTGCTCGATGCCCTGCGCGCCACGCATCTCGCGCTGGAAGATCGCGGCCATCGGCCCGGTGATCGGGTCGCCGTCGCTGAAGGCGACGAGCATGGGCGTCGGGCTCACCGACAGCCTGGCCCAGGCCGCCTTGTTGGCCGCCGCGGCGGGGTCGTCCGGGGAGGTCGGCACCAGTCCGGGCATCGCCCGCGGCCCCGCGCAGTGCGCGTCTTCCGGGAACGGCGCGTCGTAGCCGGCGCGCACCTCGTCGCTGAGCTGCTGGCGACAACCGCCCTGCACGAACCAGCCGATGTTCAGCTCGGGGGCCGTCGTGATGGCCTCCCGGAAGCGCCACCAGACGTCGGCCAGCGGCTGCTCGCCGTTGGGTAGCCCGGTGTTCGCGACGACCAGGCGCGCGAACCGCTCGGGATGCTCGGCGGCCAACCGCAGCCCGATCAGGCCGCCCCAGTCCTGGCCGACGAGGGTCACGTCGCGCAGGTCGAGGACGTCGAACGCGACGGTCCTCATCCATTCGACGTGGCGGGCGTAGCTGTGGTCTTCGCGGCGGGTGGGCTTGTCGGAACGACCGAACCCGACCAGGTCGGGGCAGATGACGCGATGACCGGCGGCGGCCAGTATCGGCATCATCTTGCGGTACAGGTACGACCACGACGGCTCGCCGTGCAGCATCAGGACCGGGTCGGCGTCTTCCGGGCCGTCCTGCACCCACGCGACCCGCAGCGTACCGCCGTCACCGTCGGGGATCTCGCAATACCTTGGGGCATAAGGAAAGTCGGGCACATCGTCGAATCGCTCGTCGGGGGTGCGCAACGTTTGCATGTCAGGTCCCTTCGTGTAGTTCCGCCAAGGCGGGGTGGGCCATCAATCGGTCGAGGAATGGGCGCTGGCCCTTGAGCAGCTTGGTGCGCGCCTGCGCGACCGCGAACCATCCGACCCGGTCGACTTCGGGGAACTCCCGCATCCTGCCCGAGCCCTTCGGCCACTCCATTTCGAAGGTGTTGCTGTGCGTGTCGGTGACGTCGAGGTCGGCCCGAACGGCGAACACGGTGACCACCTTGCCACTGGGTTGCCGCAACGCGCCGAGGTCCGTGCGCGGCCCGTCCGGCACGGGCAGCCCGAGTTCCTCGTGAAATTCGCGCCGCGCCACCGTCCAGGGGTCCTCGCCCTCGGTGTACTCGCCCTTGGGAATCGACCATGCTCCTTCGTCTTTGCGGGCCCAGAACGGGCCGCCCGGGTGTGCGATCAGGACTTCGACCACGCCGTCGCGGGCCCGGTACAGCAGCGCGCCGGCGCTGAGGCGCCTGGGCGGGGTCAAGGCTCAGACCCCGACGGCGCGTTCCAGGTCCTTCAGCGACGACTCCAGGTGCGCGAGTAGGCGCTGCAGGTGCGGAACGCTGCGGCGGCAGCCGACCAGCCCGAACTCGAGGTTGCCGGCGTTGCTGACCAAAGTGATGTTCAGCGCCTGCCCGTCCATCGCGATGGACATCGGATAGTTGCCGTCGAGCCGCGCTCCCCCGTAGTACATCTGCTCGTGCGGCCCCGGCACGTTGGAGATGACGATGTTGAAGGGCGGCGATGTGGACGACACCCAACCCGGGACCGCCGCCAGGGCCAACGAGCTCATGTTCAACGCCGAAAGAGCCAGCGCCTGGACGCGGGGCAGCTGGGAGAACACCCGCTTGTTTTTGTGCATCGACTCGCTGACGGTCTGCAGCCGCTGCGCGGGATCGTCGGTGTGGGTGGCCAAGTTGCACAGGATCGCCCCGACTCGGTTGCCGCCGGCGTCGGCCTCGTCCTCCCTGCGCAGGCTCACCGGGACCATCGCGATCAGCGGGGTGTCGGGCAGCGCGTTCTGCTCGAGCAGGTAGTAGCGCAGGGCGCCCGCGCACATCGCCAGGACGACGTCGTTGAGGGTGACCCCCGCGGCCCGCTTGACGGTTTTGATGCGGTCCACCGACCACGACTGCGCGGCGCACCGCCGGGCGCCGCCGATTTTGACGTTGAGCATGGTGCGCGGCGCGCCGAAGGGCAGCGTCACCTGCTGTTCGAGCAGCGCGGCGCGTGCCAGCGACACCGTCGACGGGCCAAGCGCCGCAACGGATCCCGCCGTCTTCACCAGCGAACCAAGGCGGGACACCGGGCTGAGCGCGCGGGTGGGCTTCGGCAGGTTCCAGACCGCGCGGACCTCGCGGTCGTCGGGGTCGTATGACAACGTGCGCTGCATCAGTTTGAGCGCGGAAACGCCGTCGATCAGCGCGTGATGCATTTTGCTGTAGATGGCGAACCGGCCGTCGCTCAGACCCTCCACCACATACAGTTCCCACAGGGGGCGGTGGCGATCGAGAAGGCCGGTATGCAGCCGGGACGTCAGCTCGAGCAGCTCGCGAACCCGGCCCGGCGACGCCAGCGCCGAGCGCCGCACGTGGTAGTCGACATCGACCTCGTCGTCGTAGGACCATGCCATCGGGGTGATCCCGCCCATGATCGCCGCGGGGTGTTTACGGAATGTGGGCTGGAACTCGTTGTTGGCCAGCATCGCTTCGGTGAACTCCCGGACGAACTCCGGGCCGGCGCCCGGGGGCGGCTCGTAGAGCTGCAGGCCCCCGACGTGCATGGGGTGCTCACGCGATTCTCCCAGCAGAAAGACCGCGTCGGTGGGCGTCATCAGTTCCATCCACCCATTAGACCCCCACGACAAACCTTCTTGGCGTCGAGTGTGAAAATCGCGGCGCGACACGCCGGGGAGGCGTCGCGGAATTCACAGTGGGCCCGGCGGGCGGCTACAGCAGGTCGGTGATCGTCTTCAGGCCCGCGTCGTACAGCACGCCGGGCAGCATGCCCCCGTCGCACTCGATGGTGGTGCCGTTGACGAAGTCCGCGTCGCCGCTCGCGAGGAAGACACAGACCCGGCCCACCTCCGCCGGCTCTCCCGCGCGGCGCAACGGTACGGCGGCGAAATACTTTTCGCCACTCGGGTCGTCCTTGGGCAGCACGAACGACCGGAAGTTCTCGGTCATCGTCGGGCCCAGTGCGATGCAGTTGACCCGCACGGCGGGCCCCCACTCCTCGGCCAGCGAGCGGGTGAGGTGGTTGAGCCCGCTCTTGGCCGCGCCGTAGGAGACCAGGGTCGGCGACCCCGCGGGGTGCCCGGCGCCGCTGGAGATGTTGATGATGCAGCCCGCACCGTCCTGGGTGCGCATCTGCCGGTAGGCGCGGATCGCGAACCACAGCGGGCCGATCAGGTTCATCTGCACGGCGTAGGCGTGGAACAGCGCGGTGCGCTCATAGTCGTCGGCGCTTTCCGGCGCGCCCTGAATGCGTTGCACGAGTTCGGGAATGCTTTCGGCGTGCGGCGCGGGCACCGTGCCGCCGGCGTTGTTCACCAGGATGTCGACGCGGCCGTGGGCGGCGACGACGTCGGCGACGAACGAATCGATCGAGCGGTAGTCGCCTTGGTCGCAGACCTTTTGCGAGGCGCGCGGCGCCCAGTCGGTTTCGATGCCGGGGATGGTGTCCAGCGGCGAACGCGAGCAGCCGATGACGGTGGCGCCGGCCCGCAGCAGTTCGTGGGCGATGCCGACGCCCACCCCGCGGCTGGTTCCGGTGACGATCGCCACCTTGCCGTCGAGCACGCCCATCGGCCGACCTTCCTAGTTGACAGTCACTGACAGGTAGTCATACGGTGCCATCTCATTGGTGGGATGTAAAGGCGTGCGGGAGGTCGGCCATGAGCAAGCTCCGTGTCATCCAATGGGCCACAGGAGGTGTCGGCAAGGCGGCCATCGAATGCGTGCTGAACCACCCGCGGCTCGAGCTCGCCGGGTGCTGGGTGCACACCGCGAGCAAAAACGGCGCCGACGTCGGCGACATCGTCGGGGCCGCTCCCCTGGGCGTCAAGGCGACCACCGACGTCGACGAGGTGCTCGCGCTCGACGCGGACTGCGTCGTGTACAGCCCGCTGGTGCCCAATGACGAAGAGGTCCTTGCAATCCTGCGGTCCGGCAAGAACGTGGTGACCCCGGTAGGGTGGGTCTACCCCGACCTGAGCAACCCGCGCCATCAGGCCATCGCCGACGCCGCGGTCGAGAACGGAGTGACCCTGCACGGCTCGGGGATCCACCCCGGCGGCATCACCGAGCGCTTCCCGCTCATGGTGTCCTCGCTGTCGTCGGCGGTCACTCACGTGCGCGCCGAGGAGTTCTCCGACATCCGCACCTACAACGCCCCCGACGTGGTGCGCCACATCATGGGCTTCGGCGGCACCCCCGAGGAGGCCGTGCAAGGACCCATGGCCAGCCTGCTCGAGTCGGGATTCAAGATGTCGGTGCGAATGATCGCCGACCACATGGGTTTTCGCATCGACCCCAACATCAGGACCATCCAGGACATCGCCGTGGCGACCTCCGACATCGACTACGACCCCTTCCCGATCACCGCGGGAACCGTGGCCGCGCGCCGCTTCCGCTGGCAGGCGCTCGCCGACGGCGAGCCCGTGATCACCGCGGCGGTCAACTGGCTGATGGGCGAGGAAAACCTAGACCCCGATTGGAATTTCGCTGAGCGAGGCGAACGCTTCGAGGTCGAGATCACCGGCGACCCTACCGTCAGCCTCACCTTCAAGGGCCTGCAGCCGCCGTCGATCGCCGAAGGGCTGCGACGCAATCCCGGCGTCGTCGCCACCGCCAACCACTGCGTCAACGCCATCCCGGACGTCTGCGCCGCGGGACCGGGCATCAAGACCTACCTCGATCTGCCGCTGTTCGCCGGCCGCCCGGCGCGCAATCTGGCCGTAACGGCATGACGTACAGCCACCCCGACTCGCTGCGCGGGCACGTCGCGATCGTCACCGGCGCCGCGCAGGGCGTGGGCAAGGGC
Source organism: Mycobacterium alsense (assembly GCF_002086635.1). GTDB lineage: Bacteria > Actinomycetota > Actinomycetes > Mycobacteriales > Mycobacteriaceae > Mycobacterium > Mycobacterium alsense. Next base: position 39,918 of record NZ_MVHD01000032.1, on the reverse strand, counting down.
GCCGCCGCCGCGCTGCTGGAACGCGGGGCGTCGGTGCTGCTGGTCGACATCCAGGACGAGCTGCTCGCGACGACCGGCGCCGAACTCGCGGCGGCCGGCGCCGTCACCACGCTGGTCGCCGACCTGCGCGACCCGGACAGCGCCGCGCGGATCGTCGCGGCCGCCGTCGACGCGTTCGGCGCCGTGCACGGCCTGGTCAACAACGCCATAGCGACCAACGAGCCCAAGGCCTTCGTCGACATCACCACCGAGGACCTGGCGCTGGGCTACGAGGTCGGACCCCGGGCGACGTTCCTGCTCATGCAGGCCGTGCATCCCGTGATGGTCGAGGCCGGCGGCGGGTCGATCGTCAACCTCGGCTCGGGGACGGGCACCGGCGGCGAGCCGAGGTGGGGCGGTTACGCCGCCGCCAAGGAAGGCATCCGCGGGTTGTCGAAGGTCGCCGCGCTGGAATGGGGGCGCGACAACATCCGTGTCAACGTCATCTGCCCGTTCGCGGAGTCCGACGGCGTCAAACTGTGGAAACAGTTCGCGCCCGACGACTACGCGAAGGCGGTGCGGCGCGTCCCGATGAAACGCATCGGCGACGTGCGCACCGACGTGGGCGCTCTGGTGGCGTTCCTGCTCGGCGCCGACGCGACGTTCATCACCGGGCAGACCATCCACGTCGACGGCGGGATCGGTTGCTTCCGGTGACGGAGTCGCTGCGCGATCGTCAGCGCGCGCAGGTCCGCGCCGACATCAGGCGCGCCGCGTTCCGGCTGTTCATCGAGCGCGGGTACGACGCCGTCACCACCGAGGAAATCGCCGCGGCGGCAGGCGTTTCGGCGCGCACCCTCTTCCGGCACGTGCCGGCGAAGGAGGAGCTGCTGCTGGCGCCGGTGCGCTACGGTGGCGCCGCGATCGTCAGCCTCCTCGAGGACCGTCCGGCCGGCGAGTCACCCGATGCCGCGCTGATCAACGCGATCGTCACGCGGACCCGCTCGTTCGACCGGGCCGACTGCGAGGAGTGGCGCAAGGCCCTGCTGGTCGCGCCTGGATTGCTCGACAAGGTCACCCTGCACCGTCCCGCCGACAAGGACCGGGCGATCAAGCTGATCGCCGAGCGCATGGGCGCCAACCCCGACGTCGACATCCGGCCCGGCCTGTTGGTGCAGATCGCCTTCGCGGCAGCGGATTTCGGGTTCCAGCAGTGGGTGCGGCAATCCCGCAACCGATGGCCGTTGGATCGTTATGTCACCGAGGCGCTGGCGGCCGTCAAGAGCCCGCACTGGAGACGAAAAAAGTGACGTGTGACATGGCGGCCCGCCGGGCACAGTATCCCTATGAGCATCCCGAAGGGCGTCGTGGTGATCGGCCAGATCGGGCGCGACCTGGTGTTGCGCACCGACGGGCCGCCGTCGGCGAATGAGCCCACCGCGGTCCTGCGGCGCGACGAGCTGCTCGGCGGCAAGGGCGCCAACCAGGCCGTCGGCCTGGCCCAGCTGGGGGTGCCGGTCGCGCTCATCGGCGTGGTGGGCGATGACATCGCGGGAGAGGTCGTGCTGCGGCAGGCGCGCAACGACGGCATCGACACGCGTGGGGTCGTGCGGCGCGGCACGACCGCGCTGCTGATCGATCTGGTCTCGCCGGAACGCATGCTGATCGAGGACGTGCCGGAAGGCTCGCTCGTTCAGGTGGCCGACCTCGAGCGGGCGGCGCCCCTGTTCGACGACGCCGACACCGTCTCGATCCAGCTGCAGCAGCCGCCGGCGACGGCCCTGGCGGCGGCGCGGCGGGCCCGTGAGAGGGGCCAACGCGTGGTCGCCGACGGGGTGCCCGCAAAGGACGTTCGCACCGACCTCCTGGCGTCGGTCGACGTGCTGCGGGCCGACTCCACCGAAGCCGCGCTGATCGCGGGCGAGGAGGTCGGCACGCTGGAGCAGGCGGAGGCGTTGGGCCGCGAATTGTTGGGCCGCGGACCGGAATTGGTGGCGCTGGCCGTCCCGGGCGTCGGCGACCTGGTGGTGTGGAAGAACGGCAGCGCGCTGTTCGAATTCGCCGACGCGGAGGTCGTCGACCCGACCGGCGCCGGGGATGCGTTCGTGGCCGGACTCATTGCCGCCCTGCGCGCGGGCGCCGACCCGCGGCGGGCCGGTGGCCTCGCCGCGGCGGCCGCCGGCTCGACGGTCCAGCGCCTCGGCGGGCGACCGGACCTGACCGCGCTGTCAGGATCGCCGGGCGGCCTCTTGAACCAGCTGGACACGTGAGCCGACGCCGAGTTTGGTGTAGACGTGGGTGAGGTGGGCCTGCACGGTCTTGGGTGAAACGAACAGCCGGGTGGCGACGTCTTTGTTCGGGAGGCCTTCGCACACCAGCCGGACGACGTCGAGTTCGGCCGGCGTCAGCGACTCCCACCCGCTGCTCGGGCGTTTGCGCTCACCGCGCCCGCGCTGCGCGTAGGCGATGGCCTCTTCGACGGTTAACGCGGCGCCCTCGGCCCAGGCGGTCTCAAACTCCTTGTCGTCCATCGCATCACGCAGCGCCGCAACCGCGGCCTCGTAACCGGCCTGATGCAGCTTGAACCGCACTATCCCGTTGCGCTGCCGGAACGCCTCGGCCGCGCCGAAAAGGCGGGCCGCTCGCCGAGCGTCGACGTCTCGGGCCAGATCGGCGAGGGATTCAATGATGCCGGGGACCGGATGATAAACCCCCGCACTGGCTGCGCCCGCCAGCGCATCATGCGCGTCACGTTCGGCTCCTTCCGGGTCGCCTTCGGCAATCCCGACGCGAGAGCGGGCCGCTAGTGCCACCACCAGATGCCATCCCGACGCCATCGCGATGGCTTCGTCGGCCCAACGGCGCGCCGGCGCGAGGTCACCCTCCGCCAGTGCCACTTCGATGGAGTTGAACGCACGTTGCACGACGGCCATCTGGGGTTGGGCCATACCGATGAGTTGGAAGGCCCGCTCGCTCGAGTCATGGGCGGCGCCGATCTCGCCCGCGGCCAGCGCCGCCACCGCCGACGCCGCGTGGCCCATCCCTTGGAAGATCTCATCCCTGCCCGACGCGCTCTCGAATGCCTTGTCGGCCGCGGCGCGCGCGGCATCGACGTCACCGTGGTGTGCCAACGCAATCGCCAGACCCATCCCGCCGATCGGTTTGAGAAATTCGTCGTGATCCGCCTCGCACTCGGCGACGACGGCTCGGAACCCGGCAACGGCCCCGGCTACGTCGCCTTCGATCAACTGCACCCACGCGAGGTACAAACGACTCATCCGCGAATTGGGCCGGTCGCCAATCGCATCCGCGATATCACGACCTTCTTCACCGGCCGCGCGGGCCGCGATCGGGTCACCCACGCTCACCCAGGTGTTGGCCTGCCAGGCGAGGATCTGGCTCAGGCTCCATCGATCGTCGAGCCTCCGGGCGAAAACCACCGCCTCGGAGTAGTACCGTCCGGCCGCCTCCGCGTCGTAGTCGACGCTGCCCGCGATCCAGCCACAGGCGGTCAGCGTCCGCGCCAGCAGGGCCGGGTCATCGAGTTCGCGGGCAATCGCCAGGGCACGCTCGGCCAGATCGATACTGCCGCCGACGAACATGTTCAAAACGGCGGTGTCGGCGAGGGCGCGGGCACGCACCGCGGCGGGCACCTCGAGATCGTTCAAATCGCTTTCGGCGACAACGGTATCGAACCACGCCCGGCCCTCAAGCGCACGTAATCTCGTGAGCCACAGTGGTTGTAATGAGGACGCGAGCGACAGCGCGCGCCCGGTATCGGACGTCTCCAGGTTCCACCCCAGTGCGCTTCGCAGGTTGTCCATCTCGACTTCCGCCTGAGTGAGGCGCTCCGCATAGTCGGTACGCGCGGGCGCATCGAGGAGTGCGGCCATCGACGTGTAGTGGTCGCAGTGACGCGACCGGACGGCATCGGCCTCGCCGGACTCGGCCAGCTTCTCCAGCGCATACTGGCGCACGGTTTCGAGCATCCGGTATCGCATTCTCCCGCCGGTGTTTTCGGCGACCACCAGCGACTTGTCGACGAGCAGGGTGAGCTGGTCCAGCACCTGGTAGCGCTGGACCCCGTCCGCACTCGCGACCGCCTGCGCGGCGTCGAGATCGAAGCCACCCAGGAATACCGCTAGGCGGCGGAACAGGATGCGCTCGGTGTCGGTGAGCAGGGCGTGCGACCAATCCACCGATGCTTGCAACGTCTGTTGCCGGCGCACCGCCATGCGCGAGCCGCCGGTCAGCAGCCGGAAGCGGTCGTGCAGGCCGCCGAGAATCTCGTCGAGCGACAAGGCGCGCACGCGCGCCGCGGCCAGCTCGATCGCCAACGGCATCCCGTCGAGACGCCGGCAAATCTCGGCGACCGCGGCCCTGTTGTCGTCGCTCAACGCGAAGTCCGACTTGGCCAGCCGGGCGCGGTCGGCGAACAGGTCGACGGCCTCGTCGGCCAGCGACAACGACGGTACCTGCCACATCGCCTCGCCGGTGACACCCAGCGGTTCGCGGCTGGTCGCCAGGACCGTCAGCCTCGGGACCTCCGCGAGGAGACCAGCCACCAACGCGGCGCTGGAGTCGATCAGGTGTTCGCAGTTGTCGACCACGAGCAGCATGTGCCGGTCGCGAAGATGCTGCTGCAGCGTCTCGATGGTCGACCGGCCGGGCTGGTCGGGCAGCCCCAACGCTCGAACCGCCGTGACCGGCACGACATCCGGATGGGTGATCGGAGCCAAATCGACGTAGCAGACACCGTCACCGAATTCTTCTGCCAGATCGGCGGCGACGTGAACGGCAAGCCGCGTCTTGCCCGCGCCTCCGATTCCGATCAGCGTTACCAGCCGATTACCGGCCAGCGCCTCCCGTAGATTTCTGATTTCCGTATGGCGACCGATGAAGCTCGTCAGCTGTGCCGGAAGGTTTCGTACGACAACGGTGTTGGCGGTTCGCAGCGGCGGGAATTCGTTACGCAGATCGGGATGGCAGAGCTGTATCACGCGTTCGGGCCGGGGCAGGTCGCGCAGCGGGTGGCTGCCGAGGTCGGCCAGCGAGACGTCGGGCGGCAGCTGGTCGACCACCATGAGCTCGGTCGCGCCCGACAACACCGTCTGTCCGCCGTGGGCCAGGTCCCGCAACCGGGCCGTGCGATTGATCGTGGGCCCGATGTAGTTGGTCCGATCATTTGGCTCGCGCAGCCGCACCTCGCCGGTATGGATCCCGATGCGCAGCCGGATCGGGGCCAGCGCCGCCCGCTGCAGATCCAGCGCGCAGCACACCGCATCGGAGGCGCGAGCAAAAGCGATCACGAAGCTGTCGCCTTCGCCCTGCTCAACCGGGCGGGCCCCGTCGTGGGCGGCCACCAAGTCCGTCAGCACCTGATCCAGGCGCGCCATAGCAACGGCCATGTCGTCGGGTTGGGTCTCCCACAGCCGCGTAGATCCCTCGACGTCTGCCAGCAGCAACGTCACGGTTCCCGTCGGAAGCTCGCTCACGGCCAGGTCGCTCCACTTCGCCTCGCTCATGCTAGCCAGCATGCGGCGACGCAGCTCGCAGAACATCAGCAAAATGTCTGATATCGCGGCGGTGGTCGTGCCAGGCATCAGCTCAGCGCGGGAAGCACCCTGTCGGTGAGCAGTTGGACCGACTTCCACGCCTCGTCGACGGGCATCCCGCCCACCAGCGGGTGCATGACCAGCGGCCCGTACTGGTCGGCGCCGCGGACTTCGTCGATGAGTTGCTCGGGTGTCAGGAACCGGTATCGTCCCGACGCCTTGACCTCGTCCAGCGTGGCGACCCCGGGCAGGTGCATGAACGAGCGCTGGTCGGTCGACCATTCGCCGTAAGTGACCGCCTCCCAGAGGATGTGGTCACCCAGTTCGGCCCAGGCCCGGTCGGGGTCCTCGTGCAGGAAGACCATTCCGCGATTGATGGGCCCGGGCATGATGATGAGCGGCTTGATACCAGCCTCGGCACACAGCTCGCGGTAGTAGGCGGCGATGTCGGGCAGGTGATCGGCCAGGCTCAGCGGCAGCTTGAAACGCACCGCGCGCCGCGCGGTGGCGCGCACGCCCCCACCGACATACAGCGGGGGGTGCGGGCGGGTCCACGTCCCGGTGTCGGACCAGACCGACAGCATGTTCTCGATCAGGTTGTCCATCAGCTGGCCGCGTCGGCCGAAATCGACTCCGAGAGAGTCATATTCGACCGTGCGGTAGCCCAGGCCGACGGTGGTGTGCAGCCGGCCGCGGCTCATATTGTCGACGAGCGCGATGTCTTCGGCGAGCCTGACCGGATTCCACAGCGGTCCGAGCGCGCAGTCCACGCTGGCGATCAGCGTGGTGGTCCGGGCCAGAAACATCGCCGCGGCCATGATCGGGTTACAGCTCCACCCGTGCCCTGTCGCGTGGTGCTCGTCGACGCTGATCGAGGTGATGCCGCGGGACTCACCCCACTGCGCCAGTTCGAGCGCAGAGGTGAGCAGTTCGCCTTGCGTGCGCGGATTGCCGTGCGGCGACGCAAAGTTGAAGCGCAGCACCGTCAGCAACACGTCAAGCTTCCTGTTGGGCGGCGGCCGCCCGCAGGAACGCGGGGAAGTCGGGAAACAGCGCGCGGTCGACGATCTCGATGCGGGTGCCGGCCGTGTCGACGTAGTAGGCGAACAGCGCCAGGCCCGGCGGGCTGACGTCGGCGGTGGCTTCGAAGGTGAACCCGTTGTCCTCCAGCGCGCGGGCGGTCTCGGCGAGGCTGTCGGTGAAGTAGCCGAGATGGTGCACGGAGTTCCCGGGCGCCGCCGTCCACGGGCTCCCCGGCACCTCCTGAATCAGCTCGACGTGCGGGGCCTGCAGCGAGTAGACGAACCGCGACGTGAGCTCACGGGTTCCCTCGGCGGTGCGGAAGGGCAGGGTGTAGGAGAGCGGGCTGATCCAGCGGTAGCCGGCCAGCGCGCCGAGGCGGGCCATCGCGGCGTCGAGGTCGGGCACGACGACGCCGGTGTGGTAGAAGTCCTCGGGGCGCAGTGCGAATCCCATGATATGTGTCCTTACCTCGCCAGTTGGTTTCTGAGCCAGGCGCTTTCCCAGAAATTTGTGCTGTCGGCCAACAGCGTTTCATGGGCCGTCGTCAAAACCTCCCGCGCCCCCGCGTGCCCTTCCGGGACGAGTTCGGCGAGGTGGATGGCGTGCAGTGGCCGTCCCGCCTCGAGGTGGGCGCGCGCGCGTTCCACCAGGGCGTCGGCGCCGGCCAGTTCCACCACGTCGGCGGCGACGGCGTCGAACCCGACCGGATACAGCTCGGTGGTGGACCGGTGGTGGAACCAGCCCGAGTAGTTCTCCCAGACGGCGCGCACGTCCCAGTCGACCTTGCCGTAGCCCTGGCCCACTTCGCATTCCGGCGGCAGGGTGATCTCACGCATCAGGGTCCGGACGTCCTTGCCGGCGTTCATCCCCGCCACGGTCTCGTCGTGGATGTACTGGAGCGCATCGCGCAGCCGGGTCAGTTCGGCCTCGATGCGCTGCTGGCCCGCGATCGGGTCGAAGTGTCCGGTCACCAGCAGCTCGGGGCGCAGCGCGCGCACCCGCTCCACCGACGCGACGGCAGTCAGGGCGTCCCGGTACCGGTCGCCCCGCATGGTGACCAGGTTGGGGATGTGGCCGAACACCGGGCCGAAGGTGTTCCCGCACAGGCAGATTCCCTCGTCGGGCAGCCACACCACCAGCGAGTCGGTGGTTTCACCGCCGGGCACGGAGATCAACTCCATGCGCCGGCCGCCGAGCTCCAGGCTCAGGGTGTCCTCGAACTCCACATCGACGACCGGGACGCTCTGGGCCGGCAGGCGCTTGGTGCCCAGGCGGCGCTGAATGGCCTGGACGCCCGTGGCCAGGGTGTCCTTGAAGGCGAACGCGCTGCGGGCGGCGCGGTACGGGATCAGGCGGTCGTTGTCGTCGCGCCACGCGGTCCAGTTCGCCTGCGCGACAACCTTTGTGTCGGGGTCGCGAACGCTGTCCAGGCCGCCGACGTGGTCGACGTGGCCCTGCGTGAAGATGACGTAGCGCACCGGTGAGGGGTCGACGGCGTCGAAGTTGGCGCGGTGCAGCGGCCCCTCGAATCCCATCCCAGTGTTGACGATCACGCGGCCATCGGCGGTGGTCAGCAAGTAGGAGTTCGACAGTCCCGGCGAGCACCAGAGGCCGGGCGCCACCTGTTCGGCCCTCTCGGCCGAGGCGGGGCGCATGGCGTCGGCGCCCGGCCTGCCGCGATAGATGGGGTCAAAGTCCTGGGTGCCCATCGCTGCTCCTCATTCGGGGCGGACGTCGAATCTGTCGAAGTAGAAGCCGAAGCGCCCGCGCAGCTCGTCCGGCGAAACCCCGAAATGCCGCTGCAGATCGTAGCGGACGCGGCCGTGCTTTCCGCGTGGGTTGCCGTCCAGGTATCGCTGGAAGCGGTCGCGCACGTTGGGTGTCAACTCGGCCCCGCCGCGCTGGTAAAGCTGTTCCAGCACGGCCATTTCGTTGCCGTTGAGGTGGTGGAAGTCGATGTCGACGCTGCGCTCGGCCGGCACCAGCTCGCGGTCGCGCACGCACGCGGCGAGCAGCCGGTGCACCCGGTCGCTCCAGTAGTCCAGCAGCCACCCGGGGTCGATGCGGTGCCGACGCAACCGATCCGAGTAGGCCATCATCGTGATCGCCGATCGCACCACCGCGACGGGGTCGCGGTGGGTGAAGGCCACCGTCGCGTCGGGGAAGGTCGCCATCAGCGGACCCAGCTGCTCGCAGTGCTGCGGGCTCTTGAGGACCCAGGTGCGCGGGCCGCGCAGGAACGTCAGCGCGCGCAACACCTTCTTCAGGTACGCGTAGTGCCGGGTCTGGTCGAGCTCCAGGTAGTAGTCGCGCCAATCCGGCACGCGCGCATGCCATTCCAGGACGTAGCCGGCCAGATCGAGGTCGAGGAGCTCGACCTCCTCCTCGATCGCCTCGGGGAACCGGTCGTGCATGGCGGCCACCACCGGGGCGCTCGCCATGAGCGCATCGTGCTCGGCCTTGGCCCGCGCGTAGCGGGGGTCGATCCCATCGATGCCGGGACCCTGCCCGGGCGCGGGTATAGGTTCCTGGCTCTCCCAGTAGGGCAGGGCGCGCCGCCGCGGGTCGGCGGCGATCAGGTTCACCAGGTGCGTCGTGCCCGACCGCGGCATTCCGACCACGATGAAGGGCTTCGCGATGGGGATCGACTCGATCTCGGGATACCGCTCGAGGAGGTCGGTCAGCGAGAGCCGGTTGCGCAGCAGGCGGACCACCCGTTGGCGCAGCGACGAGCGGGTGAGCTGGGTCAGGCCCTCGTCGGCCTCGATCGCCGCCACGTGCGCGGTCAGCCGGTCGCCGAACCCGTCGGTGTCGTCCAGGTCGGTGGCCCCGCCGGCCTGCTCGACGGCTTCGGCCAGCATCCGGTCGATGTCGAATTCGACCGGCCTGGCCTCGGTGAATTCCAGAATCTGGCGCTGGACGTCGGTGAGCCTGGGCGCGGTCAGGTCGTCGAAGTCGAGGTCCCCCACGCCGGTGCTGCCGGGACCCGCAGCGCTCAAGCGACCGCCTCCTCGAACATTTACTGTGTCGAATATTCGACGTAGTGTTCGAAATGTGACACAGACGCTAGACCCGGTGGAGACCCAACGTCAACCCACGTCGCCGCCGACGGAGCGCGTGGTCGCGATCATGCGGTTGTTGGGCTCCCAGCCGGCGCGGGCGTTTTCGCTCGCCGAGATAACCCGCGAGCTCGGTATCAGCCGGGCCACCGGCCATGCGATCCTGACGACGCTGGTCGCCCACCGCTGGGTGGTGCGCGACGATGCGACGGCGGCCTACTGTTGCGGTCCCGCCATCGCGTCGCTGGCCAGGCCCGCCAGCGACCGGATGTTTCACGGCATCCTGCAGGAGCTCGCCGAATCCACGGCGACGCAGGTGTTTCTGGCGCGCCGCGACGCCAACACCCTCGTCGTCGTCGACAGTGCCGGCGAGTCCGGCTCGGGGATGCGCATCGAGCGCGGGTTGCGCCTGCCGCTGGTGGCGCCGTTCGGCCGCGACTACGTTGCCTGGAGCTCGCCCGGCGCGCGGCGCGCCTGGCTGGAGGGCATCGGGAGGCCCTCCGCGGCGCTGTCTCGGCGGATGACGTTGGTGCTCAACGAGATTCGGGAACGTGGGTACGCGGTCGAGCGGCTCACCCGCGAATACGTCGGGGTGTACACGGCGCTGCGCGCCCTCGGGGGCGAAGCGGAACCCACCGCACCCGATACCATCGCCGCGCGGCTCGCCCGCGCGTTCGCCGACCTCACCGTGATCGACGTCCTGCGCGCCGAGCTGACCGACGACGGCGCGCACAGCGTCGCCACCATTTCGGCCCCGGTCGTCGACGAGGACGGGGTCGTGTCGATGTCGGTCAGCGCCGCTCCGTTCGCCGACCTCCCGGCCGCCTCGGTCGAGCGGCTGGGCGAGCGGGTCCGGGGCGCCGCGCGACGGATCGAGGCGCAGGTCGCGGGCTCTACAAGTTAGCCAGGTCGTCGGGCACGTCGACCTTGTGCTCCTGGAGCGTTTCCAGGGGAACCACCTCGAGGGTGCGCTCGTGGGTCGACGCCAGCACCACCGGCGCCGCGCACCCGTCGTGATGGGCCCGCAGCCAGTTCAGGGCGGTGACGCACCAGCGGTCGCCGGGCAGGAGGCCGGGGAACCGGAGCTCGGGAACCGGCGTCAGCAGGTCGTTGCCGATGGAACGCTGGTGCTCCAGGAATTCGGCGGTCATCACCGCGCAGATCGTGTGCCGGCCGAGGTCTTCCGGGCCGGTCGAGCAGCAGCCGTCGCGGTAGAAACCGGTGAGTGGGTCCGTGCCGCACGGTTCCAGCGGGCCGCCGAGAACATTGCGATCGGGCACTCGTTCAGTATCGTCCTGTTGGGCGCGCAGGGAGAAGCTTTTCATCCGCATCCCAGCAAATTTGCTGCCGACCGTCACCGGCGGCGTCAATCGGTGGTGGACGAGCCCGCCGCGCGGTATTTTTTGCGTGTGAAACTTACCGGTGCCTTCCTGGCGGAAGCGGCCGCGACGGTCGACAACAAATTGAACGTGCAGGGCGGCGTGGTTTCCAAATTCACGGTCGGGCCCGACCGGTTCGCCCGATTTGTCCTCGTGGTGCTGACGCATCCCGAGGGCGACGATTCGGAGCGGCGTGTCGATGTGGAGATCAGGCCCCCGGGCCTTGACGGCGCCCCGCAATACAAGTGGTTCGAGGTGCCGGAAGCCTCCCTCGGCGAATTCCCGGGGTTTGCCTTCTTCGAGATAGACGCCCGGTTGCCCGAGGACGGTCGCTGGACGATCGACATCACGTGTGGGGATTCGGCGGTCTCGTTGCCGCTTCTGGTAGGTGGCTGGACGCCCCCGTCCTTCGACATCTGAGCGGGCCCGTTTTCACCACGCGCACAAGGACTTTAGGGCCCGACCGTGCGCATCCCAAGGGCCGCAACACACTACGATAGCAGCGTGGCGACCGGCTCGGCCGCGAGCGCGAATGCCGGTAGGTCACAACAAGATAACAATTTGCTGTGCGGGTATTAGCTGGCGCGACTCGCTGGCCAAATGCGGGGGACAGCGGTCCGCGAAATCTATCTTCAGTTCGTGCACCGTCGAACGGCCCTCAAAATCCCCTTGCTGCTGGCGGCGGGCACGGCCCTGGCCCACGCACCGCGTGCGTCCGCGGAGCCGGCGCCCCGATCCTCCGGCGAGGTAACCCGGTGGTCGGCCGACCGCGCCAACCGCTGGTATCAGGCGCAGGGCTGGCTCGTCGGGGCCAATTACATCCCTGCCAACGCCATCAACCAGCTCGAGATGTTTCAGCCCGGCACCTACGACCCCCGGCGGATCAACACCGAGCTCGGCTGGGCCCGAGTGTACGGCTTCAACAGCGTGCGGGTCTTTCTCCATGACCAGCTCTGGGCCCAGGACCCCCGGGGGTTTCAGACCCGACTCGCCCAGTTCGTCGGCATCGCCTCGAACCACGGCATCAAGCCGATGTTCGTCTTCTTCGACTCCTGTTGGGACCCGCTGCCCAAGCTGGGTCCGCAGCGCGCGCCGAGGCCGGGGGTGCACAACTCGGGGTGGGTGCAGAGTCCGGGCGCCGAACGCCTCGGCGATCCCCGCTACGTCCGCGTGCTACAGGGCTACGTCACCAGCATCCTGACCCAATTCCGGAGTGACACACGCGTTTTGGGATGGGACCTGTGGAACGAGCCCGATAATCCCGCGCGCCAGTATCAAAAGGTGGAGCGGAAGGACAAGCAGGCGCTCGTCGCCGAGCTGCTCCCCCAGGTGTTCCGCTGGGCCCGTGCCGTGGATCCCAGCCAGCCGCTGACGAGCGGCGTGTGGCGCGGTGACTGGGGCGAGCCGGCGGGCCGCAGCGCGATCAGCGCGATCCAGCTGAACAACTCCGACGTCATCACGTTCCACTCCTATGCCGAACCCGCGGGCTTCGAGGCGCGGATCGCCGAGCTGGCGCCGATGGGGCGGCCGATCCTGTGCACGGAGTACATGGCGCGGCCCCAGGGCAGCACCATCGAGGCGATCCTGCCGGTGGCCAAGCGCCACAACGTCGGCGCGTACAACTGGGGCCTGGTCGCGGGCAAGACGCAGACCTACTTCCCGTGGGATTCGTGGGATCACCCGTACTCGGCGCCCCCGAAGGTGTGGTTTCACGACCTGCTGCAGCCCGATGGGCGGCCCTACCGGGACAGCGAATTTCAGGCGGCCCGCAGCCTCGCCGGGGGGCAGCCCACCTGAAACCTAATGGCCGTATAGGCCCAGGGCCTGTGCCGCCGCCGTCGCCACGTCGCCCCGCAGGTCCGAGATCGGGGTGCTGCCGCGCACCTGGATCGAGTTCGAGAGCAAGACCACGTACGTGTTCGAGCCCGGGTCAACCCAGAGCGAGGTCCCGGTAAAGCCGGTGTTGCCAAAGCTGCCGACGGGAAAGGCCACGCCTCGCGGCTTGGAATAGCCCGTATCGATGTCCCAGCCGAAGCCGAACAGGTTCTGTCCGGGGATCGCCGGATAGCTCGGGCCGAACCTGGGCGCCCTTCGGATGGCTTGTCGCGCCGCGTCGTTCGCCGCTTCGACTTGTTGGTCCGTATGGCCGGGCTGCTGCGGAGCCGTCATCAACTCGAGAGTCGCCTGCCGCAGCGGAAAGTCGCTCGGTCGCCCGGCGAGCCGATCCAGCAGGGCCTGCGAGTAGACGCCGACATCGCGCGCGGTCGAAAACACACCGGCGTTTCCGGCCACTCCCCCCATCCGGCGGGCCGTCGGATCATGGACGGTGCCCCGAAGCAGGCGGTCGTAATCGGGGTTCGTCCCGGGATCCGCCCTGCCTTCCTCGTCATGCGCGGTGGGGGCGACGCGCGCCAAGAGCTCGGTGCTCCACGAGTCCGGGGGGCAGGCGGCGGGAACTTGTGGCCCCGGGGCCCAGGCGACGGCGGCGCCCCGGAGCGTGTGGGGACCGCACGCTTTGGCCGCCGGAAGGAAATGGGTGTCGGCCATGCCGAGCGGCGCGAACACGTGTTGCTGGACGTAGACGTCTTCCGGCTCGCCGGTGAGTTTCTCGAGCAGCGCGCCCAGCAGGATGTAGTTGATGTCGGAGTAGCGAAATACCTGACCGGGAGCCGTCTGCAGCGGCGTGGTGAGCGCGCGATGGATGCCCTCGGCCTTGTCGGGTGCGCCCAGTCCCCACGGCTCCGCGAGGCTGACGTCGATCCCTTCGCCGGACGTGTTCGTCAACAACATCCGCACCGTCACCTTGGCGCGCTGGGGATCGTTGTCCGCGTTGAATTCCGGCAAATATTTCTGCACGGGATCGTCGAAGGAAATCCTGCCTTGTTCGTAGAGCTGCATGACGGCCGTCGCCGTCCCGAGGCACTTCGTCAGCGACGCCATGTCGAAGATCGTGTCCTCGGTCATCGGCTCGGCGGGCGCGGGCGATCCGTCCAGTCCCGGCTCGCCGGCGAGCTTGCGCGCGCCGTACGCCCGGTGGAAGACGACGTTGCCGGCGTGTCCGATCAACACGACGGCACCGGGTAGCCGCCGCGCGTCGACCGCGTCGTTCATCAGCTTGGAGACTTTGGGGAAGTCGGCGCTGGGCGGCAGGGCCGGCCGCGCCCGGGCCGGCTGGGTTGGCTGGGTTGGCTGGGTTGGCTGCATCGCGCCGCTAACGGGTGGGTGCGACGCCGCACAGCCCGCCGAGAAGAGGGTGGCCAGGCTCAGCAGGACGGCCACGACGGCGACGGGCATATCGCAAGGGTAGGTCGGCGGTTGGGGCTGAGATAGCGTCGACAGTCGATGAACCTTAGGCCCCTGAGGCGAGGGCTTGGTGCGCTCACGACCGGTGTCGTGCTGCTGCAGTGCTCGTGCGCGCCGGCGCCTGTTGCCATCCGGTCATCGCCGCCGACGACCGTGTCGTCGCCGGTCAGCGCGGCTGCCGCGCCGGCCGCGGCGACCGCTGCGCCGATCACAGCGGCCGAACTGGGCGCGAGCTGGCGCCCGGGCTGCCCGGTCGAACCGGCGCGGCTGCGACGGGTGGCCGTCGACCACCTGGGTTTCGACGGCCGGACGCACCGGGGCGAGCTGATCGTGCACGAGGACGTGGCGCCGGACGTGATCGCGATCTTCGAGCAGCTTTACCGACGGGGCGTCCCCATCGAGAAGATCCGCACCGTCGACGGCTATCCCGCGGCCGACGACGAGCTGTCCATGGAGGACAACAACACGTCGGCGTTCAACTGCCGGCGCATCCCGGGAAGCGCCGAATGGTCGCCGCACGCCTACGGCCGGGCCATCGACCTCAATCCGCTTGTCAATCCGTGCGTCTACCCCGGCGGCGCCTTCGAACCGCACAACGCCGCGGCCTACCTGGATCGCGGCCGCACCGACCCCGGGCTCTTCCATCGCGGTGACGCGGCCGTGCGCGCCTTCACCGACCGCGGCTGGCGGTGGGGCGGCGACTGGACGAGTCCCGTCGACTACCAGCACTTCGAGCGGTGATGAAGCGAGGGCCTGCCCGCCGGGCGGCCCATGCGAGCACGGAGACAACCGCGGTGACGATCGCCCTCGTAACGGCTCGCATACGAGATGTTTTTGGCGGTGGCGGAGGGATTTGAACCCTCGGACGGTGTTAGCCGTCACACGCTTTCGAGGCGTGCTCCTTAGGCCGCTCGGACACGCCACCGCCAGGCAGCTTACCGAACCGGTGGCCGCTCACCCCAATCGCTGGCGGGCGAAGAACGCCTCCAGCGGCGCCGCGCACTCCCGCGCGAGCACCCCGCCGCGCACCTCCGGGCGATGGTTGAGCCGACGGTCGCGGACCACGTCCCACAGGGATCCGACGGCGCCGGTCTTGGGTTCCCAGGCGCCGAACACCAGCCGCGCGACGCGGGCCAGGACCAGCGCGCCCGCGCACATCGTGCACGGCTCGACGGTCACGGCAAGCGTCACGCCCTCCAGCCGCCACCCGTCGCCGAGCACGCCGGCCGCCGCCCGCATCGCCAGGATTTCGGCGTGCGCGGTCGGATCGCCAAGGGCCTCACGGGCATTCACCGCCCGGGCCAGTTCGGTCCCGTCGGCGCCGACGACCACGGCCCCGATCGGGACGTCGCGGGGACCCGCCGTCGCGGCGACCGACAGCGCGGTGCGAATCAGGTCTTCGTCGGCGACGATCACCGACCGAGGCGGTCGATCACCGCCGACAGCTGGTCGGCGAAGCCCATCTCGCGGGCGATGCGACCCAGCTGCTCGTCGGCGTAGAGGTCGGACTCGTCGAGGATGACGCCCAGCACCGCCTCGGGCAGCCCGACATCCGACAACAACCCCAGGTCGCCCTCCTCGAAGGGGTCCGCGTCCTCGAGGTCCTCCGGGTCGATGTCGGCGTCCAGGTTGTCCAGCACCTCGGCGGCGATGTCGTAGTCCAGCGCCGCCGTCGCGTCCGAGAGCAGCAGGCGGGTGCCCGACGGCGCCGGACGGACGATGACGAAGAACTCGTCGTCGACATCGAGGAGCCCGAACACGGCGCCCGAGCTGCGCAGCTCGCGCAGCTCGGTCTCGGCGGCGCCGAGACTCGTCAGCGCCTTGGGGGACATGGGATAACAGCGCCACTTGCCCTCTTCCCGCACGACCGCAACGCCGAAGCCGTCCGGCGTGTCCGCGGACGGGCCTTGCGCTGACGCCCGCTGTGCTCCCATGGGCGCCTACGCTAGTCGCTGACCTGGCATCTTGACCAGAAGAACGTGCGGGCACCGGGGCACCTGAAGGCGCCGCCGAGCGGAGACTATGCCAACCTTGGACTGTGGCCCGTCCCGTTTCCCAGACACCCGTTTGCGTGCTCGGGCTGGGCCTCATCGGGGGCTCGATCATGCGGGCCACCAAGGCGGCCGGCCGTGAGGTGTTCGGCTACAACCGGTCGGTGGAGGGCGCCAACGCCGCCGCCGCCGACGGCTTCGACGCCACCATCGATCTCACCCAGACCCTGACCCGCGCCGCCGACACCGGCGCGCTGATCGTGCTGGCCGTGCCGATGCCGGCGTTGGCGGGCATGCTCGCCCACGTCGCCGAGCTGGCACCCAACTGCCCGCTGACCGACGTCACCAGCGTCAAGAGCGCGGTGCTCGACGAGGTCGCCGCGGCCGGGCTGCTGGACCGCTTCGTCGGCGGCCACCCGATGACGGGCACCGCGGATTCGGGATGGGCGGCGGGCTACGCCGGGCTGTTCACCAGGGCTCCGTGGGTGGTCAGCGTGGACGACCACGTCGACCCCACGGTGTGGTCGATGGTGATGACGCTGGCGCTGGACTGCGGTGCGCTGGTGGTGCCGGCCAAATCCGACGAGCACGACGCCGCGGCGGCCGCCATCTCCCACCTGCCGCATCTGCTCGCCGAGGCGCTGGCCGTCACCGCCGCGGAAGTGCCCCTGGCCTTTGCGCTGGCCGCGGGGTCGTTTCGCGACGGCACCCGGGTCGCCGGCACCGCCCCGGACCTGGTGCGCGCGATGTGCGAGGGCAACGCCGGGCAGGTGCTGCCGGCGCTCGACCGGGTGGTCGAGTTGCTCACCCGCGCCCGCGAATCGCTGGCCGCCCACCACTCGGTGGCCGAGCTCGTCGACGAGGGCCACGCGGCGCGAACGCGCTACGACAGCTTCCCGCGCTCCGACATCTTCACCACGGTCATCGGCGCGGAGAACTGGCGCGAAGAACTGGCGGCGGCGGGCCGGGCGGGCGCGGTGATCAGATCCGCTCTGCCAAGCCTGGATAGTCCACAATGAACCCCTCGTCGTCGGCGCTGACGGCGGTGTCGGCGACGGGAGAGCGCAGTTTGATCCCGTCCAGGCGCCCCTCGCTGGTGTAGCTGACCGTCGCCGCGGTGATCGACATGTCGGGCACGTTCACGTAGACCACCGGCAGCGTGACCATGTCCGCCCGCTCGTGCAGCCCGAGGCGCCGGATCGGCAGCGCGTTGAAGAACGGGCTGAACACGACGTCGACGTCGAGCGCGCCGTTGTACCCCGCCCGCCGCTCCCCCTGGTGGTCGGTCACCAGCCACATGTTTTCCTCGTCGCGGGCGATGGACAACACGCGCTCCCGCTCGGCCAGCGTCACGGTCAATCCGAGCCGCTTGGTGGCTCCGGCCTCGTCGGTCTGCACGTCGTAGTAGGCGCCGAACGCCGGATGGGTCGCCGTGGCCGCCGCCACGATGCGCCCATTGGCCCTGATCCGCTTGCCGGACAACTGGATTCGTACCGATTCCATGCGAGAGACGTCCGGCGCGCGCCAGGTCAGCATCGCCTGCCACACACGTCGGGCGGGATCAGAGGGGGCTGCGTTCACACATCTACCGTAAGACGTGGCCATCGGCGGCGGCGGGTTTGTCCCGAAGTGCGGTCGGCATCACGCGGTCGCGCCGCCCGGCGAGTCCCCACCACGACCCGGGTGACCGGCCGCGCAGGCGGCCCGTGCCGGGTGCCGACGCCCACACCGCCAACGCCAGCAGGCCGTCGAGGATCAGCGCCAGCGCGGCCACCAGCAGCGCGCCGACCAGCGCGAGCTGGAACTGGCGCTCCTTGATCCCGTCGATCAGGTAGCGGCCCAGCCCGCCGAGGCTCGCGTAGGCCGCGACCGTGGCCGTGGCGACCACTTGCAGGGTCGCGCCGCGCAGCCCGCCCAGCATCAGCGGGAGCGCGTTGGGCAGCTCCACGCGCAGCAGCACCTGGGTCTCCGTCATGCCCATCGCCCGCGCGGCGTCGACGACCGTCGGCTCGACGTTGGCGATGCCCGCATAGGTGCCGGCCAGCAGCGACGGCACCCCCAGCAGCATCAGGGCGACCAGCGGAGGGCCCAGGCCCAGCCCGAACAGCAACACCCCCAGCAGCAGCACGCCCAGCGTCGGCAGGGCGCGCAGGCCATTGACCGCGCCCACCACCAGCAGCGCGCCGCGGCCGGTGTGCCCGATCAGCAGCCCCACCGGAACCGCGATCAGCGCGGACGCGCCCACCGCGATGGCGGTGTACTCGAGGTGCTCGAGGATGCGCGCCGCCAGCCCGACCGGACCGGTCCAGTTGTCCACGGTCAGCAGGTAGGACAGCGCCCGTTGCACGAAGTTCATCGCGCGCCGCCGACTCCGCCCACGGTGGGGGCCGGCACCGACCGGCGGCCGGGGGTTCGCCCGGCGCGCTCCCACGGCGTGGCCATCCGGCCGGCCAGCACGATCAGCGCGTCGATCAGGATGGCCAGCACGAACAGCGCGATGATGCCGGCGACGATCTGGTCGCTCTTGTCGGTCTGGTAGCCCTCGGTAAACCAGGTGCCCAGGCCGCCGATGCCGATCACCGAACCGACCGAGACCATCGCGATGTTGGTCACCACGACCACGCGCAGCCCGGCGATCAGCACCGGAACCGACAGCGGCAGTTCGACTTTCAGCATCCGCTTGATCGCCGGGTAGCCGATCGCGGTCGCGGCGTCGCGCACCTGGGCCGGCACCGCGTCCAACGCCTCGAGCACCGCCCGCACCAGCAGCGCGGCGGTGTATGCCGTCAGCGCGACGATGACGTTGGCCTCGTCGAGGATCCGGGTGCCGATGATCATCGGCAGGGCCACGAACAGCGCCAGCGACGGGATGGTGAACACCACGGTTGCGGTTGCCGTCGTCAGCCGCCGCGGGATCGGCGCCCGCTGCACCAGCACACCCAGCGGGACCGCGATCGCCAGCCCGATGAGCACCGGCACCAGCGACAGCCGCAGATGGATCACGGTCAGGGCCCAGGCCTCGTGGAGATGGCTGAACAGGTAGTGCATGGTCAGGCCCCGCGCCGAGCTTCCACCGCGGCCAGCACGTCCTCGGCCAGCACGCCGCCGACGAGCTTGCCCCCGTCGTCGACGGCGACGCCGACCCCCGAGGGCGACGACAGCGCCGCGTCCAGCGCTTGGCTGAGATTGCCGTCCGGACGAAACAGCGAGCCGAGGCCGCTCATGCTGTCCGACAGCGGCGCACCGGCGCGGTGCCGGCGCACGCCCTCGGCGTCGATCCACCCCAGCGGGGTGCCCGCGCCGTCGACCACCACGGCCCAGCCGTCCGGTAACCCGCTGTCGCGGACGCTGTCCCGAGCGATCCGCTCGACCTCGTGGCGCGGCAACCCCGCGGCGTCCATGAGCTGCAGCCATCGATAGCCGCGGCCCAGCCCGATGAACCGCGCCACGAAATCGTTGGCCGGGCGCGACAGCAGCCGCGCCGGCTGGTCGTATTGCTGCAAGAGCCCGCCGCGGAATACCGCCACCCGGTCGGCGAGCTTGAGCGCCTCGTCGATGTCGTGCGTGACGAAGACCGTGGTTTTGTGCAATTCGCTTTGCAGACGCAGTATTTCGTTCTGCAGCTCGACGCGCACCACGGGGTCGACGGCCGAGAACGGCTCGTCCATCAGCAGGATCGGGGGGTCGGCGGCCAGCGCGCGGGCCACACCGACGCGCTGTTGTTCGCCTCCGGAGAGCTGCGCCGGGTAGCGCGTGGCGATCTTGGCGTCCAGCCCGACGCGCTCCAGGACCTCGTAGGCGGCCTTGCGGGCGGCCTTGCGGGACTGCCCTTTTAGCACCGGAACCGTCGCGACATTGTCGATCACGCGTTGGTGGGGCATCAGCCCGGCATGCTGGATGACGTAGCCGATCCCCAGGCGCAGCCGCACCGGGTCGACGCGCGCGACGTCGGCCCCGTCGACCGTGACGGTGCCGGATGTCGGCTCGATCATCCGGTTGATCATCCGCAGCGCGGTGGTCTTGCCGCTGCCGGAGGACCCGACGAAGACGGTCAATTCCCCGTTGGGAACCTCCAGACTCAGCCGGTCCACGGCGGCGGTCCCGTCGGCGAAGACCTTGCTGACGTCGTCGAAGACGATCAACGCCGTGGGCCTATCGGATGGTTGAAGCCGTTGTCCCGCACCCAGTCCCGTGCCGCTTCGTCGGGGTCGACGCCCGAGTTGCCCGACACCGCCGCGTTGAGCGCGGCCAGGCCCGACGTGGTCAGCTTGGCCGAAACCGCGTCCAGGACGTCCTTGAGACGGTCCGACTTCTTCTGCGAATTCACCAGCGGCACAATGTTGCCGGCCAGGAAGTTGTGCTCCGGGTCGTCGAGCGCCACCAGGTGATTCTGCGGGATCGCCGGCGACGTGCTGAAGACGTTGGCGGCCGTCACCCTGCCCTCCACCAGAGCGCGCACCGTCACCGCGCCGCCCCCGTCGTTGATGACGACGAAGTTGCCCGGGCTGATGTTCAGCCCGTACTTCTGCCGCAGTCCCGGCAGGCCCGACGGGCGGTTCTGGAACGCCGAGGGTGCCCCGAATCGCACGTCGGGCGAGTGCGCCGCCAGGTCGGCGATGGTTTTCAGTTTCCAGTCGCTGGCGATGCCGCTGGTGACGGTGACGGTGTCGGTGTCGGAAGCCGGTGAGGGCGTCAGGATCGACAGGTCACCGGGCAGCTTTTTGTACAGTTCCAGCTCGACGGCGTCGAGCATCGTCACCGTGGCGTCGGGCGCGAAATACAGCAGCAGGTTGCCGATGTATTCGGGCACGAGGTCGATCGAATGATCCTTGAGCGCAGGGATATACGTTTCCCTACTGCCGACACCCATCCGTCGGCCCACTTCAAAGCCGTTGGCCTGCAAGGCTTGCGCATAGATCTCGGCGACGATCTCCGATTCCGGGAAGTCTGCCGAGCCGACGACGATGGATTTCGGGCTGCGGGCCTCCGCCCCGAGCGGATCGGGATTGCTGCAGGCCATCACCAGGCTCAGCGTCGCCAGCCACACAGCCACGTGGACGGTCGCGCGATGCACGCGCGGCAGCATCCTCATACCGCCGACACTAACGGCAGAACCGGTGGGGCGCCGCCGTCGGCGCGGCACTTGGCGGGTGCGGTTTTGGTCGAATTGTTTCAATCTGCGCAGGAAGGGACAAAGATGACACTATGAGCGGCCAATCCCCTGCCTCGCCTGACCCGCATCCCCCCGCTGCCCGCGCCGGCGCGAAGTCCAAGGACCCGGCCGTCGGGTTCACCCGTGCCGGTGCCCTGTGGACATCGCTGATCGCCGGCTTCCTGATCCTGATCCTTTTGTTGATCTTCATAGCCCAGAACACGGATTCGGCGCGGTTTGCGTTCTTCGGCTGGCGGTGGACCCTGCCGCTCGGCGTGGCGATCCTGCTGTCCGCCGTGGTCGGCGGCCTGATCACCGTGGCGGTGGGCACCGCACGAATCCTGCAGCTGCGCCGGGCGGCGAAGAAGAGTCACGCCGCGGCCCCGCGCTGAAGGCCAGGACGGGTGAAGCCTGGGCGTCCGGTGTGAAACCTGGGCTTTCGGTGTGAAGCCCGGGCGGCACACGCGACGCCGCCGGACGCGCTCAGCCGGGCAGCTTGGCGAGCTCCGCGAGACCGCGTGAGATCAACGGCGCCACGACCTCGGGCTGGTGCTCCGACGTGTCGCCCTTCCCCTCTGCCAGATCCGACATGCGCCGGCGAAAGTCGATGCCCGCGGCGATGATGGCGAGCTTGAAATAGGCCAGCGCCATGTAGAACTCCCAGTGCGCCAGCGGCAGTCCGGCCGCCAGCGAGTAGCGGTCGGCCAGCTCGTCGGCCGTCGGCAGCAGCGGCGACGTCCACGCTGCCTGGGCGTTGACGATCAGATCGAGTGCGGGGTCGCGATAGACGCACATCAGGGCGGCGTCGCTGAGCGGATCGCCCAACGTCGACAGCTCCCAGTCCACCACGGCGCGAATCCGCGTCGGATCGTCGGCGTCCAGGATCGTGTTGTCGATCCGGTAGTCGCCGTGCACGATCGAGGTCCGGCTCTGCTCCGGAATTGACTGGCGCAGGCCCGAATGCAGCCGCTGGACGTCGGCGTCGCGGTGGTCGTCGGGCAGCCGCACCAGCTCCCACTGCGAACCCCAGCGCCGCACCTGGCGCTCCAGGTAACCGCTGGGCTTGCCAAAGTCGGCCAGCCCCACGGCGTTCGGGTCGACGCTGTGCAGATCGACGAGCACCCGGATCAAGGAATCCACGCAGCCGTCGATGACGGTGTGGCTGAACGCTTCCAGCTGGGCACGCCGGCGCACCACCTGTCCGGCAACGAATTCGACGATCTGGAACGGCGCGCCCAACACCGCGTCGTCCTCGCACAACGCGATCGCGCGCGCCACCGGAACCGGAGTGTCGCGCAGCGCGGCGACCACCTTGTATTCGCGGGCCATGTCGTGCGCCGACGGCGTCAGCCCGTGCAGCGGCGGGCGGCGCACCAGCCAGCTGGTCGCGTCGTCGTACACCCGGAACGTCAGGTTCGAGCGGCCACCGGAGATGAACTCGGCCCGCAGTTCGCCGTCGCGCCCGATGCCCAGCGAGCGCAGATACCGGTCCAGCGAGGCCAGGTCGAGCCCGTCGAGACGGTCAACTGAAGTCACCCGAACTTATTTACCACCGCCGTTGCCGGCCACGATCACCACCGCTGGTTTCGCGGCAACAAATCCCACACATGCTCGACCCCGTTGACCCCCGCCACCGTCGCCTCGCCGGACCGGGAGAACAGCAACCTCGTCACCGATGCGTAATCGACGGGGAAGGACAGCAAGCGCCTCGTGCCCAGGATCTGGTGCAGCAGGACGTTGATCCCCCCGCCGTGGCTGAACACCGCCACGGTGTCCTCGGGCTCGGCGGCCCTGACGAGGTCGTCGACGGCCGCGCGCACGCGGGCGAGAAACGCGTCCTCGTCGACCGCACTGGGCAGATGCCCCTGGGCCATGCGCGCCCACTCCTGGGGTCGCTCCGCCTTGATCTGCTCGACGGGGATGTACACCGGCAGGTCGCGGTCGTATTCGGCGAACCGCTCGTCGATGTCGACGCGCAGCCGGCGCGCGGCCGCGACCGGTTCGGCGGTCTGGATGGCCCGGCGCTGCGGGCTGCTGACCACCCGCGCGATGGGAAACCTGGCCAACGCCTCGGGCAAGCGTTCCACCTGCGCCCGCCCCTCCTCCGACAGCTCGGGATCGGAGCCCTCGCCGTGTTGGCTGCGCAGCGGCAGCGCATGCCGGACCAGCAGCACTTGCATGTTCGTGGTTCCCGTCGTCGGATGGTGGGCAGCGCCAGTTTCTCATCGCACCGCGCGTCGCCGATCTCGAGGAGCAGAGATGACCCAGCCGAACAGGGATTGGGACGCCGTCTACCGGGAAGCGGCGCCGCCGCCCTGGAGCATCGGGCGCCCGCAGCCCGAGCTGGCGGCCCTGATCGAGCAGGGCAAGATCCGCGGCGATGTCCTGGACGCCGGTTGCGGCCACGCGGCTCTGTCACTCGCCCTCGCCGCGCGGGGGCACACGGTCGTCGGCCTGGACGCCAGTGCCACCGCGGTCGAGGCCGCCGCCGCGGCGGCCGCCGAACAAGGCGTGACCACAGCGACTTTCGCGCAGGCCGACGTCACCACCTTCCGGGGCTACGACGGCCGCTTCGCCACGATCCTCGACAGCGGGCTGTTCCACGCCCTGCCTCCCGAGAGACGGTCGGACTACCTGCGGTCGATCCTCCGAGCCGCCGCGCCGGGGGCGGCGCTCTACATCCTGGCGTTCGCGGCCGGGGCGCTGGGCCACCGGGACGGCGGGCCGCACGGCTTCACCGAAACCGAGCTGCGCGGCGCGGTCGCGGAGCTGTGGCACGTCGACGACGTCCGCCCCGCGAAGGTCTACGGCAACGCCCCGGCCGGCGCCCCGCCGAACGTCGAATTCGACGACGAGGGCCACTTCATGGCGCCGGGCCTCCTGCTCAGCGCCCACAAGCCGTGACAATTTCCCCGCTCGCGGAGAATGCTATTCTCTGCACGGAGAGCGGGGTGTGCAGGCTATGGCCGATGTCAGCGAGACCCAACTTGACGCGGGCGTCCTCGGTCGCTGGCTCGATGCGAGCGACGCGCCGGGCGGCGGTGAACAACCGGTCCTGGAACAGCTGAAGGGCGGTTCGCAGAACACGCTCTACCTGATCCGGCGGGGCGGCGAGCGGATGGTGCTGCGGATGCCCGGCGTGCGCGCCGACGCGGCCCGCATCGACGGCCTGCTGCGGGAGATCCGGCTGGTCCGGGCGCTGCGCGGCACCGACGTGCCGCACGCGGCGCTCATCGCCGCCGACGACAGCGGCGGCGTGCTGGGCATGCCGTTCTACGTGATGCAGGCGATCGACGGGTGGAGCCCGATGGACGGCGGGTGGCAGGCGCCGTTCGACACCGACCTGGCGGCCCGCCGCGGGCTGGCGTTCCAACTCGTCGAGGGGGCCGCCAAGCTCGGCCGGGTGGATTGGCGCGCGCAAGGGCTGGACGGCTTCGGCCGCCCGGACGGCTTCCACGAACGACAGGTCGATCGCTGGCTGCGGTTTTTGGACGCCTACAAGGTGCGCGAGCTGCCCGGGCTCGACGAGGCCGCCGACTGGCTGCGCAACAACCGCCCGGCGAGCTATCGCCCGGGCATCATGCACGGCGACTACCAGTTCGCCAACGTGATGTTCGCGCACGGACAGCCGGCGCGCCTCGCCGCGATCGTGGACTGGGAGATGACGACGGTCGGCGACCCGCTGCTGGACCTCGCGTGGGCGCTGCTGGGCTACGACGGCGAGGAGCCCCGCGCCGACGGGTTCTACCTGGACATGCGGGGCATGCCGGCGCGCAGCGAATTGCTGGCGCACTACGAGGAGATCAGCGGGCTTTCCACCGAGAACATCGACTATTACCTGGTGCTGGCCAACTGGAAGCTGGGCATCGTCCTGGAGAAGACCTACGCGGCCGGGGTGCGCAGCGGAAAGGTCGATCCCAAAATCCAGGATGCGTTCGGGGCGATGATCCCCCAGCTCATCGCGACGGCGGCCGAGCTCGCCCGGAGTCTGCCCGCCGGGGGGCGCTGAGATGGGCTACGCGGACAAGCTTTTCGACCTCACGGACCGGGTGGTTCTCATCACCGGCGGCAGCCGTGGGCTGGGGCGCGAGATGGCGTTCGCCGCCGCCCGCTGCGGCGCCGACGTGGTGGTCGCCAGCCGCAACATGGACAACTGCACCGCCACGGCCAAGGAGATCGAGGCCGAGACGGGCCGTTCGGCCCTGCCCTACCAGGTGCACGTGGGGCGCTGGGATCAGCTCGACGGCCTGGTCGAGGCCGCCTATGCACGGTTCGGCAAGGTCGACACGCTGATCAACAACGCGGGGATGTCGCCGCTGTACGACAAGCTGACCGAGGTCACCGAGAAGCTGTTCGACGCGGTGGTCAACCTGAACCTCAAGGGACCCTTCAGGTTATCCGCTCTGGTCGGCGAGCGGATGGTCGCGGCCGGGCGCGGGTCGATCATCAACGTCAGCACGGCCGGATCGCTACGGCCAACCCCCGACATCATCCCCTACGCTGCGGCCAAGGCCGGCCTCAACGCCATGACCGAAGCCCTCGCCAAGGCGTTCGGACCCGCCGTGCGGGTCAACACGTTGATGGCGGGACCGTTCCTGACGGACGTGAGCAAGTCGTGGAACCTCGACCAGGCCAACGGCAAGCCGTTTGGGCATCTCGCGTTGCAGCGCGCCGGTGATCCGCGTGAAATCATCGGTGCCGCACTGTTTCTCGCCTCCGACGCGTCCAGCTTCACCACCGGATCCATTCTGCGCGCCGACGGCGGCATTCCTTAGAGACGGGAGCATTCGATGTCCTGGGACTTCTCCACCGAACCGGAGTTCGAAAAGAAGCTGGACTGGGTCCGTGAGTTCGTCCGCGAAGAAGTGGAGCCCCTCGAGGTGCTGTTCCCGGGCTGCGAGTTCCTGCCGCTCAACGACGAGCGGCGCCGCATCGTCGACCCGCTCAAGCAGCGGGTTCGCGACAACGGTTTGTGGGCACCGCATTTGGGGCCGGAACTGGGCGGCCAGGGCTTCGGCGCGGTCAAGCTGACGCTGATCAACGAGATCCTCGGCCGCAGCCCGTGGGCGCCGATCGTGTTCGGCACGCAGGCCCCCGACACCGGAAACGCGGAGATCATCGCGCGGTTCGGGACACAGGACCAGAAGGACCGCTACCTGGCCGGGCTGCTGTCCGGGGAGATCTTCTCGTGCTTCTCGATGACGGAGCCCCAAGGCGGCTCCGATCCCCGCGTCTTCACCACCCGCGCGGTCCGCGATGGAGACGACTGGGTCATCAGCGGCCGAAAGTACTTCTCCTCCAACGCATCCGTCGCCTCGTTCTTCATCGTCGTGGCCATCACCGACCCCGACGTGCCCGTTCACCAGGGTGCCTCGACGTTCCTGGTCCCGGCCGGTACCCCGGGGCTGAACCTGGAGGCCAACCACCACCTCGTCGGCGCGGACCCGCACGAACCGGGGCACTCGCTGGTGCGCTACGACGACGTCCGGGTGCCCTCCGACGCGCTGCTCGGTGAGGCCGGCCAGGGTTTTCTGATCCTGCAAACCCGGCTGGCCGGCGGTCGGCTGCACCACGCGATGCGCTCGATCGGGATGGCGCAGCGCGCCGTCGAAATGATGTCGCGGCGCGCGAAAAGCCGTTTCACGCAGGGCAGCCCGCTGGCCGACAAGCAACTGGTGCAGGAGTTCGTCGCCGACTCGTACACCGAGTTGATCCCGTTCCGGCTGACCGTGCTGCACGCCGCCTGGCTGATCGACAACGGCGACGAGCGCGGCGCTCGCGCCGAAATCGCGGCCTGCAAGATCCTCGCCTCGCAAGTGCTCAAATCGATTGCGCTGCGCGCCATCCAGGTCCACGGCGCCCTGGGCCTCACCGACCAGCTGCCCCTGGTCAACGTGCTGCTCGGCGGCATCGCGCTCGGGCTGGCCGACGGACCCACCGAGGCGCACAAGGTCAATCTGGCGCGGATGCTGCTCAAGGGCTACGACGCCGAGGACGGCGACTGGCCCAGCGAGATGCTCGACGTCCGGCGGGCGGCCGTCCGCGCCAAATACGGTGAGCTCGTTGACTTCTAGCAAGGTCAACAGCAGGGTCGCCGCGGCGGTCGAGCGCGCCCTCGACGACCGTCAGCGGGAGGCGACCGAGGAAGTCGAACGCATCCTGGCCGCGGCGGTGCGGGTGATGGAACGGGTCGCGCCCGAGGCACCCCGGGTCAGCGACATCGTCGCCGAGGCAGGCTCGTCGAACAAGGCGTTCTATCGCTATTTCGCCGGCAAGGACGATCTCATCCTGGCGGTCATGGAACGCGGCGTGGCCATCGTCGTGTCCTACCTGCGGCACCAGATGGACAAGGAATCCCGGCCGCAGGACAAGGTCGCGCGCTGGATCGAGGGCACCCTCGCACAGGTCGCCGACCCGCACCTGATCAGCATGAGCCGCGCGGCGGCCGGGCAGATGTCGGCGGCGACCAATTGGCGCGCCGCCGACCAGGAGATGATGCGCCCGCTGCGGGATCTGCTGATCGAGCCCGTCGCCGCGCTGGGCAGCACCGATGTCGATCGCGACGTCGAGGCGGTGTTCCGTTGCACCGCCGCGGCCATGCGGAGCTACGTGGGATCCGCCGACCGGCCCGGACCCGACGACATCGCGCACCTGGTGCGGTTCTGCTTGCGCGGGTTGGGGGTCGGGTGATGCGCGCCGTCGTCTGCCACTCCTACGGCACCCCCGACGACCTGGTGGTCGAGGATGTCGCCGATCCGGTTCCCGGCCCCGGCCAGCTGGTCGTCCGGGTGCGCGCCGCGGCCGTCAACTTCCCCGACGTGCTCCTGATCGCCGGCAAGTATCAGGTCAAGATTCCGGTGCCGTTCACGCCGGGCAGCGAGCTCGCCGGTGAGGTGGTGGCCGTCGGCGACGGCGCCGGCTTCCGTCCCGGCCAGCGGGTCGTCGCGACCACCCCGACCGGGGCGTTCGCCGAGCAAGCGCTGCTCGACGCGGCATCGGCGGCGCTCATACCCGACGGCGCCGACTTCGCGTCGGCCGCGGCCTTCGGCGTCACGTACCGCACCGCCTATCACGCGCTGCGTTCGATCGCCGAAGTCGCACAAGGCTATTGGGTGGTGGTGCTGGGCGCCGCCGGTGGCGTGGGCCTGGCGGCCGTCGATTTGGCGGTGGCGATGAAGGCCAGGGTGCTGGCCGCGGCGTCCAGCGCCGAAAAGCTCGAGCTGTGCCGGCGCCGCGGCGCCGAGGCCACCGTCGACTACGACCGCGAGGACCTCAAGGCACGCATCCGCGAGCTCACCGGCGACGCCGCCCGCGTGGTCCTCGACCCGGTGGGCGGGCCGTATGCGGAGCCCGCGCTGCGGGGCCTGGCGCGCGGCGGGACGTTCATCACCCTCGGCTACGCGTCCGGCACGATTCCGTCGATCCCGCTGAACCTGGTCCTGCTCAAGGGAATCACGCTGCGCGGCATGGAGATCCGCACCTTCATGGCCGACCGTCCCCACGACGCCGCGCGCGACATGCGTGAACTGGACGACATGTTCGCCGCGGGCACCGTCCGGCCCTACATCGGCGCGCGGTTCCCGCTGGCCCAAACCCCGGCCGCGCTGCGACACGTCGCGGAGCGCAAGGTGTTGGGCAAGGTGGTCATCGACGTCGCCTGACTTGGCGCTACGGCGTGACGATGTTGAATTTCGGGTCGGGCTGGTCTAGCGCGCCGAGGAACGCCCGCAGCGCCGCCTGGTCGCCCGAGATCTCCAGCCCGGGCGAGGAGAAGTCGCCGATGGCCGCGGCCAGCAGCCGAAACTTTCCGTCCGCCTTGACCGTAACGGCCGCACTCGACGGGTCGGCCGCCGCTCGGCGGTGGACGAGCACGCCGTTGCGCAGGGTGAGCCGGTAGTTGGCGCCCGCGTCGGCCAGCGTGATGTCGACGGCGATGTCGAGGTCCCAGCTGCGCGGGCCGTTGACCCGGATGGCGAGGCTGTCGAAGATCTGTTCGGCCGTCAGCTGGGAGAGCATTGTCGGAGAGGTGACTTGGCCCGCGGTGCCGAAATTTCCGTCGCGCAGTTCGGCGGCGCCGCTCATGAAGAAGTTGCGCCACGTGGCGTTCTCGGCGCCGTAGGCCAGCTGTTCGAGCGTGTCGGCATACAGGGCGCGCGCCGCGGCGTGCTGGCTGTCGGTGAAGACGGCGTGATCCAGCAACGTTGCCGCCCAACGGAAGTCACCGGAATCGAACGCCGCCCGGGCGAGCTCTACGACGCGGTCGACGCCGCCCATGGCGTTGACGTAGCGGGGCGCGAGGGCCTCCGGCGGGTGGGGCCACAGCCGGGCGGGGTTGCCGTCGAACCAGCCCATATAGCGTTGGTAGACCGCCTTCACGTTGTGGCTGACCGACCCGTAATACCCGTGCGCGTGCCAGGCGCGTTCCAGGGCCGGCGGCATCTGGAATATCTCGGCGATCTCGACGCCGGTGTACCCCCGGTTGAGCAGCCGCAGCGTCTGGTCGTGCAGGTACGCGTACAGATCGCGTTGCAGCGAAAGGAATTCCAGGATGCGCTCCCGCCCCCACGTGGGCCAGTGGTGCGACGCGAACACCACGTCGGTGCGATCGGCGAACGCGTCGATGGCCTCGGTGAGATAGCCGGACCACGCGCGCGGGTCACGCACCAGCGCGCCGCGCAGGGTCAGCAGGTTGTGCAGGTTGTGGGTGGCGTTCTCGGCCATGCACAACGCGCGGAAGCGCGGGAAGTAGAAGTGCATCTCGGCCGGCGCCTCGGTGCCGGGCGCCATCTGGAACTCGATCTCCACGCCGTCGATGGCGTGCCGCTCACCGGTCCTTCGGATGTCGAGTGTCGGCACGATGAGGGCCACCTCGCCGGTGGACGCGGCCTGGCCCAGCCCGCACCCCACGTGGGCGCGGGGTCCTCGGTCCAGCAGCGAGCCGTACATGTAGGTCGCGCGTCGCAGCATCGCCGGTCCCGCATACACGTTCTCCTGAACCGCATGTGCCGTAAAGCCTTCCGGCGCAACCACAGTCACCGCACCGCTGTCGACGTCGGCCTGGGAGGTAACGCCCAGCACACCGCCGAAGTGGTCGACGTGGCTGTGGGTGTAGATGACCGCGACGACCGGCCGGTCGCCGCCGCGGTGGGCCCGATACAGGGCCAGGGCGGCCGCGGCGACCTCGGTGGAGATCAGCGGATCGATGACGATGACGCCGGTGTCGCCCTCGACGAAGGTCACGTTCGAGATGTCGAACCCGCGGACCTGATAGATGCCCGGAACCACTTCGTAGAGGCCCTGCTTGGCGGCCAGGATGGACTGTCGCCAAAGGCTGGGATGCACGGACGTCGGCGCGTCACCGTCGAGGAAGGAGTAGGCGTCGTTGTCCCACACCACGCGGCCATCCGCGGCCTTGATCACGCACGGCGACAGGGCCGCGATGAAGCCGCGATCGGCGTCGTCGAAGTCGCGGGTGTCGTCGAACGGCAGGGCGCGGTCGCGATGGGCGGATTCGATGACCGCGGAAGGGGGTTTGTGTTCCACCGGAAATACCTTGCCACCAATGCGCCGGGGGGCGGAGCGAACCGCGATGATATTTCCAACCCGTTATTGGGCAAATCTCCCACGGCCGCGTTGACCGCTCGGAAAGAATTTTCGCTGAACCTCTTTTGCGCGACTAAGCAAACCCGCATACTGCCTTGACGGTTCTCGATGCAGAGGACCGCAACGATCGGGTAAGGAGAACAGGTGAAGCGTGGACTGACTGTCGCAGTGGCTGGAGCAGCAATTCTGGCCGCCGGTATTTCCGGGTGTTCGAGCAACAAGTCGACTACGAGCGGTTCCGGGACGTCCTCGGCCGGCACTTCGGTCGCGACGGGCGGGGGCGGTGGAGCAGGACCGACGGTGATCATCGACGGGAAGAACCAGAACGTGACCGGTTCGGTCGTCTGCACGACGGTCGGCGGCGACACGACGATCGCGATCGGTGGCGCCGCGACCGGCATCTCAGCCGTGCTCACCGGCGACAACACGGTGAAGTCCGTCGGGCTCGGCAACGTCAACGGCGTGACGCTGGCCTATGCCCAGGGTTCCGGCCAGGGCAACGCCAACGCAACCAAGGACGGCAACAAGTACACGATCAAGGGAACCGCCACCGGCGTCGACATGGCCAATCCCATGCAACCGGTGAACAAGCCGTTCGAAATCGACGTGACTTGCTCCTAGCCTCAGTTCGATGACGCGGGCGGTTGCCACCCGTTGAGTGGCAACCGCACCGTGAATTCCGTGTGACCGGGTGCGCTGTCCATGGTGATCGTGCCGTGGTGCGCGCGGACGACCGCGGACACGATCGCCAGACCCAGCCCGGTGCTGCCGCCCTTGCGGGAGCGCGAGGTGTCGCCGCGGGCGAACCGCTCGAACACCTCGGATTGCAGCGCCGCCGGAATGCCGGGCCCGTTGTCGATCACCTGTAGCACGCTGTGCGCCGGCTCGGTGCTCAGCCGCGTCGTCACCACGGTGCCGGCGGCGGTGTGAATGCGCGCATTGGCAAGCAAATTCGTCAGAACTTGGTGCAATCGCGCCGCATCGCCGGTGACGACCACGGGCTCCTCGGGCAGGTCGAGCTCCCACTGGTGATCCGGTCCGGCGACGTGCGCGTCGCTGACCGCGTCGACGGCCAGCCGGGACAGGTCAACCGCTTCGCGTTCCAGCGGCCGGCCGGAGTCCAGGCGGGCCAGCAGGAGCAGGTCCTCGACGAGGCGGGTTATCCGCTCCGTCTCGGAGGCCACGCGGCTCATCGCGTGCGCCACCGCCTCGCGGTCGTCGCCCATCCGTTGGGTCAGTTCGGTATAGCCCCGGATCGCGGCGAGCGGCGTGCGGAGCTCGTGGCTGGCGTCGGCGACGAACTGGCGCACCCGGGTCTCGCTGGCCTGCCGCGCCGACAGCGCGGCAGCGATGTGGTCGAGCATCCGGTTGAGCGCCGACCCGAGTTGACCGACCTCGGTGGAGGGGTTCGCGTCGGATTCGGCCACCCGCACCGGCAGTTCGACCTCCCCGCGATCCAACGGCAGCTCGACGACTTCGCTGGCCGTCTGCGAGACCCGGCGCAGCGGCGCGAGCGCCCGCCTGATGATGACGACGCCGGCGCTGGTCGCCGCGACGAGCGCGATCACCGTGACGACCCCGAGGATGACCAGCATCCGAATCATCGTGGCGTCCACGCCTGCCATCGACAGGCCGGTGACGATGACGTCACCCCCGCTGCGGCTCGGGGCGGCAACGACGCGGTAGCGACCGAGTTCGTCGAGGTTGACCGTCACCGGCTTGCGGCTGCCGGCGATGCGTTCCAGTTGCGCCTGCGCGGTCGGGGTCAACGCGGCGCGCGCACCCGCGCTGGTCAGGTAGCCGACGTCGACGGCCTTGCCCTTGCTGATCACCGCGGCGACCATCCCCGCGGGCTGGCCCGGAGCGTCGAGGAAGCGCGGGCCCGGGCCGGGCCGCGAATAGTAGTGCGAGTCATGATGGTGCCAGCCCGGACGTTTCGGTTCGGGATACATCAGCGCCGAGCGGTAGGACGTGCCCGCCAGCTGTCCGTCGAGCTGTGCCACCAGGTGGTGCAGCAACGCCAGCTCGGTCGCGGCGGTGATGCCGACGCACACGACGGCGAGTATGACGATCTGGCCGACCAACAGCCGGAGCCGAAGTGACCAGACCCGCCGCGTCCTAGCGGGCCGGCTTGAGGACATACCCGGCGCCGCGCAGCGTATGGATCATGGGTTCGCGGCCGTTGTCGATCTTCTTGCGCAGGTAGGAGATGTAGAGCTCGACGATGTTGGAGCGGCCGCCGAAGTCGTAGCTCCACACGCGGTCCAGGATCTGCGCCTTGCTCAGCACCCGCCTGGAGTTGCGCATCATGAATCGCAGCAGCTCGAACTCGGTGGAGGTCAACGAGATTGGCTCCCCCGCGCGGGTTACCTCGTGACTGTCCTCGTCCAGCACCAGGTCCCCGACCACCAGCTGGGCGCCGCTGTCCACCGTCGTGACCCCGGTGCGGCGCAGCAGCCCCCGCAACCGCAGCACCACCTCTTCGATGCTGAACGGTTTGGTCACATAGTCGTCGCCGCCCGCGGTCAGGCCGGCGATGCGGTCCTCCACCGCGTCCTTGGCCGTCAGCAGCAGCACCGGAAGTTGCGGGTTCTCCTCGCGGAGCCTGTGCAGCACATCGAGCCCGCTCATGTCGGGCAGCATCAAGTCGAGCACCACCACGTCGGGCCGCTGGGCCCGGGCCGCGGCGATGGCAGCCGACCCGTCGCCGGCGGTGGAGATGTTCCAGCCCTCGTACCGCAGGGCCATGGACACCATTTCGGCCAAAACCGGCTCGTCGTCGACGACGAGGACGTTGATGGGGTTGCCGTCGGCACGACACATGACAACCCGTTCCACCGACGCTCGGGGCTGTGTCACAGGGTCCAGTATCCGCGCCCGGCTGGGGCATCGCTATGGCAATCCTTTGCGTGTCCTGTGAAAAGGCCGCGTGACTGGCGAGCCAGTCACGCGACCCCGTTACCCGGCGACTAGTACCAGTACCGTCTGCCGGCGACCGGTCGGCCGACAGAGCCGAGGATCCACAGGATGGCACCGATGACGAGCAGAATGATGCCGATCGTGGTCAATATGGGGATGTGGAATATGAATCCCAGTACCAGCAGGACAATTCCTAAGATGATCATTTCAACTTCCTTTGCTGAGGGTTATAGGGCGATCGATTGCATCGAGCTGGGTTGAGGCAAATGGCAGTCCTTCACCTTGGGGTTGACACCCGCGTAATTCAACGGCCCGGCGATCACCGTCACGGCAACGGTTCCCGCTGAGGCACAACTGGTTTCGTCATTCTGAAGTAGCCTCGCTGCCACGCGGCAACGACTCCTACGACTAGCCACACCAGGACAATCGCGCTGACTATTCCGCGACCACGCATGTGACCTCCACTGTGTTCGAGAGGGTTTCTCGTGCGGCTAGCTTTACCCATTTGACGCATGCCTAAACCAGGCTGATGCGCGGTATCCCGCGCCCCGCGATAACCCGGGCTAGGAATGATCCGCGAGCCAAGCCGCGGCGCGCCTCTTCGATGCCCGGGACAACCAGGCGTCCTGGATCAACTCGGCCAGTTCGGTCGTGCTGATCTCCGCCAACCGACTGGCCCGCACCAGCACCGACGGGTGCCCGTCGAAGTGCCCGGTGGTGAAGAAGGGCGACGCCGGGTCCTGCACGAGCGCCAGCTTGTCGCCTTCCGACTCCACCCAGAGCATGATCACGTCGGTGTAGCGTTCCCCGGTGTCCGGATCGGTCGCGTCGGGCTGGGGGGTGCGAAAGAACACGAACGACTTCCCGCCCACCTGGTAGATCGGATTGCCCTTCGGGCCGTCCAAGCGTTTGACGTGGGGCATCGACGCCGCGATCCGATGCACGTCGCTCACCCGGGCAGGCCGATCAGCCATGCCCTCGACATTACCGTTCGAAGGCCGCCGGGGGCCTGTAACATGGCGAGCGGCGTTGTGGTAAAGGGGGATTGAGATGCGTCGCGCCCACAAAAAAGATCGAGGCGAGATGTCATGACCGATACCCTGTTCGCCGATGTCTCCGAATACCAAGTGCCCGTGAATGATTCGTACCCGTACCGGGTCCTTTCGATTCGGGTGTGCGACGGGACCTACCGCGATCACAACTTCGCGTCCAACTACGCGTGGATGCGCGGCGCCTTGGACAGCGGGCGCCTGACGTTCGGCATCGTCTACACCTACGTACGCCCGAATTGGCTGGACAACGCCAACACCGTGCGCTCGATGATCGACGCCGGCGGTGGCCTGCACCCGCGCGTCGCGCTGATGCTCGACGTGGAAGCGGGCGGCAATCCACCCGGCGACGGATCCCAGTGGATCAACGCACTGTACTGGAACCTGGCCGACTACGCAGGCTCTGCGGCGCGAATCATCGGTTACGCCAACGCTTATGACTTCTTCAACATGTGGCGCACGCGCCCCCCGGGCCTGCGGGTCATCGGAGCCGGCTACGGGTCCAACCCGAAGCTTCCGGGCCAAGTCGCCCATCAGTACACCGACGGCACGGGTTTCAGTCCCAACCTGCCGCAGGGCTGTCCGCCGTTCGGCCGTTGCGACATGAACTCCGCCGACGGGCTGACCCCACAACAGTTTGCGGCCGCGTGCGGCATCACGGCGAACGGAGGATGGTTGATGGCACTCACCGACGACGAGCAGGCCGAACTGTTGAGCAAGGTCCGCGACATCTGGGACCAGCTGCGGGGGCCCAACGGGGCCGGCTGGCCCCAACTCGGCCGGAACAGCCAGGGCCAGGACCTCACCCCGGTCGACGCGCTCGCGGCGATAAAGAAGGACCTGGAATCCCGGGCTGGGTCACAGGCGGACGCCGAAACGGCTTCCGGCTCAAGTTAACTCGCCACCCTGCGCTGCGCGGACACGAAGAGCGTCGGCGGCATCAGGCTCTGGGTGCCGTCCGGGATGCTGCGTCCGTAGCGGGCCATGAGCTCGGGGAAGGTCGCGGTCGACACCTCCCAGCCACGCTCACGCAGCCACGCGTCGGCCGGCGTGCGCTCCTCGGCGTACCAGAGGTCGTCGAGATCAGCGATCTCGACGTCGACCAGCTTGGCGGCCGCGGCCCGCATGCGCCGCATGTCCTCGCGCTGACGGCGAACGAGGTCGGGGTCGGTGAAATTCTCGCCGGGCACGTTGGAGGCCACCCAACTGCCCTGGGCGCTCAGCGAATGTATGCGCTCGAACAACAGGTCCTGGGCCCGCGCCGGCAGGTAGCGGACGAGCCCCTCGGCCGACCACACCGCCGGTTGCGACGCGTCGAATCCCGCCTCGTGCAGCGCCTTCGGCCAGTCTTGGCGCAAGTCGATGGGCACGTTGGCCAGCCGGGCCTTCGGCTGCGCGCCGTACCGGCGCAGCGTGTCGGACTTGAATTCCAGCACCTTGGGCTGGTCCAGCTCATAGACCACCGTGCCGTCGGGCCACGGCAGCCGCCAGGCGCGCGCGTCAAGGCCGGCGGCCAGAATGACCACCTGCCGAACGCCGGCATCGGCGGCGCCCAGAAAGAATTCATCGAAAAAGGCTGTGCGCGTGGCCATGAAATCGGTCATCAGCTGCATCCGCGCCCCCACCTCCGGTTCGAGTTCGGCGGCCTTTGCCAGCAGCTTGGGATCGGCGTAGATGCTCCACATGCCCTTGCCCGCGGCGTCCACGAACACCCGCGCGAACGGGTCGTTGATGAGCGGATCCTCGCTCTCGGTCTCGGCGGCGCGCGCCGCGGCGACACCCAGGGCGGTGGCGCCCACGCTTTGGGTGATGTCCCAGGAATCGTCGTCGGTGCGCGGCATCGCCGTGTCCTTCCATGCCCGAAGTCCGTTAGTTCCGCTGCCTATTGTTCCAGCCTCCGGCGGCGCCGGCCGCCCGCCGCCGGTGACCTAGGCTGCTGGCATGACGCGCACACCGCAGGAAGTATTCGCCCACCACGGGGAGGCGCTGGCCGCGGGAAACCTCGACGAGATCGTCGCCGACTATGGCGACGATTCCGTGCTGATCACGCCCGCGGGGGCCGTGCGCGGCAGGGACGGCATACGCGCGGCCTTCGCCAAGCTGCGCGGCGAGCTGCCCAACGCGAAGTGGGACCTGAAGAATCAGATCTTCGAAGGCGAGGTGCTGTTTCTCGAGTGGGCCGCCGATTCGGCGGTGAACCGCGTCGACGACGGTGTCGACACCTTCCTGTTCGGCGACGGCGTGATCCGGGCCCAAACCGTCCGCTACACCCCGCATCCCAGGGGCTGAACGTGGAGCACGTCAACCTCGAAGCCGTCGCGGCATGGATGTCCGAGCAGGGCCTCGGCGAGGGACCCCTGGAGGACGTCGCCAACGTCACCGGCGGAACGCAGAACGTCATGCTGCGCTTCACCCGGGCCGGGCGTCCCTACGTGCTGCGGCGGGGGCCGCGGCACCTGCGCCCGCGCAGCAACAGCGTGATCCTGCGGGAAACCAAAGTCCTTGCGGCGCTGGCCGGCTCGGACGTGCCGCACCCGCACCTGATCGCCACCTGCGACGACCCCAGCGTGCTCGGCTCGGATCAGGGAGCCGTCTTCTACCTGATGGAACCGGTCGACGGGTTCAACGCCGGCGAGGGGTTGCCGCCGTTGCACGCGGGCGATGCCGGGGTGCGCTTCCAAATGGGCCTGTCGATGGCCGATGCGCTGGCCAAGCTCGGCGCCGTCGACCACGTCGCCGTCGGCCTGGCCGACTTCGGCAAACCGGAGGGCTTTCTGGAACGTCAGGTGCCGCGCTGGCTCGGCGAGCTGGACTCCTATCGGCAGTACGCGAACTACCCCGGGCCCGACATCCCGGGGGTCGAGCAGGTCGCGTCCTGGCTGGAGCGGCGCCGCCCGGAGGTTTGGACACCCGGCATCATGCACGGCGATTACCACGCCGCCAACGTCATGTTCTCGCGCACCGGGCCCGAGGTGGTCGCGATCGTCGACTGGGAGATGTGCACGATCGGCGATCCCCTGTTGGACCTGGGCTGGCTGCTGGCCACCTGGCGCCAGCCCGACGGGTCCAGCGTTTTCAGCCACGCCCTGGGTGGCCAGGACGGGCTGGCCAGCACCGACGACCTGCTCCAGCGGTACGCCGCCAACACCACCCGCGACCTCTCGCACATCACCTGGTACACGGTGCTGGCCTGCTTCAAGCTCGGGATCGTGATCGAGGGCACGCTGGCCCGGGCCTGTGCGGGCCAGGCCGAAAAAGAGGTGGGCGACCAGCTGCACGCGGCCACGGTGCATCTTTTCGAGCGGGCGCTGACGCTTATCGAGAACCAAGCCTGACCGGCTACCATCTCCCCCCGTGCCGCCCTCCCCCGAGAACCCCGACTACTACTCGGAGCCGACCCGCGCCGCCGGATACGGCGGTTACGGGGATTACGGCGACTACGGCGATTACGGCTCCCCTCCCGAGCCCCCGGCGCCGTGGTATCGCCGCCCGTGGGCGCTCGTCGCCGCCGGCGCGGTCGGGGTGATCGTGCTCGGTCTCGCGGCGTACGCGGTGATCAAGCTGGTGGCCGGGCCGCCCACGCCCGCCCCGGCCACGACGACGACGGCGCCCACCACGTCCTCCTCG
Source organism: Mycobacterium alsense (assembly GCF_002086635.1). Classification (GTDB taxonomy): domain Bacteria; phylum Actinomycetota; class Actinomycetes; order Mycobacteriales; family Mycobacteriaceae; genus Mycobacterium; species Mycobacterium alsense. The sequence goes on along the minus strand of NZ_MVHD01000032.1, from coordinate 1,279 downwards.
GTGGTGACGACCACGACGACGACCGCGGCGCCGCCCCGCCACCATGGGGGCGGAGGCGGCGGGAACGCGCCGACCGAAACGGTCACCGAGACCGCCCCGCCGCCGAGCACCGACACCCCGACGACGACCGTCCCGCCGAGCACGGTCACCGCCTCGCCGAGCACCGAAACCAGCACGGTCACCCAGACGGTGACCATCCCGCCGCGTTGGGGGCCGTTCCAACCACGCCCATAGCCGGGACACGCCGGCGACCCGGTGGATAACCTCCATGCGTGGACGTCGGGGACGCGGTCAGGCGCTCGCTCGACCATTGGGAGCGGCGCGAGTGGGACGCGGCGATGGGTCAGGCCTGCAACTCCGTCGACGGAACCGCGAAGAAGCGCTACCCGCAGCAGGGGGTGGCGACCCGGTTCAAACGCACCATCCGCGACTCCCTGGACATCTTCGGCGCGATGGCGGCGCCGGGCATCGACTTCGACCGGAGCCGCTTTCCCGTCGCGGCGAAGTCGGACCTGCCCGACGGCCGCCCCGACGTCGCCGACGTCCTCTACGGCGTGCACCGCTCGGGGCACGGCCACGAAGACGAACTGCCGAAGGGATTCGAACTGACCCCGCCCGGCCCCCGCCCCCTCGGCGTGCAGATCTGGCGTTCCGGGAAGATACAGCTTCCCGCCTCGGCCGTGATCGGCCTGTTGGCCGTCGCCGTGTTCTCGCCGGAGAACAAGGGCGAGGTCATCCCCGACGGCTACCAACTCAGCTGGTACCAGCACGTCTTTCACATCTGCCTCTGGTGGGGTTGGCAAGATCACTTCCGCGAGATCGTCGGCACCGCGCAGATCCCGCGCACGGCTCTCGACTTCCCCGGGTCGTGGGACGACTGGGCTTCGATGTGAACGCGGTGTGTGCGCTCACGGATTCGGGTGTGAGCGCGCGGCTTTGGGTGTGAGCGCACGGCTTTGGGTGTGAATGCCGGGCGGGATTCTCACGGTCGAGGCTCGACCCGTCGCCGCGCGGGCCCCCCGCGAGGTGCAGCGGCCAAACCGCGCAGCTACCGCTGGAACCGGTTAGATTGAGACACCATGACCAACCTCGCGGCGCGGATCAACCCGTCGCGGGAACCGCCGTACCGCTGGATCACGGCCGGCGTGTTCATCGTCCTGGCGGTGATCATGGTCTTGGTGTATTTGCAATTTCGCGGGGCATTCACGGCGAAGACCCAGCTGTCGATGCTGGCGTCGCGGGCTGGGTTGGTGATGGATCCGGGTTCGAAGGTCACCTA